>NZ_JADDRH010000004.1:0-293259 GCF_044904505.1 Pseudomonas sp. 3HC3
GCTTCAAACACTTGGCTCGCTGCGATCTCTCGTAGCGGGAGGCGAATCATACAGCACTTAGAAGCACTGTCAACCACCTTTTCAACCGCTTTCGATCATTTGATCGTAGCCCTTACAGCACCTTCAGAATTGTCTAACTCATTGAATTTCAAGGAGTTTGTCGTTCCGTTGTCGCTGGAAGTGGGGCGCATTATAAGGGGATTCGAGAGGGCGTCAACCTTTAATTTCAAGAAAGTGAAATATAAGGGGAAAAGACCGTATCGGGGCTGCCAAGTGTTCGCCACATGCGCTGCAGGGGTTATGGCAGACACATCTCACCGCCAAAACCACCTCAAGACATACCCCCCCTACAACAGCAACAACCAAACCCCAAAAACAAAACGGGGAGGCCTACCGGCCTCCCCGCTTCTATATAGCTACACCACCAGCCAATCACTCAGCCTTGAGGGTAACCCGGCCAAACGACTTCTTACCCGCCTGGCATACATGAGTAGCACCAAGGACAAACATGAAGTCCTTGTCGACCACGGCACCATCAACCTTCACCGCGCCGCCACTAAGCAAATCACGAGCCTGTGCCGAGTTCTTCACCAACCCGGCCCGGTTCAGCACAGCAGCAATCGGCAGGTCTTCCGCCGCGACCACTTCGACTTCCGGCAGATCTTCCGGCAGCTCACCTTCCTTCATACGGTTACCCGCAGCACGGTGAGCATTGGCAGCCGCCTCTTCACCGTGGAAGCGCGCAACGATTTCTTCTGCCAACTTGATCTTGATGTCACGCGGGTTGGCGCCGCTGGCAACGTCGGCACGGAACTGCTCGATTTCTTCCATAGATCGGAAGCTCAGCAGCTCGAAGTAACGCCACATCAGGGTATCCGGGATAGACACCAGCTTGCTGTACATCACCCCTGGCGCCTCCTGGATGCCGACATAGTTACCCAGCGACTTGGACATCTTCTTCACGCCGTCGAGCCCTTCGAGCAACGGCATGGTCACGATGTTCTGCGCTTCCTGACCATAGGCGCGCTGCAGTTCGCGCCCCATCAGCAGGTTGAACTTCTGGTCGGTACCTCCCAGCTCCACATCCGCCTTCAGCGCCACCGAGTCGTAGCCTTGCACCAGCGGGTAGAGGAACTCGTGGATAGCAATCGGCTGATTGGTGGTGTAACGCTTGTCGAAGTCATCACGCTCCAGCATGCGCGCCACAGTGCACTGCGACGCCAGGCGAATGAAGTCAGCGGGGCTCAGCTTGTCCATCCAGGTGGAGTTGAACGCGACTTCGGTCTTGGCCGGGTCGAGGATCTTGAACACCTGCTGCTTGTAAGTCTCGGCGTTATCCAGCACCTGTTCACGGGTCAGCGGCGGGCGAGTGGCACTTTTGCCACTAGGGTCGCCGATCATGCCGGTGAAGTCACCGATCAGGAAGATGACCTGATGGCCCAGCTCCTGGAACTGACGCAGCTTGTTGATCAGCACCGTGTGACCAAGGTGCAGGTCAGGTGCAGTCGGGTCGAAGCCAGCCTTGATGCGCAGAGGCTGGCCGCGCTTGAGCTTCTCCACCAGTTCCGACTCGACCAGTACTTCTTCCGCACCGCGCTTTATAAGCGCCAGCTGCTCTTCAACCGACTTCATAGACAAACCCGCAAGGCTCAGATTCAGGGGGAGCCAACCATACAAGATCGGCCGTCAAATACAAGTTTCGCAAAGGAATGTGACCCGGGTACAGGCTTGCGGCGTCTACGCGCCCTTGCGTGAAAATGGATTTGGTTATATTTTATACAGTTATTTCATCTTCATCATGTCATTCATCTTTTCCATTTCACTTTTTTCAAAGTCACCTTGCCTATGACCAACGAACCGCCTAAAGCGCCCCCGCTTTATCCGAAAAGCCATCTGTTGGCCGCCAGCGGCATTGCCGCCCTGCTCAGCTTGGCTCTGCTGGTATTCCCATCCAGCGAAGTGGAAGCCAAGAAAACTACCCTCAACCTCGAGCTGGAAAGCCCTGTCGAGCAACTGAGAGACGAGTCCCGTGCTGCGCCGCTGGTGCAGGCAGAAGGTGGGCAAACCTCGCCTTTCGTCCAGATCGAAGACGCTACTCCCGAGACCCAGAAAGCCGAACAGAAAGCCCCGGTCGCCGAACCTACCAAAGAACCAGGCCACCGAGAGATCACCGTGGCCCGTGGCGATACACTGTCAACCCTGTTCGCCAAGGTTGGCCTGCCAGCCAATGCAGTGCATGACCTGCTGGCAAGTAACAAGCAGGCCAAGCAGTTCAGCCAGCTCAAGCACGGCCAAGTGCTGCAGTTCGAGCTCGACAAGGATGGCCAACTGGCCAGCCTGAGCAGCAAGGTCAGCAGCCTAGAAACCATTCACCTGACCAAGACCGCCAAGGGCTACACCTTCAATCGTGAAGTCAGCAAGCCGGTGGTGCGTACCGCCTATGCCCACGGTGTGATCAAGAGTTCGCTGTCGGCATCGGCCCAGCGCGCCGGCCTGTCCCACAGCATGACCATGAACCTGGCCCGCGTGCTGGGTTACGACATCGACTTCGCTCAGGACATTCGCCCGGGCGACGAGTTCGACGTGGTCTATGAGCAGAAAGTGATGGACGGCAAGGTCGTCGGTACCGGCAATATCCTGTCCGCCCGCTTCACCAACCGCGGCAAGACCTACACCGCCGTGCGCTATACCAACAAGCAGGGCAACACTAGCTACTACACTGCCGACGGCAACAGCCTGCGCAAGGCCTTCATCCGTACCCCAGTCGACTTCGCCCGCATCAGCTCACGCTTTTCCGCCGGCCGCAAGCACCCGATCCTGAACAAGATCCGCGCCCATAAGGGCGTCGACTACGCAGCTCCCCGCGGTACGCCGATCAAGGCAGCTGGTGACGGCCGTATCGAGCTTGCCGGTCGCCGAGGCGGCTACGGCAATACCGTGATTATCCAGCACGGTAACCGTTACAAGACGCTGTACGGCCACATGCAGGGCTTCGCCAAGGGCATCAAAACTGGCAGCACGGTCAAGCAGGGCCAGATCATTGGCTATATCGGCACCACTGGCCTGTCCACCGGACCGCACCTGCACTACGAGTTTCAGGTCAACGGTGTGCACGTCGATCCGCTGAGCCAGAAAGTCCCGATGGCCGACCCGATCGCCAGAAACGAGCGCCAGCGCTTCCTGCAGCAGAGCCAACCACTGATTGCCCGTATGGACCAGGAAAAGGCAACCATGCTCGCAGCGAACAAGCGCTAAGCCATGGCGCTCTATCTGGGGGTGATGTCCGGCACCAGCCTCGATGGCCTGGACATTGCCCTGATCGAACAAGGCGAGCAGCCTGAGCTGCTCGCCACCCATTACCTGCCAATGCCCGACGACTTGCGTCAGGAACTGCTTGCCCTGTGCAGCAGCGGCCCTGACGAGATCGCACGTGCGGCATTGGCGGAAAACCGCTGGGCTAGCCTGGCAGGCGAAGGTATCCACCAGTTGCTGGCTCGCCAGGGCCTGAAGGCGGAAGCCATCCGCGCCATTGGCAGCCACGGCCAGACCATCCGCCACGAACCGGCACGTGGTTTTACTGTGCAGATCGGCAACCCGGCGTTGCTCGCCGAGCTTACCGGCATCAGCGTGGTCGCCGACTTCCGCCGCCGCGATGTGGCAGCCGGCGGCCAAGGTGCGCCGCTGGTGCCCGCCTTCCACGAGACCCTGTTCAACCACCTTGGTCAGCGACTGGCAATCCTGAACGTGGGCGGCTTCAGCAACCTGAGCCTGATCGAACAGGAGAAACCGGTGCACGGCTTCGACTGCGGCCCTGGTAACGTGCTGCTGGATGCCTGGATCGAGCGCAAGCTTGGCCAGGCCTACGATAAGGATGGTGCCTGGGCGGCTTCGGGGGTGGTTCAAGCGGGTCTGCTCAGTGCATTGCTCGGCGACCCGTTCTTCGCCGGCAGCGGCCCGAAGAGCACCGGCCGCGAGGTATTCAACCTGCCTTGGCTGGATGCTCACCTGGCCCGCCTACCCGTTTACCGCGACGAAGACGTACAGGCAACACTGCTGGAGCTGACCGCTCGCAGCATCATCGACTCGTTGAACAACGCCCAGCAAGGCACCGAAGCGCTTCTTGTATGTGGTGGCGGGGCACGTAACGGCGCGCTGATGGCCCGCCTCGGGCAGCTGCTACCCGACACCCATGTCGCCAGCACTGGCGCCCATGGCGTGGACCCGGACTGGGTCGAGGCCATGGCCTTTGCCTGGTTGGCCCATTGCTGCCTGGAAGGCATTGCTGCCAACCGCCCCACCGTCACTGCAGCCAAAGGGTTGCGCATACTGGGCGCGATCTACCCGGCATGACCGCTTCGCCAGAAAGCAAAACGCCGCGCAATTGCGCGGCGTTTTGCTTTCTGGCGAAGCCTTAGATCGAGAACGACGAGCCGCAACCACAGGTGGTGGTGGCATTCGGATTCTTGATCACGAAACGCGAACCTTCCAGGCCTTCCTGGTAGTCCACTTCGGCGCCGGCCAGGTACTGGAAGCTCATCGGGTCGACCACCAGGGAGACGCCCTCGCGCTCGACGATGGTGTCATCTTCGGCCACATCTTCATCAAACGTAAAGCCATACTGGAAGCCCGAGCAACCACCACCGGTCACGAACACCCGCAGTTTCAGACGTTCATTGCCTTCCTCATTGACCAGGTTTTTCACCTTCTGGGCTGCCCCATGGGTGAACTCCAGGCCGGTAGGGGTGAAGGTTTCGACACTCATGTTGATTCTCCCGGCGCGGTAGCCGCCATAAAACTCGATGACGCGCATTATCCGCTTTCCCGAGAAAATCGGTCAAGAATTGTGCGGCTTTAGTCGCGACATACAAAAAGGCCCGCACGACGCGGGCCTTTTCGAACGCTGGCTGCTTACGGCAGCAAGCCGGCATGGGCCAGGCCCATGCGCTCATCCAGGCCGAACAGAATGTTGAGGTTCTGTACCGCCTGGCCGGAGGCGCCCTTGACCAGGTTGTCGATCACCGACAGCACCACCACCAGGTCACCACCCTGCGGGCGATGAACCGCAATGCGACAAACGTTGGCGCCGCGCACGCTGCGGGTTTCCGGATGGCTGCCAGCTGGCATCACGTCGACGAACGGTTCGTCGGCGTAGCGCTTCTCGTACAGCGCCTGCAGGTCGACCGAGGTATCGACCACATTCGCGTACAGGGTGGCATGGATGCCGCGGATCATCGGCGTCAGATGCGGCACGAAAGTCAGCCCGATGTCCTTGCCCGCGGCCAGGCGCAAGCCTTGGCTGATCTCCGGCAGGTGGCGATGGCCCTTTACCGCGTATGCTTTCATGCTTTCGCCGGCTTCGCAGAACAGCGAGCCCACTGCCGCACCACGGCCTGCACCGCTGACGCCCGACTTGCAGTCGGCGATCAGGCGCGACGGGTCAGCCAGCCCTGCTTCCAGCAGCGGCAGGAAGCCCAGCTGGGTGGCGGTCGGATAGCAACCCGGCACAGCGATCAGGCGAGCCTGGCGGATCTTCTCGCGGTTGACTTCAGGCAGGCCATACACGGCGTCCTTAAGCAGCTCTGGCGCGCCATGCGGCTGACCGTACCACTTGCCCCACTCGGCGGCATCCTGCAGGCGGAAGTCGGCCGACAGGTCGATCACCTTGGTGCCGGCCACCAGCAACTCACCAGCCAGGGCGTGGGCAACACCATGCGGCGTGGCGAAGAACACCACATCGCAGGCGGCCAAAGCCTTGCTGTCCGGTACGCTGAACGCCAGCCCGTCATAGTGGCCGCGCAGGTTCGGGTACATGTCCGCCACCGCCACGCCCGCCTCGGAGCGCGAAGTGATGACCGCCACTTCGGCCTGTGGATGCTGTGCCAGCAGACGCAACAGTTCGACGCCGGTGTAACCCGTGCCGCCGACGATACCGACCTTGATCATAACGCTTGCCCCTTATCAACGAGCCGTGTGGAAAGCGCACGATAATAGGGGCGCAGGGCGCCTGTAACAACTCTTCGGGTGACCCTTCGGGCGCTTGACCACTACTATCTGACGACCGTGATTACCTGAAGGAACTCCTCCATGCTTTACCTATGGATCAAAGCGCTGCATATCGTCAGCGTGGTCTGCTGGTTCGCCGGCCTGTTTTACCTGCCCAGGCTGTTCGTCTACCACGCCCAGAGCCAGGACAGCATCAGCCAGGAACGCTTCGTGACCATGGAGCGCAAGCTGTACCGCGGCATCATGAACCCGGCGATGATCGCCACCTACGTTTTTGGCGTCTGGATGCTGTACCTCACCCCCGGCTGGCTGAGCCAGGGATGGCTGCATGCCAAGCTCACTCTGGTCATCCTGCTGACCGGCTACCATCACGTGTGCGGTGCCCAGCGCAAACGCTTCGCCAACGGCACCAACAACCGCAGCCATGTCTACTATCGCTGGTTCAACGAAGTGCCCGTGCTGATCCTGCTGGCTATCGTCATTCTGGTGGTGGTGAAACCGTTCTGACATAGCCACCCGCTCAAGGAGCCTTGCCATGTCGCTACCTGCCTCGCTCGAACAACGCCTGCGGCTGCCCGTGGTTGCCGCGCCGATGTTCCTCATCTCCAACCCCCAACTGGTGCTGGCCTGCTGCGCCAGCGGCGTGGTTGGCAGTTTCCCGGCCCTGAACCAACGCGACAGCGCTGGCTTCAAGGCCTGGCTGGAAGAGATCGAGGCTGGCCTGGCTCAACTGCAGGCACCAGCGCCCTATGCCGTCAACCTGATCGTCCACCCGACCAACCCGCGCCTGCAGGCCGACCTTGCCTTGTGCGTGAAGCACCGGGTGCCGATCGTCATCACCAGCCTGGGCGCGGTGAAGGAAGTGGTCGATGCCGTACACAGCTACGGCGGCCTGGTGTTTCATGATGTCACCACCCGCCGGCATGCCGAAAAGGCCGCCGAAGCCGGTGTCGATGGCCTTATCGCCGTCGCCGCAGGCGCGGGCGGCCATGCCGGCACCTGGAGCCCGTTCGCCCTGGCCGCAGAAATTCGCCAGTTCTTCGACAAGACCCTGCTGCTGGCTGGCTGCATTAACCACGGCCACGAAATCCTGGCCGCACAACTGCTGGGGGCGGACCTGGCGTACATGGGCACGCGCTTCATCGCTACCACAGAAAGCCAGGCTCAGGGCGCCTACAAACAGATGCTGCTGGATGCCCACGCCGCCGACATCATCCACACACCAGTGGTGTCCGGAATCCCAGCCAGCTTCCTGCGCCAGAGCCTGGAGCAGGCCGGCTACGATATGAACACCCTCAAAGGGGGGCAGGTGCAAGGTAAGCTCAAGCCGATCGATGACGAAGCCAAGGCCTGGAAGACCGTATGGTCAGCGGGCCAGGGCGTCGGAGCCATCCATGACCTGCCCAGCGCCAGCTCATTGATCGAGCGCCTGCATGGCGAGTACCGACAAGCCCTGGAACGCTGCCAGGTTTTGCGCGCCAGCACCTTGTAGCAAAAGGCAACACCTTGCACGGGCAAGTTGTACACTAGGCGCCCTCTTCCGCCCCCAGGAGCCTTGCATGACCCGTTACGCCATGATCACTGGTGCTTCCAGCGGCCTGGGCCTGGCCTTGGCGGAAGCGCTGGCACGGCGCGGGCGCAACCTGATCCTGGTGGCACGCCAACGAGAAACGCTGGAGCCTGTCGCCATCGAGCTGACCCAACGTTTCGGTGTCGAGGTGCTGTTCCGCGCCTGCGACCTCAGTCAGCCGTTGCGCCTTTCAGGCTTCGTGCTAGAGCTGGAAGAAGGTGAGCGGCGTATCGATTTGCTGGTCAACTGCGCAGGCTTGCGCACCTTTGGGCCGTTTCTGGCCCATGAATGGGCCGACGAACAAGACCTGCTGGAGGTCAACGTGCTGGCCCTGAGCCGCCTGTGCCACGCCATCGGTAACCTGATGGCTGTGCAGGGTGGCGGGCAGATTCTCAACGTCGCCGGCTTGGCCGGGGTGGCGCCTGGCCCATGGATGGCCGCCTATGCCGCCAGCAAGGCCTACGTTTTGAGCTTTTCCCAGGCCCTGCGCGAAGAACTGAAGCGCACCGGCATCAAGGTCTCTGTACTGTGCCCTGGCCCAGTGCGTTCCGCACGCAGGCGCATTGCGCGGCTCGATGGCAAGCAACGCTGTCTCAGCCCCGAGGAAGTGGCGCTGTACACCGTGCGGGCACTGGACAAGAACCGCGCGCTGATCATGCCCGGCCGGCGCAACCGCTGGCTGGCGTTCGCCCCGCGGCTGCTGCCGCGCTGGCTGGTGCGCAAGCTGGCCGGGGCCATCCACCGCCGCTATTGCCCCTTAGGCATGGAATAGCCACTGGGCGAGCGGCGCCCGGCTGAGTACACTCGGCCCGACCCTCACCATGGAGCAAGTGCTGTGGACGATCTATTCCTCAAAATCATCAACCGGGAAATCCCGGCAGATATCATCTATGAAGACGACCAGATCCTGGCCTTCAAGGACATTGCACCCGCGGCACCGGTACATTTTCTGGTCATCCCGAAAAAGCACATTCGCACCCTCAATGACCTGACCGAAGAAGACAAGGCCCTGGCTGGCCACATCCTGTTCACCGCCCAGCGCCTGGCTGTCGAACAAGGCTGCGAGGAAGGTTTCCGTGTGGTCATGAACTGCAACCCCAAAGGCGGCCAGACCGTCTACCACATCCATATGCACGTGCTTGGCCAGCGCCAGATGAACTGGCCACCGGGCTGACCCACGGCAAGCGACCCCGCCGCTATTGCGGTAAACTGTCGGGCACATTCTTGCGGAGGTGCCCGATGGCTACCGAACGTCACTACTCGCCGCTCGACCGCTTGTTGCTGCAGGCCGATACTGCCATGCGCACCTTGCTGCCCTTCAGCGGCCAACCCGCCCGGCCATCGCCGGCCATCGTCCAGCCAGACGCTGACCTGGACGAGCAACAGGCCCGTCATATTGCCGGGCTGATGCGCATCAACCATACCGGTGAAGTCTGCGCCCAGGCGCTGTACCAAGGCCAGGCCCTGACCGCCAAGCTCCCGGAAGTGCGCAAGGCCATGGAGCATGCCGCCGAGGAAGAAGTGGACCACCTGGCCTGGTGCGAACAGCGCATTCGCCAGCTGAACAGCCACCCGAGCGTGCTCAACCCGCTGTTCTACGGCATGTCGTTCGGCATCGGCGCACTCGCCGGGCTGGTCAGCGACAAGGTCAGCCTGGGCTTCGTCGCCGCTACCGAACATCAGGTGTGCAAGCACCTCGACGAGCACCTGGAGCAGTTGCCGCACGAAGATGAAAAATCCCGGGCCATTCTCGAGCAAATGCGCATTGACGAAGAGCAACACGCCGAGTCTGCACTGGAAGCCGGTGGTTATCGCTTTCCGGCCCCCGTCCGCTTTGGCATGAGCTTGCTGGCCAAGGTCATGACCAAGAGCACATACCGCATCTGAAGGCATCACCATGACGGATCGATTCGACGCCAAGGACCTGGCGCGCGCCGTGCAAGCAGGCATTCTCCAGCCGGGTCAGGACCAAAGCCTGCTGGCATTCCTACGCCAGCAACCCGCACCTCGTGGCAGCTTCCAGCTGGCCCATGTTGCTTTCTACTTTGGCGCCATGCTGATCATGGCGGCCATGGGCTGGTTACTCACCGAGGCCTGGATGAGCATCGGTGACGGCGCGCTGTTGATCATCGCCAGCCTCTACATCCTGCTGATCACCCTGCTCGCCCTCAATCTGCAGCGCCGCGCCCAACCCGTCGCTGCTGGCGTACTGGCTGCCGTTGCAGTCAGCATCGTGCCGCTGGCGGTATTCGCTATCGAACGCATGTTCGGCTGGTGGCCACTGGACGATGCGCAGGCCGACTACCATCAGTACTACACCTACGTGCAGGGCGGCTGGCTGGCGATGGAGGCCGCCACGGTGCTTGCCGGCCTGCTAATGCTGCGGTTGATCCCCTACCCGTTCGTCGTCATGCCAATAGCCGTGGCCTTGTGGTTCATGTCGATGGACCTTAGCGAGTGGTTCTTCGGCTCCCCGTTCAGCTGGGAGCAGCGCCGCCAGGTATCCCTGTGGTTTGGGTTGGGCTTGCTGGTGGTTTTCCTCGTGATAGACGGTCGCACACGTGAAGACTACGCCCGTTGGGGTTATCTGGCCGGGCTGGCAGCATTCTGGGGCGGGCTGACACTGCTGGACAGCGGCAGTGAGTTGGGCAAGGCCCTGTACTGCCTGATCAACATTGCGCTGATGGGCATGGCGGTACTGCTGCGCCGACCGGTGTTCATGGTGTTTGGTGCGCTGGGGGTGGCGGCTTATCTGGGATATCTGTCGTACGAGGTGTTTGCTCAGTCGTTGCTGTTCCCGGTGGTGGTGACCTTGATTGGGCTGGGGGTTATCTGGCTTGGCCTGGTTTACCAGAAGCACCGGGAGCGGATGAGCCAGGCCCTGAGAAGCAGTCTTCCGCAATGGTTGCGGATGGCCCTTCCGGCCCTGCGCAACTGAAGGCCACCCGGGCCGCATAAGGGAGCGGGTTCACCCGCTTCCACAAGGGCTGCAAAGCGGCCCCGGTATCTCAGCCTTAACCCAGCTCTACGATTTCATACCCATGGGTAATCTCAACCCCGGCACGCTCGAGCATGATCGAAGCCGAGCAGTACTTCTCCGCCGACAACTCCACCGCCCGCTTGACCTGCGCTTCTTTCAGCCCACGCCCCTTGACCACGAAGTTCATGTGAATCTTGGTGAACACCTTCGGGTCTTCGCTGGCGCGCTCCGCGTCCAGAAACGCCTCGCAGCTTTCCACTGCCTGGCGCGACTTCTTCAGAATGCTCACCACGTCAAAGCTGCTGCAGCCACCCAGGCCCAGCAACAGCATTTCCATCGGTCGCACGCCCAGGTTGCGGCCACCGGCCTCGGGCGGGCCGTCCATTACGACGACATGGCCGCTCCCCGATTCGCCGAGGAACATTGCCTCACCGGCCCACTGGATACGTGCCTTCATCTACCCGGACTCCTGATTTTCGGAAAAGGGTGTCAGCTTAGACCTTGTGCGGCTGTGGGAAAAGCACGAGATGTGTCGGTTTAGTACCGAAACATCCTGTAGTGTCTGATAAGCTGGCGCCAAATGACTGGCGCTTTCCGTCAGCCAACCTCTATAAAAAGCCTATGCGTCGTATCGAACAGGATTTCGTGATGGTTGCCTCCGCCCTACCCGCCAAGATAAAGAACATCGACAAGCTGCTGGTACACTGCCAGCGCCGCCGCTACACCGCCAAAAGCAACATCATCTGCGCCGGCGACCGGGCCGAGACACTGTCGTTCATCATCAAGGGTTCGGTCACCATCCTCATCGAGGACGACGACGGCCATGAAATGATCATCGCCTACCTCAACAATGGCGATTTCTTTGGCGAGCTAGGCCTGTTCGAGCCCGTTGATGGCGAACAGCAGCGCAGTGCCTGGGTACGCGCCAAGACCGAATGCGAAGTGGCCGAAATCAGCTACGAGAAGTTTCGCGAACTGGCGCGCCAGGACCCTGAAATCCTCTACGCCCTGGGTAGCCAGATGGCCCAGCGCCTGCGCAACACTACGCGCAAGGTTGGCGATTTGGCATTTTTCGACGTGACCGGGCGAGTTGCCCGTTGCCTGCTGGAGCTGTGCAAGCAGCCCGATGCCATGACCCACCCCGATGGCATGCAGATCAAGATTACCCGTCAAGAAATCGGCCGAATCGTCGGTTGCTCTCGGGAAATGGTCGGCCGCGTTCTAAAGGATTTGGAGGAACGCAGCCTGGTGCAGGTCAAGGGTAAGACCATGGTGGTCTACGGTACCCGCTAGTCCTTGGGCAACTCGGCCAGTACCTTGGCGTAGGCCTGCGAAAGGCGCTCAAACCAGGGTGCTGCCGGCGCTACTTCGTGCAAGGCGATGTGCGCATCAGCGCGACAGCGTTGTTCCAGCTCGCAGCACTCGTTGAAGCGGTTGACCGCCGCCACCATCGACTCGCGCTCGTTGTCCAGCAGCAGCGCACCGTGCACCAGCACCACCGGGCGCTTGCCACCCAGGCCCTGACGCCAGCGCTGGGCGGTACCCACCAGTTTGCGGCCATTGAGGTTGACGTTGTAGCGGCCATCGCAGAAGGCCCCGTCAATTTCCCCGACTGACGCTACCCCACCCCACTCACGCAGCACATCGCACAGCGGCAGACACAGGCGCTCGTAGGCATTTTCGATACGGCCGTGGTCGCCTTCACTGCGCGGCGCGGCGTAGACCAGTGCAACGTTCACCGTCGAATGCGACTGAGGTACCGGCTCACCGCCGGTTTCTCGCAGCAGCACCGGCCAGCCAGCAATAGCCAATTCCGCGCAGGCGACTTCGAAGTTGCCCAGCCGGCTCATGCGCCGAGGCATGACCAGAGCGTGGTCGGTCGGACGCCAGAACAGCACACCACTCTCGCGTTCGCCGCGGCAGACGGCGGCCAGCAGTTCCTGCTCCGCGTGCAGGCCCTGTTCGACAGTCAGGGCCAGGGGTTGATCGGTCATTGATCCACCTATGATGTTGATTTAACAGGTCTCTTCGCGGGTAAACCCGCTCCTACAACGGGACGCGTAATCGTGTAGGAGCGGGCTTGCCCGCGAAGAGGCCATTACAGGTACAAAAAAGCCGGCAAAAACGCCGGCTTCATTTGATCAGTCCAGATGCTGAACAGTCTTCTTCACCTGCTCGGGGAAGAACAGCCGCTGTAATTCCAGGCCAGGCTGCTCGGCGCGCATGAACGCCTCCCCCACCAGGAACGAGTAAACCTCGTTGATTGCCATCAGCTCCACATCGGCCCGGTTGAGAATACCGCTTTCGGTAATCGCCAGACGGTCACGCGGAATGCGTGGCAACAGGTCGAGGGTGGTTTCCAGGCTGACCTCGAAAGTGTGCAGGTTGCGGTTGTTCACCCCCACCAGCGGCGTATCCAGGGTTTTCAGCGCGCGCTCCAGCTCATCGCCATCGTGCACTTCTACCAGCACGTCGAGGCCGACGTCCTTGGCAGTGGCGGCCAGTTCAGCCATCTTCACGTCGTCCAACGCCGACACGATCAGCAGTACGCAGTCTGCCCCCAAGGCCCGGGCTTCGACGATCTGGTAAGGGTCGACCATGAAGTCCTTGCGGATCACCGGCAGCGAAACCGCTGCGCGGGCCTGCTGCAAGTACTCATCGGCACCCTGGAAATAATCAACATCGGTCAGCACCGACAGGCAGGTGGCCCCGCCCTTCTCGTAGCTGACCGCGATTTCCGCCGGCACGAAGTGCTCACGGATCACGCCCTTGCTTGGCGAAGCCTTCTTGATTTCGGCAATCACCGCTGGCTGCTTGCGCTTGGCCTGCTCGATCAGCGCATTGGCGAAGCCACGAGGGGCGTCGGCGGCCTTGGCCAGGCCCTCCAGCTCGGCGAAGCTGACGCGTGCACTGCGCTCGGCCACTTCCTGAAATTTGCGGGCAATGATCCTTTCCAGCACTGTCGGCACACTCATGCTTCGTTCTCCACCTTGAATACTGCAGTAAAGGCACCCAGTTCCTGCAGCTTCTCCCAGGCCAAGCCGGTGTGCAGTACATCATGGGCCAGTTCTACACCGGCTTTCAGGCTCATGGCATGGTCAGCGGCATACAGCGCCGCGCCAGCATTAAGCACGATCATCTCGGCGGCCTTCTGGCCGTTCTCGGTCTTGCGCCGGCCCAGCGCATCGCGAATCAGCTCCAGCGAAGCCTGCGGGCTCTCGACAGCCAGGCCATGAAGGCTCTGGCTCTTAATGCCGAGGTCTTCCGGCTCGACCCAATATTCAGTGATCTCATCGTTTTTCAGTTCGGCGACGAAGGTGGGTGCCGCCAGGCTGAACTCGTCCAGGCCATCCTTCGAGTGTACTACCAGCACATGCTTGCTACCCAGGCGCTGCAGCACCTCAGCCAGCGGGCGGCAAAGGGTTTGCGCGAACACACCGACCACCTGGTGCTTCACTCCGGCCGGATTCGTAAGCGGGCCGAGCATATTGAACAGGGTGCGCAACCCCAGTTCTCGACGCGGGCCTGCGGCGTGTTTCATGGCCGAGTGGTGACTTTGCGCGAACATGAATCCGATGCCCAGGCTGTCGATGCAGCGCGCCACTTGAGTTGGCGTCAGGTTCAGGTAGATGCCGGCAGCTTCCAGCAGGTCGGCACTGCCGCTCTTGCCCGATACTGCGCGGTTACCATGCTTGGCCACCGGGCAGCCCGCCGCCGCCAGGACGAAGGACGAAGCGGTGGAGACGTTGAAGATGTTGGCGCCATCACCGCCGGTACCGACAATATCGACGACACCATCAAGGCTTTGCAGCTCGACCTTTTCGGCCAGCTCACGCATCACCGACACCGCACCGACGATTTCGTCGATGCTTTCGCTTTTCATGCGCATGCCCATCAGGAAAGCGCCTATCTGCGCCTCGCTGCACTGACCGGTCATGATCTGGCGCATGACCTGACGCATTTCTTCGGTAGTAAGGTCCAGTTGGCCGACGATACGGCTCAACGCACTCTTGATATCCATGTTCGATCCTTAACGGCGGCCGCCGGTCTGCTTGAGGAAATTGGCGAACAGTTCGTGGCCCTGCTCGGTCAGGATCGACTCAGGGTGGAATTGCACCCCTTCGATATTCAGCGTCTTGTGGCGTAGGCCCATGATCTCATCGACCGAACCGTCAGCATGGGAGGTCCAGGCGGTAACTTCCAGGCAGTCTGGCAAGGTTTCACGCTTTACCACCAGCGAGTGGTAACGGGTCACGGTCAGCGGATTGTTAAGGCTGGCGAACACGCCCAGGTCGCGGTGATATACCGGGCTGGTCTTGCCGTGCATGACCTGGCGTGCACGTACAACGTCGCCGCCAAAGGCCTGCCCGATTGACTGGTGGCCCAGGCATACGCCAAGGATTGGCAACTTCCCGGCGAAATGCAGGATGGCCTCGATGGACACGCCTGCCTCACTTGGAGTGCACGGCCCCGGGGATACGACGATGCGCTCAGGGTTGAGGGCCTCGATCTGGGCGATTGTCATTTCGTCATTGCGAATGACCTTGACCTCAGCACCCAACTCGCCAAGGTACTGAACGACGTTGTAAGTGAATGAGTCGTAATTGTCGATCATCAGTAACATGGTGTTAAACCTCTTGAATCTACTGACTTCATGATTCGAACCTTCCAGCACCAGCCACAGGCGCGGCTTTGCCACAACGGGCGGTAAACGAGAAGGCAAACGGGGACGGGCCGGACGGGCCGGCAGGAGATAAAGTCAGGCGCGCCAACGCCAACGGGCGTGGGCCTTGATTACGCGCATCAAGAGTTTGCTGACGATCAACACAGGATAGGTCTCGCTCATACGTCCCGGCACAGTAGCCTACCGGGGCGACGGGCGCAATATGCCTGTAAACACGGGGAAACGAATGGACTTGGGAGCGAAGCACGACGATTTGCTAAGGTCGATGGGCTTGTCCTGATAAAAACAAAGAAAAGGATGTTCCCTGATGCGAAAAGCCCCGTTATTGCGCTTTACCCTCGCTTCACTGGCCCTGGCATGCAGCCAGGCGTTGGCTGGCCCTTCGCCCTATTCCTCACTGATCGTGTTTGGCGACAGCCTCGCCGATGCGGGGCAGTTTCCCGATCTTGGTGGCGGTACCCCAGGCGCGCGTTTCACCAACCGTGACGCCGACGGCAACTTCGCCCCGGTGTCGCCGATGATCCTCGGTGGCCGCCTGGGCGTCGCGCCAGGCGACCTTAACCCGTCGACATCCATAGGCATCCAGCCCGATGGTAATAACTGGGCAGTCGGTGGGTACACCACCCAGCAGATCCTGGACTCGATCACGACAACGTCCGAGACCGTCATCCCACCTGGAAACCCCAATGCCGGGCAGGTGCTGCGCGAGCGCCCCGGCTACCTGGCCAACGGCCTGCGCGCCGACCCAAATGCCTTGTACTATCTGACAGGCGGCGGTAACGACTTCCTGCAGGGCCTGGTGAATAGCCCGGCCGACGCCGTAGCCGCCGGCGCCCGCCTGGCTGCCAGCGCCCAAGCGCTTCAGCAAGGAGGTGCGCGCTACATCATGGTTTGGCTACTGCCTGACCTCGGCCAAACACCCAATTTCAGCGGCACGCCACAGCAAAACCCACTGTCACTGCTCTCCGCTGCGTTCAACCAGTCATTGATCAGCCAGCTAGGGCAGATCGATGCCCAGATCATTCCACTGAACATCCCTGTGCTTTTGAGCGAGGCGCTGGCCAGCCCCAGCCAGTTCGGCCTGGCCAGCGACCAGAACCTGGTCGGCACCTGCTACAGCGGAGACAGCTGCGTGGAAAACCCGGTGTACGGGGTCAACGGCACCACGCCAGACCCGACCAAACTGCTGTTCAACGACTCGGTACACCCGACCATCGCGGGCCAACAACTGATTGCCGATTACGCCTACTCGATCCTCGCTGCCCCTTGGGAACTGACCCTGCTACCGGAAATGGCCCACGCCAGTCTGCGGGCTCACCAGGATGAGTTGCGCAATCAGTGGCAGACGCCTTGGCAAGCAGTTGGCCATTGGCAAGCCTTTGTCGCCAGCGGCGCTCAGGACTTGGACTTCGACGGCCAGCACAGCGCGGCCAGCGGTGACGGTCGCGGCTACAACCTGACCTTTGGCGGCAGCTATCGCCTGAGCGACGCCTGGCGCCTGGGCCTGGCCGGCGGTGCGTACCGGCAGAAGCTGGAAGCTGGCGAACAGGACTCGGACTACAAGCTGAACAGCTATATGGCCAGTGCCTTTGCCCAATACCGCCAGGACCGCTGGTGGGCCGACGCAGCGCTGACCGCCGGGCACCTGGACTACAGCGACCTCAAGCGTACCTTCGCCCTGGGCGTGAATGACCGCAGTGAGAAGGGCGACACCGACGGCGAAGCCTGGGCATTGTCCGGGCGGCTGGGCTACAACCTGGCGGCCGACACCAGCAACTGGCAGTTGGCACCTTTCATCAGTGCCGACTATGCGCGGGTGAAGGTGGATGGCTACAACGAGAAGAGCGGACGCTCGACGGCGCTTGGCTTCGATGACCAGGAGCGCACGTCACGCCGCCTGGGCGTGGGGCTGCTGGGCAGTGTGCAGGTACTGGCAGGTACCCGGATTTTCGCCGAGGTGGCGCAGGAGCATGAGTTCGAGGACGACGAGCAGGATGTGACGATGCACCTGACCAGCTTGCCGGCAAATGACTTCACCCTGACCGGGTATACACCGCACAGCGACCTGACCCGGGCGAGCCTGGGCGTAAGCCATGAACTGGTGGCGGGGGTGCATTTGCGCGGGAACTACAACTGGCGCAAGAGTGATGAGTTGACGCAGCAGGGCATTAGCCTGGGGGTTAGTGTGGACTTCTAAATTGCTGGGGCCGCTTTGCGGCCCATTCGCGGGTGAACCCGCTCCTACAACGGCCTCGTATGCCTGAGGCTTGCGCAACCTTGTAGGAGCGGTTTACCCGCGAATACGGTGGCGGCGGCAACGTTGAACGGCGGGTGGAGATTGGCCAGCAGGGCCGGCCCTTTCGCGGGTAAACCCGCTCCTACGACGGCCTCGTATGCCTGAGGCTTGCGCAACCTTGTAGGAGCGGGTTTACCCGCGAATACGATAGCGGCGGAAACGGTGAACGGCAGGTAGAAATTGGCCAGCAGGCACGGCCCATTCGCGGGTGAACCCGCTCCTACGACGGCCTCGTATGCCTGAGGCTTGCGCAACCCTTGTAGGAGCGGGGTTGAACCGCGAATGGGCTGCGCAGCAGCCCCAATCAATTTATCTGGCGGAAGTCTGCTCTGCCAACGCCACCGCACGGAACATCGCCCGGCGCTTGTTGATGGTTTCTTCCCATTCCAGCGCCGGCACCGAGTCGGCAACGATGCCACCACCGGCCTGCACATGCAGCTCGCCGTCCTTGATCACTGCAGTACGAATGGCAATTGCGGTATCCATGTTGCCGTTCCAGGCAAAATAGCCGACGGCACCGCCGTAAACACCACGCTTGACCGGCTCCAGCTCGTCGATGATCTCCATCGCGCGGATCTTCGGCGCACCCGACAAGGTGCCAGCCGGCAAAATCGCCCGCAGTGCATCCATCGCCGTCAGGCCTTCACGCAACTGGCCGGTAACGTTGGAGACAATGTGCATCACGTTGGAGTAACGCTCGATCACCATCTTCTCGGTCAGGCGCACACTGCCGGTCGAAGACACACGGCCCACATCGTTGCGGCCCAGATCGATCAGCATCAGGTGCTCGGCAATTTCCTTGTCGTCCGACAGCAGGTCGTCTTCCAGCGCACGGTCGGCCTCCTCGGTCGCACCACGAGGCCGGGTACCGGCAATCGGGCGCACGGTGACCAGGTTGTCCTCGACACGTACCAGCACCTCGGGCGAGCTGCCGACCACATGGAAATCACCGAAGTTGAAGAAGTACATGTATGGCGTCGGGTTGAAGCAGCGTAACGCGCGGTACAGGTCGATTGGCGCAGCCTTGAAGTCGATCGACATGCGCTGCGACGGCACCACCTGCATACAGTCACCGGCCAGGATGTATTCCTTGATACGACCGACGGCGTTTTCGTAATCCTCGCGGGTATAGCTGGAGCGGAACGCCGGCTCGGCAGCCTGCGGACCACTCAGGTCCAGTCCGCGGCGCGGTGTGATTGGCTGGCGCAAGGTTTCCAGCAAGCCTTGCAGGCGTGCCTGGCCTTGTTCGAAAGCCTGATCTTCAGCTGGGTCGACCAACACGATGGCGTGCATCTTGCCCGCCAGGTTGTCGAACACCACCACCGCGTCGGACACCATCAGCAGGATATCCGGTACGCCCAGCGGGTCCGGATTGGGACTGGCGCCCAGGCGCTTTTCTACATAGCGCACACAGTCGTAGCCAAAGTAGCCGACCAGGCCGCCATTGAAGCGCGGCAGGCCGGGGATATCGGCAACTTTGTAGCGGTCCTTGAAAGTTTCAACGAATGCCAGCGGGTCTTCGACCTCACAGCTTTCCACCTCGACGCCATCCTGCAGGATGCTGACATGGTAGCCATGCACACGCATCACCGTGCGCGATGGCAAGCCGATCATCGAGTAACGGCCCCACTTCTCGCCGCCCTGCACCGACTCGAGCAGGTACGAGTTGGGCTGGTCAGCCAGTTTCAGGTAGATCGACAGCGGCGTGTCGAAGTCGGCCAAGGTTTCACAGGCCAAAGGAATACGGTTGTAGCCGGCAGCAGCCAGGCGCAGGAATTCTTCGCGGTTCATGAGTAGTCTCGTGGCAAGCAGCAATAGGTCAGGCAAACGGACGGGCCGGCACACGCCGGCAGGCTGAAGTCAGGCGCGCCAACGCCAACGGGCCAAGGCCTTGATGACTTTCATCCAGAATTTGCCAGTAACCGCCACGGTGGACTCTCTGTCTTGTGAGGCTTGAAGGTCCGCCAACGTTATCCCAGTGGCCGGGTCTGCGCAACCGGGCAGCAATGCGCGCAGGTCGTCGATTACCAGGCTGGGGGATTCAGCGTCGATCGGCCGGCCATGGTTATAGCCGTAGGTCAGGCCCACGCATTGCACGCCTGCCGCCTTGGCCGCCTGCACGTCACTGCGCGAATCCCCCACGAACAGGGATTGCTGCGGGGTAACACCGGCCATCTGCATGACGAACAGCAACGCCGCCGGGTCGGGCTTTTTCTGCGGCAGGGTGTCGCCACCAATGATCCAGCGGAAGAAATTACCGATCTTCATCTGGTCCAACAGTGGGCCAACAAAGCGCTCAGGCTTGTTGGTAATCAGCGCCATCTCCACGCCCTGCTTGCGCAGCCAGCGCAGGGTGTCGCGCACGCCGGGGTAGACCACAGTCAGTTCATGGCTTTCGGCATAAGCGTCCATGAACAGCGCCAGCGCCTGTTCTGCCAGCGCATCGTCCACGGCGGCATGGTCGATGCCGCCCGCCAACGCGCGGCGCACCAGCACCTGGGCGCCATTGCCAACCCAGTGGCGCACGGCCTCAAGGCCAGCAGGCGGGCGCCCCAGTTCGAGCAGCATGCGGTCCACTGCGGCGGCCAGGTCAGGCACGGAATCGATCAGGGTGCCGTCCAGATCGAACATTACCAGCCTGGGCAGCGTCCCCGGGAACAGCTGCTCGAAGCCGCTCATGGGCGGGCCAGGGCCAGTTCGGCGCGCATCTTGGCGATCACTTCCTGGTAGTCCGGGGCGTTGAAGATCGCCGAGCCGGCCACGAAGGTATCGGCGCCAGCGGCAGCGATCTCGCGGATGTTGTTGACGTTCACGCCACCATCGATCTCCAGACGGATATCACGGCCACTGGCGTCGATCAGCGCACGCGCTTCGCGCAGCTTGTCGAGGGTGCCGGGGATGAACTTCTGCCCACCGAAGCCTGGGTTGACGCTCATCAGCAGGACCATGTCGATCTTGTCCATCACGTACTTCAGGGCGTCCAGGCTGGTAGCCGGGTTGAACACCAGGCCGGCCTTGCAGCCACCATCCTTGATCAGCTGAAGGGAACGGTCGATGTGCTGTGTGGCTTCAGGGTGGAAGGTGATGTAGGTAGCACCCGCTTCGATAAAGTCGCCAATGATGCGATCAACCGGGCTGACCATCAGGTGTACGTCGATCGGCGCAGTGACGCCATACTTGCGCAGAGCGGTACAGACCATCGGACCGATGGTCAGGTTGGGGACATAATGATTGTCCATGACATCGAAGTGGACGATGTCTGCACCCGCAGCCAATACCTTGTCGACGTCCTCACCCAGGCGGGCAAAATCGGCAGAGAGAATGGAGGGGGCAATAGCGTAGGGCTGCATGGCGCACCTGTTGGCAGAGTCACGGTGGCGCGCATTGTAACTCAGGGAAAGCGATGAAGGCTGATTGGTATCAATTGGTGTCGACCAGCGCAACCTGTACCGGCCTCTTCACGGCTTGAAGCCGGTCCTACCGGGCCCGCAGTACCCTGTAGGAGCGGCTTTAGCCGCGAAGAGGCCGGCACAGGCAACCCATCATCAAGCCGGCTGTTGAGTCCTCAACTTCTCACTACGCCCACGCAACCATTCCAGGGTCAGCAGCAACACCACCGAGAACGCAATCAGCAAGGTCGCCGCTGCGGCAATGGTCGGGCTCAGGTTCTCGCGAATACCGCTGAACATCTGCCGCGGCAGGGTTGCCTGTTCCGGCCCGGCGAGAAACAGCGTCACCACCACCTCGTCAAACGAGGTGGCAAAGGCAAACAACGCTCCCGAGATGACACCAGGCGCGATCAGCGGCAGGGTCACCCGGCGGAAAGCCAGCAAAGGCGAGGCTCCCAGGCTGGCCGCCGCGCGCACCAGATTGTAGTTGAAGCCCTGCAGCGTCGCCGACACGGTAATGATGACGAACGGCACACCCAGTACCGCATGCACCAGAATCAGCGAGATGAAGCTGTTGCCCATGCCCAAAGGGGCGAAGAACAGGTAACTGGCCACCCCGATGATCACTACCGGCACCACCATCGGCGAGATCACCAACGCCATCACCAGCGACTTGCCGGGGAAATCGCCACGGGTCAGGCCGATGGCCGCCAAGGTGCCGAACACCATGGCCAGCACCGTGGCCGCCGGAGCAACGATGATGCTGTTCTTCAACGCCCGCATCCACTCGGCCGAGCCGAAGAAGTCCTGATACCACTGCAGCGAGAAGCCCTGCAGCGGGTACACCAGGAAGCTGCCACTGTTGAACGACAGCGGCACGATCACCAGCACTGGCAGGATCAGGAACAGCAGGATCAAGCCACAGAGAATGCGCAGGCTGTAGTACCAGACCCGCTCCACGGGCGACATGTATGGGCTCAGCATGACAGGCTCCTCAGCTCAGGCGCAGGCGGCTGGCGCCGACCAGCCAGCTATAGATCAGGTACAACAGCACGGTCGCCAGCAGCAACAGCCCGCCCAGTGCGGTGGCCATGCCCCAGTTGATGCTGGTGTTGGTGTAGAAGGCGACGAAGTAGCTGACCATCTGGTCGTTCGGGCTACCCAGCAGCGCCGGGGTGATGTAGTAACCGATGGCCAGGATGAACACCAGCAGGCAACCGGCGCCAACACCGGCGTAGGTCTGCGGGAAGTACACCCGCCAGAAACTGGCGAACGGGTGGCAGCCCAGCGAGATCGCCGCACGCATGTAGCTCGGGGAAATACCCTTCATCACGCTGTACAGCGGCAGGATCATGAACGGCAGCAGGATGTGCACCATCGAGATGTAAACGCCTGTGCGGTTGAACACCAGCTCCAGCGGCTGATCGATGATGCCCATGGCCATCAGCGCGCCGTTGATCAGGCCGCCCGACTGCAGCAGCACGATCCAGGCCGCCACCCGCACCAGGATCGATGTCCAGAAAGGCAACAGCACCAGAATCATCAGCAGGTTGCTCTGCCGGGTCGGCAGGTTGGCCAGCAGGTAAGCCAGTGGGTAGGCCAGTACCAGGCAGATAGTGGTAATCACCACCCCCATCCACAGGGTACGTACAAAGATGTCCAGGTAAATGGCCTGGTCCGGGGTGGCCTTGGCCAGTTCACCAAGATCATCGATGCGGTGGTCCACCGAGGCCAGCAGGTAGAAAGAAGTCACCGAACTGGTATTGCGGCGTATCGCCTGCCAATAAGCCGGGTCGCCCCAACGCTCGTCGACAGCCTGCAACGCGTCTTTATAAGAGGCAGGCTCAGCCTTGAATGGCAGCGCACGGGCGGTCTTGGTCAACAAGCTGCGGTAGCCGGCCAGTTCCATGTTCAAGCGTTTGGAAAGGTCACCAAGGGTATGGTTCTTGCGCGCCACAGCCAAATCCTGGCTGAGCGCCTTGTAAACGTCCTCGCCAGGTAGGCTCTTGCCATCCCACTGGCTGATGACTTCCACCGTGCGCGGCAAGCCGCCGACCACTTCAGGGTTGCCGACGCTCTTGTACAGCAGCGCCGCAATCGGCACCAGGAACACCAGCAGAAGAAACAGCGCCAGCGGCGCGATCAACGCCTGCGCCTTCCAGCGGTTGACCCGCTCGGCGTGTTTGAGGCGCTGCTTGAGACTTGGATCTGCGCCTTCTTTGAGGGGCACTGCAATGGCCATGGCGAACTCCGCAATACAGGCTGAAATGGGGGCCGCTTTGCGGCCCCACACACTGGACGTTTACTTCTTCGCCGCCCAGGCGTTGAAGCGTTGCTCCAGTTGCTCGCTGTTGTCGGCCCAGAACGCCACGTCGATCTGCACCTGGTTGGCAATGTTCTCAGGCGTGGTCGGCATATCTTTCTTCACTTCGTCCGACAGCAGGCTCACGGCCTTGGAGTTGGCCGGGCCATAGGCGATGTTCTCGGAGTAGATCTTCTGCTGCTCGGGCTTGACGCTGTAGGCGATGAACTTCTTCGCCTCTTCGACGTTCTTGGCACCCTTAGGGATCGCCCATGCATCAAAGTCGTAGATGCCGCCGTTCCACACCACCTTGAGGTTGCTCTCTTTCTGCACAGCAGCAATACGCCCGTTGTAGGCAGAACTCATGACCACGTCGCCAGACGCCAGGAACTGTGGCGGCTGTGCACCCGCTTCCCACCACTGGATACTGGGCTTGAGTTCATCGAGTTTCTTGAAGGCGCGGTCCACACCCTCTTTGGTGCTTAGCACCTGATACACGTCCTTCGGTGCCACACCGTCGGCCATCAGGGCGAACTCCAGGGTGTACTTGGCTCCCTTGCGCAGGCCGCGCTTGCCAGGGAATTTCTTGGTGTCCCAGAAATCCGCCCAGCTGGTGGGTGCGGTCTTCAGCTTGTCAGCGTTGTAGGCCATGACCGTGGACCAAACGAAGAAACCTACGCCACACGGCTGGATGGCGCCCTTCACATAATCGGACTCGTTACCGAACAGTGCCGGGTCTAGCTCTTCGAACATGCCCTCGTCGCAACCACGCGCCAGCTCTGGCGACTCAACCTCTACCAGGTTCCACGACACACTCTTGGTGTCGACCATCGCCTTGACCTTGGCCATTTCGCCGTTGTACTCACCCGCGACAATCTTGCCATTACCCGCTTTTTCCCAGGGTTCGTAGAACGCTTTGACCTGGGCAGCCTTGTTGGCGCCCCCGAACGAGATCACGGTGAGGTCTGCGGCCAGGGCCTGGCCAGCGGTGAACAGCCCCAAAGCGAGGGCGGTCAGTTTCAACTGCTTGCGCATTATTATTCTCTCCACAGTACAGGGTTGGTGAAGCAATCCATCAATGGGCTTCGGCAATCGGATCGAGCGCGCGGGCGTGCTCCACCTCCCAGCCCAGCGGTACTACATCGCCCACGGCCAATGCCGGGTCGAGCTCGGCAATAGGCTGCTTCACGAAGAAGTCGCCCTTGCCGCAAACTTCCAGACGCACGCGCACGTGGTCGCCCAGATAAATGAATTCGGCCACACGGCCAGAGAACCGGTTGACGCAGTTTTCACTGCGGCCATTCAGGCGCACGCGCTCCGGGCGAATCGACAGGGTCACCGGCTCGCCGGCCTGGCCGACATTCACCGCCAGCGCCTCGACCCGCTCGCCGCGAGGCAACTGCACCTGGCAACGGTTTCCATCGCTGGCCAGCAGCGTGCCGCTAATGCGGTTGTTCTCGCCGATGAAGTTGGCGACGAAGGTGTTGCAAGGCTCTTCGTAGAGCGTGCGCGGGTCGGCGATCTGCTGGATTTCGCCCTGGTGGAACACCGCCACGCGGTCGGACATGGTCAGCGCTTCGCCCTGGTCATGGGTCACGTACACCACTGTCACACCGAGGCGCTGGTGAATGTGCTTGATTTCCATCTGCATGTGTTCGCGCAGTTGCTTATCCAGTGCGCCGAGTGGCTCATCCATCAGCACCAGCTGCGGCTCGAACACCAATGCCCGGGCCAGCGCCACACGCTGCTGCTGGCCGCCGGACAACTGGCCGGGGTAGCGTTTGGCGAAAGCGTCGAGCTGGACCATGTTCAGCACACGTTTGACCCGCTCGCTGATGTCGGTCTTGCTCAGGTTGCGCACGGTCAGCGGGAAGGCCAGGTTCTCGGCCACGGTCATGTGCGGAAACAGCGCGTAGTTCTGGAACACCATGCCGATATCACGCTTGTGCGGCGGCACGTTGTTGATCGAGCGCCCGCCAAGCTGGATTTCACCAGCGGTGGGGGTTTCGAAGCCCGCCAGCATCATCAGGCTGGTGGTTTTGCCGGAACCGGACGGGCCAAGCAGGGTGAGGAACTCGCCCTTGCGGATATCCAGGTTGAGGTCTTTGACGATCAGCGACTCGCCGTCGTAGCTCTTCTGCACACCACGGAAGCTGACCAGCGTTTCGCCGGTTGCAGCGTTCGACTTCGCCTCGCTCATGCCTGCACCTTCTTGTTGGATGACTGCGTAGGCAAAAGAGTAGAAGAGACGCAAGCGCCCGAAAATCGGGGGTACTGAGAGAATGCCATCATCCGGATGGAAGACTTGTTGTAGGGATCGCCCTACAAGGATGGCGGGATTGGAATGCCCTCCAAAGCAGTCCACCGAACCTGTGGGAGCGGGCATGCCCGCGAAGAGGCCGGTGCAACCATAGAAATCAACCGGCAAGGCCCTTTCGCGGGCACGCCCGCTCCCACAAAGGCCTCGACAGGTTCAACTATTGCGTATGTCGCAATCAGACCAGCTTGTGTTCCATGGCGTATTTCACCAGCTCCGCAAGCGAGTTCACTTTCAACTTCTGCATCAGGCGCGCCTTGTGGGTGCTGATGGTCTTGCTCGACAGCGCCAACTGCTGGGCAATGTCGTTGACGTTGGCGCCCTGGGCCAGGCGCTCGAACACCGAAAACTCGCGCTCTGAGAGCAATGTGTGCAACGGCCGGGATTCGGTCAGGCCCACTTCGAACACCATGCGGTCGGCCAACGACGGGTCGATATAACGCCCACCACCCGCCACCCGGCGAATCGCCGTCAGTAACAGCGCCGGATCACTGTCTTTGGTGGCATAGCCCGCAGCACCGGCCTTCAGCGCCCGCGCCGCCATCTGCGCCTCATCGTGCATCGACAGCATCAGGATCGCCGGCGCATCGTGCAACGCACGGATACGCGGGATCGCCTCCAGACCGTTCACACCCGGCATCGAGATGTCCAGCAGTACCACCTCGCACGGTGTGTGCCGCAGGGTTTCGAGCAACTGCTCGCCGTTACCGGCCTCCCCCGCCACTTGCATGTCCTTGGCCAGGCCAATCAACTGTTTGATGCCTTCACGGACAATGGTGTGGTCTTCGGCCACCAGTACTCGAATCACGATTGCTCTCCTACTCCAACGGAATGGCCACGCTCAGGCTGGTGCCTTCACCCTGCTCACTGTCCAGCGCCATGCTCCCCCCCAGCATCAGCACCCGCTCGCGCACACCCACCAGGCCAAACGAGGTGGGCCGGGTCTGCTCGCGGCAAAAGCCTTGGCCATCATCGCTGACCGTCATGCGCAGCTGTCCACCCTCACGTACCAGCTCAATCTCTACGCTATGCGCCTGGGCGTGACGCATCACATTGGTCAGCGCCTCCTGGAGGATACGAAACAGCCCGATGGCCTTGGCGTCACTCAATGCTGGCAGATTATCGGGTACTTGCACCAGACAGGGGATTTGCGTGCGCGCCTCGAAGCGCCGCGCCTGCCATTCGATGGCCGAAGCAATGCCGGCGTCGAGGATCGGCGGACGCAAGGCAGTGGCGACATCGCGCACCAACTGGAACAATTGGGCGATCAGGCGTTTCATGCTCGCCAGGCGCTCATTCAGGCCTGGATCCAGTTCGGCATAGGCCAGCTCGCACATCGACACTTCCAGCTTGAGCACGGTCAGCATCTGCCCCAGTTCATCATGCACTTCCCGGGCGATACGGGCTTTTTCTTCTTCACGCACGCTCTCCAGGTGGGCCGAGAGTTCGCGCAGCTGCTCCTGGGACTTCGCCAGCGCCAGCTCGGCCCGCTTGCCCTGTGTGATGTCCCAGACTACACCGTCCCACACCACCTGGCCGTTGCCCAGGCGCCGGGCGCTGGCCTTGATATCGGCCCAGCGCTGTTCGCCCTGCCGGGTGAGGATGCGCCCCTGCCAGGACCAGTCCTGGTCGCTGACCAAAGCCAGGTCCTGCACCCGGTGGTAATCCGCACGGTCCTCGGGGTGTACCAGGTTGCGCAGCCCCATCTGCGGATGCTGGATCTCGCTGGGTGCATAACCCACCAACGCCTCGCTACCCTCGCTGATATAGGGGAACTCCAGATCGCCCTCGGCCGGGTCACGCTCCAGGCGAAACACCAGCCCGGGTACGTTGCCAGCAATGCCCTTGAGCCGCGCCTCGCTCTCGCGCAGGGCCGCCAAAGCGCGGTGGCGTTCGGTGACATCGGCGAGGTAGACCACCAGATATTCGGAATCACGAAAGCGCAGAAAGCTCAGCGACAGCTCCACGGGTAGCAAGCTTTGATCAGCCCGCTGGCACTGCGTCTCAAACTGACCGACACCACCCGCCCCCGTACGCGCGCCCTTCCACAGCTCTAGCCAGCGGTCCATGTTCAGGCTTGGCTCGAAGTCGCTCAGCGGCCGCTCCAGCAGTTCACCCTCGGTGTAGCCCAACATGCGCTCGGCGGCATGGTTGGCGTAACGCACATGGCTGTCCCAATTGACCCAGAGGATCCCCACGGTGCTCTGATCGATGGCGAACTGGCTCAGGCGCAACGCCTCTTCGCGCACCTGGCGCTCCACAAGGCTTTCCCGCGCGGCCAACAGGCTGCGCTCCAGCTGGCGCTGCTGCCGGCGTTGCCACACCAGCGTGGCCAAGGCACACAGCAGCAACATACCGAACAGCAAGGCGATGTTCTGCCAGAAGCCAGGCGACTCGCTCAGGCGTGGGTTTTTCGGCTGCAACCAACGCTGATGCAGTTGTTCCAGCTCCTTGGCCGGCAGTGCCTGCAGGCCGCGTTCAAGTACATCGGCCAGCAGCGGCCAGTCGCGCCGCGAACCGATACGCAACAGCTGCGGCAGGCCAATATCGCCAACCACCGCCAGCTCACCGAACTCGCTCTCGCGCGACAGGCGGCTGAGCTGCGCTTCATCCAGCACAGCGAAACTGGCCTGGCCACCGACCACCAGTTGCAAGGCCTCACGATCGTCGGGCACCCCCTGCAGGTTGAGGTTGCCGTAGTTGCCGCGCAGGTAATCCGCCAGCGGGCTGGGCATGCGCACCGCCACGCGTTGCTCGGCTTCAAGCTTTTCCAGCTCCACGGCCATGGCCCCGGTTCGCGGCCCCACCACCAGTTGTGGCACGCGCATGTACGGGTCGCTGAATAGCCACAGGCGCAGGCTGGCCGGCGTCTGGGTAAGGCCAGGGGCGAAGTCGATTTCGCCGCGCTGCAGGGCATGTTCCAAACTGGCCTGGTCGCTGAAGTTACGCCAGGTTAGGTCCAGCCGCAGCGCCTGCGCCAGGCTGTTCACCAGCTCCACATTGGCCCCGTACAGTTGCTGCAGACGCCGGTCGAACTGGGCGTATGGGGCCCGCAACACCAGGCCGACACGCAGGCTGCGGTGGGTGTCCAGCCACTGCTGCTGGTCAGGCTCCAGCACCACAGAAGGCAGCGCCTCGGGCCTGGCCCAGACAATCAAGGGCAGCCACAAGCAGCCGATAACCAACAGGCGACGCACTCGCTTCATCTATACGCTCGACTTTCAAAGACGGCCATCCAGCATGGCCGTCACGGGCAAATACCATTAGGCTGCCGGTTTAATTCTGGCCTTGGGTTGACTCATGTCCACACTTTATCGCACGACGCTGGCACTGTGCTGCCTGGCCTCGGTCCTTCCACTCCGCGCCCTGGCCGCTGATGCCGAAACACCACCTGCAAGTACCGTGGCACCGGCGGCCGAGGCCCCACGGCCACCTTTGCTGGAACGCAGCCAGGAGGATGCCCTGGCGCTGGAGCGGCTGCTGCCCAAGGCTGAGCAGCAGACCCTGCAGGCCGGTGCCGACAGCTTCCTGGCCCTGTGGAAGCCGGCCAACGTCAACGATCCGCAAGGGGCAGTGATCATCGTCCCCGGTGCAGGCGAAACGGCCGACTGGCCAAATGCAGTCGGCCCACTGCGGCAAAAATTCCCTGATATCGGCTGGCACAGCCTGAGCGTCAGCCTGCCCGACCTGCTCGCAGACAGCCCGCAAGCGCGGGCCGAAGCCACACCACCTGTAGCGCCTGCACAAGACAAAGGCGAAAGCGCACCGGCCAAGGACGTACCGGCCGACGCCAACGCCAACGTGGCCCAAGCCACGGCAGCCGATGCCGACACGGCAGAAAGCACCGATGCCGAACAAGCCAGCGAGCAGTCCGACCCGGCAGATGCCGAACGCATCTTCGCCCGCCTGGATGCCGCCGTGGCGTTCGCCCAGCAACACAACGCCCGCAGCATCGTACTGATCGGCCATGGTAGCGGTGCATATTGGGCGGCGCGCTACCTGAGCGAGAAGCAGCCACCGCAGGTACAAAAACTGGTGATGGTCGCTGCTCAGACACCTGCACGGGTGGAGCATGACCTGGAAAGCCTGGCCCCAACCTTGAAGGTACCGACAGCCGATATCTACTACGCCACCCGCAGCGCTGACCGCAACGCAGCCCGGCAACGCCTGCAGGCCAGTAAGCGGCAGAAGGATAGCCAGTACCGCCAGTTGTCATTGATCGCCATGCCGGGAAACAGAACGGCGGCACAAGAGCAATTGTTCCGCCGGGTGCGGGGGTGGATGAGCCCTCAGGGTTGAGCCCGGCTTGATCCTAGTGGGGGGCGTCAAAGGCCGCGCCGCTTACGGATCATGGCATAGGCCTGGTGCAACTCACGGGTACGCGCGGTCGCTTCACGCACCTGCGCCTCGCTGGCACCGGTACCCGCCAGCTTGTCCGGGTGATGCCGGCTGACAAGCCGACGATACGCCTGCTTGATCTTATCAGTGTCGGTATCTGTCTCCACCGCCAGCAAGCGCAACGCTGCCGCATAGGTCATGGGCACGCTTTCTGCCCCCGTGGCCTTGCGCGGCTCGTACTCCAGCGACATGGCCTGCACCTGGCGTCGGCTCATGCCCAGCTTCTGCCCCCAGTCCAGCAGCAGCTCACGCTCCTTGTTGCCCATCTTGCCGTCAGCCCAGACCATGCGCCAACAGGCCCGCAAGGTGTCTTCCGCCGCGTGGGGCTGCTGACTGATGCGCCGCAGGTGCCCGCCAAGCCGGTCCTTGCCCGCCTTGCCACGGTTGAACGCTTTGATGGCGCGCAGCCGGGCGGGTTCGGCCAGGTCCAGGCGCACCATCTCCTGACGCGCCTGCTGGATATGCTGCTCGGCTACCCGGCCATCGCACTTGGCCAAGCGCCCGAGCATCACGAACAACAACTCGTCGTCGCGTAATGCAGGGCGCCCACCCAGGCGCTCACGCATGTCTTCCCAGCCTTGCAAGCGCAGCCGGCGGTCAACGGCCTGCCCAAGCAACGCACCGAGCAAGGCACCCGGTATGCTCGCAACGGCAAAGCCGGCACCCACACCAATCACCGTGCCTGGCCACCACATGTCAGGCACGCTCGCCAATCAGAGACTCAGCCTCGGCCAGGCGTTCAAGCGTGCCAACATCCACCCAGTGCCCACGGTAGTGTTCGCCAGATACCCTGCCGGCCGCCATCGCCTGGCGCAGCAACGGTGCCAGCTTGAAGGCGCCCGCCTGGCAACCTTCGAACAGCGCCGGGTGCAGCACCGAAATGCCGCTGAAGGTCAGCGTGCCTGGCGCGTCATCGCCGTCAACGACCTGCTCGCCCATCAGGCGGAAGTCACCGCGGCCGTGATGGCCAGGGTTGTCGACCAGCACCAGGTGAGCCAGGCCTTGCAGGGGAGCCTGCAGACGCGCGAAGTCGTAGTCGGTCCAGACATCGCCATTCACCAGCAGGAACGGCTCATCACCCAGCAAAGGCAAGGCCTTGAAGATGCCGCCACCGGTTTCCAGCGGTTCACCTTCAGGTGAATAGCGGATGCTCAGGCCGAAGCGGCTACCGTCACCCAGGTGGTCTTCAATCTGCTGGCCAAGCCACGCATGGTTGATCACCACTTCGGTCACGCCCGCTGCCGCCAGGGCGCGCAGGTGGTACTCGATCAGCGGCTGGCCGGCGACCGGGACCAACGGTTTTGGGGTGTGCAGGGTCAGCGGGCGCATGCGCTCGCCCTTCCCCGCAGCCAGGATCATGGCCTTCATGCACGCGCTCCGGCCTGCAACTCGGCAATCAGCTCACCCAGCTCCGCCAATTCGGGCCGGCGACCGATCACTTCATTTATATAGGCGAAGAAACGCGGCACGTCGCCCAGGTAACGCGGCTTGCCGTCGCGGTGGCAGATACGGGCGAAGATGCCGATAACCTTCAGGTGGCGCTGCACGCCCATCAGATCACTGGCGCGGTGGAAGTCTTCGAACTCGGCGTGCACCGGGATGCCGGCCGCCTGCGCCTGCTGCCAGTAGTCGCTCAGCCAGCCTTCGACCCGCGCCTGTGGCCAGCTGACAAAGGCGTCCTTGAACAGGCAAGTAATGTCGTAGGTGACCGGGCCATATACCGCATCCTGAAAGTCCAGCACACCAGGGTTGGGGCTGCTCTGCATCAGGTTGCGCGGCATGTAGTCACGGTGTACCAGCACCTTGGGTTGCGCCAGGGCGCTGTCGATCAGCAACTGGCTGACGCGCTGCCAGGCGGCCTTCTGTGCATCGGTGAAAGTCAGGCCCAGCTCACGCCCCACGTACCATTCGGGGAACAGTTCCACTTCACGGCGCAGCAGGGCGTCATCGTAGCTGGGCAGCGGCGCGTCCATCGGCAAACGCTGGAACTTCAGAAGGGCATCGATGGCGTCGGCGAACAGGCCATCGGCGTTGTCGGCATTGATGATGTCAAGGTATGTCTGGGTGCCCAGATCCCCAAGCAGCAGGAAGCCGCGTTCCAAGTCTTGGGCGTGGATCAGCGGCACATGCACGTCAGCGCCGGCCAGCAGGTGGTCGATGGCGACGAACGGTCGGCAGTTCTCCTGCGGGGGGGGCGCATCCATGATCACGAAACTGTGGCCAGCGCCCTGCCAGCGGAAATAGCGGCGGAAGCTGGCGTCGCTGCTGGCAGCGGTCAAGCTGCCTGCAGGCACCTCGCCCCAGGCGTTGTCACGGAAAAGATCATTGAGCTGCTCATCGAGCCAGACCGACAGTTGTTGCAGGCGTACATCGTGTTCAGGCATTGCAAGGGTCTCCGACGGCCCTAGCCGTCAAGCGGGTCATGCTTTATTATCCAGCATCTTTTTCAGACCATCGAGAGGCGTGCGGCCCCACACGCGGGCAGATGGCACGCAGGAAGCCCGGACTAATAAGATGGCATTGAAATCCCCCGCGTTTCGTAGAAAGTTTCCGTTGCTGGTAACCGGCGGTCTGCTGGCCCTGCAACCTCTGGCCACCTCATACGTAGTGGCAGCCGAACAGTTCGACTGCCAAGTGTCCGCCGCCGGTGGTTGGGACTGCAAGCCCAAAACCCCAGTCAACAACTTGCCACCGCGCCCGGTGCACGAAGGTGCAGCCGTCAGCTCCGGTACCGAAGCTGCGGGCGAAGCCGAAACTGCGGACCGGCCCATGCTGGTTACCGAGGCCAAGGGCCGTGGCCTGAAGTCGCGCAGCGAAGACTACAGCCATCTGGACTGGGTTCCGCGTGAAAAGCTCACCGCCGCGCAGCTGGCTGAAACCGGCCCTTACTGCGGTGGCGCGTACATCGAGCCAACCCGCCCGGGCATGGCCGACACCACGCCGAAGGATGAGTCGCCGACCTACATCAATGCCAAGGTATCCAAGTACCAGCAGGAGCAGCAGATCGCCACCCTCGCCGGTGACGTGGTGATGCGCCAGGGCAGCATGCAGGCCGAAGCCGACGAGGCCAACCTCTATCAGGCCGAAAACCGTGGCGAGCTCAAGGGCAACGTCAAGATCCGTGACAACGGTTCGCTGGTGGTCGGTGACGAGGCTCAGATTCAGCTCGACACTGGCGAAGCCCAGGTCGACAACGCCGAATACGTGATGCACAAGTCGCACATCCGCGGCAATGCCCTATACGCCAAGCGCAGCGAAAACGCCATCATCCGCCTCAAGGACGGTACGTACACCACCTGCGAACCGGGCAGCAACGCCTGGCAACTGAAGGGCAACAACATCACCCTGAACCCGGCCACCGGTTTCGGTACTGCGACCAACGTTACGCTACGGGTCAAGGATTTCCCGGTGTTCTACACACCGTACATCTACTTCCCGATTGACGACCGTCGCCAGTCCGGCTTCCTGCCGCCATCGTTCAGCACCAGCAGCGACACCGGCTTCATGCTGGTCACGCCGTACTACTTCAACCTGGCGCCGAACTACGACGCCACGTTGTACCCGCGCTACATGGCCAAGCGCGGCCTGCTGATGGAAGGCGAGTTCCGCTACCTGACGCCTTCCAGCGAAGGCCAGTTCGGCGGCGCCTACCTGAACGACAAAGACGACGACCGCAAAGACCAGACTGACTACAAAGATCAGCGCTGGATGGTCAACTGGCAGCACAAGGGTGGTCTGGACGAACGCCTGATGACCGAGGTGGACTACACCGACATCAGCGACCCGTTCTACTTCCAGGACCTGGAGTCCGACCAGATTGGCGTCGAAAGCCGCGATTTCCTGAATCAGCAGGGTGCATTGACCTACCGGGGCGATAGCTACACCGCGCGGTTGAATGTACATGCCTACGAGGCGGCGACCATTTCGCAGATCACGCCTTATGATCGACTGCCGCAGATTACCCTCAATGGCGTACTGCCTTATCAACCAGGGGGGTTGAACTTCGCTTACGAAACCGAGGCCGCGCGCTTCGAACGTGACTTGAAGAACGACACTGTGTTCGACAAGGACGGCAACCTGGACCTCACTGCGGGGCCCGATGGTCGTCGGCTTGACGAAAATATTCAAGGTATCGAGCGGGCCAACGGCACGCGCCTGAATGTCGCGCCGTCAATCAGCTATCCAATGACAGCCAGCTATGGGTTCCTCACACCCAAGCTGAAATATGCCTACACCCAGTATGATCTTGATCTGGACAGCAAAGGCAAAGCCGATGCAATCGCCTTGCAAACCGCCAATCCAGGCGCGTACGGAAGCTACGACAGCTCTGTTAGCCGCGACGTGCCAATCTTCAGCGTCGACAGCGGCCTGTACTTCGACCGCAACACCTCGCTGTTTGGCAACAATTACCGTCAAACCCTCGAACCGCGCATGTTCTACCTCTATGTTCCGTACAAGGACCAGAAGGACATCCCGCTGTTCGATACCGGCGAAACCCTGTTCAGCTACGATTCGCTATTCCGCGACAACCGCTTCAGCGGCACTGACCGTATCGGCGACGAAAACAAACTGTCGCTGGGCGTGACCACACGCTGGATCGAAGACAACGGCTTCGAGCGCCAGAACTTCAGCATCGGTCAGGCCTACTACTTCAAGGACCGCAAGGTCCAGCTGCCAGGTATCGACTACCGCACCCGCAAGGACGCGCAGTCCGATGTATCGCCATATGCCTTGGTATACAACTACTACTTCAACCGCGACTGGCGCTTCAATTCGGACTTCAACTGGGACCCGGACAGCCGCAGCACCCGCTCGGGCAGCGCGATGTTCCACTACCAGCCTGAAGACAACCCGAACAAGATCGTCAACCTCGGTTATCGCTACCGTAACGACACCATTGCCTACGACTCGACCACGGGTACCTGGAAAGTGGGCGGCGGTGACTATGGCACCCCGGGCGATCCGAACTACATCAAGGATTACTACAAGATCCAGCAGCACGACTTCTCGGTCATCTGGCCGATCGTGCCGCAGTGGAACGTTATCGCTCGCTGGCAGCATGACTACAACCGCAACCGCACCCTGGAAGCCATGGGCGGTTTCGAATACGACAACTGCTGCTGGAAGCTGCGCCTGATCAACCGTTACTGGATCGACTACGACGATTTCAGCCAGGCCCTTCCACAGAACGAAAAAGGCGACCACGGTGTCTTCCTTCAGATCGTCCTGAAAGGCCTCGGCGGCGTAGTTGGCAACAAGGTCGAGTCTTTCCTCGACCAAGGCATTCAAGGTTACCGTGAACGTGAAGACCAAGCTTATTGATCGTCTGCGCCCAGTGTTGCTGGGCGTCGCTATGCTGAGTGGCGCGGTGCATGCCGCGGTGCAACCTCTTGATCGCGTGGTGGCTATCGTCGACAACGACGTGGTCATGCAAAGCCAGTTGGAACAGCGTGTCCATGAAGTCCAGCGAACCATCGCCAAGCGCGGCGGCGGCGTGCCACCGACCAGCGCCCTGGAACAACAGGTGCTGGAGCGCCTGATCGTCGAGAACCTGCAGTTGCAGATCGGCGAGCGCTCCGGCATCCGCATCACCGACGAGGAGCTGAACCAGGCCATTGGCACCATTGCTCAGCGCAATGGTATGTCGCTGGACCAGTTCCGCGCGGCGCTGGCCCATGACGGCCTGTCGTTCGACGATGCTCGCGAGCAGGTCAAGCGCGAGATGATCATCAGCCGCGTGCGCCAGCGCCGCGTTGCCGAACGCATTCAGGTGTCCGAGCAGGAAGTGAAGAACTTCCTGGCTTCGGACCTGGGCAAGATGCAGATGTCGGAAGAGTACCGCCTGGCCAACATCCTCATCCCTACCCCGGAAGCGGCCAACTCGGACGATATCCAGAAGGCTGCCCGCAAGGTCGGTGACGTGTACCAGCAACTGCGCCAGGGCGCCGACTTCGGCCAGATGGCGATTGCCAACTCGGCCAGCGAAAACGCCCTGGAAGGCGGCGAGATGGGCTGGCGTAAAGCCGGTCAGCTGCCACCCGACTTCGCCAAGATGCTCAGCAGCATGCCGGTGGGCGAAATTACCCAGCCGATTCGCATCCCCAACGGCTTCATCATCCTCAAGCTCGAGGAAAAGCGCGGTGGCAGCGAGAACGTGCTGCGTGACGAAGTGCATGTACGCCACATCCTGATCAAACCAAGCGAAATCCGCAGCGAGGCGGCCACCAAGCAGCTGGCCGAGCGTCTGTACGAGCGGATCAAGAGCGGCGAAGACTTCGGCGAATTGGCCAAGAGCTTCTCGGAAGACCCGGGTTCGGCACTTAACGGCGGCGACCTCAACTGGGTCGATCCGAACAGCCTGGTACCGGAGTTCCGTGAACAGATGGCCAATGCCCAGCAAGGCGTAGTGACCAAACCGTTCAAGACCCAGTACGGCTGGCACGTTCTGGAAGTGCTGGGCCGCCGCGCCACCGACAGCACCGAGCAGGCTCGCGAACAGCAGGCCCTGAGCGTACTGCGCAATCGCAAGTACGACGAAGAGCTGCAAACCTGGCTGCGCCAGATCCGCGACGAAGCCTACGTTGAAATCAAGCTGCCTGGCGCTGACCAGGCCGCCCAGTGAAGCCCCTGCGCTTCGCCGTCACCCCCGGCGAGCCGGCCGGCATAGGCCCCGACCTGTGCCTGCTGCTCGCCGCAGACGCCCAGCCCCACCCCCTGATCGCCATCACCAGCCGTGACCTGCTCGCCGAGCGGGCCACGCAGCTGGGGCTGGCCGTCAGCCTGCTGCCGGTAGCTCCGGGCCAATGGCCTGACCTCCCGGCACCCGCACGTAGCCTGTACGTCTGGGATACCCCCTTGGCGGCCCCGGTGGTGCCAGGCCAGCTCGACAAGGCCAACGCGGCGTTCGTGCTGGAAACACTGACCCGCGCCGGGCAAGGCTGCCTGGACGGGCACTTCGCCGGGATGATCACTGCCCCGGTGCACAAGGGTGTGATCAATGAAAGCGGTATCGCCTTTTCCGGGCATACCGAATTCCTTGCCGAACTGACCCGCACCGCACAAGTGGTAATGATGCTGGCTACCCGCGGCCTGCGCGTGGCCCTGGTGACCACGCACCTGCCACTTCGTGATATTGCCGACGCTATCACTGCCGAGCGCGTCGAACGTGTAACCCGTATCCTGCATGCCGACATGCGCGACAAGTTCGGCATTGCCAACCCGCGTATCCTGGTGTGCGGCCTCAACCCGCACGCGGGCGAGGGCGGCCACCTGGGCCGCGAAGAAATCGACATCATCGAGCCGACCTTGGCCCGCCTGCGCACCGAAGGCATGGACCTGCGCGGGCCGCTGCCGGCCGATACCCTGTTTACCCCCAAATATCTGGAGCACTGCGATGCGGTGCTGGCGATGTACCACGACCAGGGCCTTCCCGTACTCAAGTACAAAGGCTTCGGCGCTGCAGTGAACGTGACCTTGGGCCTGCCAATCATCCGCACGTCGGTTGACCACGGCACCGCCCTGGACCTGGCCGGCACTGGCAAAGTCGACACCGGCAGCCTGCGCGTCGCACTGGAAACCGCCTACCAGATGGCCGAGAACCGACCATGAACGAGCAATACCAACACCGGGCGCGCAAGCGCTTCGGCCAGAACTTCCTGCACGACGCCGGTATCATCGACCGCATCCTGCGTGCCATCAACGCCAAAGCCGGCGAACATCTGCTGGAAATCGGCCCGGGCCAGGGCGCCCTGACCGAAGGCCTGCTGGGCAGCGGCGCACAGCTGGACGTGGTGGAGCTGGACAAAGACCTGGTGCCGATCCTGCAGCACAAGTTCGCCGATCGCAGCAACTTCCGCCTGCACCAGGGCGACGCCCTGAAGTTCGACTTCAACCAGCTGGGCGTGCCGCCGCGCAGCCTCAAGGTGGTTGGCAACCTGCCCTACAACATCTCCACCCCGCTGATCTTCCACCTGCTCAGCCACGCCGGGCTGATCCGCGACATGCATTTCATGCTGCAGAAGGAAGTGGTCGAGCGCATGGCCGCCGGCCCTGGCGGCGGTGATTGGGGACGCTTGTCGATCATGGTGCAGTACCACTGCCGCGTGGAGCACCTGTTCAATGTCGGCCCTGGTGCCTTCAACCCTCCCCCGAAAGTGGATTCGGCGATCGTCCGCCTGGTGCCCCACGAAGTGCTGCCGTTCCCGGCCAAGGACCACCTGCTGCTGGAGCGTGTCGTTCGCGAAGCGTTCAACCAGCGCCGCAAGACCCTGCGCAACACCATGAAAGGCCTGCTGGACAGCGCCGCCATCGAAGCTGCCGGCGTTGATGGCAGCCTGCGCCCTGAACAGCTCGACCTGGCAGCCTTCGTGCGCCTGGCTGACCAACTGGCTGATCAGCAACAAGCCTGATTTAGCCTGTACCCGCCTCTTCGCGGGCCACAAGGGATCGCACAACCCTCAAATCCTGTGCGAACCCTTGTAGGAGCGGGTTTACCCGCGAAGAGGCCGGCACAGCCCCCCCCAAAGCCCGATCACCGCTGGCCCTCCCCCCTTCCAATGGCCTAGACTGCATTATTGCGTCAGTTCGCCCAAGGCCCTTGCATGTCCGACCCCCGCTATCAAATCGACGTCAGCGTCGTGACCCGCTACCTGAAAGAACAATCCGACCCCGAAAACAGTCGTTTCGCTTTCGCCTACACCATTACCGTGCAGAACAATGGCTCGCTCACGGCCAAGCTGCTGTCGCGCCACTGGCTGATCACCAACGGTGACGGCGAGGTAGAGGAAGTACGCGGCGCCGGTGTGGTCGGCCAGCAACCCAATATCGACCCTGGCCAAAGCCATACTTACAGCAGTGGTGCCGTCATCAGCACCCGCGTTGGCACCATGCAGGGCAGCTACCAGATGTTCGCCGAAGACGGTAAGCGCTTCGACGCCGAGATTGCCCCCTTCCGCCTGGCAGTGCCCGGGGCGCTGCACTGATGGCTACCTACGCCGTCGGTGACCTGCAGGGCTGCCTGCAGCCACTCAAATGCCTGCTCGATCGCGTCAGTTTCAACCCCGCCGTCGACCGCCTGTGGCTGGTCGGCGACCTGGTCAACCGCGGCCCCGAGTCACTGGAAACCCTGCGCTTCCTTTACTCGATCCGTCAGTCACTGGTCTGCGTGCTGGGCAACCATGACCTGCACCTGCTGGCCGCCTGGCACAACGTCGAGCGCCTCAAGAAAAGCGACACACTGCGCGAGATCATCGAAGCGCCGGACGCCGACCAGCTGTTCGACTGGTTGCGCCAGCAAAAGCTGCTGCATTACGACGAGCCCCGCGGCATCGCCCTGGTTCACGCCGGCATACCGCCACAATGGACCCTTGGCAAAGCCCTGGAGCTCGCCGCCGAGGTCGAGGAAGTGCTGCGTGACGACACCCGCCTGCAGCTGTACCTCGACGGCATGTACGGCAACGAGCCGAACAAGTGGCGCAAGAACCTCGCCGGCGTCGAACGCCTACGGGTCATCACCAACTACTTCACCCGCATGCGCTTCTGCACTGCCGATGGCAAACTCGACCTCAAGAGCAAGGAAGGCCTGGGTAGCGCGCCCAAAGGCTACAAAGCCTGGTACGCGCACAAAGACCGCCGCTCACGCCACGTGAAGATCATCTTTGGCCATTGGGCCGCTCTGCAGGGTGAGGTCACCGAGCCCGACGTCATCGCCCTGGACACTGGCTGCGTATGGGGCGGCGCCATGACCCTGTACAACGTCGACAGCGGCGAATACCACCGCTGCGACTGTGCCGACGACGGCACCCTGCGCCAGCCGGCACAACCCACTACACTCAATGACCACACCTGAAGGAAGTAGTACCCATGAGCGAATTCAAGCGCATCCCTCCTGAGCAGGCCTTGGAGCTTCGCAGGAAAGACGGTGCGGTCGTGGTCGACATTCGCGACCCGCAGGCCTTCGCCGCCGGCCACATCACTGGCGCCCTGCACCTGGACAACCACTCGGTCGCCGATTTCATCCGCAACGCCGACCTCGACGCGCCAACCCTGGTGGTCTGCTACCACGGCAATTCCAGCCAAAGCGCTGCCGCCTACCTGGTAGGCCAAGGTTTCTCCGACGTTTACAGCGTGGACGGCGGCTTCGAACTGTGGCGCGCGACCTACCCGGCCGAGACCGCTCAGGGCAACGCTGAATAATTTTTTATTTTCCCCTGCAGCCCGTGCCCCGCGCGGGCTTGCGGCTTATCTGACGAACGGTCGTTCGTAACTTCTGCCTTCCTCACCCCTTGATCTTGCAGATAACCAACTACGCTTAAGCTCAGGCCATCCAAAAAGGGGAGAGCCGGTACACCGGCGTGCGGGTCATCGGTAGCGTTACAGGGTGTTCTGGGGGGTATACAGCAATCGGCCAACCCGGTTGCATGCCAGCATCAGCTGACTGATCCGGCGTCGTCTCCACGTATCGAGCGAGGTGACGTCATGAGTATTTTTAGCCACTTCCAACAACGTTTCGAGTCAACGCGCCAGGAAGAACTCTCGCTGCAGGAGTACCTCGAGCTGTGCAAAGAGGATCGCAGTGCCTACGCATCGGCGGCCGAACGGCTGTTGCTGGCCATCGGTGAGCCAGAGCTGATCGACACCTCTACCAACTCCAGGCTGTCGCGCATCTTCTCCAACAAGGTTATCCGTCGCTATCCGGCCTTTGCCGACTTCCATGGCATGGAAGAGTGCATCGACCAGATCGTGTCGTACTTCCGCCACGCCGCCCAAGGCCTGGAAGAGAAGAAACAGATCCTCTATCTGCTGGGCCCGGTAGGCGGCGGCAAGTCCTCGCTGGCGGAAAAACTCAAGCAGCTGATGGAAAAGGTGCCGTTCTACGCGATCAAGGGCTCGCCGGTATTCGAGTCACCTCTGGGCTTGTTCAATGCCACCGAAGATGGGGCCATTCTCGAGGAAGAGTTCGGCATCCCACGGCGCTACCTCAACACCATCATGTCGCCTTGGGCCACCAAGCGCCTGCAGGAATTTGGCGGTGACATCTCCAAGTTCAAGGTAGTGAAGCTGTACCCGTCGATTCTTAACCAGATCGCCATTGCCAAGACCGAACCCGGCGATGAAAACAACCAGGACATTTCTGCCCTGGTCGGCAAGGTCGATATCCGCAAACTTGAGGAATACCCACAGAACGACGCCGATGCTTATAGCTACTCGGGCGCGCTGTGCCGGGCCAACCAGGGCCTGATGGAATTCGTCGAAATGTTCAAGGCGCCGATCAAGGTCCTGCACCCCTTGCTCACCGCCACCCAGGAAGGCAACTACAACAGTACCGAAGGCCTTGGGGCGATTCCCTATACCGGTATTCTGCTGGCGCACTCGAACGAATCGGAATGGCACACCTTCCGTAACAACAAGAACAACGAAGCGTTCATCGACAGGATCTATATCGTCAAGGTGCCGTACTGCCTGCGGGTCAGCGATGAAATCAAGATCTACGACAAGTTGCTGATCAACAGCTCGCTGTCCAAGGCCCACTGTGCGCCAGACACGCTCAAGATGTTGGCTCAGTTCACTGTGCTTTCGCGCCTGAAAGAGCCAGAGAACTCCAATATCTATTCCAAGATGCGCGTTTACGACGGGGAAAACCTCAAGGACACCGATCCAAAGGCCAAGTCGATCCAGGAATACCGGGACACCGCAGGTGTCGACGAAGGCATGAACGGCCTGTCGACTCGCTTCGCCTTCAAGATCCTGTCCAAGGTGTTCAACTTCGACCCACACGAAATTGCCGCCAACCCGGTGCACCTGCTGTATGTGCTCGAACAGCAGATCGAACAGGAACAGTTCCCGGCTGAGGTGCGCGAACGCTATCTGCGCTACCTGAAGGAATACCTGGCGCCGCGCTACATCGAGTTTATCGGCAAGGAAATCCAGACCGCCTACCTGGAGTCCTACAGCGAATACGGCCAGAACATCTTCGACCGCTACGTGCTGTATGCAGACTTCTGGATCCAGGATCAGGAATACCGTGACCCGGAAACCGGCGAAATTCTCAACCGCATTGCGCTCAACGAAGAACTGGAGAAGATCGAGAAACCGGCTGGCATCAGCAACCCGAAAGACTTCCGCAACGAGATCGTCAACTTCGTACTGCGCGCACGCGCCAACAACAATGGCAAAAATCCAAGCTGGCTGAGTTATGAAAAGCTACGGGTCGTGATCGAGAAGAAAATGTTCTCCAACACCGAAGACCTGCTGCCTGTCATCAGCTTCAACGCCAAGGCCAGCAAAGAGGACCAGAAGAAACACAACGACTTCGTCACCCGGATGGTGGAGCGTGGCTATACCGACAAACAGGTGCGCCTGCTGTCGGAATGGTACCTGCGGGTCAGGAAATCGCAATAAAGCGGCAAGCTACTAGCCGCAAGCTGCAAGCTGCCTGGCGCTGGCATTACGGCCCGCGTCACAGCTTGCGGCGGCGGTGGCTGCTCTTTCTTGCAGCTTGAAGCTTGTGGCTTGCAGCTTGTGGGTTGCAGCTGCATCCAGTCACCGGAGGGACCATGAGCTACGTTATAGACCGACGCCTGAACGGCAAGAACAAGAGCACGGTCAACCGCCAGCGCTTTCTGCGGCGGTACCGCGAACATATCAAGAAGGCCGTCGAAGAGGCGGTGAGCCGCCGTTCCATCATGGATATGGAACACGGCGAGCAGATCAGTATTCCCGGACGCGACATCGACGAACCGGTCTTGCATCATGGTCGTGGGGGCAAACAGACCATCGTGCACCCTGGCAACAAAGAATTCACTGCCGGTGAACACATCCCCCGGCCGCAAGGCGGTGGAGGTGGTGGCGGTCGCGGCAAGGCCGGCAATTCCGGCGAAGGCATGGACGAGTTCGTCTTCCAGATCACCCAGGAAGAATTTCTCGAATTCATGTTCGAAGACCTTGAGCTACCCAACCTGGTCAAACGTCACCTGACTGGCGCCGACACCTTCAAGACTGTTCGCGCCGGCATCGCCAACGAAGGCAACCCGTCACGCATCAACATCGTGCGCACCCTGCGCTCGGCTCATGCCCGGCGTATCGCCCTGACCGGCAGCAGCCGCGCCCTGCTGCGCGAAGCACAAAAGGAACTCGACCGCCTGCGGGTCGAAGAGCCGGACAATTTCACCGATATCCAGGAAATCGAACAGGAAATCGAGCGCCTGAAAGCGCGTATCAACCGCCTGCCCTTCCTCGACACCTTCGACCTCAAGTACAACCTGCTGGTCAAGCAACCCAACCCAAGCTCGAAGGCGGTGATGTTCTGCCTGATGGACGTATCCGGCTCGATGACCCAGGCCACCAAGGACATCGCAAAGCGCTTCTTCATCCTGCTGTACCTGTTCCTCAAGCGTAACTACGAGCGCATCGAAGTCGTTTTCATTCGCCACCACACCAGCGCCCGGGAAGTCGACGAAGAAGAGTTCTTCTACTCGCGGGAAACCGGCGGCACCATCGTTTCCAGTGCCCTCAAGCTGATGCAGGAGATCATGGCCGAGCGCTACCCGGCCAGCGACTGGAACATTTATGCCGCGCAGGCTTCTGATGGCGACAACTGGAACGACGACTCGCCGATCTGCCGCGACATCCTCTCCAAACAGATCATGCCGCATGTGCAGTACTACACTTACGTTGAGATCACCCCCCGTGAACACCAGGCGCTGTGGTATGAGTACGAGCGTATCGGCGATGCTTTCCCCGACACGTTCGCCCAACAGCAGCTGGTATCGGCCGGCGACATCTACCCGGTCTTCCGTGAACTCTTCCAGCGCAGGTTAGCCACATGACCGCCAGAGCACAGAGACGCCAACCCATTTCCACTGGGTCCGAGTGGACGTTCGAGCTGATCCAGACCTACGACCGGGAAATCAGCCGTCTGGCCGAGCGTTACGCCCTGGACACCTACCCCAACCAGATCGAGGTAATCACTGCCGAACAGATGATGGACGCCTACGCCTCGGTCGGCATGCCGCTGGGCTACCACCACTGGTCCTACGGCAAGCAGTTCCTCAGCACGGAAAAGTCCTACAGCCGCGGCCAGATGGGCCTGGCCTACGAGATCGTGATCAACTCCGACCCTTGTATCGCCTACCTGATGGAAGAAAACACCATGTGCATGCAGGCACTGGTGATTGCGCACGCCTGCTACGGGCATAACAGTTTCTTCAAAGGCAATTACCTGTTCCGCACCTGGACTGACGCCAGTTCGATCATCGACTATCTGGTGTTCGCCAAGCAGTACATCGCCCAGTGCGAAGAGCGCCACGGTATCGATGCTGTGGAGGACTTGATCGACTCCTGCCATGCCCTGATGAACTACGGTGTCGACCGCTACAAGCGGCCCTATCCTATTTCTGCCGAAGAAGAGCGGCGCCGGCAACAGGAGCGCGAAGAGCATCTTCAACGGCAGATCAACGACCTTTGGCGGACAATTCCGAAAAACGCCGAAAAGGGTAACGACCGCGATGAGGGGCGCTTCCCCGCCGAACCACAGGAAAACATCCTGTATTTCATCGAGAAAAACGCCCCGCTGCTTGAACCCTGGCAACGTGAGGTAGTGCGCATCGTGCGCAAGATCGCCCAGTACTTCTACCCGCAACGCCAGACCCAGGTGATGAACGAAGGCTGGGCAACCTTCTGGCACTACACCCTGATGAACGACCTGTACGACGAGGGGCTGATTACCGAAGGCTTCATGATGGAGTTCTTGCAGTCGCACACCAGCGTGGTGTTCCAGCCCGGCTTCGACAGCCCGTACTACAGCGGCATCAACCCCTACGCGCTGGGCTTTGCGATGTACACCGACATCCGCCGCATGTGCGAAAACCCCACTGAAGAAGATCGCCACTGGTTCCCCGAAATTGCCGGCAGCGACTGGCTTTCTACCATCAAGTTCGCCATGAGCAGCTTCAAGGACGAGAGCTTCATCCTCCAGTACCTCTCGCCCAAGGTGATGCGCGACCTCAAGCTGTTCAGCATCCTTGATGACGACCAGCGCGACGACCTGCTGGTACCCGCCATTCATGATGAGGCCGGCTACCGGGTGATTCGGGAGCAACTGGCAGCGCAGTACAACCTGGGCAACCGTGAACCGAACGTACAGATCTGGAGCGTCGACCGCCGCGGAGACCGCTCGCTGACCCTGCGACACCAGCAACACAACCGCAAACCGCTGGGCGACTCGACCGACGAAGTACTCAAGCACCTGCATCGCCTGTGGGGCTTCGATATCCACCTGGAGACAGTGCAAGGCGAGCAAGTGATGAATACTCACCACATGCCGCCGCGCGGCGAGCATAGCGAAAGCGCCGACTACGGTCGCATGGACCTGGCCGTTATCCACCACCTCTGATGCAACTCCATGACCGCCGACGGGTTATCCTGTCGGCAGTTATGGAGAGCTGCACATGCACATCTACAAAGTTGGCGGCGCCGTGCGCGACCGCCTGCTCGGCCGCCCTGTCAGCGATATCGACTGGCTGGTGGTGGGCGCCACCGTCGAAGAAATGCTCGCCAAGGGCTATCGGCCGGTGGGCGCCGATTTCCCGGTGTTCCTGCACCCAAAAACCGGCGAGGAATACGCCCTGGCGCGCACCGAGCGCAAGAGTGGGCGAGGCTACGGCGGGTTCACTTTTCACGCCAGCCCCGACGTAACCCTGGAAGAGGACCTGATCCGTCGCGACCTCACCATCAATGCGATGGCCGAGGATGAGGCGGGAACGGTATACGACCCCTACCAAGGCAAGAAAGATCTGGATCAACGCCTGCTACGCCATGTTTCCCCAGCATTCGCCGAAGATCCTCTACGCGTGCTGCGTGTTGCCCGCTTTGCTGCCCGCTATGCGCCACTGGGTTTCCGGGTTGCCGATGAAACCTTGACGCTGATGCGCCAGATCAGCGCCTCAGGCGAACTGCAGGCACTCACTGCCGAGCGCAGCTGGAAGGAAATCGAGCGCGCGCTGATGGAAGCGCAACCGCAGGTATTCTTCAAGGTAATGAGCGCGTGCGGAGCCCTGCAGGAGCTGCTGCCTGAGCTTGATGACGGCTCCCGTACACTGGCGGCGCTGGAGCAGGCAGCGGCGCACGAACAACCGCTGCACGTGCGCTGGGCCTGCCTGTTGCGCGGGTTGGCAGCGACATCGATCAAAACCGTCAACCAGCGCCTGAAGGCACCGCGTGAGTGCCATGAACTGGCCATGCTGACAGGGGAATGCCTGGCGCAGGGCAATCAGGCGCTCGAATTGCCTGCCACGGTACTGCTGGATCTGTTGCAGAAGTTCGATGTTTACCGACGGCCGCAGCGGTTCGAGGATTTTGTGGTCGTTTGCGAGATGGCGGCGTTGGGCGATGGCGAGCGAGGTTATCCACAGGCCGATTATCTGCGAGGCGCAGCAGCGGCGGCGCGAGCGGTGGATGTGAAGCCGTTGGTGCAAGCCGGGCTCACGGGTAAGGCCCTGGGCGAAGCCCTCAAAGGTGAGCGGCTGAAAGCGCTCGAGGCTTACCAGCGCGGCTAGACATACCCGCCTCTTCGCGGCTGAAGCCGCTGTAGGAGCGGGTTTCCGCGAAAAGGCCGGGCCTGCTGGCCAATCTCCACCCGCCGTTCACCGTTGCCGCCGCCACCGTATTCGCGGGTAAACCCGCTCCTACAGGGGGCACACATCAGGGGCTGGGCACAGGCCGTTGTAGAAGCGGGTTCACCCGCGAAAGGGCCGGGCCTGCTGGCCAATTTCCACCCGCTGTTCACCGTCGCAGCCGCCACCGTATTCGCGGGTAAACCCGCTCCTACAGGGGGCACACATCAAGGGCTGGGCACAGGCCGTTGTAGGAGCGGGTTTACCCGCGAAGAGGCCGATACAGGCTTAAGCGGGCGTCAACTGCAACCCGCGCCACTCAAAGGCGACCGGGGCGAGTACCTGATCGATCTGCGCTTCCTGCCACAGCTGCGCCATCCGTTTGCCCACCCCCGGATGCACCAGGTCGGGCGCCAGCAACGACAGCGGCCACAGCACAAAGGCGTTCTTCAGGATCTCGGCCCGGGGCAGTACCAGCCCATCGAAGGTACCGTGCAAATCGCCATACATCAGCACGTCGATATCCAGCGGCAACCCTTTGCGGTCCGGTGCATAGCGCCCATTGTCGGCCTCGATGAACTTCAGCCGGCGGTCCAGTTCGATCAACGGCAACGCGGTTTGCCCGGTCACCACGAAGTTGATGAACGGCCCGCTCTTGATGCCCACCGCCTGGCTTTCGAATGCCGGCGAACAGCGCATGTCATTCAGAATGCCAGCCAATGCATCGAGCCCGGCGCACAAATGCGCCTCACGGTCGATATTGCTGCCCAGGCCCAGGTAAACCGTGCTCAAAGACATCCGCGCTCGATCTCCACGCCTACACCACCACGGGCCGCCGGCACCGCGCCCGGCTTGGTCAGCTTCAACCGCACCCAGGGGATGTGGAACTCGTCCATCAAGGTGGCCACCAGGCGCTCGGCAAATGTTTCAACCAGCTCGAAACGGGCCTGTTCGGCAAACGCCTGGATGCGCGCCGACACACTGGCATAGTCCAGCGCCAGGTTCAGGTCGTCTCCGGCGGCGGCCGGGCGGTTGTCCCAGGCAAAGCTCAGGTCCAGGCGCAAGCACTGGCGAATATCCCGCTCCCAGTCATAGGCACCGATGACGGTATCGACTTCCAGGCCTTCGATGAACACTCTGTCCAAGCACTTCTCTCCACAGCACGACAAGGGCGACTGGCGCCGTTAGAATCAGGGCGTCCTCGCCCGGAATAGTTAGCATGTTTTGGTTACTGGCGTTGCTCGCCTACCTGCTCGGCTCGCTGTCCTTCGCCATTGTTCTCAGCCGCCTCTCGGGCAGCCCGGACCCGCGTTCCAGCGGTTCAGGCAATGCCGGCGCCACCAACATGCTTCGCCTGGCAGGCCGTAAACTGGCGATCCTGACCCTGCTTGGCGACCTGTGCAAGGGCCTTTTGCCGGTATTGCTCGCCCGCGTTGCCGGGCTGGACCTGCACGCGCAGGCCTGGGTAGGCATATGCGCGGTGCTGGGCCACCTGTTCCCGCTGTACTTCCGTTTCAAGGGCGGCAAGGGCGTGGCGACGGCAGCCGGCATGCTCATGGGCCTGTATTTCCCGGCCGCGCTGCTGGCCATCGGCGCCTGGCTGCTGACCTTCTACCTCACGCGTACCAGCTCACTGGCCGCACTGATTGCCACGCCACTCACCCTGCCATTGCTGGCCTGGCGCGAGCCCGAGGCCCTGCTGCCGATCAGCGTACTGACTTTGATGATCGTGTGGCGCCACCGCAACAACCTGCGCGACTTGTTTGCAGGGCGCGAACGGCACTTCTGAACCTTCGACGCACTACCTTACAGCGGCGGCAACTGCTCCATCGGCCAGCGTGCCTGCACGCTGATCGCCAGGTCTTGCTGCTGCCCGGCCAACAGGCGCTGGCAACCGGCGTAGGCGATCATCGCACCATTGTCGGTACAGAATTGCGGGCGCGCGTAGTACACGTTGCCCTTGATGCTACCGAGCATGTCCTCCAGGGACGCGCGCAGGGCCTTGTTGGCACTCACGCCACCCGCGATGACCAGGCGCTTGAGGCCGGTCTGCTTGAGCGCCCGCTTGCACTTGATGGTCAAAGTCTCCACCACCGCCTGCTGGAATGCCAGAGACAGGTCGCAACGGGTTTGCTCACTGTCGTCGCCAGCATTCTTGCATTGCTGCCAGGTGTTCAGGGCGAAGGTCTTGAGGCCACTGAAGCTGAATTCCAGGCCTGGCCGATCGGTCATTGGCCGCGGGAACACGAAGCGCCCGGCCACACCTTGTTCGGCCAGACGCGCGATTTCCGGACCACCGGGATAATTGAGGCCGATCAGTTTGGCGGTCTTGTCGAACGCTTCACCGGCAGCGTCGTCCAGGCTCTCGCCCAACAGTTCGTACTGACCGATGCCATCGACCCGGACCAGCTGGGTATGGCCACCGGAAACCAACAAAGCGACGAACGGAAACTCGGGCGGGTTTTCTTCCAGCATGGGCGCCAGCAGGTGGCCTTCCATGTGGTGCACACCGATCGCCGGGATGTCCCAGGCAAAGGCCAGCGCCTGGGCGCAGGAAGCGCCCACCAGCAAGGCGCCGACCAGGCCGGGGCCCGCGGTGTAGGCGATGGCGTCGATTTCGGTGGCAACGCAGCCTGCCTCGTCCAGCACCTGACGGATGAGCGGCAGCATGCGCTTGACGTGATCACGCGAGGCAAGCTCGGGCACCACGCCGCCGAAGACGCGGTGCAGGTCGATCTGGCTGAACAGTGCGTCGGCCAACAAACCGCGTTCACTGTCGTATAATGCGACGCCAGTTTCGTCGCAGGATGTTTCCAATCCCAGTACTAGCATGGGCTCGTCCCTTGTGGGGGCTGAATTCGAAGCCGCGCATGATAGTCCCCGTGTCGGGTGCCGACCAGCGGTTTTCGATCAGAGGCTTTGCATTCCGGCTTGCTAAGGGTTAACATCCGCAACCCTTGAAAACCGACGTTCTCCAGCACACCTTTGTTTTGCCAGGAGCACGTCTACCCCGGTAATGAATTAAGGTAGCCCTGGATGCCAGCCGTCAAAGTTAAAGAGAACGAACCCTTCGACGTAGCTCTGCGTCGTTTCAAGCGCTCCTGCGAAAAAGCCGGTGTACTGGCTGAAGTTCGTAGCCGCGAGTTTTACGAGAAGCCGACCGCAGAGCGTAAGCGCAAAGCAGCTGCTGCTGTTAAGCGTCACGCCAAGAAAGTTCAGCGCGAACAGCGCCGCGCCGTTCGTCTGTACTAATACAGGCGTTCAACGCAAAGCTTCTGCCCTGCCCGGCTAACCCCCGGGCGATGGCAGTGGTCGCTTCAAACTTGAGCAGCTAGCTCAAGGCCCTGCACAAGCTTCATGCGGACTGCATCATGGGCAACCTGCCTGAAACGTCAGAGCTGGTCCTCCTTGCTGTATGACCAGACGTGCACGTCCGACTGACGAGCCCTTAGGGGCTGGCGACGAGCACATTCCCTCGCACTTCCCCAAGCAGCACTCGCCCCATTCGGCGCGTGAACGATTAGACTTGCCAGTTGCCAGATGACGAGACTGCCATGGCCGGGCTGATTCCCCAGAGTTTCATTGACGACCTGATCAACCGCCTCGACATCGTCGACGTGGTAAGTTCGCGCGTCCAGCTGAAAAAAACCGGCAAGAACTACTCCGCCTGCTGCCCGTTCCACAAAGAAAAAACCCCGTCCTTCACGGTCAGCCCCGACAAGCAGTTCTACTACTGCTTCGGCTGTGGCGCCGGTGGCAACGCCTTGGGCTTTGTCATGGACCACGACAACCTGGACTTCCCCCAGGCCGTCGAGGAACTGGCCCGCGCCGCCGGCATGGAAGTACCCCGCGAGCAAGGCCGCCGCGACCAGAAGCCGCGCCAGCCCACTGACTCGCCACTGTACCCGCTACTGGACGCCGCCTCGGAGTTTTACCGCCAGGCCCTGCGCAGCCACCCGTCACGCAAGGCAGCGGTGGACTACCTCAAGGGCCGCGGCCTGTCCGGGGAAATTGCCCGCGACTTCGGCCTGGGCTTTGCCCCGCCCGGCTGGGACAACCTGCTCAAGCACCTGGGTGCCGACACCCTGCAGCAAAAGGTGATGATCGATGCCGGCCTGCTGATCGAGAACGCCGAGAGCGGCAAGCGCTACGACCGCTTCCGCGACCGGGTAATGTTCCCGATTCGTGACAGCCGCGGGCGCATCATCGCCTTCGGTGGCCGGGTGCTCGGCGACGACAAGCCCAAGTACCTGAACTCCCCGGAAACACCTGTGTTCCACAAGGGGCAGGAGCTGTACGGGCTGTACGAGGCGCGCAAGCACAACCGCAACCTCGACGAGATCATCGTCGTCGAGGGCTACATGGACGTCATTGCCCTGGCCCAGCAAGGCCTGCGCAATGCCGTGGCCACCCTAGGCACCGCCACCAGCGAAGAGCATCTCAAGCGCCTGTTCCGCGTGGTGCCCAGCGTGCTGTTCTGTTTTGACGGCGACCAGGCCGGGCGCAAGGCGGCCTGGCGCGCACTGGAATCGACATTGTCGAACCTGCAGGACGGCCGTCGCGCGCGCTTCCTGTTCCTGCCCGAAGGCGAAGACCCGGACAGCCTGGTGCGCGCCGAAGGTACCGACGCTTTCATGGCCCGTATCAACCAGCACGCCCAACCGCTGGCCGACTACTTCTTCGAGCAACTTGGCGTCGAAGCCGACCCGCGCTCGCTGGAAGGCAAGGCGCATATGGCGACCTTGGCCGCACCGTTGATCGAAAAGATCCCCGGCGCCAACCTGCGTCAGCTGATGCGCAACCGCCTGAAGGAAATCACCGGCCTGGACCCGCAGCAGGTCGAGCAGCTGGCACAACAAGCCCCGGCGGCCAGCAGCATGCCGGACTATGACCCTGGCTACGACTACGACGCCATGGCCAGCTACACCCCCGACTACGGCGACATGCCGCAGCACGACTTTGCCCCCGTTCATCAGGAGCAGGCGTGGAAACCCAACAAGGGTGGCAGCAAGAAGCCGTGGAGCGACAAGCCCTGGGACAAGAACCGCAAGGGCGGCAAGCCCTGGCAGCAACGCGACGAAGCACCTCCCCGCGTGCCAGCACCGGTCGAGCCGCCCACCCTGGCCGCCCTGCGAACCTTGCTGCACCATCCGCTGCTGGCCGGCAAGGTGGAGGATGCCAGCCACTTCGCCGACGAAGAACACCTGTACAGCCAGCTGCTGGTTGCACTGATCGAAGCCGCGCAGAAAAATCCTGGGCTAAGCTCAATGCAGTTGATCGCACGTTGGCACGGCACCGAACAAGGCCGCCTGCTGCGGGCCCTGGCGGAAAAGGAATGGCTTATCGTAGCCGACAACCTTGAACAACAGTTTTTCGACACTATAACTAGCTTGTCCGCCCGCCAACGCGAGCGCAGCCTGGAACAACTGCTCAGGAAATCACGTCAAAGCGAATTGACCAGCGAGGAAAAAAACCAGCTCCTCGCCCTGCTGAGCCGAAATGTTCCCGCACAAACGCCGACCTCATCTGGCGCGTGAGGCCCATGCTCGGGTATAATCCTCGGCTTGTTTTTTGCCCGCCAAGACCTTCAGTGGATAGGGTGTTATGTCCGGAAAAGCGCAACAGCAGTCTCGTATCAAAGAGTTGATCACCCGCGGTCGTGAGCAGGGCTACCTGACTTACGCGGAGGTCAACGACCACCTGCCTGAGGATATTTCAGATCCGGAACAGGTGGAAGACATCATCCGCATGATCAACGACATGGGGATCAACGTATTCGAGAGTGCTCCGGATGCGGATGCCCTTCTGTTGGCGGAAGCCGACACCGATGAAGCCGCGGCCGAAGAAGCCGCTGCTGCGTTGGCGGCAGTTGAAACCGATATCGGCCGCACGACCGACCCGGTGCGCATGTATATGCGCGAAATGGGTACTGTCGAGCTGCTGACCCGCGAAGGCGAGATCGAAATCGCCAAGCGTATCGAGGAAGGCATTCGCGAAGTCATGGGCGCCATCGCCCACTTCCCGGGCACTGTCGACTACATTCTCGGCGAATATGACCGCGTCACCACCGAGGGTGGCCGCCTGTCGGACGTTCTCAGCGGTTACATCGACCCTGACGACAACATTGCCGCGCCAACCGAAGAAGTGCCGATCCCGGGCGCCAAGGCCGCTGCGGCGAAGGAAGAGTCCGACGACGACGAAGAAGAATCCGAAAGCGGTGACGACGAGGAAGAGGCCGAAAGCGGCCCGGACCCGGTAGTCGCGGCCCAGCGCTTCGGTGCGGTATCCGATCAGCTTCAGGTAACCTCCAAGGTCCTGAAGAAAAATGGTCGTAGCCACAAGGAAAGCATCGAGGCCCTGCAGGCCCTGGCCGACCTGTTCATGCCGATCAAGCTGGTACCGAAGCAGTTCGAGGTACTGGTCGAGCGTGTACGTGACGCCCTGAGCCGTCTGCGACAGCAAGAACGCGCCATCATGCAGTTGTGCGTACGTGACGCCCGCATGCCGCGAGCCGACTTCCTGCGCATGTTCCCAAGCAACGAAACCGACCAGACCTGGAGCGGTGACCTGGCCAAGCGCAACACCAAGTGGGCTGCCGCCCTGGGTGAAAAGAACGCTGCCATCGTCGCTTGCCAACAGAAGCTGATCGACCTTGAGACCGAAACCGGCCTGACCGTTGCCGAGATCAAGGAAATCAACCGTCGCATGTCGATCGGTGAAGCCAAGGCCCGCCGCGCCAAGAAAGAAATGGTCGAGGCGAACCTGCGTCTGGTGATTTCCATCGCCAAGAAGTACACCAACCGTGGCCTGCAGTTCCTCGACCTGATCCAGGAAGGCAACATCGGCTTGATGAAAGCGGTAGACAAGTTCGAATACCGTCGCGGCTACAAGTTCTCGACCTATGCCACCTGGTGGATCCGTCAGGCGATCACCCGTTCGATCGCCGACCAGGCACGCACCATCCGGATTCCGGTGCACATGATCGAGACGATCAACAAGCTCAACCGTATTTCCCGCCAGATGCTGCAGGAAATGGGTCGTGAACCGACGCCGGAAGAGCTGGGCGAGCGCATGGAAATGCCTGAGGACAAGATCCGCAAGGTACTGAAGATCGCCAAAGAGCCGATCTCCATGGAAACCCCGATCGGTGACGACGAAGATTCGCACCTGGGCGACTTCATCGAGGACTCGACCATGCAGTCCCCGATCGACGTGGCCACGGTCGAAAGCCTCAAGGAAGCCACCCGTGACGTGCTCTCGGGCCTGACTGCGCGCGAAGCCAAGGTGCTGCGCATGCGTTTCGGTATCGACATGAACACCGACCACACCCTCGAAGAGGTGGGCAAGCAGTTTGACGTAACGCGTGAGCGGATCCGTCAGATCGAAGCGAAGGCGTTGCGCAAACTGCGCCACCCGACCCGCAGCGAGCACCTGCGCTCCTTCCTCGACGAGTGATGACAAAACCCCGGCCCAGGCCGGGGTTTTTCTTTAGTGGCCCGCCACATAAAGCCCCCCTTCCGTTGCACGCCTGCAGCAATGCCCGTCTACACTCGACTTCAGACCACCTGAGTGCGAGGCTGCCATGTCCTTGAAGCCGGCCATTCTGTTGCTGATCCTGATTCTGTGGAACACAACGGCCGGCGCCCTGACCCTGACAGACGAGGAGAAAACCTGGCTGGCTGCCCACCCGCAGCTCAACCTGGGCGTAGACGCCTCTTGGCCACCGTTCGAGTTTCGCGACCAGGAGGGCCGTTACCAGGGATTGGCCGCCGACTACATTGCCATGATCCAGCAGCGCCTGGGTGTGACGTTCAAACCGGTCGAGCCCAGCAGTTGGACCGAGGTGCTGGCGCAGGCGCGGGAAAGCCGTATCGACCTGCTGCCCGGCATCATGTCCACCCCGGAACGCCAGGGCTTCCTGGCCTTCACTCGCCCGTACCTCGACTTCCCCATTGTCATCCTCGCGCACAAAGGCGGCGCACAGCCGCGAAAGCTGGCTGACCTGTACGGCCTGAAAATCGCCGTGGTAGAAAACTACGCCCCGCACGAACTGCTGCGCACCCACCACCCGGACCTCAACCTGGTTGCCCTGCCAAACGTCAGCTCCACGCTGCAAGCCCTGGCCACCGACCAGGTGGATGCCGTGGTCGGCGACCTCGCTTCCAGTATCTGGAGCCTGCGCCAACTCAAGCTCGACGGCCTCTATGTCAGCGGCGAAACGCCCTACCGCTACCAGCTGGCGATGGCCGTCCCCCGCGACAAGAGCGTGCTGGTCGGCATTCTCGATAAAGTGATGGCCGACATGAGCAGCAGCGAAATCAGCCAGATCCAGCAGCACTGGGTGGGCAATGTAGTCGACCAGCGGATGTTCTGGTCCGACCTGCTGGTGTATGGCCTGCCAGCGGTGCTGTTGCTGATGGCTGTGCTGGCAGTGGTCATTCGCATCAACCGCCGACTCAGCTCGGAAATTTCCCGTCGCATCGCCCTGGAGCAAGAGCTGCGCAGCAGCGAATACCACTATCGCGGCCTGGTCGAGAGCCTGTCAGCCATCGCCTGGGAAGCCGATGCCAACGACTTCACCTACAGCTACGTTTCACCCCATGCCGAAGACCTGCTCGGCTACCCATTGAGTGACTGGCTCAGGCCCGGTTTTTGGCGCAGCATCCTGCATCCGGAGGACGCGCTCTGGGCACAGGCCTACTGCGACAGCGAGACTGCAGCAGGACGGGACCACAGCCTGGACTACCGGGTGATCCGGGCTGACGGCCAGCCCCTCTGGGTACGCAACATCGTCAGCATGATCGAACACGGCCACCAGCCAGTGATGCGCGGGCTGATGATCGACATCAGCGAAACCAAGCGCACTGAGGACGCCCTGCGCCTGTCCGAACAGAAGTTCGCCTCGGTATTCCAGCAGTGTCCCGATATCTTGCTGATCGCCCGCCACAGCGATGGCTGCCTGCTGGAGGTGAACGAGGCTTTCGAAGAGCAGATCGGCCTGCCGCCAGACCAGGTCATTGGCCGCACCGCCACCGATCTTGACCTTTGGGGCATAGAAGGCAGTGGCCCGCTCCTGCTTGAAAGGTTGCACCAAGGTGGTATCCGCAACCTGGAAATGAGCTTCCGCCGCAGCAACGGCCAACTGTTCACCGGCCTGACTTCGGCCGAAACCTTCGAACTGGACGGCACGCCCGCGCTGGTTGTGGCAGTACGCGACATCAGCCAGCTCAAGGAGACCCAGCAGCAGCTGCAAACTTCAGAAGAAAAGTTCGCAAAAGCCTTCCACGCTTCGCCCGACGGCCTGCTGCTGTCGCGCCAGAGCGACGGTTTGCTGCTGGAGGTGAACGAGGGCTTCTGCCGCCTCACCGGCTACGCCCTCAACCCAACCATCGACCAGACCTCGCTGGACCTGGGCATCTGGGTCGACCTCAACGAGCGCAAACGCCTGGTCGACCAGCTCAACCGCGACGGCTTCGTGCGCGACTTCACCTGCCATATCCGCCGCAGCGACGGGCAGATCCGCCTTTGCGAGCTGTCCGCCCGCCCCCTGCCGATTACCGGCGTCGACTGCATGCTGACCATCGCCCGCGACATCACCGAGCGTCACCTGATGCAAGAAAAACTGCAGCTGGCCGCCACCGTGTTCGAGAACACCGCCGAAGGCGTGCTGATCACCGACATTGACCAGCGCATCAGTGCCGTCAACCGCGCCTTCAGCGAAATCACCGGCTACAGCGAGATCGAGGCCCTCGGCCAGACCCCGCGCCTGCTCGCCTCGGGCCAGCACGACAGCGCTTTCTATCTGGCCATGTGGCACCAGCTTACCGACGAGGGCCACTGGCAGGGCGAAATCTACAACAAGCGCAAGAACGGCGAGCTTTACCCAAGCTGGCTGACCATCAGCGCCGTGCGCAACAGCGACCGCGAGGTCACTCACTTCGTGGCGGTTTTTGCAGACATCTCCAGCATCAAGCACGCCCAGGCCAAACTCGACTATCAGGCCCACCACGACCCGCTGACCGGCCTGCCCAATCGCACCCTGTTCGAAAACCGGCTACAGGGCGTACTCACCTGTGCGCAGGTGTCCAACCGCCAGGGCGCAGTGCTGTTCCTGGACCTCGACCGCTTCAAGCACATCAACGACAGCCTTGGCCACCCGGTCGGCGACCTGCTGCTCAAGGGAATCGCCCAGCGCCTGAAAGAACAGGTACGCGACGTTGACACCGTAGCCCGCCTGGGTGGCGACGAATTCATCATTCTGCTGCCCGGCCTGCACAAGCCCAGTGACGCCAGCACTATCGCCAACAAGCTATTGGCCTGCTTCAACGCACCGTTCCAGGCCGGCGAGCACGAGTTTTTCACCAGCGCCAGCATCGGCATCAGTCTTTATCCACAGGATGGCACTGACGTCTCCACACTGATCCGCAACGCCGACGCTGCCATGTACCGCTCCAAAGCCAAAGGCCGCAACCGCGTCGAAGCCTACACCCGCGACCTCACCGCCCAGGCCAGCGAGCGCATCGCCCTGGAGCATGAACTGCGCCGGGCCGTCGAACGCAACGAAATGAGCCTGTGCTTCCAGCCCAAGCTCAGCCTGAAGACCCAGAGCCTGGTGGGTGCCGAAGCGCTGATCCGCTGGAGCCACCCGACCTTTGGCGAGGTACCGCCGGAACACTTCATCCATCTGGCGGAAGAGAACGGCACCATCCTGCAGCTCGGCGACTGGGTACTGGAGCAAGCCTGCCGGCAGATGCAGGCCTGGAAGCAGCACTATGAACCCTTCGGCCCGCTGTCGATCAACCTTGCCGGCGCCCAGCTGCGCCACCCACACCTGGCACGGCGCATCGAACAACTGCTCAAGCACTACCAGCTGAGGGCCGGTGACCTGCAGCTGGAAATCACCGAGAACTTCATCATGAGCCAGGCAGAAGAGGCCCTGGCCGTGCTGTACCAGTTGAAGAAACTCGGCGTACAGCTAGCCATCGACGACTTTGGCACCGGCTATTCGTCGCTGAGCTACCTGAAGCGCCTGCCGCTGGACATCCTCAAGATCGACAAGTCGTTCATCCGCGGCCTGCCCGACGACCCACACGACGCCGCCATCGCCCGGGCGATCATTGCCCTGGGCCGCAGCATGCAGTTGACCATCATTGCCGAAGGCGTGGAGAACCAGGCCCAGCAGCGTTTTCTGGCGGCCGAGGGCTGCGAGCAGATCCAGGGCTACATCGTCAGCCTCCCGCTACCACCAGAGGAATTCGCGGCCGCGTTTCTTCGCATAGCACTATCGGATCTTTCAGATGGCACAGGTGCGAAACCCTCGTTATAATCCGCCCACTTACTGAGGGCCTATAGCTCAGTTGGTTAGAGCAGAGGACTCATAATCCTTTGGTCCACGGTTCGAGTCCGTGTGGGCCCACCAGCTTAGAAGCCGCGCACTGCGCGGCTTTTTCATGCCCGCAAGAAATAAATGGTCAGGGGCGCGTACATCCAGCGCAGCGGCGCCGAGCGCATGACCTTGGAAGTGGCGCTGAAACGGTATCTCAGCGAAATCAGCCCCACCAAGAAGCCGATCACCCAGCACGCCGATAATCGCGGAAAGGTGCCCTATCGATACTTCAAGCTAAACACCCTAGCTTGAGGATCAGACAATGAGCCGAATAGCCGCCATTATCAGCTCACAAAATGAGCCGAATATGCTCGCTAATCGGCTCACAGATGAGCAAGCCTATGAATGAACCTGGGCCTGCCCCGTGACAATGGACGCCAAGAAGCTGGCTACAGAGACAACTGCCTCAAGACTTTGCGTATTCGTTCGGTGCGCTCATCACTGGCGCGGCGCCTGGGGATAAACGAAGAAGGCCGCACCACTGCACGATCCAGTCCATCGGGCGATGGCCATAAACCATGGGCAACCCCATAAGAAACCTCCCAACCTGCTCCCCCCCTCTGCCAACGTCCGCAAATGTACCGCTGTTGGTTAATCCCCTCCCGGACGCATCTCGACCTGCCGTGGGTTGTAGAAGGTCATGCCAGGCGGAATATCCCGCGTAACCAACGACATCGCGCCAATCACCACGTCATCGCCAATGTCGATGCGATCAGCAACGATGCAACTGTTGGCGCCCATGCTGACGTTGTCGCCAATGCGCAGGGCGTACTCATCCAGCCCCAGGGTCTTGATGCCGATCGAGCAGTTCTGGCGGATGAAGAAATTGCGCCCGATGCTCACGTGCCGGGTAATCACTACCCCAGGCAGGTGCGCGATGCGCAGGCCGGGGGCGATCTGGGCGCCGATGTCGATGTCCACGGCGTACTTTAGGTTAAGGCGCTGCTGCATGCGCCTGGCGTGGCGCCGGGCCAGGCCACCGCGGGCGTCGAGGTACTGGGCCAGGCGATAGGCGAAGAGAAAACGTAGTTTGTTGTCCTTGCGTGCGCGGTGCAGCACGTTGAACAGTAGGCTGATACGGCGTCCGGGCCTTTTCTTGTTGGCGACTTCCAGTCGCCAGCATTCGAGCAGGTGGTCGAGGTTCACGCTGAGGTTCCCGTTGGACTACCGCTTCATCATGCCGAATTAGTGCCGAAGACGCAGCCTTCAGAGATACGCGGCCGTTCTCACAGAAAGTGCCAAACCGACGCCATCAACGATCGACTGCACCTGGCCTTGCCCTGATTGGCACAGGCTGGCTAGGCTAGCAGGCCAACCGTAGAGACTCGCCATGTCGGATTCCCGCTCCATCACGCTGGATGAAATCGATCGCCAGCTGATCGCCCTGCTGCAGATCAACGCCCGCGAAAGCGTCGCCACCCTCGCCCGCCAGTTGGGCATCGCCCGCACCACCGTCAATTCGCGCCTGGAGCGGCTGGAGAAAAACAAGGTTATCTCCGGCTATGGCGTACGCCTGGGCCAGAGTGTGATAGGCGGCGGGTTGCAGGCGTATGTCGGGATCAAGGTACAGCCGCGTTCCGGCAAGGACGTGGTGCGGCGCCTGAGTGCGATGGGCCAGGTGCAGCAGCTGTGTGCGGTAAGCGGCGAATTCGACTATGTGGCCTGGCTGCGTACGGACTCGCCCGAGCAGCTGGATCAGTTGCTCGACCAGATTGGCAGTGTCGACGGGGTGGAGAAAACCACCACGTCGATCATTCTCAGCAGCAAGGTGGACCGTGGACAGCCGCTTTGAACGGACTGGCGCTCGGGTGAGGTTAGCGGGCGAGGGTCAGTTCTAGATTTCGCGGCAGGAGCCGGTTGTAGGAGCGGGTTTACCCGCGAATAGGGCAGAGAATCTACCGACGCATTCGCGGGTGAACCCGCTCCCACAAAGGGCCAGGGCGGTTTTTGAATTGCCTCGACCGCCTGCCTCGTCTTAATGAACATTAACCTAATCATTACGACGAAACTAACTACATTCAGACAACACTATGCACCTTAATAACGAACACCCCACTACCTAAAATGACAGCCGGGCATCTCCTATACTCAGGCTCCGCTCCTCGCGCAGCCTCTCTGGCAAGGTCATTTCATGAACAAGAAGAACCGCCACCCCGCCGACGGCAAGAAGCCAATCACCATTTTCGGCCCGGACTTCCCTTTTGCTTTCGACGACTGGCTGGAACACCCGGCAGGCCTGGGCAGCATTCCGGCTGAGCGCCATGGGGAAGAGGTGGCCATTGTGGGTGCCGGTATTGCCGGCCTGGTAGCGGCCTACGAGCTGATGAAGCTGGGCCTCAAACCGGTGGTGTACGAGGCGTCCAGGCTGGGCGGCCGGCTGCGCTCGCAAGCCTTCAATGGCACTGACGGGATCGTTGCCGAGCTGGGGGGCATGCGCTTCCCGGTGTCGTCCACTGCCTTCTACCACTACGTCGACAAGCTGGGCCTGGAAACCAAACCCTTCCCCAACCCGCTGACCCCGGCTTCGGGCAGCACAGTTATCGACCTGGAAGGCCAGACCTACTACGCCGAGAAGCCCACCGACCTGCCACAACTGTTTCATGAGGTCGCCGACGCCTGGGCCGATGCGCTGGAGAGCGGTGCGCAGTTCGCCGATATCCAGCAGGCCATCCGCGACCGTGATGTACCTCGCCTGAAGGAACTCTGGAACAAGCTGGTGCCGCTGTGGGACGACCGCACCTTCTACGACTTCGTCGCCACCTCGCGCTCGTTCGCCAAGCTGAGCTTCCAGCACCGCGAAGTGTTCGGCCAGGTCGGTTTCGGCACCGGCGGTTGGGACTCGGACTTCCCCAACTCGATGCTGGAAATCTTCCGTGTGGTGATGACCAACTGCGACGACCACCAGCACCTGGTGGTCGGGGGCGTGGAACAAGTGCCACAAGGTATCTGGCGCCATATACCGGAACGCTGCGTCCATTGGCCGGAGGGCACCAGCCTGAGCACGCTGCATGGCGGCGCACCACGTACCGGGGTCAAGCGCATTGCCCGCGCCGCCGATGGCCGCCTGGCGGTCACCGACAACTGGGGCGATACCCGCCATTACAGCGCAGTACTCGCCACCTGCCAGACCTGGTTGCTGACCACCCAGATCGACTGCGAGGAATCGCTGTTCTCGCAAAAGATGTGGATGGCCCTGGACCGTACCCGCTACATGCAGTCGTCGAAAACCTTCGTCATGGTCGACCGCCCGTTCTGGAAGGACAAGGACCCGGAAACCGGCCGTGACCTGTTGAGCATGACCCTCACCGATCGCCTCACCCGCGGCACTTACCTGTTCGACAACGGCAACGACAAGCCCGGGGTGATCTGCCTGTCGTACTCGTGGATGAGCGACGCGCTGAAGATGCTGCCGCACCCGGTGGAGAAGCGTGTACAACTGGCCCTGGATGCGCTGAAGAAGATCTACCCAAAGACCGATATCGCCGGCCATATCATCGGCGACCCGATCACGGTTTCCTGGGAGGCCGACCCGTACTTCCTCGGTGCCTTCAAAGGCGCGCTGCCGGGCCATTACCGCTACAACCAGCGCATGTACGCGCACTTCATGCAGCAGGACATGCCGGCGGAGCAGCGCGGTATCTTCATTGCCGGTGACGACGTGTCATGGACCCCCGCCTGGGTTGAAGGCGCGGTGCAGACGTCGCTGAATGCGGTGTGGGGTATCATGAACCACTTTGGTGGCCACACCCACCCCGACAACCCGGGCCCGGGCGATGTGTTCAACGAAATCGGCCCGATCGCCCTGGCGGATTGAGACAAGGAGGCACCATGCGCATCGCTCTGTACCAAGGTGCACCCAAGCCACTGGATGTGCCCGGCAACCTGCAACGGCTGCGCCACCAGGCGCAGTTGGCGGCCGCACAAGGCGCCCGGTTGCTGGTGTGCCCGGAGATGTTCCTGAGCGGCTACAACATCGGCCTGGCCCAGGTCGAGCGCCTGGCCGAGGCCGCCGATGGCCCCGCAGCCATGACCGTGGTGGAGATCGCCCAGGCGCACCGCATCGCCATTGTCTATGGCTACCCGGAGCGCGGCGATGACGGGGCGATCTACAACAGCGTGCAGTTGATCGATGCGCATGGCCGCAGCCTGAGCAATTACCGCAAGACCCACCTGTTCGGTGAACTGGACCGCTCGATGTTCAGCCCAGGCGTGGACCACTTCCCGGTGGTGGAACTGGAAGGCTGGAAGGTTGGCTTGCTGATCTGCTACGACATCGAGTTCCCAGAGAACGCCCGGCGCCTGGCGCTGGATGGCGCCGAGCTGATCCTGGTGCCGACGGCGAACATGACGCCGTACGACTTTACCTGCCAGGTGACCGTGAGGGCGCGGGCGCAGGAAAACCAGTGCTACCTGGTATATGCCAACTACTGCGGTGCGGAAGACGAGATCCAGTATTGCGGGCAGAGCAGCATCATCGGCCCGGATGGCAGCTTGCTGGCGATGGCAGGGCGGGATGAGTGCCAGTTGTTGGCAGAGCTTGAGCATGAGCGGGTGGTGCAGGGGCGCATGGCGTTTCCCTACCTGACCGATTTGCGCCAGGAGCTGCACCTGCGTAAAGGCTGACAGGGGCCGCTATGCGGCCCATTCGCGGGCACGCCCGCTCCCACGGGATCTGCGCTGCCTTTCATACCGGCGCCATACCCGCGAAAAGGCCGGGCCTGCGAACAAATCGGTTAGCATGGAAAGCAGCCACCGGAGCCCCCATGCCTGACGCCACTCGCCAACTCACCCTCGCCAACGGCTTGCAGTTGACCCTGCGCCACGCCCCGCGCCTCAAACGCTCGGCCGCCGCACTACGGGTGCATGCGGGCAGCCACGACGCAGCTGCCAGATGGCCCGGTCTGGCGCACTTCCTCGAACACCTGTTCTTCCTCGGTACCCCGCGCTTCCCGCTGGAAGACGGCCTGATGCGCTACGTGCAAGCCGTGGGCGGACAGGTCAACGCCAGCACCCGCGAACACGCCACCGACTTTTTCTTCGAGGTGCCACCCAACGCGCTCGATGGCGGTCTCGAGCGCCTGTGCCAAATGCTGGCAGAACCGGATCTGGGCATCGAACGCCAACGCCGTGAACGCGAAGTGATCCACGCCGAATTCATCGCCTGGTCGCGCAATCCATCGGCCCAACAGCAGTTCGCCCTGCTGCAGTCAGTGTCAGCCAAGCATCCACTGGGCGCTTTTCATGCTGGCAATCGATACACCCTGGCCTTGCACGACGCAGCTTTCCAGCAAGCGCTTGCGGGCTTTCATCAGCGCTTCTACCAAGGCGGCCAGATCTGCTTGAGCCTTTGCGGGCCACAGCCGCTGGATGAACTTGAACGCCTTGCCCGGCAGCACGCCGAACTGTTCGCCGCAGGTGAGCGCGTGCCGCGAGCGCTGCCGCCGCCACTGCCCGCACTGGCTAACGTTCTGACCTTCACTCACCAAGACCTCCCCAGCGGTGCCGAGCACGCTCTGGAACTGCTGATCGCTTACCTGGAGGACAGCCGCCCAGGTACCTGGCTGGGCGCGCTTCGCGAGCGTGGCTGGCTACAACGTTTCACGGCCGAAAGGCTGTATGCGTTCGCCGGTCAGCTGCTGTGGCACCTTGACCTGAAGCTCAGTGCCGACGCTTGCCCAGACGAAGCCAGCGCCCTGCTGCAAGGTTGGTTCAGGTTCATCCGCCAGGCCGACCGCGACCAGTTGAACCACCAATTCGGCTTGCTGCAGTGCAGCCGTGCACACAGTGCCAGCGCGCTCGAGCTGGCCCGCCGGGACAGCACAGGCCAGCCGTTCGCCAAGCTGGATGCCCAGGGGTTGCAGGCGCTTGGCGCCCTGCTGGAAAGCCTGCCAGGTAGCGACCATGGCAATTGGCAGCGCTTGCCAGTCGACCCATTGCTGATGGCTGACCTGCCCCATGCCAAGGCGCAGCCGCTGCCGGCAGCGCTGAAGATCAGTGACCAGCTCCCGCCGGCGCGCCAATACGCTGCGCTGTACCTGCGCTGGCATGTACCTTCGCCTTTGCGCCAGCAGCTACAGCGTGTGCTGGAACAGGCCCTGGCACCACTGCAGGAACGCTGTGACCGCGCCTCCGTGCAACTGCAGTACAGCAGCGCCGGAGAATACTGGCAGTTGCGCTGCGCCGGCCTGCCAGCAGCAGTGCTGCGGGCAGTGGAACAAGCCTTGGCATTGATGCTCAAGCCACCTGCCAATTGCTGGCTGCCCTGCACGGCGCAGCCCCCGGCCCTGATCCCCATCAGGGCCCTGCTCAAGCAACTGCCAGACGCGGTACGGGGTAGCCTGCCCGCAGCGGTGCCCGCCGACACGCTGAACCAGCAACAACTCGACAGCCTGTGGCTGCACACCGAATGGCATGGCATGGCTGCAGGCTTCGAGGATACCGCGCTAAACACCTTGGGCACTGCGCTGCAGCGGTGCCCTGGGCAAGGCTCGCGGCCTGGCCCCCTGCCAACATGGGCAAACCACCGCTGGCAGCACGCCCAAGTGCCAGGCAGCGAACATGCCCTGCTGCTGTTCTACCCGTTGCCTGCGGCCAAAGAAGCCGCAGGCCGCCTGTTAGCCCAGTTGCTGCAAGGGCCGGTTTACCAACGCCTGCGGGTAGAATTGCAACTCGGCTATGCGGTGTTCAGCGCCTTTCGTCAGGTCGAGGGTGTCGGTGGGCTGCTGTTCGGCGTGCAGTCTCCCCACACCGGTCCGGCACAGGTGCTCGACCACCTGCTCGGCCTGCTGCGCCATGGCGTCACCCTTGACCCCGCCGCTCGCCAGGCATTGGCTGGACAATTCGACGAGCCCGCCATGGCCAATGCCGATGTCGCCGAATGGGCGTGGCAGACACACTTGGCCACACAACCCGATAAGCTGGATGTGCTGCGCAGGTCTATCCTGACTACGCGGCAGACGGATCTGGACCACCTGCTGAGCAACCTGCTCGACACAGGTTCCGCTTGGCTATGCTTGGCCAACGCTGCCGCGCCAGACACTTCCTAGCAGGACGAAAATCGATGATTATTACGCGAACTGCAACGGCGCTTCTCGAATAATTAACCTTCCGGTTCAAATTTTTCTTGTAAGATAGCGCAATCTCGGTTTCAGGGAACTGCCAGCGCATGGCGGTACCCAAGTAGTAGCTGAACAACCCAACCCTCATTCGGAAGGAGTAATTCCATGTGGACCAAACCTGCATACACTGACCTGCGTATCGGCTTCGAAGTTACCATGTACTTCGCTAACCGCTAAGCCAGGCTTATAGTTTCACGCCTCGGCCTGCCGGGGCGTTTTCGTTTTTTCCGATCCGGTTTCTGCATAGAGAGTGGCCATGTACATCCAGGTTCTCGGCTCCGCCGCCGGTGGCGGGTTCCCGCAGTGGAACTGCAACTGCGTCAACTGCAAGGGCTACCGTGATGGCACCCTGCAAGCCACGGCGCGCACCCAGTCATCCATCGCCCTGTCCGACGACGGTGTGCACTGGATACTGTGCAATGCCTCGCCCGACATCCGCGCCCAACTGCAGGCCTTTGCGCCGATGCAACCGGCCCGGGCCCTGCGCGACACCGGCATCAACGCCATCGTCCTGCTGGACAGCCAGATCGACCACACCACCGGCCTGCTCAGCCTGCGCGAAGGCTGCCCGCATCAGGTGTGGTGCACGGACATGGTCCACCAGGACCTGACCACCGGTTTCCCGCTGTTCAACATGCTCAGCCACTGGAACGGTGGCCTGCAGTGGAACCGTATCGAGCTGGAAGGCAGCTTCGTGATCGACGCCTGCCCCAACCTCAAGTTCACCCCCTTCCCTCTGCGCAGCGCCGCGCCGCCTTATTCGCCACACCGCTTCGACCCGCACCCGGGCGATAACCTTGGTTTGATGGTCGAAGACACCCGCACCGGCGGCAAGCTGTTCTACGCCCCGGGCCTGGGCCAGGTAGACGAAAAGCTGCTGGCGATGATGCACGGTGCCGACTGCCTGCTGGTCGACGGCACCCTGTGGGAAGACGACGAAATGCAGCGCCGTGGCGTGGGCACCCGCACCGGCCGCGAGATGGGTCACCTGGCCCAGAACGGCCCTGGCGGCATGCTCGAAGTGCTCGACGGTTTCCCGCGCCAGCGCAAAGTGCTTATCCACATCAACAACACCAACCCGATTCTCGATGAAAACTCCCCCGAGCGCGCCGAAGTCCTGCGCCGCGGTGTGGAAGTTGCCTTCGATGGCATGAGCATCGAGTTGTAAAACAGTCCGTGATGCGACACAGGCCCTGTGGGAGCGGGCATGCCCGCGAAGCATCCAACACGGTGTATGGCACCGGCTTCGCCGGTGTTCGCGGGCATGCCCGCTCCCACAGGGTGAATATGTCTCAGCCCTGACAATCGCTTTACAGGAGCCAGCCGAATGAGCGACGCACTGCCAATGTCCCCTGCCGAATTCGAGCAGGCCCTGCGCGCCAAGGGCGCCTATTACCACATCCATCACCCGTACCACGTGGCGATGTACCAAGGTCGCGCCACCCGCGAGCAGATCCAGGGCTGGGTGGCCAACCGCTTCTACTACCAGGTCAACATCCCGATGAAGGATGCTGCGATCCTGGCCAACTGCCCGGACCGCGAAGTGCGCCGCGAGTGGATCCAGCGCCTGCTCGACCACGATGGTGCGCCTGGCGAGGATGGCGGCATCGAAGCCTGGCTGCGCCTGGGCCAGGCTGTCGGGCTGGACCCGGACCAATTGCGCTCGCAAGAACTGGTATTGCCTGGCGTGCGCTTTGCTGTGGACGCCTACGTCAACTTCGCCCGCCGCGCCAGCTGGCAGGAAGCCGCCAGCAGCTCGCTGACCGAGCTGTTCGCCCCGCAAATCCACCAGTCACGTCTGGACAGCTGGCCACAGCACTACCCGTGGATCGACCCCGCCGGCTACGAGTATTTCCGTACCCGCCTGGGCCAGGCTCGACGCGATGTGGAACACGGCCTGGCGATTACCCTGCAGCACTACACCACCCGTGCGGGCCAGGAGCGTATGCTGGAGATACTGCAGTTCAAACTGGATATCCTGTGGAGCATGCTCGATGCCATGAGCATGGCCTACGAACTGAACCGCCCACCCTATCATTCCGTCACCCAGGAACGGGTGTGGCACAAGGGAATCACCCTATGAGTTTCGACCGTAACCAGGTACCGAACTGGCGCCCCGGCTATCGTTTCCAGTACGAGCCGGCGCAAAAGGGCCATGTGTTGCTGTACCCCGAAGGCATGATCAAGCTCAACGACAGCGCGAGCCTGATCGGTGGCCTGATCGACGGCCAGCGCGACGTGGCAGCAATTATCAGCGAACTCGAACAGCAATTCCCCGGTGTCCCGCAAGTGGCGGACGACATCGAGCAGTTCATGGAGGTGGCCCGTGCCGAACACTGGATCGTCCTCGCCTGAGTTGCCGCCTACCCCCGAGGTCGGCCTGCCGCTGTGGCTGCTGGCCGAACTCACCTACCGCTGCCCGCTGCAGTGCCCTTACTGCTCCAACCCGCTGGACTTCGCCGCCCAGGGCCAGGAGCTGAGCACCGAACAGTGGTTCAAGGTCATGGCTGAAGCGCGGGAAATGGGTGCCGCACAAATCGGCTTTTCCGGCGGCGAACCGCTGGTACGCCAGGACCTTGCCCAGCTGATCGCAGAGGCCCGTCGCCTGGGTTACTACACCAACCTGATCACCTCGGGCATTGGCCTGACCGAGGCACGCATCGCCGAATTCAAGAAGGCTGGCCTGGACCATATCCAGATCAGCTTCCAGGCCAGCGACGAGCAGGTGAACAACCTGCTGGCTGGCTCGAAAAAGGCCTTTGCACAGAAGCTGGAAATGGCCCGCGCGGTGAAAGCCCATGGCTACCCGATGGTGCTCAACTTCGTCACCCATCGGCACAACATCGACAAGATCGACCGCATCATCGAGTTGTGCATTGCCCTGGAGGCCGACTTTGTCGAGCTCGCCACTTGCCAGTTCTATGGCTGGGCGCACCTCAACCGCCTGGGGCTGCTGCCAACCCGCGCGCAACTCGAGCGGGCCGAACGTATCACCAACGAATACAGGGACAAGCTCAAGGCCGAGGGTAACCCGTGCAAGCTTATTTTCGTTACCCCTGACTACTACGAAGAGCGTCCCAAGGCCTGTATGAACGGCTGGGGCAACCTGTTCCTCACCATCACCCCGGACGGCACCGCATTGCCCTGCCACGGCGCCCGCCAGTTGCCCGTGCAGTTCCCGAATGTACGCGACCACGACTTGCACCATATCTGGTATGAATCGTTCGGTTTCAACCGCTTCCGTGGCTATGAGTGGATGCGCGAACCTTGCCGCTCCTGCGACGAGAAAGAAAAGGACTTCGGCGGCTGTCGCTGCCAGGCCTTCATGCTGACCGGCGATGCCAGCAACGCCGACCCGGTGTGCGCCAAGTCGACCGAGCACGGCATCATTCTCAAGGCCCGCGAGGAGGCAGAAACCGCCCAGCTCGCGATCGAACAGATGACCTTCCGCAATGATCGAAACTCCCGTGTCATCGCCCGCGGCTGAATTCAGCGCGGCCCAGGCAGTTGCCGCCGGCACCGACTTCGCCGAACTCAAGGTCAGTGCCGACGGGCTGTTCTGGAACGAATTCCGCCCGGCCGACGGTGCTTGCCGTATCTGGCACTGGTTGCACTACCAAGCCCGCTGCCTGACCCCGGACGGCTTCAGCGTGCGCAGTCGGGTCTACGAATATGGTGGTGGCAGCTTCTGCCTGGGCGGCGACGGGCTGGTGTTCGTCAACGAAAAGGACCAGCAGGTCTACACCCAGCCGCTGGACGATCTGTTACCACGTGCACTGACCCAGGATGCCAGCTGCCGCTATGGCGATGTGCAGTGGCACAACGGCCAGGTGCTGGCCGTCGAAGAGCGCCATGCCGAACAGGTAGAGCATCGCCTGGTCGCTCTGGGTAACAGCAGCCGCGAAGTCCTCGCCGAGGGCGCCGACTTCTACGCCTCGCCTGCTGTCAGCGCCGATGGCCAGCGCCTGGCGTGGATCGAATGGGACCGCCCGGCACAGCCCTGGACCGTCACCCGGCTGATGTGCCGCGCGCGCGATGCCAGCGGCCACTGGGGGCCGGCGCAATGTGTAGCCGCCGCAGAAGAATCGTTGCAACAACCACGCTTCGATGCCGAAGGTCGGCTCTACTGCCTGTCCGACCGCAATGGCTTCTGGCAACCCTGGGGTGAGGTCGATGGCCAATGGCAGGCGTTGCCTGCCGCATCGGCGGACCATGCTGCTGCGCCTTGGCAATTGGGGACCTGTACCTGGTTGGCACTGAGCCCGCAAAGCTACCTGGCCAGTTGGTTCGAAGACGGCTTCGGGCAATTGGGGCTGCGTGGTGAAGATGGCCGTATGGAGCGTTTTGCCAGTGCCTACACACGCTTTCGCAGCCTGACCATGGACAGCGAACACCTGTATGCCATTGCAGCGTCGCCCATCAGCCCACCGGCAGTCATTGCCATTGACCGCAACAACCACGACGTACGTGTGCTGGCCGGCGGTGCCGAAATGCTGCCGGCAGGGCAAATCAGCCTACCGCAGTCGATCCACTACGGCAGTGGCGGCGAGCAGGCCCATGGTTTCTTCTACCCGCCAGCGCAGTCGCAAGGCGCAGCACCGCTGGTGGTGTTCATCCACGGCGGGCCAACCTCAGCCTGCTATCCCGTGCTCGACCCGCGCATCCAGTATTGGACCCAGCGCGGCTTTGCCGTGGCCGACCTCAACTACCGGGGCAGCACCGGCTATGGCCGGGAATACCGCCAGGCACTGCATCAGCGCTGGGGCGAAAGCGATGTGGCCGATGCCTGCGCGGTGGTCGAATACCTGGCGGCTCAGGGCTTGGTCGACAAACGCAAGGCGTTCATCCGCGGCGGCAGCGCCGGGGGCTACACCACCCTGTGCGCCTTGGCGTTTCAAGACGTGTTCCGCGCCGGCGCCAGCCTGTACGGGGTCAGTGACCCGGTAGCCCTGGCCCGTGCCACCCACAAGTTCGAAGGCGATTACCTGGACTGGCTGATCGGCGACCCGCAGCGGGACGTTGAACGCTATCGCCAGCGCACGCCGTTGCTGCATGCAGAGCGAATCAAGGTACCGGTGATTTTCTTCCAGGGTGAGCTGGATGCGGTGGTGGTGCCGGAGCAGACACGCTCCATGTTGGCTGCGTTGCAGGCCAACGGGATCGACGCTGAAGGGCATTTTTATGCGGAGGAGCGGCATGGGTTCCGCAAGGCGGAAAACCTGGCGCATGCCTTGGAAGAAGAGTGGAAATTCTATTGCCGGGTGTTAGTGCAGTAGTTACAGACGCCCCTGCAGGAGCAACCTTTCGCTGCTCCTGCAGGCGCGGGCTCAGCCTGTGTCACCGCTTGGCGATGATGTACACCGCATGCACGATCCCCGGAATGTACCCCAGCAGGGTCAGCAGGATATTCAGCCAGAACGCCCCGCCAAACCCGACCTGAAGGAACACCCCCAGCGGCGGCAGGATAATGGCGATGATAATGCGGATAAAGTCCATGCGAGTTTCTCCTGAAGGGTTACATCAAAGACTAGCTGCCAGCCGAAGAGGTTCCACAGGCAAAAAAAACGCCCCGGGCCGAATGAAACAGGCCAGGGGCGATGCGCAGGAACGCCAGACGGTTCGTTGAATTCTTTGGCAGGCCGCTACGCCGGTACTTCGCGGCGGGCCTGCTGCTGGGCATGCAGGCGGGCGAAAGCGCGCGCCAGGCGCAGCAGCATTTCGTCGATGTTGCCTTTGCTCACAGTCAGCGCCGGAGAAAAGCGCACCACATCCGTTTGCGGCGCGTTGAGCAGCAGGCCCTCGTGCAGGGCCGCAGCCACCAGCTCGCGGGCCAGGTTCTCTTTCAGTTGCAGGGCCCATAGCAGCCCGTGACCGCGCACTTCACCCTGACCATAGCGCCCGGTCAGGCGGCTCAGGCCTTCACGAAGGTGACGACCGTTGTCCTGTACCTGGGCCAGAAAGCCAGGTTCGAGCACGCTGTCCAGCACCGCCAGGCCGGCGGCGCACATCAGCGCGTTGCCATGGTGGCTGCCGTCCAGCTCACCAGGCTCGGCGCAGCATGCCTTGCCCCTGGCCAGCAAGGCGGCCAGTGGCACGCCGCCCCCCAGGCCCTTGCCCAAGGTGATGATGTCGGCGCGCACGCCATAGAGTTCCTCGGCCAGCAGCGCACCACAGCGACCAATACCGGTCTGCACCTCATCTAGGATCAGCAGGATGCCCAGTTCGCGGCAGAGCGTTTCCACGCCCTTGAGGTATTCCTGAGTAGCGGGAATAACGCCCGCCTCACCCTGTATCGGCTCGAGCATTATCGCCACGGTGCGTGAATCCACCTCGGCGTGCAGCGCCGCCAGGTCGTTGAACGGCACCTTGCTGAAACCCGGCAGGCCAGGCTCGCAGCGATTGCATGGCAACGGATCGGACGCGGACAGCGCGCCCAGGCTACGGCCATGGCAGGCTTGGCTGGCAGTAATGATGTGATAGGCGCCATTGCGGTGCAGCTGGCCCCACTTACGCGCCAGCTTGATCGCCCCTTCACAGGCCTCGGCACCGCTGTTGAGCAGGTAGGCCTGGTCACTGCCGGTACTCTGACACAGCCGGTTGACCAGCCCCAGCAGGCCACGGTTGTAAAAGCCCGAGCCCGGGTTGATCAACGCCTGAGCCTGGGCTCCCAACGCTTTGACCAAAACGCTGGGGCTGTGGCCCAAGCTGTTGACCGCGCCGCCCTGGGTAAAGTCCAGGTAGGCATGCCCTTCGTTGTCCCACAACCAGGAGCCCTGGCCACGCACGAATACCTGCGCTGCACGTTCGGCGCCGGGCATCAGGCGCTCAGGCGACAGCTCAGATGCTTGCGGCACGATCACCGGCGCACGCTTGGGCTCGGCGGCGGCGGCAGGAGCCGAGCGGCGCAGGTTGAACAGGTTCATCAGGGCTCCAACCAATCACGGTAAAGGGCAGCCACGGTGCGGTCTTGATGCCGGCACTCGATATTTTGCCTTGCCTATCAAAAGTGTTTTTCATCCATGGTAACAATCGACCGAATCATCGCTGTAACCCTTTGGAATACGGCGATAGACTAGGCTTCAACAGGGATTTCGACCATTTCGTTTTTCCAGCATTTTCGATAAGTGTTGCTTATGGATTTCCGCCAACTGCGTTATTTCGTCGCGGTGTACGAAGAAGGCCACGTAGGCCGTGCCGCCGAACGCCTGTCGCTGTCACAGCCGGCGCTTTCCCAGCAGATCCGCCAGTTGGAGCACAGTCTCGACCTGAGCCTGTTCGAGCGCAGCAACAAACGCTTGCTGCCAACCTTGGCCGCACACACCTTGTACAACCATGCCCTGCCGTTGCTCGACGGCCTGCAGCGTGCCCACGAGGCTATGCGCAACTTCAAGGGCCAGTCGCTGCGCACCTTGGCTATCGGTGTATTGCAGACAGTGCGGCCAAGCCTGATACCGCAACTGCTTGAACGGCTGCGCAAGGCTCAACCTCACCTGGTCGTGCAGATTTACGAGTTGTCGGGGTTGGAGATCGAACGGCGCCTGCTCAACGGCAGCCTGGACATCGGCATCAGCTACTTGCCGCCGCGCCAGCCTGGGCTGCATGGCTTGCTGTTGTACGAAGATGAGCTGCAACTGGTCATACCCGATACCCACCCGCTGAAGGACTTCAAGAAGGTGTCCATCCGTCAGGCCGCCGAGTTGCCCATGCTGATGCTGGGCGAAGAGTTCCAGATCCGCCAGATCTGGCAGGCGCAGCTGGCCAGCCAGGGCCGACGGCCGCAGGTGCAGGCAGAGATGAACAATATGGCAGGGATTCTCGATAGCCTCGCGCACACGGCGCTGGCTACCATTCTGCCGGGGCGCGCCAAGGAGGCCGCCGAAGATGATCAGGGGCTGCTGTGGAAGCCGTTGAGCGAGCCACGCGTGCCGTTGAAGGTTGGCCTGGTATTCCGCGATGCCCAGCGCCAGCAGGCCTCTGTAGAGCTGCTGCGCACGTTGCTGGAGGAAGAGACGGACGCCCGCCTGTTGGGGGCGTCACCGCGGGATGTGCTGGCCTGAAAAACACGCACGCAAAGAAAACCCCGCCGAAGCGGGGTTTTCCAGACTGTTTCCCTGTGACATCCGTATCGCCCCGCCATCCTGGCAGGTGGTCCTTCGTCGTCGTCCTTGATCTGTCCTTTGCGCTTCCTGCGCAACGTCCATGTGGTAAAGATTAACCGTGGATCCAATCTTAGAACAGTGGTGAAAAGTCACCACGTCGTGTAGGAAAAAGCTTACACAGGAGATTCGTTCACAGATATGCCATGGCTGGGGCAGCTGCGCAGCCCCAAAAATCGATCAGAACTGCTCGGCATCCAGCAAGTAAAGCGACTCACTCCCCGCCTTCACCGAAGCCACCAGCGAATCCACCCGTGGCAGCAACCGTGCAAAATAGAACCGCGCCGTACCCAGCTTGCCCGAATAGAACGCCGCATCCCCATCGCCCGCCTGCGCCGCCCGCGCCATCAGTGCCCACATATAGCCATAGGCAACATAGCCGAAGGCATGCAGGTACTCGACCGAAGCCGCGCCAATTTCATTCGGGTTGCCCTTGGCCTGCTGCAATACCCACTCGGTCAGCCCATCGAGCTGATCGAGCGAAGCACGCAGTGGCTTGGTGAATTCGTCCAGTTCGCTGCCTGCATGAGTAATGAACTGGCGAATCTCATCAGAGAACAGCTTGTAGTATGCCCCGCCGCTGGCCACCACTTTACGGCCCATCAGGTCGAGGGCCTGGATGCCATTGGTACCTTCGTAGATCTGGGTAATGCGCACATCGCGCACCAACTGCTCCTGCCCCCACTCACGAATGTAACCATGCCCGCCAAATACCTGCTGGCCGTGCACTGCGCACTCCAGGCCCAGATCGGTGAGGAAGGCCTTGGCCACCGGCGTCAGCAGTGCCACCAGCTCTTCGCTGCGTTTGCGCACGCTGGTGTCTTCGCTGTACTTGGCACTGTCCAGTTGCATGGCCACGTAAGTGGAGAAGGCGCGGCCACCTTCGATCAGTGCCTTCATGGTCAACAGCATGCGACGCACGTCCGGGTGGACGATGATCGGGTCGGCAGCCTTGTCCTTGGCTTGCGGGCCAGTCGGGGCACGGCTTTGCAGGCGATCGCGGGCGTACTCCACGGCGTTCTGGTAGGAGCGCTCGGCCGACGCCAGGCCTTGAATGCCGACGCCCAGGCGCTCGTAGTTCATCATGGTGAACATGGCCGCCAGGCCTTTGTTCGGCTCACCGACGATGTAGCCGACAGCTTCGTCGAAGTTCATCACACAGGTAGCCGAAGCCTGGATGCCCATTTTGTGCTCGATCGAACCGCAAGTGGCCGGGTTCCGCGCACCGAGGCTACCGTCTTCATTGACCAGGAACTTCGGCACCAGGAACAGCGAAATACCTTTCGGCCCCGCCGGTGCATCCGGCAACTTGGCCAGTACCAAGTGGATGATGTTCTCGGTCAGGTCGTGTTCGCCACCGGTGATGAAGATCTTGGTGCCGCTGACCTTGTAGCTGCCGTCAGCCTGGGGCTCGGCCTTGGTGCGGATGATGCCCAGGTCGGTGCCGGCATGCGGCTCGGTCAGGCACATGGAGCCGGCCCAAACGCCGGCATACATGTTCGGAAGGTATTTTTCCTTCAAGGCCTCGCTGGCGTGGGCGTTGATCGACAGACAGGCGCCGGCGGTCAGCATCGGGTACAGGCCGAAGGCCAGGCTGGATGCGTTGACCATTTCCTCGACTTGGGCCGAGATGGCCTTGGGCATACCCATACCGCCGAAAAGCGGGTCGCCGCCCACGCCCACCCAGCCGCCTTCAGCGTAGGTGTTGTAGGCCTCGATGAAACCGGCTGGGGTGCGTACCACGCCGTTGTCCCAGTGGCAGCCCTCTTCGTCGGCAGCTCGGCTGAGCGGCGCAATGGTCTTGGCGGTGACCTTGCCGGCTTCTTCCAGCACGGCCATGGCCGTGTCGGCATCGACAACCTCGGCCAGACCGGGCAACTGCGTCCACTGCTCGGCCACGTTGAAGACTTCATTCAGTACGAAGCGCATGTCGCGCAGGGGCGCTTTATAGTCAGCCATGACAACCTCTCGCTAGTCGGGTCGGGGCGGTCTCGGGGAACCGCGACACTGGGGTTAATGGCAGTGTAACCGAACAACTTTTGCGAGACATAGGGTCATCAATCGACTATATAGTCTAACCTGGTCACACTGTACGCACTGCCCCACGCGGTGATTGTCGCCCATGCACCATGACACAATTGCGCCCCGCGCCTTTGGCGCTGTATAGCGCCTGGTCGGCGGATTTCAGCACCGCCTCGGGGTTGCGATGATCGGTCTGGCGCTCGGCCACGCCGATACTGATGGTGACCGAGACCGTGCCGCCGCCGCTGCCAGCGCGGCGCTGGCGGCCGGCGGTATCGTCCTGTGGGCGGTTGTGCTGGTCGCGCAGGTGCATCACGTAATTAGCGATCACTTCACGCACGGCCTCCACATGCGGCACGCATTCCTCGGCGGTCTTGCCGGCGAACACCAGGGCGAACTCTTCCCCACCATAACGGTAGGCGCGGCCACCGCCGGTGACCTTGGACAAGCGGCTGGCGACCAACCGCAGCACCTGGTCACCGACATCGTGGCCGTGGGTGTCGTTGAATTTCTTGAAATGGTCGACATCGGTCATGGCGATGACATAGTTACGCCCCAGACGCTGCATGCGCTCGTTCAGCGCACGGCGCCCCGGCAGGCCAGTCAGCTCGTCACGGAAAGCCATCTGATAAGCCTCGTGCGCCACTGCTGCGGCGATCATCAGCATTACCTGGCTGCACATGATGTTCAGGGTAAACGGTAGGATGAAGGTTTGCGGCAGCATCCAGAAAATGCCCAGTAGGCCGATCAACTGCGCGGCGTGCAGCGGCCGGGGTGCACGCAGGTACTGCACCACCAGCAGAATGAACACACCAAGGAACAGTGGGTAGACCATCTGGATCAGGCTCATCCAGTGGCCATGCAAAGCCGGCCAGCGGATCTCCGCCAACCAGATCAGCAACGCCTCGGGGTAGCTTTGCTGGAGGGCCACCGCCACGCTGCCCACGGCAAACAGCACTGCACCGCGGGCGACCAGGTCCTGCAGCAGGTGCGTACGCTCCTGCCAGGCGCCATACAGCCCGAACAGCGCCGGCAGCAGCAGGCAGACCAGGTGGAAGATCACCGCGGCATCCTCACGCACGCGGCCATGGTCACGGTAGAAGTCGGTCTGGGTATCGAGCAGGAAGTAGGCGATGTACACCGTCAGCATCAGGAACAGTTCACGCTGACGGCGGTAAACCGCGCAGTAGGCGCCGCCCAGCAGTAGAACCAAGGTAGGCAGGACATTGAACAGCGATGTGAAAAAGACGCTGAGGTCTCTCACATAGGCTGCGGCGAGCCCTGCCAGCAACAAGAACAGCGACGGCAGGAAGTGGCTAGCGCGAACAGCGTTAAGACGAAACAAGGGTAATCTCCAACCCGGCAGATCAATAATGGCATTGTGCCCTCACTTCATCGGCAGTGCACTGGAACAGTTGAATTTGCGGTTGGATGAACGAACTTCCCATGCACCGTGTCGCATCCTTCGCGGGTAAACCCGCTCCTACGACGGCCTGTGGCCAACCCCTGATGTGTGGCCACCACCGATCAGTGGGGTAGGAGCGGGTTTACCCGCGAATACGGTGGCGGCGGCAACGGTGAACGGCGGGTGGAGATTGGCCAGCAGGGCCGGCCTCTTCGCGGGTGAACCCGCTCCTACACGACGGCCTGTGGCCAACCCCTGATGTGTGGCCACCACCGATCAGTGGGGTAGGAGCGGGTTTACCCGCGAATACGGTGGCGGCGGCAACGGTGAACGGCGGGTGGAGATTGGCCAGCAGGGCCGGCCCTTTCGCGGGTAAACCCGCTTCTACACGGCGGCCTGTGTCCAACCCCTGATGTGTGGCCACCACCGATCAGTGTGGTAGGAGCGGGTTTACCCGCGAATACGGTGGCGGCGGCAACGGTGAACGGCGGGTGGAGATTGGCCAGCAGGGCCGGCCTCTTCGCGGGTGAACCGCTCCTACACGACGGCCTGTGGCCAACCCCTGAGGTGTGGCCACCACCGATCAGTGTGGTAGGAGCGGGTTTACCCGCGAATACGGTAGTGGCGGCAACGGTGAACGGCGGGTGGAGATTGGCCAGCAGGCCCGGCCCTTTCGCGGGTAAACCCGCTCCTACGAGGGACCACGCTGAACCTGAAGACAAAAAAACCCGCCTACCGGTCAGGGCAGGCGGGTTTTGGGTACAGCGCCAGTATCAGTACGACAGGCCGAAGTGCTCTTCGTCCATCGCCATCAGGTTGTTGGCACCCGACAACATGGTCGCCACATGGGTACGGGTACGCGGCAGAATACGCTGGAAGTAGAAGCGGGCAGTCTGCAGCTTAGCGGTATAGAACGCCTCCTCGCTGGTGCCGGCTGCCAGTTTCTCGGCGGCCAGGCGGGCGATGTCGGCCCAGAAGTAGGCCAGGCAAGCATAGCCGGAGTACATCAGGTAATCGACCGAAGCCGCACCCACTTCTTCACGGTCCTTCATGGCAGCCATGCCCACTTTCATGGTCAGCTCGCCCCACTCCTTGTTGATGGCCGCCAGCGGTTCGACGAACTCCTTGACCGCTTCGTTACCTTCCTGCGCCTGGCAGAACTTGTGCACGATTTTGGTGAAGCCCTTCAGTGCTTCGCCCTGAGTCATCAGCACTTTACGACCGAGCAGGTCGAGGGCCTGAATACCGGTAGTGCCTTCGTACAGCATGGAGATGCGGCTGTCGCGCACGTTCTGCTCCATACCCCATTCGGCGATGAAGCCATGGCCACCGTAGATCTGCACGCCGTGGTTGGCGGCTTCGAAACCGACTTCGGTCATGAATGCCTTGGCGATCGGGGTCAGGAACGCCAGCAGGGCGTCAGCCTTCTTGCGCTCTTCTTCGTCCTGGCTGTACTTGACGATGTCCACCTGCTTGGCGGTGAAGTAAACCATCGCGCGGTTGCCTTCGGCGAAGGCCTTCATGGTCAGCAGCATGCGACGCACGTCCGGGTGGACGATGATCGGGTCAGCGGCCTTGTCCGGTGCTTTCGGGCCGGTCAGGGAACGCATCTGCAGGCGCTCACGGGCGTACTTCAGGCCACCCTGGAACGCCACTTCGGCGTGGGCCAGGCCTTGCAGCGCGGTACCCAGGCGTGCGGTGTTCATGAAGGTGAACATGCAGTTCAGGCCTTTGTTGGCAGGGCCAATCAGGTAGCCGGTGGCAGCATCGAAGTTCATCACGCAGGTAGCGTTACCGTGGATGCCCATCTTGTGTTCGATCGAGCCGCAGCTCACGCCGTTGCGTTCACCCACGCCACCCTCGGCGTTGGGCAGGAACTTCGGCACGATAAACAGCGAAATACCCTTGGTGCCGGCCGGTGCGTCCGGCAGGCGGGCCAGAACGATATGGACGATGTTGTCGGCCATGTCGTGTTCGCCGGCCGAAATGAAGATTTTGGTGCCCGACACCTTGTAGCTGCCGTCGGCCTGTGGCTCGGCCTTGGTGCGCAGCATGCCCAGGTCGGTACCGCAGTGCGGTTCGGTCAGGCACATGGTGCCGGTCCACTCGCCGGACACCAGCTTGGTCAGGTAGGTGTGCTGCTGCTCGGCAGTGCCATGCGCAGAAATAGTGTTCATCGCGCCATGCGACAGGCCTGGGTACATACCCCACGACCAGTTCGAGCCACCGACCATTTCGCTCAGGGCCAGGCCCAGCGACTCTGGCAGGCCTTGGCCGCCGTGCTCGACGTCATGCGCCAGGCTAGGCCAGCCGCCTTCGACGAACTGCTCGTAGGCTTCTTTGAAGCCGGTTGGGGTTTTCACCCCCGATTCGCTCCAGATGCAGCCTTCCTGGTCACCCACACGGTTCAGCGGCGACAGCACCTGCTCACAGAATTTCGCGCCTTCTTCAAGGATCGCGTCGACCATGTCGGGCGTGGCGTCCTGGCAGCCCGGCAGGCTCTGATAGTGCGCCTCATAGCCAAGCAGCTCGTCGCGAACGAAGCGGATATCACGCAAGGGGGCTTTGTAGTCAGGCATTGCGATGAACCTCTAGGTGAGTTCTGTGGGGTGACCCGCGCTTGGCGGAAGCCGATCAAACAGTTGTTTGAAACTTACGTTTAGCTTAGCTCTCTGTCAAGGATGGACTATGGTGCCATTTACGCCACGGAAAATGGCAAATCCGCCATTGCTCGACAAAAACGCTGTAGGAGCGGGCTCGCCCGCGAATGCGTCCAACCAAACCAGACTGCTGTCTGATCGGACGCATTCGCGGGCAAGCCCGCTCCTACAAGGGCAGGCGCTGAAATAGGGGATGACGCAAGTGTTCAGGCGTAGGTGTCGATGATCCGGCCAAGCATTTCGTCGGATGCCTTGACGACCTTTGCTCCAAGCTCGACTTCGGTCTTGCCCACCGCCTGTTGCACGACACTGGTGGCCATGTCCATCTGCTGGCTGCGGTCGACCGCGCGCAAGCGTTCGGCCTGAAAATCGCTGGACTGGCTAGTGGCGGTACGTTCGGCAGTGGTGTTGGCGATCTGGCTGGCGGCCTGATCGACGCGGTTCTGCCCGGTCTGGATTGCGCTCAGGCCCGCGTAGTAGGCGGAGCTACCGGTGATTTCCATGTCAGGACTCCATTGACGCTGGATGACGAACAGCCCCAATTAAAGCAGGCTGGGGACAAAAAGGCCCGTTTAAATCCCTAATGGCTCAATGCCAGTTGATAGGCCTTGGGTATTCCTGCACTGGCCGCTTCGCAGGTAAACCCGCGCCTACAACGGTATGCGTTCCCTCGTAGGAGCGGGTTTACCCGCGAAGAGGCCGGGCCTGCAACACACTAATCCAGCAGATCCAGCTGCAGATGCTCAGCCACCATGTCGGCACTGGCCTGCTTGAGCTTGGGCACCCGCCCCAGGCAAGGTGCCGGCAGGCGCTCTGCAAGGCTGGCCAGGTTCTCTTCCAGGCGCGAGGTGCGCGGCTCGATGATGTTTGCCACCCAACCCGCCAACTGCAGCCCATCGCGCTCGATCGCCTCGGCGCTAAGCAAGGCATGGCTGATGCAACCCAAGCGCACGCCTACCACCAGAATCACCGGCAACCGCAGGGCAACGGCAAGGTCGGACAGGTTCTCCAGGCCCGACAGCGGTACGCGCCAGCCACCGGCTCCCTCTATCAGGGTGAAGTCGGCATTTTGTTGCAGCACATTGCGCATCGCTGCGAGCAGGTCTGGCACAGCCAGCGTCACCCCTGCCTCGCGCGCCGCCACATGCGGAGCAATAGCAGGCTCGAAGGCAAACGGATTGACCTGCTCATAGGGCAGCTTGACCGTGCTTTCGTCGATCAGCGCCAAGGCATCGCTATTGCGCAAGCCTTTCGGCGTCATCGTGCAGCCTGAGGCAACCGGCTTGGCACCCAGCGTGCTCATGCCCTGCAAGCGCGCCGCATGCAACAGGCCGGCGGCGATGGTGGTCTTGCCAACATCGGTGTCGGTACCCGCAATGAAAAAGGCCTGGCTCATCGTGCTCCCCTTACGCCTGTGGCTTGCGCAACACACCATAGACCACTTGATAGGTGGCTGGCAGCCCCGCGGGCTGGCGAAATGCCTCATAGGCCTGCAACAGGCCCTGCATTCGCGCCCTGCCGGTGAGACCGGAAGGTCGCCCAGGGTTCAGATTGTGCGCCCCCAACGCCTTCAGTTCGTGGGTCAGGCTGCGCACATCCGGGTAGTGCAGCACATGCGGGCACCGCTCCAGCTCAAGCTGTTCAAAACCGCTGGCTGCGCACAGGCGCTGATAATCCTCAAAACGGCGGAAGCGGTTTACATGCACCAGACCATCCACCGCCTGCCAGCTGGCGCGCAGTTCGTCGAGGGTGCCCACGCACAGGCTGCTGAAGGCCAGTACACCGCCTGGGCGCAGCACCCGCTGCGCCTCGGCCAGCACACTGGCGAACTGATCGCACCACTGCACCGCCAGGCTGGAAAACACCAGGTCGACGCTGCCATCGCGCAGCGGCAAACGCTCGGCGTCGCCAACCACGTGATACTGCGCCCCACCCTTTACATGACGGGCGTGAAGCAACATGCCTTCGGCAATATCCACCGCCACGCCACAGGCCTGGGTGAAACGCTCAGCCAGCATGCGGCTGAAATGGCCGGTGCCACTGCCCAGGTCCAGCCAGTGTGACGGCTGCAGGCCTGCCGGCAACTGCTCCAGCAGGCCCAGACCTACAGCGCGCTGAAGGGCCGCCACGCTGTCGTAGCTGGCCGCGGCGCGGGAGAACGAGGCCGCCACCTGGCGCTTGTCGGGCAATGCGCCGGGCAGGGTCGGACGGGAAAGGTCAGTCATCGCCACTCTCATGCAGGAAACTCTTGATGCCCGTCGCCAGTTCCTGCGGGTACTCCAGCAGGAACGCGTGGGAACTGTCTTCGACCAAGCCCACTTCCACATCGGGCAACAGCTCGCTTAACGCCTTTGCCGCCTCTGCCGGCACTAGCGCATCGCTGCCAGCAAACAGGTGCAGCTGCGGGCCTCCATAGGCTTGCAAGGCTTCGCGGGTGTCCAGCTTGGCCAGCACTTCAAGGCCAGTGGCCAAGTACAACGGGTCGGTATCCGGCACGCCGACACCCAGTTGGCGCAACAGGGTGCGCGGCTGCAGGGCGCCGTCGCTGCACAAGGTACGGAAGCGTTTGAGGGTGACCTGGGTATGGCTGCGACAGCCGTCGAGGAAGGTGCCGAAGGTGTCTTCGGCCATGCCATGGGGCCAGTCTGGACGGGCCAGGAAGCTGGGGTTGCTGGCCAAGGTCAGCAGCCCGCAGCAGTGGTCGCCACGCTTGTGCGCCAGCGCGCTGGCCAACATGCCACCCAGTGACCAGCCACCCAGCCAGACATTGTTGGGCAGCTTGCGATCCAGATGGTCGATCCAGGCCTGCACATCACTGTGTGCCAGTTCTGGCAGGGGCATCAGCTCTACCTGCAGGCGGGCGTCCTGACCACGCAGGCTAGCCGCCAGCGGCTCCAGCGCAGCAGTTCCCAAGCCCCAGCCAGGCAACAGAACAAGTCGATTACGCATCGGCGTTCTCCAACTGTGGATAACACTCGGCCAATGCATTCAACAATAGCTGCACCTGCGCCTCGCTGTGCGCGGCACTCAGGGTCACCCGCAGGCGTGCGCTGCCAGCCGGCACGGTGGGTGGGCGGATGGCCGTCACCAGCAAGCCGCGCTCACGCAGCAGGCGTGACAGGCGCAACGCCTGCGCACTGTCGCCGATCACGATGGGCTGGATTGGCGTCGGGCTGTCCATCAACTGAAGCCCCATCTGCTGCGCGCCTTCCCGGAACTGGCGAATCAAGGCTGCCAGATGCTCACGACGCCAGGTTTCACGGCGCAGCAGCTCCAGGCTCTTGAGTGTGGCGCAGGCCAGCGCCGGTGGCTGGCTGGTGGTGTAGATGTAGGGGCGGGCGAACTGCACCAGCGCCTCGATCAGCTCTTCGCTGCCAGCCACAAAGGCGCCGGCAGTGCCGCAAGCCTTGCCCAGCGTGCCGATCAGCACCGGTACGTCATCCACACCCAGGCCAAAGTGCTCGACGATACCGCCGCCCTGTGCGCCCAAGGTACCCAGGCCATGGGCGTCGTCAACCATCAACCATGCGCCGCGGGCACGCGCGACATCGGCCAGCGCCGGCAGGTCGGCCAGGTCACCGTCCATGCTGAATACGCCATCGGTCACCACCAGGGTATTGCCGACTGCCTTGTCCAGGCGGCTGGCCAAGCTGGCCGGGTCGTTGTGCAGGTAGCGGTTGAAGCGGGCACCACTGAGCAGCCCGCCATCCAGCAGCGACGCATGGTTCAGGCGGTCTTGCAGCACCGTGTCGCCCTGCCCCACCAACGCGGTGATGGCGCCCAGATTGGCCATATAGCCGGTGGAGAACAACAGCGCGCGCGGGCGGCCGGTGAGTTCAGCCAGTGCCTCTTCAACCTGATGGTGCGGGGTGCTGTGGCCAACCACCAGGTGCGAGGCACCACCACCCACACCCCAGCGCTCGGCGCCGGCCTGCCAGGCGGCGATCACCTCGGGGTGGTTGGCCAGGCCCAGGTAGTCATTGCTGCAGAAGGCCAGCAACCGCTGGCCGTCGACCACCACTTCCGGCCCCTGCGGGCTTTCCAGCAATGGCCGCTGCCGATACAGGTCTGCGGCGCGCCGTTCGGCCAGGCGCGCAGCCAGATCGAAAGCCATGTCAGGCTGTCGCGGCGTCGTAGAACATCTCGCTGCTGCGCTGCTCGACCAGCGCTTGCTCGATGGCTGCCTGGTGCACTTCGTCGGCGTGCTCTTCGCGCGCTTCGGGCTTGATACCCAGGCGTGCGAACAGCTGCATGTCCTTGTCGGCCTGGGGGTTGGCGGTGGTCAGCAGTTTTTCGCCGTAGAAGATCGAGTTGGCGCCCGCCATGAAGGCCAAGGCCTGCATCTGCTCGTTCATCTGCTCACGGCCGGCGGACAGACGCACGTGAGACTTGGGCATGAGAATACGGGCCACGGCCAGCATACGGATAAAGTCGAACGGGTCGACGTCCTCTTCCTCAGCCAGCGGCGTGCCGGCTACCTTGACCAGCATGTTGATCGGCACCGACTCCGGGTGCTCCGGCAGGTTGGCCAACTGGATCAGCAGGCCGGCACGGTCATCCAGCGACTCACCCATGCCCAGAATGCCACCAGAGCAGATTTTCATCCCGGCATCGCGCACGTAGGCCAGGGTCTGCAGGCGCTCGCTGTAGGTACGTGTGGTGATGATGCTGCCGTAGAACTCTGGGGAGGTGTCGAGGTTGTGGTTGTAGTAGTCCAGGCCAGCCTGGGCCAGGGCCTTGGTCTGCTCCTGGTCGAGTTTGCCGAGGGTCATGCAGGTTTCCAGGCCCATGGCCTTGACGCCTTTGACCATCTCCAGCACGTAGGGCATGTCTTTGGCCGATGGGTGCTTCCACGCCGCCCCCATGCAGAAACGGGTAGAACCGATGGCTTTGGCGCGGGCAGCTTCTTCCAGCACCTTCTGCACTTCCATCAGCTTCTGTTTTTCCAGCCCGGTGTTGTAGTGGCCGGACTGCGGACAATATTTGCAATCTTCCGGGCAGGCACCGGTCTTGATCGACAGCAAGGTCGAAACCTGCACGCGGTTGGGGTCGAAATGCGCGCGGTGCACGGTCTGCGCCTGGAACAGCAAGTCATTGAACGGTTGCTGGAACAGCGCCTTGACCTCGGCCAGGGACCAGTCGTGACGTGTTGTTGCAGTTGTGCTGGCGCTCATCGGCGTTTCCTTGTTTAGGCTGTAGCTGGCGCCGGGACAGGAAAGCCCGCCAGCGCATCACGGATAGCTCGCATAGTCATGGAAGGCCTATGAACTGTCAACTGTACTGGAAGCGACTGGTTTACAAGTGCTCACTTATTAATCAGCAGTGCTTGTTCTGCGATGAGCCTGCCGAGCAGCACTACCCGCTGTGCATCACCTGCGAACAGGCGATGCCCTGGCTGGGTGATCAATGCCGGCATTGCGCCCTGCCCTTGCCCATGCCCGGCCTGACTTGCGCCCTGTGCAGCCGCCGCTTGCCGGCCTTCGATCAGGTCATTGCCCTGTGGCAGTTCGGCTTTCCGGTGGACACGTTGATCAGCCGCTTCAAGCACAATCGCCAATGGCCTTTGGGGCGACTGATGGCTGAGCTACTCGGGCAGGGGCTGCTGTATCGCTATGCCGAAGGGTTGCCTCGCCCTGACCTGCTGTTGCCTGTGCCTTTGGCCAGGCGTCGACTGCGCGAGCGGGGGTTCAACCAGGCGGGGATGCTTGGGCGGTGGTTGTCGTCACACGTCGGGGTAACATGCAACGAGCGTTTGCTGGTGCGAACACGCGAAACACCGGCACAGCAACATCTGGGCGCCAGGGCACGACGGCACAATTTGCGCCAGGCGTTCGCGGTAATGGGCGAACTGGAAGGCAAGCATGTCGCCATCGTCGATGATGTGTTGACCACCGGTGCCACTGCGCAGGCTATTGCCCAGGCACTGCGCAAGGCAGGTGCACGGCGGGTGGATGTGTATTGCCTGGCACGTACGCCCAAACCGGGGTATTTATGACCTGGCGCGACCTGCCCATTTGTAAAGCACCCTTGTATACGGAATACCCATGTCCCTCCCCCCCCTTCTCACCCAGCACATCGCCCGCCGCCCACAGCGCATCGCGCTGCTGCAACACATTGCCGAACAAGGCTCGATCACCCGCGCCGCCAAGGCAGCGGGTATCAGCTACAAGGCGGCCTGGGATGCCATCGACGAGCTCAACAATCTGGCCAGCCAGCCTTTGGTCAAGCGCAGCACCGGTGGCCGTGGCGGCGGCGGTGCGCACTTGTCGCCGGAAGGCGAGCGGGTGCTGCGCCTGTACCAACGGCTGCAGGCCCTGCAGGCACAAATCCTTGAAGCCGCCGAAGAATCCAGCGACCTCGACCTGCTCGGGCGCCTGATGCTGCGCACCAGTGCGCGCAACCAGTTGCAGGGCCAGGTCAGCGGCCTGCGCCCTGAAGGCCGGTATGACCGAGTCAGCCTGGCATTGAGCGGCGGGCTGGAGATCGATGCGCTGATCACCCACGACAGCACTGCGCGGCTGGAACTGACACCGGGAACGATGGTGGTGGCGCTGCTAAAGGCCGGGTGGGTGCGGTTGCTGGCGGAAGAGGAAGAAGCCGAGGGGGGCAGCAACTGTTTGAGCGCGACGGTGGAGGAAGTGCTGGCCGAGGATGACGGCCCCAGCGAGGTCAGGCTGGCGCTGGGTAATGGGCAGACGTTGTGTGCCATTGCAGAGGCGCAGTGGTTGGCTGGGCAGCAGGTGGCGGCCGGCAGTTCGGTGCGGGTGCAGTTCCATCCGTCCTATGTGCTCATCGGGATACCGGCTTAGCCTGGCAACGCGGTGAGCGGATTTCGCGCATGCCTGTTGAGAAGCCGGCACAGGCATAACGCGCTACCATGGCCGCACGCCGCTTACCCTCCGGAGCCACCATGTCCCACCCCTTCGACACCCTCACCCCCGACCTGGTCCTGGACGCAGTGGAAAGCCTGGGCTTTCTCAGCGATGCGCGGGTGCTGGCGCTGAACAGCTACGAAAACCGCGTGTACCAGGTAGGCATCGAAGACGCGCAGCCGCTGATTGCCAAGTTCTACCGCCCAGGCCGCTGGAGCGATGCAGCCATCCTTGAAGAACACGCCTTCACGGCCGAGCTCGCCGACTGCGAAGTCCCGGTGGTTGCGCCCATGCAGCACGATGACCGCACCTTGTTCGAACACCAGGGCTTCCGCTTCACGCTGTTCCCCCGTCGCGGCGGCCACGCCCCTGAGCCTGGCAACCTCGACCAGTTGTATCGCCTGGGCCAACTGCTCGGTCGCATGCATGCCGTGGGCGCCAGCAAACCGTTCAAGCACCGCGAGGCACTGGCTGTGGACAACTTTGGCCACGCCTCGCTGAACACCTTGCTGGAGGGTAATTTTGTCCCGCGTGAACTGTTGCCGGCGTTCGAGTCCGTGGCCCGCGATCTGCTCAAGCGGGTGGAGGACATCTACGCTCGCACACCACACCAACTCATCCGCCTGCACGGCGACCTGCACCCCGGCAACCTGATGCACCGTGACGAGGTGTACCACGTGGTCGACCTCGACGATTGCCGCATGGGCCCAGCGGTGCAAGACCTGTGGATGATGCTGGCCGGCAACCGCGAGGAGCGCCTGGGGCAACTGGCCGAGCTGATCGACGGCTACAACGAGTTCCACGACTTCGACCCGCGCGAACTGGCCCTGATCGAGCCCCTGCGCGCCCTGCGCCAGTTGCACTATAGCGCCTGGCTGGCAAGGCGCTGGGACGACCCGGCGTTCCCGCCCAGCTTCCCTTGGTTCGGCCAGCCACGCTACTGGGGCGACCAGATTCTCGCCTTGCGCGAACAAATGGCCGCACTGGATGAAGCACCGCTGAAATTGTTCTAGAAGCGCGCCCACCTCTGTCTACAATAGGCGTCGCTTTATTTAGCAACCTAAGCAAGGATTCTGCATGCACGCCGCAAACCCGCGTCGCGGGTACATACTGGGCTTGAGCGCCTACATCATCTGGGGCCTTTTCCCCATCTACTTCAAGGCAATCCAGAGCGTCCCGGCGGTGGAGATCATTGTCCACCGGGTGCTCTGGTCAGCACTGTTCGGCTCGCTGCTGCTACTGGTGTGGAAACACCCCGGCTGGTGGCGTGAACTGCGCAACAACCCGCGCCGGCTGGGCATCCTGGCACTGAGCGGGGCACTGATCGCCGGTAACTGGCTGACCTACGTGTGGTCGGTGAACAACGGCCGTATGCTCGAGGCCAGCCTGGGCTATTACATCAACCCGCTGATCAACGTACTGCTGGGCATGCTGATTCTTGGTGAGCGCCTGCGCCGCCTGCAATGGCTGGCGGTGGGCATGGCCGCCGTGGGTGTGGCGCAGCAGGTGTGGCAAGTGGGCAGCCTGCCATGGGTGTCACTGGTGCTGGCGTTGAGCTTCGGCTTCTATGGGCTGATCCGTAAGCAGGCGCCGGTAGCAGCACTGCCGGGCCTGGTGGTGGAGACCTGGATGCTGGTACCGCTGGCCCTTGGCTGGCTGCTGCTGCACCCGTCAGCGATGAGTGCCCAGGGCGCGTTCTATACCAGCAGCGAGGCGCTGTGGCTGATGGCGGCAGGGCCGGTAACGCTGGTGCCGCTGGTATGCTTCAACGCCGCCGCACGGCACCTGCCGTACACCACGCTGGGCTTCCTGCAGTACCTGGCACCGACCTTGGTGCTGTTGCAGGCCGTACTGCTGTTCGATGAGCATTTGTCGTCGAGCACCTTGGTGGCCTTCATGTTCATATGGGCAGGTTTGGCGATTTACAGCGTGGATGCATGGCTGAACTTGCGCAAACGTAGCTGATCAGAAAACGATCAAAACTCTGCAGGCCATGTAGCTATTGGCCTGCAGAAACATCTCCATAGGTTATCCACACCCTCGTCCCCGTGCTTTGTGCACAAGCTGCTGATAATTGGGTGTTTTTTGAGCAAAGCTCTGCAAGGCACGTGATACCTGGGCTGGAGAGGTACGCCCCCAGGTTATCCACAGGGCCTTCCCCGTGATATCGGGATAACCTCCGGCCAGGATCAATCCTCCGGCCGCAACTGCAACTCCACCATCAAATCATCCGCCAGACTCTCCAGCTTCTGCTGCAGTTCATCCAGCGAAAGGGCCAGCGGCAACGCCAGCAACGCATCGGCATGAAACAACGGCTCACTGCTCATTGGCGCGGGCCGCACTTCGGTAGTGAACCGCTCCAGATTCACCCCAAGGTCCGCCAACAAGCGGGTAATGTCCCGTACGATCCCCGGCCGGTCGTTACCCACCAGCTCCATGGCAATAGGCTTCCAGGTGCAAGAAGGCTCTATCCCGCTCTCGGCAATCAGCACGCGAATGTCATACCTGGCCAGCCCCTGCAACGAGGCCACAAGCTCGGCGTAATTCTCTGCCGGCACCGCCACCCGCAGAATGCCAGCAAACTGCCCGGCCATACGCGACATGCGGCTTTCCAGCCAGTTACCACTGTGGTCGGCGATGCACTGGGCAATACGTTCGACCTGGCCGGCCTTGTCAGGGGCAATTACAGTCAGTACAAGATGATCCACAAGCCCTTCCTCGTGTCGGACCGCGCCGGGCGGCAGAAAATCGGGGGATCGAATCAGTATAGGCAAGGCGCGGCAACCTGCCGCAGGGCAATCCGCACAGCTAATCGTGTACTGTTTCAAGATTTATCTGGAACAATCCACCTGTTTTTTGCGAACATACCCACTCCCAGCGTGACCATACGCGACCATCGGGTCGCATAACGGCGCTTTTAGTCTGATTTTGCCCCGCCTACTGCTTCATGTAGTATCCCGTGGCGCGGACTACAAAACGTCGTTTGGATGTCTGCCAAGGCGCCTGTGAAAATACGCACACTGTCTGCCAGCCTGTCTGGCCGGCCGCACCCAGCCGCCCCGAAGGGGCATGCACTGGTGCCGTGTTTAGAGAAGCGCTACAGGCTTAATACAGAAGAGCGAAATAGCTGAGCAGAGTGAGGCAAGCAATGACTGGATACGTTCAAGTCGGTGGCCTTCAGGTCGCCAAGGTCCTGTACGACTTCGTGAACAACGAAGCCATCCCCGGGACCGGCATCGTCGCCGAGCAGTTCTGGGCGGGTGCAGAGAAGATCATCAATGACCTCGCTCCAAAGAACAAAGCCCTGCTCGCCAAGCGCGACGAGCTGCAAGCCAAGATCGACGCCTGGCACCAGGCACGCAAAGGCCAGGCCCACGACGCCGCAGCCTACAAAGCATTCCTCCAGGAAATCGGCTACCTGCTGCCACAAGCCGACGATTTCCAGGCCACCACCCAGAACGTGGACGAAGAAATCGCCCACATGGCCGGCCCGCAACTGGTCGTGCCGGTGATGAACGCCCGCTTCGCCCTGAACGCCGCTAACGCCCGCTGGGGTTCGCTGTACGACGCCCTATACGGCACCGATGCCATCAGCGATGAAGGCGGCGCCGAAAAAGGCCAGGGTTACAACAAGGTGCGCGGCGACAAGGTCATCGCCTTCGCCCGCGCCTTCCTCGACGAAGCCGCGCCCTTGGCCGCCGGCTCGCACGTCGACTCCACGGGCTACCGCATCGAAGGCGGCAAGCTTGTTGTTGCCCTGAAAGGCGGCAGCAACACTGGCCTGCGCGACGATGCGCAACTTATCGGCTTCCACGGCGACGCCGCTGCACCCACTGCCGTGCTGCTCAAGCACAACGGCCTGCACTTCGAAATCCAGGTCGATGCCAGCACCCCGGTCGGCAGCACCGACGCCGCTGGCGTCAAAGACATCCTGATGGAGTCGGCACTGACCACCATCATGGACTGCGAAGACTCGGTTGCAGCCGTAGACGCTGACGACAAGGTCATCGTCTACCGCAACTGGCTGGGCCTGATGAAAGGCGACCTGGCCGAAAGCGTGAGCAAGGGCGGCAAAACCTTCACCCGCACCATGAACCCGGACCGTGAGTACGCGGCGCCTAACGGCGGCAGCGTGACCCTGCACGGTCGTTCGTTGCTGTTCGTGCGCAACGTTGGCCACCTGATGACCAACCCGGCGATCCTCGATGCCCAAGGCAACGAAATCCCTGAAGGTATCCAGGACGGGCTGTTCACCAACCTGATCGCCCTGCACAACCTCAACGGCAACACCACCCGCAAGAATACCCGCAGCGGCAGCGTGTACATCGTCAAGCCGAAGATGCACGGCCCTGAGGAAGTGGCCTTCGCCGCCGAGATCTTCAGCCAGGTCGAAGACCTGCTGGGCATGCCGCGCAACACCGTCAAGGTCGGCATCATGGACGAGGAGCGCCGTACCACGGTCAACCTCAAGTCCTGCATCAAGGCAGCCGCCGAGCGCGTGGCGTTCATCAACACCGGTTTCCTTGACCGCACTGGCGATGAAATCCACACCTCGATGGAAGCCGGCGCCGTGGTGCGCAAAGGTGCCATGAAGAACGAGAAGTGGATCGGCGCCTACGAAAACAACAACGTCGACGTTGGCCTGGCCACCGGCCTGCAAGGCCGGGCGCAGATCGGCAAAGGCATGTGGGCCATGCCTGACCTGATGGCAGCCATGCTCGAGCAGAAGATCGCCCACCCGCTGGCCGGTGCCAACACCGCCTGGGTGCCGTCGCCAACTGCCGCCACCTTGCACGCCCTGCACTACCACAAAGTGGACGTCCAGGCGCGCCAGCGTGAACTGGCTTCACGTACCCCGGCGTCGGTGGACGACATTCTGGCCATTCCGCTGGCTGCGGACACCAACTGGTCGGCCGAAGAGATCCGCAACGAGCTGGACAACAACGCCCAGGGCATCCTCGGCTACGTGGTGCGCTGGATCGACCAGGGCGTGGGTTGCTCGAAGGTGCCGGACATCAACAACGTCGGCCTGATGGAAGACCGTGCCACCCTGCGCATCTCCGCCCAGCTGCTGGCCAACTGGCTGCGCCACGGCGTGGTCAGCCAGGAACAGGTGCTGGAAAGCCTCAAGCGCATGGCCGTGGTGGTCGATCAGCAGAACGCTGGCGACGCCCTGTACCGTCCGATGGCGCCGAACTTCGACGACAACGTGGCGTTCCAGGCGGCAGTGGAGCTGGTGGTGGAAGGTGGCAAGCAGCCGAACGGTTATACCGAGCCGGTACTGCACCGCCGTCGCCGCGAGTTCAAGGCACGTAACGGGTTGTAAGTAACATCTGCGCCAAGGGGGCCGTTTTGCGGCCCCCACTGCGCATCAATCCATTTTCAATTCTCTCTTCACCAGCTCCAACAGCTTGCCCAAATCCACCGGCTTGAGCAGGAAATCCACCACGCCCAGGTGCATCACATCCACTGCTTCTTCCACATCGGTGTCGCCCGACACCACAATGATCGACAACGCCGCCCGCTCCGACGCGCGAATTGTCCTGATCAAGTCCAGCCCACTTTCAGGCTGCATGCGCAAATCGGTAATCATCAACCCGATACGCTTCTGGTAGTGCAGGTACAACCTGGCTTCCTCGGCCCCATCCGCCCCAACCGCATCGATGCCCCGGCTTTTCAGGTACAGGATCAGTGCCTCCCGGTTAACCGCGTTGTCATCCACCACAAGCACCAACGGCCTGGCAGCCACAGGCGCACTCTGGTTTATCACGGCCAAGGCCTCGCGCTCGGCGTCGCTCAGGATGTCGGTGTGCTCGGGCATGCTTGTCTCGTCAAAATAATTCCGCTTCAGCATTAGGACCGCAGTACTTGCGTAACCCGTTTCTCCTTTCGTCGGGTCTCTGACAGGGGCGCTCATAGACTTACGTCCAATGGGCACCACCTCGCCGCAAGCCGACCATGGAGGCAGAGAACAACATGGCCGGTACCTATATATAGATATATATAGTTCGGCATAGCGATACGGTCAGTTTCATGAGTAAAAAGGACGCCTACAGCCAGGCGGGCAAGACGGCAGTACTGCAAAACATCCAGGGCACATTGCAGTTCCTGCAGCGCTTTCCGCCGTTCAACCAGATGGAGCACAGCCACCTGGCCTTCTTGGTCGAGCAGTGCCAGCTGCGCTTCTACGCCTGCGGTGAAAGCATCGTCAAACCTGCTGACGGGCCGGTCGAGCACTTCTACATCGTCAAGCAGGGCCGCGTGGTTGGCGAGCGCCAGCATCTGGCCAAACCGGGTGTCGAGACCACGTTCGAGATCACCAGCGGCGAGTGCTTCCCGCTGGCAGCCCTGCTGGGTGAGCGGGCAACCCGCACCGAGCACCTGGCCGGTGAAGACACCTTCTGCCTGCAACTGAACAAGGCCGCATTCATCCGCGTGTTCTCGATGTCTGAAGTGTTTCGGGATTTTGCCCTGCGCGGTGTCAGCAGCCTGCTTGATCAGGTCAACCAGCAAGTACGCCAGCGCGCTGTGGAAACCCTTGGTACCCAGTACTCGCTAAACACCCCTCTGGGTGAACTGGCCATGCGTCACCCGGTGGTGTGCAGCGCCGATACGCCCCTGCGCGAAGCCGTGCGGCTGATGCACGAGCAGCAGGTAGGCAGCATCGTGGTGGTCGACCCGCAACGCTACCCCATCGGTATCTTCACCTTGCGCGACCTGCGCCAGGTGGTGGCTGCAACAGATGCCGACCTGGGCGCCGCCATCGACCGGCACATGACAGCCAAACCGTTCTACCTCCCCCCCCAGGCCAGTGCCTTCGATGCCGCCATGGCCATGACCGAGCGGCATATTGCCCATGTATGCCTGGTAGAAAACGGACGCCTGTGCGGAGTGGTTTCCGAGCGCGACCTGTTCTCACTGCAACGGGTCGATCTGGTTCACCTGGCGCGCACCATACGCCATGCGCCACGCCTGGATACGCTGGTCTCGCTGCGCGGTGAAATCAGCCAGCTGGTGGAACGCATGCTGGCCCATGGCGCATCGTCGACGCAGATCACCCAGATCATTACCTTGCTCAACGACCATACCGTGTGCCGGGTCATCGAACTGGCCTTGGCCGAACGTGGCGACCCGGGCGTGCCGTTCAGCTGGCTGTGCTTTGGCAGCGAGGGGCGACGCGAGCAGACCCTGCACACCGACCAGGACAACGGCATCCTCTTCGAAGCGGTCGACAGCGCCGAGGCCGACGCCATCCGCGCTCGCCTGTTGCCGCTGGCGCAATACATCAACCAGTGCCTGGCCCAGTGCGGTTTCACCCTGTGCATGGGTAACGTCATGGCCGGCAACCCAGAACTGTGCCTGTCGCGCAGCGAGTGGGCGCGGCGCTTTGCCGGTTTTGTTCGCGAAGCCAGCCCGGAGAACCTGCTGGGTTCGACCATCTACTTCGACCTGCGGGTGGTTTGGGGTGACGAGCAAGGTTGCGAGAAACTGCGCCAGGGCCTGCTGGCACAGGTAGCCGACAACCGCATCTTCCAGCGCATGATGGCTGACAACGCCCTGCGCCAACGCCCTCCGGTGGGCCGGTTGCGCGAGTTCGTGCTGACCCGCCAGGGCAACGACAAGGCGGCGACCCTCGACCTCAAGGTCCAAGGCCTGACGCCCTTCGTCGATGGTGCCCGTTTGCTGGCCCTGGCCAATGGCATAGGTGCCTGCAATACCCTGGAGCGCCTGCGCCAACTGGTGGCCAAGGGTGTGATCGAGCCGTTGGACGGCGCCGCCTATGAAGAGGCCTACCACTTCATCCAGCAAACCCGCATGCAGCAGCACCAGCGCCAGGTACGCGACAACCTGCCCTATTCCAACCGGCTCGACCCGGACAGCCTCAACCACCTGGACCGGCGCATCCTGCGCGAGTCCCTGCGTCAGGCCCAACGCCTGCAAAGCAGCCTGGCCTTGCGGTACCAGTTGTGAGCCTGTTCGCCTGGCTGCGCCCCAGCGCGCCCGAACTGGACCACACCACACGCCAGCGTCTGGCGCGGATGCTCAAGCCCGTGCCGCTGGGGGTATGTACCCTGCGCGAGCAGCGCTGGGTGGTGCTGGACCTGGAAACCAGCGGGCTCAACCCCAACCGTGATCAGGTGCTGTCGATCGGGGCGGTGGCCATCGAAGACGGTGCCATCGACTTTGCCCAGCAGTTCGAACGCACACTGCACCGGCCTTTGCAGAAGACCAACGCCAGCGTACTGATCCACGGCTTGGGCCCCAGCGCCCTGGCTGCCGGTTGCGACCCGGTCGAGGCCCTGCTGGATTTACTCGACTTCATTGGCAACAGCCCGGTGCTGGCGTTTCACGCGCCATTCGACCAGCGCATGCTGGCGCGTGCGCTGAAAGAGAGCCTGGGGTACCGCTTGCAGTCGCCATTCCTCGATATCGCCGAGCTGGCGCCGATGCTCAACCCCGACACAGTGCTGCGCGAGGCCGGGCTGGATGACTGGGTAGCGCGGTTTGGCTTGCAGGTTGAAGAGCGCCATCATGCCAGTGCTGATGCCCTGGTGACCGCAGAGCTGGCGCTGATCCTGTTCAGCCAGGCCCGGCGCCAGCAACTGGACAGCCCGCTGCAGCTGGAGCAACGGTTGCGCGGGTGGCGACGGCGCAAGATTCAGAGTCACGGTTTGTAGGAATTGAGTGTTGTAGTGCCTATCAGCCTTTTCCATGATGGCAATCCGATAAGCGTCCATTGCACCCACCCCCTCCCCTCTGCCACAATCGCGAATAATTATCGTTAGTTAATGCATTCGTTCCGGGGGGACGCTGCTTGTCTTCTGCACAGAGCCCACACGCCGATCTGGTCGGTGCGTTATACCGCGACCACCGCGGCTGGCTGCTCGCCTGGCTGCAACGCAGCATGGCCTGCCGCCAACGTGCTGAAGACCTGAGCCAGGACACCTTCGTGCGCCTGCTTGGTCGTGAGCAACTGGACACTCCCCGCGAACCCCGCGCGTTTCTGGCCGCCGTGGCCAAGGGGCTGATGTTCGACTACTTCCGTCGCGCCGCGCTGGAACAGGCCTACCTGGCCGAGCTGGCATTGATCCCTGAAGCCGAACAGCCCTCGCCAGAAATGCAGCACCTGATCCTTGAAGACCTCAAAGCCATCGACCGCCTGCTCGGCAAGCTGTCGAGCAAGGCTCGCGCGGCGTTTCTGCACAGCCGTCTGGACGGCATGGGCCATGCCGAGATTGCCGAGCGCCTTGGCGTTTCGGTATCACGGGTGCGCCAGTACATCGCCCAAGGCATGCGCCAGTGCTACGTAGCCCTGTACGGGGAGCCGACGTGAGCAACGTCCCGGTTTCGTCCCGGGTCCTGGAAGCCGCGATTGCCTGGAAACTCAGCCTCGGCGACAGCAGCGGCACGCCTGATGAACGCAATGAATTCATGCGCTGGCATGCCGCCAGCGAAGAGCACGCACGTGCCTGGCGCCAGCTCGGCGCCATGGACCAGCGCGTTAGCGCGGCGGCTGGCCCGGCACGCCAGGCGCTGCTGCAATCGCGCGCCAGCCTGCGGCGGCGCATTGGCAAGGTTGGCGGCGGGCTGGCCGGCACGTTTCTGCTCGGCGCGCTACTGGCATGGAGCGGCGCGCCGTCGCTGGCACCCAGCTACTGGCTGGCCGACCAGCGCACCGCCACGGGTGAATTGCGTACCTTGCGCCTGGAAGACGGCACACTGCTGAGCCTGAACACCCACACCGCCGTGGACATCGACTATGCCGGCGCGCAACGGGTGATTGTGCTGCACCAAGGCGAAATCTCGGTCGAAACCGGCCACCAAGACCCGCGCCCGCTGCTGGTACGTACTGAAGATGGTCGCTTGCGGCCACTGGGCACGCGCTTCCTGGTGCGCCGCGAAGCCGGCGGTACGCGCCTGGAAGTGCTGCAAGCCTCGGTTGCCGCCATGCCGCATGACAGCGGCGACGAACAGGTGCTGCGCGAAGGCCAGCAAGTGTTGATGAACGCCAACGGCCTCGGCCAGGTTGGCACGGTGCCCGCCGGTGCCGATGCCTGGACCCGCGGCATGCTGGTGGTCGACAACGTACGCCTGGGCGACCTGCTCGCCACATTGGGCCAGTACCGCAGCGGCTACCTCGGGGTGGATGCCAAGGTCGCCGACCTGCGCGTGACCGGCAGCTTCCCGTTGACCAACACCGACCTGGCGCTGGCCTCGCTGGTGCCGGCGTTGCCGGTGAAGATCGAGCGACATACCCAGTGGTGGGTGAACGTCACTTCCAAATAGGCCCGGCCTGCTGGCCAATTTCCACCTGCCGATCACCGTTGCCGCCGCCACCGTATTCGCGGGTAAACCCGCTCCTACCTCGGTGGTGGGCACACATCAGGGTCGTCGTAGGAGCGGGTTCACCCGCGAAGAGGCCGGGCCTGCTGGCCAATTTCCACTAGCCGTTCACCGTTGCCGCCGCCACCGTATTCGCGGGTAAACCCGCTCCTACCACGGTGGTGGGCACACATCGGGGTCGTCGTAGGAGCGGGTTCACCCGCGAAGAGGCCGGTGCTGGCAAAACCCATTTTAAATAATTCTCAATATTTTTCAGATTCACCCTGTCACTTTTCAGATCTCGCTCGGCAAGGAAGCAGCAAGCACTTACCCGTCGAGGAACCGCCGCATGTCCCGTGCCGTTGATCATATCCTGCGCCCCAGCCTGGTGGCCCTGGCCATCGGCCTGGCTGCCCCGCTGACCAGCCCTGCCTTGTTCGCCGCCGAGCAATCCACGTCGCGCGCCTACAACCTGCCCAGCGCGCCACTGGCCACCACTCTCAACCAGATCGCCAGCCAGGCCGGCATTGCCTTGGCCATCGACCCGGCACTGGTCAGCGGCCGTACCTCGGCCCCGGTCAGCGGCCAATACGACGGCCTGGGCGCACTGCAAGCCGCCCTGAGCGGTACCGGCCTGCAGTTGCAGCAGAGCAGTGCGGGCAGCTACAGCCTGGTGGCCGTGCCGGATGGCACCCTGGCCTTGCCGGAAACCACAGTCAATGCCACCAGCGCCAGCGAAAGCGCCTGGGGCCCGGTTGAAGGCTACATGGCCTCACGCACCGCTGCTGGCACCAAGACTGACACGGCTCTTGTAGAAGTCCCCCGCTCCATCTCTGTCGCCACCCGCGAGCAAATGAAAGATCGTGGTGTACACAGCCTGGATGATGCAGTGCGCTACATGCCAGGTATCGTCTCCGCCAGCTTCGGCAGCGATACGCGGTATGACTGGATGCGCGTGCGCGGCTTCGAGCCAACGCAGTTCCTCGATGGCCTGCCGCTGCCCCGCGGCGTGTACGCCAACCCGAAAGCCGAAACCTGGAACCTCGACCGCCTCGCCCTGCTGCGCGGCCCGGCCTCATCGATCTACGGCCAGACCCCACCTGGCGGCCTGCTGGACATGGTCAGCCGCCGTCCGCAAGCCGAAAACGCTCACGAAATCGAGCTTCAATACGGCAGCGACAACCATCGTCAGATCAACTTTGCCAGCACCGGCAAGATCGACGATGAAGGTCGCTTTCTCTATGGCGTCAGCGGCGTTATCCGTGACAGTGGCACCCAGATTGACCACATTGACAACAAGCGCTACAACATTGCCCCAAGCCTGACCTGGAACATTGACGAAGACACGACGCTGACCTTCCTCAGCCAGTTCACACGTGACGATACCGGTGCCACCAGCCAGTTCCGGCCCATCCAGGGCACCAAGATCGACATGCCATTCGGCAAGATCTCGCACCACAAGAACCTGGGTGACCCGGATTACGAGTTCTATGACCGCACTTACTACGCGCTGGGGTACGCCTTCGAACACCGCATCAACGACGTCTGGCAGTTCCGCCAGAACCTGCGCTACACCAAGTCGGACCTGTCGTTCCAGACCATCACCCCTGGCAGTTACAACAAGAGCTCGCCGCCGGTGCAGGACGATGGCACTGTCAGCCGCATGTCCACCAACACCGATGAAGACATCAGCCAGTTTGCGGTGGACAACAACTTCCAGGCGGACTTCGCTACCGGGGACATCGACCACACGCTGTTGATCGGCCTGGACCACCAGCGCATCAACACCAACTACCTGTCGATCTTCGACTTCACCGTGCCGGACAGCAACGTCAACAACCCGGTCTATGGGTTGCCGATCACTCGCCCGGATCGCTCGACCGCGTTTTACGACTACAACCAGAAAACCCGTCAGACCGGCCTGTACGTGCAGGACCAGATGGCGCTTGGTAACTGGCGCCTGACCCTGGGCGGTCGTGAAGACTGGGTGCATACCGGCACCAAGTTCTTCAACCAGGGCGATGCCACCAATACCCAGCGGGACAAGAAGTTCAGCGGCAACGCAGCCATCAGCTACGTGTTCGACTCGGGCTTCGTGCCGTACCTGTCCTATGCCGAGTCGTTCCAGCCGTCCAGCAATGCCAGTGTGTCGGCCTCGGACTCGTTCAAGCCCACCGAAGGCAAACAGTGGGAGCTGGGCGTGAAGTATCAGCCGCCGGGGTCCAACACCCTGTTGTCGGCAGCCGTGTACGACCTGACTCAGAAAAACGTCTCGGTCACCAACACGGTCGGTGGTGTGACCATCACCAGCCAGACCGGTGAAGTGAAAGTCCGCGGCCTTGAGCTGGAAGCGGTTTCCGATGTGACCGACAACCTGAAGGTGATTGCCGCCTACACCCTGGCCAAGTCCGAGGTGCAGGATGGCGATTTCAAAGGTAACCGCCTGCAACTGATGCCTAACCAGCAAGCGTCCATCTGGGGCGACTATACCTGGCACTCGGGCGTGCTTGACGGCTTCGGCATCGGCCTGGGCGCGCGTTATACCGGCAATACCTACGGCGACCAAGGCAATACCTACCTGGGCAAGGCCAAGGCCTACACCGTCTTCGATGGTTCGGTGCATTACGACCTCGGTCGCCTGAACGGCAGCCTGAAGGGCGCGTCGGTCGCGATCACCGCCACCAACCTGCTGAACAAGGATTACCTCTCTACTTGTGACGCGTACTACTGCTACTACGGCGATGAGCGCAGCGTTGTCGCCAGCGCCACTTACAAGTTCTGAGTGAGCTGGGGCCGCCCTGCGGCCCCGGGTTCCAACCGACAACAATCGGTACCGTATGAAAAGCCCCACCATCCGCCGCTGGTCCTTGATCCACACCTGGAGCAGCCTGGTCTGTACCCTGTTTCTGCTGTTGCTGGCAGTCACCGGCCTGCCGCTGATCTTCCACCACGAACTCGAACACCTGCTAGGCGACGCCCCCGAACTGCGTGAAATGCCGGCAGGCACCCCGCACCTCGACCTGCAGCAACTGGTGCTCAAGGCCGAACAACATCGCCCCGGCGAGGTCATGCAGTACTTCGGCTACGATGAAGACGAGCCCAACGGCGTGGTCGCCATTACCGCCGCCACCGCCGGCACCGACCCCAACCTGTCGCACACCTTCATGCTCGATGCTCGCACCGGCGAGGCGGTGGCCATGCCGGCCGCCAACGGCGGTTTCATGATGGTGATGCTGCGCCTGCATGTGGACATGTTCGCAGGCCTGCCGGGCAAGCTGCTGCTGGCCTTCATGGGCGTATTGTTCATTGTCGCCATCGTCTCCGGCACCGTGCTCTATGCGCCATTCATGCGCCGCCTGGAGTTCGGCACCGTACGCCACAAAAAATCCCGCCGCCTGCGCTGGCTCGACCTTCACAACCTGATCGGCGTGGTCACCCTGGCCTGGGTATTGACGGTAAGCGTGACCGGGGTAATCAGCGCCCTGTCCGACCTGGTCATCGCTGCCTGGCGCAACGACAGCCTGGCTGCGATGGTTGCCCCCTACCGCGACGCCCCGCCGCTCGTCGAGCGCGCCCCAGCCACTCGCCTGCTGGACATTGCCGAACAGGCCGCGCCGGGCATGCGCCCGGACTTCATCGCGTTTCCTGGCACGCGTTTCTCCAGCGAGCACCACTATGCGGTGTTCATGAACGGTGCCACCCACCTGAGTTCGCACCTGTTCACGCCGGTACTGATCGATGCTCGCACCCTTGCAGTGACTGCGGTAGGCGACCGTCCCTGGTACATGGATGTCATGGGCCTGTCGCAGCCACTGCATTTCGGCGATTACGGCGGGCGACCGATGCAGATCCTCTGGGCGTTACTGGACGTGCTGACAATCATCGTGCTCGGTAGCGGCCTCTACCTGTGGTGGGGCAAGCTGCGCAAACCCAGGGAGGCGCGCGCATGAGCCACAGGTCGCAAGCCACTGCACGCCTCTTCGCCTGGCCAGCGTTGATTGCCCTGCTTGGCTTCCTGGGCCTGTTCGCTGCGCTGCTCGGCGACGGTGGCTGGGACGTTCTGGCATGGGCCGGCCTGGGCTTGCCGGCCCTGCTGAGCCTGCGCGGGCTGCTCTGGCGGCGGGGGCGCTAGCCCGCTACCACCACGCAACCGCAGGCATTGCCAAGCATTGGGTTTTCCTCAACCAAGGAACCGCCCCATGCGCCCCCTCGAACAACTGGAACAGATCGACCGACAGATCGGTGACCTGCTCGACGGCCTCCCGACCCTCGACCTTCAACACCCCATCAACCCCGACACACGCACCTGGCTGCACGGCGAACTGGCCAGCTTCTGGACCACGGCCGATGAGCAAGGCGAAAACCCCAGACAAAAGCTGCTGGCACTGCGCAAGGCGCTGATGCTGGCCGAGGTTGAGTTGCGCCTGGGAGACCAGACCTTGGCCAATGGACCGGCCGAGCAACTGCGGGCCTGCCTGGAACAACCGCTACCCTCGCAACGCAGGCATCTTCCACTGGCCAGCAGGCCACAGGTCTACCGCGTGCTGCTGGAAGGCATACGGCCCAACTGGCGCAGCTACCTGCCAGGCACACTGATCATCGTTGCCGGTACCGCCGAGGGCCACATGCTCACGCCTCAGGATGCCGCAGGCGCTGCCTTGCTGTGCAGCCTGTCACAAGGCATCGAGGCCTTCGACTCCCTTGCCGCACTGCACCTGGAGCTTTGCGAACGCCTGGAAGACCCACTCCAGAGCAGACCGCTGCTGCATCTGTACACTGACACGCAGGCGGACCGCGCTCGCCGGTCACAGCGCCTGCGCTATGACTGGTACGCCGACAGCCTGCTGGAGGCCCAGATCGACAGCGTGATAGAAGCCCAACGCCAACGCCTGAGTGACACCGGTTTGTGGAGCAACGGCTCACCAGACCAGCACACCCGAATACATAAAGCCCTGGCGCTATGGCACGAAGTCGGCGCCAAACCCACCCTGCAAACACGCTACTCCCAATTGCTTGAGAAGAACCTGCCCAACTGGCTGCGCAATACACCTGCGCAAGGCCTGAGCCATATGATGCAGGCAATGCAAACGCTGGTAGCAATCGCCGAGCAGGCTGCTGCCCCGGGAGTGCTGAGCCTTAACGACTTCAAACAACGCAATAGCCTGCTGGCCTGGGCCAACGCACGCCTTCGCGAGCGCCTGAGCCATGAACTGGGGTACGACACAGATCCTCGCGAAATCAAAATCATCATCGTGCGCGCCCGCCGCACGGGCGCCATCATGCATCCCTTCGCCCTCTCGTCCTATGTCACCTATGTAGGCATGCGACGCGTGGGCCACGAGATGGTGGAGATGGTCGAGGAAATCAACACCCTCGAAGAGATCGCCCTCAAGAACTTGCCGTGGTTCGCCACCGACTACTGGCTGACTGCCCGGGTGATCCACGCCCACGACAAAGCCATGCCCGCCGGGCTCACGCCGCAGTATGTCAAGCACATGGTCCGGGAACTGAACGTGGGTGACAGCTACGCAAAATACCTGCACACCCAACTCATCAGTTCCAGAGCGGGCAAATGGCGCCTGACTGCGCACAGCAAGGTCAACCGTGCACGCATGCACGCTGAAGCAGTCAAGGCGCGCTATGCCGGACACTTTGGCGAAGACCCTTTCGAACATGGCTACAACTGGGTGCGCGCAGTGCTGGACCAACCACACAATGCCTTGCGTGCGCCGGTAGCAGGCTACCCGGTCACTGTTCGGCAGTTGAACATCATGGGCCATACCTTGCAGGGCGTGCTTCTGCTCAACAGCACCCCGTACAAGTCTCCGGCATGCGTGCTGTACACCCCGGATGCCCCGGACCGCAGGGCCTGGCGCCGGTTTCGCACGACCCGCGAACTGCTTCGCACATTGCGCCAGCAGCCCAAGTTGAAAGCATACGTGGCCCAACGCCTGCCATTGCTGCCTGCTGCTACGGTGCAGCGGCTACTGGACAAGGGACGCATGAGCACACATCTGAAAACGCCCGAGGTCAAAGACGACCTTTTCTTCGTCTACTACATGGCCGAGGCTCGGGCGCTGATCGCCCAGGCCGATGCCGACAGCATGACGACCAAGGAGGTGAACGCGGAATCGGTGATGGCGTTGAGCTGGCGCTTGCTGGACTTCATCAGCCTGCTGCTGCCCAACCGCGCGTTGCTGGTACTGTCGATCGGCCGCATGGCAATCGATATCTGGGATGGCGCCGAGGCCTTCAAGCAAGAGGATGTGGAAGGGGTGATGCGGCATGCCTATCAGGCGCTTAGCCACCTCAACGATGCGGGTACCAGTTTTCTGGGTTCCAGAGTGCTACGCCGATCGCTGCGCGGGATGCCCAAACAGCCGCCACTGCCGCTGCCCGCACGCGTCCAGGCGCAACCGGACAGCAGCAGCCTGCGCTATCGCATAGACGGTATCTACGGTGAAGGTGTCTACGAGCAAAGCTCGGCGTTTGGTGGGCAATCGCTGTACTTCGTCAAGGACAACGACAACCGCTATTACCGGGTCAGCTTCGACGGCTACCGCTGGCGGGCCATCGACCCTGACCAGCCAGATGCCTATCTGCAGCAACCGCTCAGACGCAAAGCCGACGGGCAGTGGGTGATCGACTCACCGGTGCTCTGGTACGACGGGTTGCCCGACCTGAAGCAATTACTGCAGGACTGCTATCTACAAACGCCTGCGGCCGGCCTGCCGGTAAACATTGAACAAGGGCTTTTTCAGGCTGACGATCAGCTGTACCTGGCGCTCGAGAACGGACAGTTACCTGTGCGCCGCCACCTGCTGCCGGATCATTACCACTTGCAGATTGCCATCGCCAGCAACGCCAGCGTGGTGCCGTGGGCGGTGCTGCGCCACGAAAACGGCCATTGGCTGATACGCGTTCGCCAGGCAGGGCGCAGCAGTGACTGGCTGACACTGCCAGATCAACCACCGCCGGCCCACTGACAGCGGAGCCGGCGGCCTCAGTCGACCAGTTTTGGCAACAGCCGGTCCAGCCGCTGATGCAAGGCACTGCCATTGGGCCAGTTGCGCAGCAGCCGTGCCCGGTCACGGGCATAGGCCGGTGCGAAGCTGAGCTGGGTGGCATGCTGGCACATGGCATCAAGGTCGATCAGCGACCACTGGCCGTTGTGCCAGAACAGGTTATGGCCTTTGAAGTCGCCGTGGCTGATGCGCTCGCGAATCAGCTGCTGCATCACGTGCACCAAGGCATCCACCTGCTCCTCGGGCGCATCGCCGCTTTCGACGTAGGGCGCGAAGCATGCCGTCAGGTCCGGGCCGTCGACATACTCGGTGACCAGGTAGGCACGGCTGCGCAGGCCCAGCACCCGCTGTTCCAGCACCGCGAGGGGGCGTGGCGTGGCGATGTCGAGGAACTCCAGGCGGTGGCCTTCAATCCAGGAATGCCAGGCCCGGCTCGGGCGCCAGAAGCGCTTGAACCAATGCGCGGTGTTCTTGATGTTGTAGCGCTTGATCACCAACTGGCGACCATTGACCTCGATGCGTGCCACGCTGGCAGCGCCACCGGTCTTGTACAAATGGCCCTTGTCGATCAGCGTATCGGCCTGCTCCAGCACAGGCTGCATGGCCTCGACTTCACTGCGGCGGATCGCCTGCAAGCCCGAGAGGGTGCGCTGGACGCTGAACAGGCTGCACTCGCGGCCAGCCTTGTCCAGATAGTCCTTCTGGCGCCAGTTGCGCACCTTGTCCACCTGCTTCTGCAGGGCTTCCAGCGGCAACGCATGCTCGGCGTTGGCCAACAGGTAATGCACCAGCAGCTCTTCTATGAACGGCTCCAGGCGCTTGGGCAACTGGGCGAAGAATACCCCGAGGTTTTCCAGCACGCGTGGACGCGACAACTGCTGACCGGGTGTTTCCGCCCTTATGCCCGCACCATCGATCAGATACAGCTTGCCGGCATGGCGCAGCAGGTTGTCCAGGTGCAGGTCTTCCTGCCAAAGGCCTTGAGCGTGCATGCGCGCCACAGCCGTGAGCGCTTCGCCCAGTACCAGGTGCTGCTCGTCCGCCAGCACTGGCAGTTTTTCCACTGCGGCCCAGGCATCGGCCAGGCTTTGGGCACCGTCAAGGAACTCGAACAGCAGCCAGCCGCCCTCGCCTTCCTTGAGGCCGTCGGCCAGTAGCTTCGGCGTGGTCAGGCCTTGTTCGGCCAGCAATTTCACACCCTGCAGTTCGCGCTGGAAATGCCGTGCGGCGTTACCACCGACCAGCAACTTCGCCAGCACCGGTGTACCACGCCAGACACCAGCGCCCACATAACGCTGGCCCGGCAACACGCGCAGCAGGCTGAGCAATTGCAAGTCGGCGCTGCCGGCGGCATCAACCAACGTGATGCTCAGGGGCAGCGATGGGCTGCGCCCGGCATCCTTCAATTCAGACAAACGCATCAGCGGGCCTCTTTTTCACGACGGCGTTGCGTCAACCGTTGCAGCCAGGTATCGACCAGCGCGCCGTCGGCGGGCTGCCCCAGGTAGGTAGCCAGCAAAGTACGTACATCCTGCACGCTCCACGCCTGGGCGCGGCGCAGCAGTGGCTCCAGGTCCTTGAGACGGTCACGCATGCCGAGCAACAGGGGACGGGTCTTTTCCAGGTCGATCAGTTGCGCATCCCAGCCGTCGCGCCGTTGGCGCAAGAAAATGTGCTTGGGGTAGAAGCAGCCATGCACCTGCCCGGCACTGTGCAGGGTACGCGCCAGCTGGCCGCAGGCCTGCAGGATGCCGGTGCGCTCGGCCTCACCCAACCGCGGCCATTGCGCCAGCAGGCTTTCGAGGTCGGCCCATTCGTCCAGAGCGCGGGTCATCAGGATGGCCCGGTGTTTGCCACCCTGCTTGCGCTCGCCGTAGAACACCGCCTGCAATGCCGGAATGCGCAGCTTCTGGTAGCGACTGATGTTGCGGAATTCCCGGGCAAAGGTGGGCTCGCCGAACGGCCGGTGCAACGTCCGGGTCAGGTAGTCGCTCTGGCGCTTGAGGTAGTAGCCCTTGCCTTCGAGTTCCAGACGGAAGACGCTGCTCCAGCCACCACGGCCGGTGTTGGGTTCGTCCACAGCATCAAGTTGCAGCGCCCACAGCGCCTCGAAGTCGTCCAGGCCATGGCGCTTGAGCAGCGCGAGGTCCGCGCTGGCCAGGTAATCGGTCATTCCCTTCCCTCGAAAAAGCCCAGTACCCGACGAATGCGCTTCTTGTCACGCACATTCAGCCGGTCACGGCCACGGTATTGCAGGTAGAAGCGCAGGCGCTGGGTAGCTGACAGGTGGTATTTGGCCACTTTGTCCAGGCATGCCAGGTCCTTGATCATCCGGTGGCGCCACATGAATCCGCGCCAGAAGTCGCCGGTGGGGCAGTCGATGAAGAATAGCGTGCCCTGGTCATCGACCAGCAGGTTGCGCCACTTCAAATCGTTATGGGCGAAGCGGTGCTCGTGCATGACCCGGGTATGGCGCGCCAGTTGACGGCTGATATGGTCGACCCAGGTGCGGTCGGCCAAGCGCGGATCGTTTTGTTCGGCCAGGGCCGACAGGTCTTCGGTGCGCGGCAGTTCACGGGTGATCATCGCGCCACGGCCAAAGGCCAGGCCGTTGCGCTCCAGGCCCCAGGCCACGACTTCGGCGGTGGGGATACCCCATTTTGCGAATTGCTTGAGGTTTTGCCATTCGGCCTTGATGCGTGGCCGCCCCAGGTACCGTCGCATGTGCTTGCCGGCCCCGGTGTAGCGCTTGACGTAGTAGTTGATCCCGTCACGTTCGATGCGTACCACCTCACTGAGCGGGTCGCGGGTCAGGCGTTCGCCCTGGAGGGCGAATACCGCATCAAGGCTGCCGAAGTCCGCCGCCAGGTGTTCGTAACCCGGCGCCAGTGTCCAACTCGCCATCAGAGTGCATCCCCATAGCGTTGCTTGCGATCGTAGAGTTTCTGGGCCTTGCGCTCCAGCCAGGCGAGCAGCGCAGCTTCGTCCTTCAGCACCTGCCGCAGTGGACGCTGGAAGTAACCGCGCAGGAAGCGCAGCTTGTCGCGTTGGGTCAGGCCGATGTCCAAGGCCGAAAAGTACAGCGCAGCCAGGTCCTTGTCGCGCCAGCGGCGGCTGATTCTGGCACGGGTTTGCGCCCGGTGCAGGTCGATCACCGACAGCTTGAAGTCATCCGCCGTCACCGGTCGGTCGGTGTGCAGCAGGAAATGGCAGATGTAGCAATCGCGGTGGTTGACCCCGGCGCGGTGCATGCCGCCGGTCATCTTCGCCACCTCGGCGATAAGTGCACGCTTAAGACGCGGCTCGGGCGGCTGCTTGACCCAGTCGATACTGAAGTCTTCCAGGCTGATGGTCGGCGCCAGTTCTTCAGTGATGATGAATGAGTGCTGCGTGGCCGGGTTGCTGCCACGCTCGCCGTAGGCGACTGCGGTCATGGTCGGCACATCCACCTCGTGCAGGCGCTGGATCGCCCGCCATTCCTGGCCGGCACCGAGCACCGGCAGCTTGGCGGTGAACAGGTTCTTGAAGATCTCGCCCCAGCCGATGCCGCGGTGGATCTTGACGAAAAAGCCCTCGCCAGCCACTTCGGTGCGCAGCGTGCGGCGCCCTTCCAGCTCGCGATAGACCTCGCCTTGCAGCGCCTCCACGGCGTCGAAGGCATCACGCCCGGCCCACAGGCGTTTGAAGGGTTCGGCCAATATCAGCTTCATGCGGTTTTTTGCCCCAGGATCACGTCGGCAGCATGCTGCGGCATGCTGTACAGATCGGCGCTATCAGCAAATGCCAGGCCATTGCGCGACCAGCTGGCGCGGGCCTGCGGGTCTTCGAGCATGCGCTGCAGGTAGCCGTTGAGCTGCTCTTGTTCGAACGGCTCATCCAGCACCAGGCCGCTGTCGGCCTCGGCAATGTAGTGGGCATAACCGCACACCTTGGACACCAGCACCGGCAAGCCGGCGACCAACGCTTCGAGCAGCACCGTACCGGTATTCTCGTTGTAAGCCGGGTGAATCAGCAGGTCGGCGCCCAACAGGAAGCGCGGGATGTCGCTACGGCCCTTGAGGAACTGCACCTGGTCGCCCAGGCCCAGGGTAGCGCTTTGCAGCTGAAATACCTTGGGGTCGTCCTGGCCGATCACCATCAGCCTGGTGCGTTTGCGCAGGGCTGACGGCAGCGCGGCCAGTGCCTTGAGGCTGCGGTCCACGCCTTTGGTCTTGAAGCCTGAGCCAATCTGCACCAGCAGCAGGTCGTCATCCCCCAGGTTGAATTCCTTGCGGAATTCGGCGCGGATCTCGGCGGCATTGGCCGGCGCCCGGCGATCCTGGGAAATGCCTGGCGGCAGCAGGTGGAAACGTTCTACCGGGGTGCCGTAATGCTTGATGAACAGCGGCTGCTGCACTTCGGAAATCATCAGCACTTCGGTATGGGCGTCCTTGGCGAACACCGCACGCTCGTACTCGGCAAAGTGCCGGTAGCGGCCCCAGCGGCGGTACAAACCGCCTCGCAGGGTCTGCGCCTTGTCTTCGAAGCAGCCGTCGGCGGCATAGTACACGTCCAGCCCCGGCATCTTGTTGAAGCCGATCAGGCGGTCGACCGGGCGCTTGGCCAGGTCGGCGGCCATCCAGGCACTGAGCTTCTCGTTGCGGCGGTGGTTGAAAATCGCCTTCACCGGCGCCACCAGCACTTCGAAGCCCGGCGGAATGTCACCCTCCCAGATCAGCGTGTACACGCGGATCTGGTGGCCCCGCTTCTGGCATTCCAGGGCAATGCGCATGAAATCGCGCTGCAGCCCGCCGAAGGGGAAATATTTGTAAAGCACGAAAGCCAGTTGCATCAACGGACATCCTCAGCCAGCAGCAACGCGCTCAAGCGGCTCGCCACATGCTCGGGATTCAGGCGAGTGAAGCACAGCGGCCACTCGCGTTTCAGATCGAACCGGGCCAGGTCATCGGCGCCCGGTTTGTAGGTGCACTTCTTCTGCAGGCAGGGAGCGCAAGGCCAGTCACTGGCTTGGTGAATCTGGGTCCGTCCGTAGGCGCCAGTCAGGCCCGGGTTGGTAGGGCCAAACAGCGAAAGGGTGGGCACATCGAGTGCCGCCGCCAGGTGGCCAAGGCCGGTGTCGACCGCCACGCAGGCCTTTGCCGCCGCCAGAACACGAGCGACGCCGGCAAGGTTCAATTTGGGGAGCACCTGACAGTTGTTCAAGCCTTGGGCAATTCGCTCGGCACGCGCCTTCTCGGCCGGATTACCCCAGGGCAGGCGCACTTCCAGCTTGCGCCGGCCCATGCGCTCGGCCAGTTCGCGCCAGTAGGCTTCGGGCCAGTGCTTGGTCGCCCAGGTGGTACCATGCAGGAACACCACATAGGGCGCAGCCGGCGGCAGTTGCAGGCGGTCGAGGTCCAGGCCGTAGTTGCCGATGCCTTCCGGCAGATCATAGGCCAGGGCCATGGCAAACAGCTGGCGTACCCGCTCCACCGCGTGCTGGCCGGTAGCGACCGACAGAGGTCGGTCGTAGAAGCGGCTCGCCCAGCCTTCGCGCGCCGAGTAGCGGTCCAGGCCGGCGACGGGTGCCTTCACGTAACGGGTCAACCAGGCCGACTTGACCAGGCCCTGGGCGTCGATCACAAGGTCGTATTTGCGCTCGCGCACGCGCTGCTTGAACGCCTTCCACTCGCCACTCTTGATGGTTTGCCAGAGGTTCTTGCGCCAGCGACGGATCGCCACCGGGATGACCTGGTCGACCGCAGGGTGCCAACTGGGGATTTCGGCGAAGCCTTCTTCCACCACCCAATCGAAACGGATGCCGGGAATGGCATGGGCGGCATCGGTAAGCGCCGGCAGGGTGTGAATTACATCCCCCAGCGACGAGGTCTTGATGATCAGTACCCGCACTTAGTCGACCTCGGCCACGGTATCGATCAGGTCCGGTCCGCTGAGGCTGTGCAGGGCGGCGATCACTTTGCCCGGTTCCAGCAGACGCAGGCAATTGTAATGGCCGAAGCGACAAGTGCGGTCAAAGCACGGGCTGCACTCGATACCGGTGCGCACCACTTCCACTTGTTCGGCCAGCGGCGGGGTGAAGCCGGGTGAAGTCGAGCCGTACACCGCCACCAATGGACGGTTCAGCGCAGCGGCCACGTGCATCAGGCCGGAGTCGTTGGACACCACGGCATGGGCGCAGGACATCAGGTCGATGGCCTCAGCCAGCGAGGTCTCACCGGCCAGGTTGTACGACTCTTCACGGATCCCCGGAATCAGCCGGTCGCGGATCTGCTCACCGACCGGGTGATCGTTCTTCGAGCCGAACAGCCACACTTGCCAGCCTTGGCGAATCATCGCATCGGCCACAGCGGCATAGTGCTCTGCCGGCCAGCGCTTGGCTTCGCCAAACTCGGCGCCAGGGCACAGCGCCAGTACCGGACGGTCCAGTTCCAGCCCGAACTTGGCCAGGGCGGCGTCGCGGCTTTGCGCTTCGATCTGCAGGTTGGGACGCGGGTATGGCTGCGGCAGCTCGGCGCCGGGCGCGTATGCCAGGGCCATGAAGCGCTCGATCATCAGCGGATAGCGGGCCTTGTCCAGCTTGCGCACATCGTTTAGCAGGCCGAAGCGCATTTCACCCCGCCAGCCGGTGCGTTTGGGAATGCCTGCAAAAAAGGGCACCAGCGCCGACTTGAGCGAGTTGGGCAGCAGGATGGCCTGGTCGTACTGGCCGGCCAGGGACTTGCCGATGCCCCGCCGCGTGGCCAACTCCAGCGCACCGTGGCCGAGCGGGAAGCTCAAGGCCTGACGCACTTCAGGCATGCGCTCGAGGATCGGCCGGCTCCATTCAGGGGCCAGCACGTCGATCACGCAGTCGGGGTGCTGCTGTTTCAGGCACTGGAACAGGGTCTGCGCCATTACCATGTCGCCGACCCAGCTGGGGCCAATGATCAGTATTCTCATGCTTAGTCCAGAAACGCTCGGGGAGGCTACAGGCTGCGGTACAGCCTGGCCTCCCCTCTTTATATTCAGGCTATGTGGCGGACAGTGTACCACTCACATGGCCTATTCGCGGGCAAGCCCACTCCCACAGGGATTGCACACTGCTCAGGGCCTGTGCAGTACCTGTGGGAGCGGGCTTGCCCGCGAACAAGCCAACACGGTATCAGCTTAAGCCCAACTCACCCCAGATCCGCCGCACTTCACGGCGTTCATCGGCAAACTGCGCCGCATCAATCACCCCGGCCTGCTTCTGCAAGGCCTGGCGGTGGGAGGCCGAGCGGAACGCCTTGTACACTTCACGCAACAGCACCGCGTCACTGGCCGGCATCAAGTTCGCCTGCTCCAGCTCTTCCAGAATGCGGATGTTATCGGTCCATCGCAGTAGGGCCGGATGGTCATGGGACCAGGCCAAAGCGGCGTATTGCACCATAAATTCGATATCGACGATACCGCCGGCATCCTGCTTGATATCGAAGGGTACACCTGCGTCGAAGGCGTTCGCCGCAGTACCGGCAGCCGTAGCCTTGGTACCGAGGTTGTCACGCATCTTGGCGCGCATTTCACTCACCTCGCCGCGCAGCTTTTCCAGGTCGCGCGCCTGGCCCAGTACCTTGGCACGCACACCTTCGAATGCCGCACCCACCTGCTTGCAACCCACCAGCACGCGGGCCCGTACCAGCGCCTGGTGTTCCCAGGTCCAGGCTTCGTTCTGCTGGTAGCGCTCGAAGGCGCCCAGCGAGCTGACCAGCAGGCCCGAGGCGCCGGACGGGCGCAGGCGCATATCCACGTCGTACAGTTGGCCCGAGTTGGTCTGGGTGGTCAGCAAGTGGATGATGCGCTGCCCCAGACGCGTGAAGAACTGCGCACTGTCGATAGGCTTCGCACCGTCCGTTTCCGCCTGCGGATCGCCGTCATGGATGAAGACCAGGTCCAGGTCCGAACCGTGGCCCAGCTCCAGGCCGCCCATCTTGCCGTAACCGATGATGATGAAACCCGGGTCGCACAGGCTGCCGTCGCTGCGCTTGGGTTGGCCGTGGCGGGCCACGGTCTGGCGCCAGGCCAGGGCCAGCACCTGGTCGAGGATGGCTTCAGCCAGCCAGGTCAGGTAGTCGCTGACTTTCATCAACGGCAGATTGCCGCTGATTTCCGAGGCGGCCACGCGCAGGCTGTGGGCCAGCTTGAAATGGCGCAGCGCTTCCATCTGCTGCTCCAGGTCGTCTTCGGGGATACGCGTCAGGCGCTCGCGCAGCTCGCTGGCCAGTTCTGGCGCCAGGGGCGGGCTGAACAAGCGGCCCTCATTGAGCAGTTCGTCGAGCAGCAACGGGTAAAGGGCAATCTGCTCGGCAATCCACGGGCTGGCGGCGCACAGCGTCAGCAAACGGCGCAAGGCACCGGGGTTTTCGGTCAGCAGTACCAGGTAGGCCGAACGCCGTGCCACCGCCTCGACCAATGGCAGCACCCGCTCCAGCACCAGGTCGGGGTTGTCATGCTCCACCGCCTGGGCCAACAGCCGTGGGATGAACGCGTCAAGTCGCTCACGGCCGATGCGCTGCATCGAGCGCAACTGCGGGCTGGAACGCAGCCCGGCCAGGCGCCGCAAGGCTTCGGCGGGTTGCTTGAAGCCAGCCTCTTGCAATTGCCGGCCAGCGGCTTCTTCATCCTGCGCCTGCTCCCACAACGGCGACCACTCGCCACCCACCACCAGTTCGCCTTCGCCGTCTTCATCATCCGGGTCGGCAATGACCTGGCGGAAATGCCAGTCGATGCGGCCACGCCAGTACATCAACTGGTCATGGAAGCTCTGCCAGTCGGCAAAGCCGAGCATGTAGGCCACTCGTGCCTGATCGGTCTCACCTTCCGGCAACATTTGCGTCTGGCGGTCGGCGATGGCCTGGATGGCGTGCTCGGTGTACCGCAGGAACTCATAGCCCTCGCGCAACTCGGCCACCACTGCTGGCGGCAGGTAGCCTTGGCCTTCGAGGGTGGCCAGCACCTTGAGCAACGGCCGCTGCTGCAGGCTGAGGTCACGCCCGCCGTGGATCAGCTGGAAGGCCTGGGCGATGAACTCCACTTCGCGAATACCACCGGCACCCAGCTTGATGTTCTCGGCCATGCCCTTGCGCCGCACTTCCTGCTGGATCAGCTGCTTCATGGTGCGCAGCGCTTCGATTGCGGAAAAGTCCAGGTAGCGGCGGTACACGAACGGGCGGAGCATTTCCTGCAACTGCGCGCCGGCCGCCTGGTCGCCGGCCACCACCCGCGCCTTGATCATCGCGTAACGTTCCCAGTCGCGGCCCTGGTCCTGGTAGTACTGCTCCAGTGCATTGAAGCTGAGCACCAGGGCACCCGCCGAACCATAGGGACGCAGGCGCATGTCAACGCGGAATACAAAGCCGTCGACAGTAACCGGGTCCAGCGCCTTGATCAGCCTTTGGCCCAGGCGCGTGAAGAACTCCTGGTTGTCCAGCGAGCGCTTCACCCCTTCGGTTTCACCGCCCTCGGGGAAACCGAAGATCAGGTCGATGTCCGACGACAGGTTAAGCTCTACCGCTCCCAACTTGCCCATGCCCAGCACCACCATGTGCTGCGGCTGGCCGCTGCGGTTGCCGATGGGTGTCCCGAACTGCTGGCAATGGCGCGGGTACAGCCATTGGTAGGCTTCGTCGATGGCCGCATCGGCAAGGTCCGACAGGTCCCGGCAGGTTTCGCAAAGTTCCGCCTGACGGGTAATGTCGCGCCAGATAATGCGCAGTTGCTGGCGGTTGCGCGCGCGGCGCAGGTTGCGCGCCAGTTCGTCCTCGCTCTGTGCTGCCTGGGCCGTTGCGGCGATTTGCCCGCGCAGCTCACCCGGGGCGTAACGCCGTTCCAGCTCGCCACTGGCCAGCAGGGCAAACAGCATGGCGGGCTCGCGCTGGGCCAGGCTGAGCACGAATTCACTGGCAGCAGCCACTTGGTCGAACTGCTGCCGGTGCAGCGGGCTCCAGGCCTGCAGGTCGAGTTCGGGGTGGCCGGCGACGGCATCGCTGATGAACTGCTGGTTGCGAGTGACCAGCGGCTGCAAGATGGCGGGCAGATCGGAGGGCAAAGGTAGGCGCATGGTCTATCCTTGATCGGCGTGAAATAGAGGGGAGAAAGCGGCCAAGGGGAAGCCGGACCACGGTTGGACTGTCGTACAAAAGTTGGAAATAGCTGAAAAAAATGAAAACTTGGCAACAAACATCAAGAACCACCCGTTCGCGACACAATGCCAACCAACATGAACGTTTTTCCTCACAAGCCAAGGTGCGACCAAACGTCGCACAAATGTAGTTTTACTACTACTCGTGTCGTGTAAAAGCATGAAATGCGAAAGCAAATGTAGTAAAACTACAACGCGCCGGAAGACACCCCGGTAATCCAAGAATTCACGACGTCTGCCCATAAGGCCAGTCGCAATCTCAGGCAATCGATTCTGGTTGCCTTTCCGCCCTGGAGCAAGCCATGCAAGACCTCGATCCAATCGAAACCCAGGAATGGCTGGATGCCCTGGAGTCGGTCCTCGACAAAGAAGGCGAAGACCGCGCTCATTACCTGATGACCCGTATGGGCGAGCTGGCCACCCGTAGTGGCTCCCAGCTGCCGTATGCGATCACCACGCCATACCGCAACACCATCCCTGTCACCCACGAAGCACGCATGCCTGGCGACCTGTTCATGGAACGCCGCATTCGCTCGATGGTGCGTTGGAACGCGCTGGCCATGGTCATGCGCACCAACCTGAAAGACTCGGACCTGGGCGGACACATCTCTAGCTTCGCCTCCAGTGCCACCCTGTACGACATCGGCTTCAACTACTTCTTCCAGGCCCCTACCGAAGAACACGGCGGCGACCTGGTCTTCTTCCAGGGCCACGCTTCGCCAGGCGTCTACGCCCGTGCCTTCATGGAAGGCCGCATCAGCGAAGACCAGATGAACAACTTCCGTCAGGAAGTGGACGGCAACGGCCTGTCTTCGTACCCACACCCATGGTTGATGCCTGACTTCTGGCAGTTCCCGACCGTTTCGATGGGTCTGGGCCCGATCCAGGCGATCTACCAGGCTCGCTTCATGAAGTACCTGGAAGCCCGTGGCTTCATCCCGGCCGGCAAGCAGAAAGTCTGGTGCTTCATGGGCGACGGTGAATGCGACGAGCCGGAATCCCTGGGTGCAATCGCCCTGGCCGGCCGCGAGAAGCTGGACAACCTGATCTTCGTCATCAACTGCAACCTGCAGCGCCTCGACGGCCCGGTTCGCGGCAACGGCAAGATCATCCAGGAACTCGAAGGCGTGTTCCGTGGCGGTGGCTGGAACGTCAACAAAGTCGTCTGGGGCCGTTTCTGGGACCCACTGCTGGCCAAGGACACCAACGGTGCCCTGCAGCGCCGCATGGACGAAGTCATCGACGGCGAATACCAGAACTACAAAGCCAAAGACGGCGCGTACGTTCGCGAGCACTTCTTCAACACCCCGGAACTCAAGGCCATGGTCGAAGACCTGTCCGACGAAGAGATCTGGAAGCTCAACCGTGGCGGTCACGACCCGTACAAGGTCTACGCGGCGTATCACCAGGCTGTTAACCACAAAGAGCAGCCGACCGTCATCCTGGCCAAGACCATCAAGGGTTACGGCACCGGTGCTGGCGAAGCCAAGAACACCGCGCACAACACCAAGAAGGTCGACGTCGACAGCCTGCGTCACTTCCGTGACCGCTTCGACATCCCGGTCAAGGATGCCGACCTGGAGAACCTGCCGTTCTTCAAGCCGGAAGAAGGTTCTGCCGAAGCCAAGTACCTGGCCGAGCGCCGTGCTGCCCTGGGCGGTTTCGTGCCACAGCGCCGTGCCAAGAGCTTCAGCGTGCCGACCCCGCCACTGGAAACGCTGAAAGCGATCCTGGACGGCTCGGGCGACCGCGAAATCTCCACCACCATGGCCTTCGTGCGTATTCTGGCGCAGCTGGTCAAGGACAAGGACATTGGCCAGCGCATCGTCCCGATCATCCCGGACGAAGCCCGTACCTTCGGTATGGAAGGCATGTTCCGCCAGTTGGGCATCTACTCGTCGGTCGGCCAGCTCTACGAGCCAGTCGATAAAGACCAGGTGATGTTCTACCGCGAAGACAAGAAGGGCCAGATCCTCGAGGAAGGCATCAACGAAGCCGGCGCCATGTCGTCGTTCATCGCTGCCGGTACCTCGTACAGCTGCCACAACCAGCCGATGCTGCCGTTCTACATCTTCTACTCGATGTTCGGTTTCCAGCGTATTGGCGACCTGGCCTGGGCCGCTGGCGACAGCCGCACCCGTGGCTTCCTGATCGGCGGTACCGCCGGCCGTACCACCCTCAACGGTGAAGGCCTGCAGCACGAAGACGGTCACAGCCACATGATGGCGGGCACCATCCCGAACTGCCGCACCTACGATCCGACCTACGGCTACGAGCTGGCGGTGATCATCCAGGACGGCATGAAGAAGATGACCGAAGAGCAACAGGACATCTTCTACTACATCACCGTGATGAACGAATCCTACCAGCAGCCAGCCATGCCGGCCGGTGTCGAGGAAGGCATCATCAAGGGCATGTACCTGCTGGAAGAGGACACCCGCGAAGCCGCACACCACGTACAGCTGATGGGCTCCGGCACCATCCTGCGCGAAGTCCGCGAAGCCGCGAAGATCCTGCGTGACGAGTTCAACGTCGGTGCCGACGTATGGAGCGTCACCAGCTTCAACGAACTGCGTCGCGACGGCCTGGCCGTGGAACGCGCCAACCGCCTGAAGCCTGGCCAGAAGCCACAGCAGACCTACGTCGAGCAGTGCCTGAACGGTCGCAAAGGCCCGGTCATCGCCTCTACCGACTACATGAAGCTGTTCGCCGAGCAGATTCGCCAGTGGGTACCGAGCAAAGAGTTCAAAGTCCTGGGTACCGACGGTTACGGTCGCAGCGACAGCCGCAAGAAGCTGCGTCACTTCTTCGAAGTCGACCGCCACTTCGTAGTGCTGGCTGCCCTGGAAGCCCTGGCTGACCGTGGCGAGATCGAACCCAAGGTTGTTGCAGACGCTATCGTCAAGTTCGGTATCGACCCGGACAAGCGCAACCCACTGGACTGCTGAGGAGTATTTTTAAGTGAGCGAACTCATTCGCGTACCTGACATCGGCAGCGGTGAAGGTGAAATCATCGAGCTGTTCGTCAAGGTCGGTGACCGTATCGAGGCTGACCAGAGCCTGCTGACCCTGGAGTCCGACAAGGCCTCCATGGAAATCCCGGCTCCCAAGGCCGGCGTCATCAAGGAGCTGAAGGTCAAGCTGGGCGACCGCCTGAAAGAAGGCGACGAGCTGCTGGTCCTGGAAGCCGAGGGCGCCGCTGCTGCGGCCCCTGAGGCGCCAGCTGCTGCCGCTCCAGCTCAGGCAGCTGCGCCGGCTCCGGCCGCCGAAGCCGCCCCTGCTCCGGCTGCAGCTCCGGCTGCCGCCAGCGTGCAGGACATCCACGTGCCGGACATCGGTTCGTCGGGCAAGGCCAAGATCATCGAAGTGCTGGTCAAAGTCGGCGACACCGTCGAAGCTGACCAGTCGCTGATTACCCTGGAGTCCGACAAGGCCTCCATGGAAATCCCGTCGCCGGCCGCTGGCGTGGTCGAAGAAGTACTGTGCAAGCTGGAAGACGAAGTCGGCACTGGCGACCTGATCTTCAAGCTGAAAGTGGCGGGTGCCGCCCCGGCTGCCGCACCGGCTGCTGCTCCTGCACCAGCCAAGGCTGAGGCTGCTCCGGCTGCCGCACCTGCCGCTGCCGCACCGGCTGCTGCCCCTGCACCGGCTGCGACCGCACCAGCCGCTGGCAGCAATGCCAAGGTTCACGCAGGCCCCGCTGTTCGTCAGCTGGCCCGTGAATTCGGTGTCGAGCTGGGTGCAGTTGCTGCCACCGGCCCGCACGGTCGCATCCTGAAAGAAGACGTGCAGGTCTACGTCAAGGCCATGATGCAGAAGGCCAAGGAAGCGCCGGCAGCCGCCGGCGCAACCGGCGGCGCCGGCATCCCGCCAATCCCTGCCGTGGACTTCAGCAAGTTCGGTGAAGTGGAAGAAGTGGCCCTGACCCGCCTGATGCAGGTCGGTGCTGCCAACCTGCACCGCAGCTGGTTGAACGTGCCGCACGTCACCCAGTTCGACTCCGCCGACATCACCGAGCTGGAAGCCTTCCGCGTTGCGCAGAAGGCCGTGGCCGAGAAGGCTGGGGTGAAGCTGACCGTGCTGCCACTGCTGCTCAAGGCCTGCGCCTTCCTGCTCAAGGAACTGCCGGACTTCAACAGCTCGCTGGCGCCAAGCGGCAAGGCCATCATCCGCAAGAAGTACGTGCACATCGGCTTCGCCGTGGACACCCCGGACGGCCTGCTGGTCCCTGTGATCAAGAACGTCGACCAGAAGAGCCTGCTGCGACTGGCTGCCGAAGCCGCTGCACTGGCTGAGAAGGCTCGCACCAAGAAGCTGTCGGCCGACGAGATGCAAGGCGCTTGCTTCACCATCTCCAGCCTCGGCCACATTGGCGGCACCGGCTTCACGCCGATCGTCAATGCGCCGGAAGTGGCTATCCTGGGCGTCTCCAAGGCGACCATGCAGCCAGTCTGGGATGGCAAGGCCTTCCAGCCAAAGCTGATGCTGCCGCTGTCGCTGTCCTACGATCACCGTGTGATCAACGGCGCTGCCGCCGCGCGCTTCACCAAGCGCCTGGGCGACGTGCTGGGCGATATCCGCACCATGCTGCTGTAAGGCAACACACTGCCCCTTCTTGCGAGGGGCAGTTCCCTTTTCGAGCTGCCACGCTCGTACCTCAACCCCGTCGATTGGCGGGGCTTTTTTTTGCCCGACGACAAGGTTCTTGCGCCTGAGGGATCGAGCGGCGAAAAATCAAGGCGAACTACAGATTCCCGCCCATCAGCCGATAACCCGTCTACAGCATCGCGCATGGCCGCTTGCCAGCCCTCGGGACATGATGCAACCTTGCCAAATCCGCCGCAGCCACAAGGCAGCGTTCCCTCTTCAAGCGAGTCTTCGATGAAAAGCCAACCCGATGCCGTCAGCCGTGTGGCGGCCGAGGTCGTGACGCAGTTACCCGTGCCCTCGCGGCTCGGCATGCTGCGTTTCGAAAGGCTCAACGAAGCCACCTGGGCCATGCTCTACCTTGACCCGGCCTGTGAGCGCCAGTTCGGCCTGCAAACCGGCGAGCTGTGTGCACTGATTGACGCGCCCTACGCCAGCCTGATGGAACCCGAAGCACGCTACCGGCTGCACGACGAAATCCAGCTGCAACTGGCCCAGCGCGGTTACTACCGCGTGCGCTACACCCTGCACACGCCGAGCACCTCGCTGCGCCTGCTGGAAGCGGGTGAGGCCTACAAGCAACACAACCGCCAGCTGTTGCGCGGCTACCTGAGCGTGCTCGACGACCAGCTGGAAGATAGCGGCGAACTAGGCGCCAGTGACCTGGAGTCACGCAACAACCGCCTGCAGCTGGCCCTGCAACTGAACCAGCGCACGCAGCAAGAACAGCTGGAGCACCTGGAGCGCGTGCGCGGCCAGCAGGACCTTATCCTGCGCCTTGCCCGCCAGCGCTATAGCGCGGGCAACTCGCTGCTTGAAGCGGCCCAGCTGATTACCCAGAGCGCCTGCGAAATCTACAAGGTCGACAGCGCCAGCATCTGGCACCTGGAAGACCAACGCCTGGAACCGATCATCGCCTGGTACCGCGACGCACAGGAGCACCGCCAGCCCGAAGCCATCGATGCCAGCCGCTTCCCCGACTACCTGGATGCGCTGCACGCTAGCCGCGCCATCGACGCTCACAACGCCGGCCACGACCCGCGCACCCGGGCCCTGGCGCAAAGCATGCGCCCGGAAAACAAGGCCATGCTCGACGCCAGCATCCGCGTCGATGGCCAGGTGATCGGCGTGTTGTGCCTGGAGCAAACCGGCCAGCCACGAGCCTGGCAGTCGGACGAAATTGCCTTTGCCGGCGAACTGGCCGACCAGTTCGCCCAAGTGATCACAAACCACAAACGGCGGGCCGCGGCCAGTGCCCTGCACCTGTTCCAGCGTGCGGTCGAGCAGAGCGCCAGCGCCTTCCTGCTGGTGAATCGCGACGGCCGGGTGGAGTACGTCAACCCCAGCTTCACCGCCATCACCCAGTACAGTACCGACGAAGTGCAGGGCCGCCAGCTGGGTGAGCTGCCGGCACTGGAGAACCTCAGCGAACTGCTGTTCGACTCGCCGTCGAGCCTGGCCATGGGCAACAGTTGGCAGGGCGAGTTCAAGAGCCGGCGCAAGAACCTGGAGCCGTACTGGGGCCAGTTGTCGATTTCCAAGGTGTACGGTGACAACCGTGAGCTGACCCACTACATCGGCATCTACGAAGACGTCACCCAGACCAAGCTGGCCCAGCAACGCATCGAGCGCCTGGCTTACACCGACAACCTCACCAACCTGGGCAACCGCCCGGCGTTCATCCGCAGCCTGGACGAGCGCTTCGCCCGCGATGGCGAAAGCTCGATGTGCCTGCTGCTGGTGGACATCGACAACTTCAAGCGCATCAACGACAGCCTTGGCCACCAGACCGGCGACAAGCTGCTGATCAGCCTGGCCAGGCGTCTGCGCAACAGCCTGCACAGCGGTGGCATCCTCGCGCGCTTTGCCAGTAACGAGTTCGCCGTGCTGCTCGACGACACCAGCCTTGAAGATGGCCAAGGCGTTGCCCAGCAGTTGCTGTGCACCCTCGACAAGCCGATGTTCGTCGATAACCAGTTGATCAACGTCACCGCCTCGGTAGGCTTGGCCTGTGCACCGTTGCACGGCGTCGACCCGGCCAGCCTGATGAAGAATGCCGGCCTTGCATTGCACAAGGCCAAGGCCAACGGTAAACACCAGGTACAGGTGTTTACCGAAGTGCTCAATGCCGAAGCCAGCTACAAGCTGTTCGTCGAGAACAACCTGCGCCGTGCCCTGACCCAGAATGAGCTGGAAGTGTTCTACCAGCCCAAGCTGTGCCTGCGCAGCGGTCGCCTGCTGGGCCTGGAAGCGCTGCTGCGCTGGAACCACCCCGAACGCGGCATGATCCGCCCGGACCAGTTCATCAGCGTGGCCGAGGAAACCGGCCTGATCATCCCCATCGGCAAATGGGTGGTGCGCCAGGCGTGCTGCATGAGCCAGCAACTGCGCAAGGCCGGCATGGGCAACCTGCATGTAGCCATCAACCTGTCGCCCAAACAGTTCTCCGACCCGGACCTGGTGGCGTCGATCAGCACCATCCTCAAGGAAGAAGCCCTGCCCCCGCACCTGCTGGAGCTGGAATTGACCGAAGGCCTGCTGCTGGAAGCCAGCGAAGACACCCACCGCCAGCTGGACGAGCTGAAGGCTCTGGGCCTCACCTTGGCCATGGACGACTTCGGCACCGGTTATTCGTCGCTGAGCTACCTGAAGAAGTTTCCGATCGACATCCTCAAGATCGACCGCAGCTTCATCAACGAGATCCCCGACAACCAGGACGACATGGAAATCACCTCGGCGGTGGTAGCCATGGCCCACAACCTGAAGCTGAAGGTGGTGGCCGAAGGGATCGAAACGCCGGAGCAGCTGGCGTTTCTGCGCCGTCACCGCTGCGACGTGGGCCAGGGTTACCTGTTCGACCGGCCGATTCCCGGGCGCGAACTGGCCGAACGGCTGAAGCGTTATCCGCGTGGCCCGGTGGCCTGACAGCGGCGTAATCCTCGGGCACTATAGAAGCCATTCGGGCCCTTTCGCGGGTAAACCCGCTCCCACAGGTACGCCACAGTATTCGGTATTTGTGGGGGCAACTGTGGGAGCGGGTTTACCCGCGAAGGCCCCAGCCCCCATCTCAATGACATACAGAGGAACGGCCATGGTCCTGCGCTCGGAAATCCTGGTGAACAAAAACGTCATGCCAACTGCGGAACAGGCCCTGCCTGGCCGCGAAACGCCAATGAGCCTGCCCGAGTTCCACTACGTCTTCAAAGATACCCCACTGCTCGGCCCGTTCTTCGAAGGCGCCATCGACTTCGCCATCTTCGGCCTGGGTTGCTTCTGGGGCGCAGAGCGCCGCTTCTGGCAGCGTGAAGGTGTGGTCAGCACCGTGGTGGGCTACGCCGGCGGCTTCACCCCGCACCCTACCTACGAAGAAGTCTGCTCGGGCCTGACCGGCCACACCGAAGTGGTGCTGGTGGTGTTCGACAAGGACAAGGTCAGCTACCGCGAACTGCTGGCAATGTTCTGGGAGCTGCACAACCCGACCCAAGGCATGCGCCAGGGCAACGATATCGGCACCCAGTACCGCTCGGCCATCTACTGCACCAGCCCGGAACAGCTGGAACAGGCCAAGGCCAGCCGCGACGCCTTCCAGGCCGAGCTGAGCAAGGCCGGCTTCGGCGAAATCACCACCGAAATCGACCAGGCACCGACCGTATATTTCGCCGAGGCCTACCACCAGCAGTACCTGGCCAAGAACCCGGACGGCTATTGCGGCATCGGCGGCACCGGCGTGTGCCTGCCACCCAGCCTGCAAGGTAACTGACGCATGAGCACGATGACCCTGTTCCACTCGCCGTTGTCGCCTTTCGTGCGCAAGGTCATGGTGGTGTTGCACGAGACCGGCCAGCTTGAGCGGGTGCAACTGCAGCCAGTGAACATCAGCCCGGTGAGCGGCGACCCGCAGCTCAACCTGGACAACCCGATCGGCAAGATCCCGGCCCTGCGCCTGGAAGACGGCACCGTGCTGCATGACAGCCGGGTGATCTGCGAGTACCTCGATCTGCAGCACGTTGGCCTGCCGCTGCTGCCACGTGAAGGCTCGGCGCGCTGGCGGCGCATGACCTTGGTATCACAGGCCGATGCGATCATGGATGCGGCGGTGTCGAGCCGTTATGAGAGCTTCCTGCGGCCAGAAGACAAGCGCTGGGATGGCTGGCTGCAGGCACAGGGTGACAAGATCCGCCGTAGCCTGGCCAACCTGGAGCAGGAGCACTTGCCTGAACTGATGTCCGGCTTCGACCTGGCGGCGATTGGCGTGGCCTGTGCGCTGGGCTATCTGGATCTGCGCCAGCCCGGGTTCGGCTGGCGTGAGCGCCAGCCTGGGTTGGCGGCGTGGTATGCCGAGGTGGTCAAGCGGCCGTCGATGGTCGCTACAGCGCCAGTGGCCTGACAGGGCCCCTTCGCGGGTAAACCCGCTCCTACAGGTTCTCCACAGTGTTCGCTATCTGTGGTGGGCTTGTGGGAGCGGGCTTGCCCGCGAAAGCTTCACCTAGGTATCACAGGAAACAACAGCCCGATCCTGAGCGCCAACCAGCGCCCGATCTCTCTATCCTCCCTCATGCCGCCCTCCCCACACGCGCCCAGTCCAGCCGCCGGGTCAGCACCATGAACACCCCAAGCAAGCCGAAACACAACAGCGACCCCATCAGCAGGGCATAGTCTTCGGCACTCAGCAGCCCGAAGAGCAGCGCGTACAACGCCGCCAAACCCGCTGCAAAACCCACCCCTCGCCCCATGCTGCGCAACACATGGCTCAGGTAGAAGCCGATCAGCAGCACACAGGCTGAGGCCGACAGCCCATACGCCAAACCAAAGCCAATGTGCTCGGACAACGACAGCAGCAGCAGATAGAAGAACGCCAGCGCCACACCCACCAGGATGTACTGCACCGGGTGCACACTCAGGTTCTTCATTACCTCGAACAGGAAGAAGCCAGCAAAGGTCAGGGCAATGAACAACAACGCGTATTTGATCGCCCGCTCGCTTTTCAGGTACTGGTCCACCGGGTCTATAAAACTCACGCCAAAGCTGCGCTCACTGAAATCTGCACACTGCCCGGCGTTAGCACACTGGCGTATGGCGTCCTCAAGGTTGGTAGCGAAGAACGAGGTTTGCCAGTGGGCACTGAAGCCTTGAGCATCGATCTCGCGGCGGTTGGGCAAGTAGTTGCCGACGAAGCTCGGGTGCGGCCAGTTGGCGCGCATGTCCACGCTGCTGGTACGGCCCACGGGTACCACGTGCAACCGGCCGGTACCTTGCAGCGCCAGGTCAAAGCCATAGCTGAACGCTCGCGCCTGTAGCCCGTCCAGCCCCGGCAGGCTGGCGTGCACGCCGCCACGCATCCAGTCGAGCTGGGTGCCGGCCTCGAACGGCACTTTTTGCTCGTCCATGCTCAGCTCCAGAGCACTTTCGATACCGCGGATATCACTGATGCCCACCACCAGGAACGGCGTGTCGAAGCGGTAGTCGTCAAAGTCCTTGTCGATCCCCCAATGCTCCGGGAGCTTGAAGCGGCCGCTGATACGGCCTTTGGCGTGGAACAACCGCGCCTGATAGATGCCTCGGGCGCGCAGTTCGGTGTCCACACCCAAGTCGGCGTCGAAGGTTTCCGGCAGGAAGTACAGGTGGCCGGCGATGGTGCTGGTTTCCTGGGTACGCTCACCGTCCTTTTCGATCCAGCGGCGCTGGTACTTGCGGTACGGCACCACCAGCAGCGGGCCGCTGAGTTGCTGGTCGAAGCTGGTGCTCTGGGCAATATCGCGCAACACGCCGTCGCGCATGGCCTGGCGTTCGTCGATCAGGCCGTTGATCAGCAGTAGCGGGATGAGCAGCAGCAACATCAGCATGGCGATCATGCCGAGTTTAAAACCGAGGGTCTTGTTCATGTGGCCTCCTGTGGCAGTGGGCGCAGTGTCTGCGCCGTGCATGGAGGCTTTGTGGAGAGCGTGTGTGACTTATGTGTATTTGGGGCTGCTGCGCGCCCCGCCTATCTCAGCTAATGCGCCGCACCGGCAGCCACAACCGCACCCGCACCCCGCCATCGACGTTGTCCACCGCCAACGTCCCGCCATGCAGCTGCATCACTTCGGCCACGAAGTTCAGCCCCAGCCCGGTGCTCTTGCGCCCGCTCCCGGGCCGCGGCAGCGAGTAGAACCGCTCGCTGACCCGCCCGATGGCATAGGCCGGTATCGCTTGCCCCTGGTTGAACAAACTCAACGCCACCCGCTCGCCATCGCGCTCCAGGTCGAAAAGCAGCGTGCCACCTTCCGGAGTGAAGTCCAGTGCGTTGTCGAGCAGATTGGCCAACGCCTGGCGCATCAGGAACGGATCGCAGAGCAAACGCAAAGTGGCAGGCACCCGCTGACGTACCTGCAAACGGGCGCCTTCGATACGCGCCGCATGGGCCAGCAGCAACTCATCGACCAACGCCGCCAGCGCCACCTGCTGCTCGTCCTCCAGCGCCTGCATCTGCTCGACCCTGGCCAGGTTGAGCAGCCGCTCGATCATCTGCTGCAAACGCTCGCTCTCGCGCTCGATATTGCCGGCGAAGCGCGCCCGCTGATCAGCGGGCATGTCCTCGGCCTGCAACAGCTCGGAAGCACCACGGATGGCCGCCAGCGGGCTTTTCAGCTCGTGAGTCAGGGTATGCACGTAGCGCTCGACATAGGCCTTGCCTTCCAGTTGGGTGCGCATGCGCTCCACTGCCTGTGCCAGGTTCGCCAGCTCGCCGCCCTTGTAATGCGGAAGCTCCGCACGCTCGCCTTCGCTGACCGCCTGCGCATAACCTGCCAACTTACGCAGCGAGCGCGCAAGCCACCACGACAGAGCCGCGCCGATCAGCAAGCCCAGGCCGATCAGCCCCAGCCCCAGGGTGAGCAGGCGTCGCTCGGAGCGGTCGATGTAGGGTTGCAATGAGCTATTTGGCTTGGCGACAGTGACAACGCCGATGATCTTGCCGTTGTCGATGATTGGAGCGCCAACGTGCATCACCGAGGTGCTTTCGTCGTTGGGGTCGCTGCGGGTGGAGCGGGCGCCATACTGGCCACGCAGGGTCAGCAGCACGTCATTCCACTGCGAGTAATCCTTGCCCAGGGCCTCGCCACTGGAGTCCAGCAACACGATGCCCTTGGCGTCAGTGACATAGATGCGGTGGCTGACCTGGTTCTTGGCCAGGCCCCAAATCTGTGCCCCCGGGCTGCGCGAGCCGTAGGCCTTGAGCACCTCGGGCAGGCGGCCCTGGTCCAGGGTGCCGGCCTTGACCTCATCCCGCAGGATTTCTGCCAGCAGGTTGGCAGTGTCTACCAGTGTTTCTTCGGAGGATTGGCGCACCACCGGGCGAATCTGTTCGCGTACGGTATTGAGCAAGAAGTAACCGGCCAAGCCGACAAACAGGAAGTACACCAGAAAGATGCGAATGCCCAAGCGCATCAGGCGTGGTCCGGGCTATAGCTGTAACCGAGGCCGCGATGGGTCTGGATCGGCTCGGCATCACCCGCTACCTGGCGCAATTTGGCGCGCAGGCTCTTGATATGGCTGTCGATGGTGCGCTCATAGCCCACATCGGAGGCCACACCCAAAGCGTCGAGCAACTGTTCGCGGCTGAACACCCGCTGTGGTTGTTCGACCAGGCATTGCAGCAGGCGGAACTCATGCCGGGTCAGCGTGAGCGGCTGGCTGCGGTAGGTGATCTGCATGCGCAGGGTGTCGAGCTGGAACAAGGAGGTTCCGCCGGCAGCCTCGGCCCTCGGGGCCATGCGTTTGAGGATCGCCCGAACGCGCGCTGCCACTTCACGAGGACTGAAAGGTTTTACCACGTAGTCGTCGGCGCCGATTTCCAGGCCTACTACGCGGTCGATTTCACCGTCCCGGGCGCTGAGAAACATCACTGGCACCTCGGTGAACCGGCGCAGCTGGCGACAGGTTTCGAAGCCACTGATGTCGGGCAGGCCGATGTCGAGGATAACTAGGTCGGCCGGGCGCTGGCGCTGCTGGTCGAGGGCGGCACTGCCCAGGGTTACCCACTCGGTGCTGTGACCGTCGGCCTGCAGGGCGTAGACCAGGGTGTCGGCGATGGCGGCTTCGTCTTCGACGATGAGGATATGAGGCATGGCGTCCGGCCTTGCGGTTTTGAAGGTTGGCACATCTCAGTGTAGAAGCAGGCTTGCCCGCGAACACCAGCGAAGCCGGTGCCTGACACCACATTATGTGTGTTCGCGGGCAAGCCCGCTCCTACATTGTATGGCGCACGCTTCAGTTCAACAGCCTGGCTTGCCAGCAGTAAATTTCTTCGCCGGGTTAACCGCAGCCTTGAACTCACGCAGGGCCTTGGAACCCACCAGCAGCGGGTAGTTGAAGTTGCTGCGGTCCACCAGATTCACCTCGACGGTACGCTTCACATCCCCCAGGCACAGCTCCAGGTCGACCACCGGGCGCTTGGAGACCTCTGGCGCATCCCCTTCGTCCTCTTCATCGGCACGGCCTTTGATCTTGCTGATGCGCGAGACCTTGTGCTCGTACACCTTGCCGTCCGAGTCCTTGGTCGCCAGGCGGAAGCGCACCCACTCGTCGCCATCGCGGGTGAACAGCTCGATATCCTTGGCCGACAGCGACGCGGTGAAGGCGCCGGTGTCCATCTTGGCCTTCAGGGTTTCGCCCAGTTCAGGCAGGGCAATGTTCTCGTAACGGCCGTAGATAGTGGGTTCGGCTGCCATTACCGGCAGCGCCAACAACGACAACAGGGCAAGCAGTGGTTTCACAGGCAGGCTTCCTTGAAAGGGTCAGTGCTTAGACTGCACTGGCAAGAGAGGTTCGCTTACACAAGACTAAATAACATAACGTGAAACATTTGTTCCCGCCGCCGGGCATTGGACATTTGGCGTAGGCCACCGCCCTGCTTATCATTGCCAACCGTTTATCTCCCACAACAAGAGTCTCTTTATGCGTCGCCTGCTGACCGGCATTCTCACTACCACCCTGCTGCTGCTCAATACCGTGGTGTTGATCTGCCCGCTGCTGGTCTTCGCCCTGCTCAAGCTGGTGTTGCCAGGCCGTGGCCGCGACTACGCGTCGTGGGCGGTGATGTGGGTGGCCGAAACCTGGTCGGAAATCGACAAAGCCATCTTCGCCCTGTGCATCCCAACCCAGTGGGACATCCGCGGCGTGGAAAACCTGCGCAGGGACACCTCGTATCTGGCCGTGAGCAACCACCAGACCTGGGTCGACATCCCGGCGCTGATCGAAAGCCTCAACCGCCATACACCATTCTTCAAGTTCTTCCTGAAAAAGGAGCTGATCTGGGTGCCGTTGCTTGGCCTTGCCTGGTGGGGGCTGGATTACCCATTCATGAAGCGCTACAGCAAGGCATTTCTGGAAAAGCACCCGGAGCTCAAGGGCAAGGACCTGGAAATCACCAAGGCAGCCTGCGAGCTGTTCAAGCGCCAGCCGGTGACCGTGGTCAACTACCTGGAAGGCACCCGGTTTACTGAAGCCAAGCGCCAGCAACAGCAGTCGCCATATCGCTATCTGCTCAAGCCAAAGGCTGGTGGTGTGGCGTTTGTCCTCGCGGCATTGGGCGAGCAGCTGGATGCCCTGCTGGACGTGACCATCGTGTACCCCGGCAACAAGGCGCCGGGGTTCTGGGACTTGCTCAATGGCAGCATTAGCCGGGTGATTATCGACATTCAGGTGCGGGAACTGGACCCGGCGCTGTGGGCGGGGGATTACGAGAATGATCCTGAGTTCAGGCAGACGGTGCAGGCCTGGGTGAACCAGTTGTGGGTGGCGAAGGACCAGCGGATCGAGCAGCTGCGGGCGGAGATGGGCTGAGACCTCTGCCGCCTGAGCTGGCCTCTTCGCGGGTGAAGCCGCTCCTACAACCGCTACATTCAGGCATGCGCTGCCTCATGGCTTGAGGCTTTGAGCGCCCTCCGGGATGCCGACGCTGGAATCCTCAGACCGAAGGCTGGGCCAATGGCGCTGGGGTAGTCCACAGGCTCCCCAGATTCTGCAACAACGACCCGGCAATCCCCTGCTGCCCCAGGTACTGCAGAATCAGCGGCGCAAACTGCCCGATCATTCCGGTATCCATGCCTAGCGCCTTGAACGCGTTGTCCAGGTCGCTACGGCTTTCCACGTCGTTGCCCAGCGCATTGCTCAAGGCGGACTGGCTTTCGCTGTTCTTGCCGAGCAAATCACCCAACCCACTCAACCCGCCCAGTGCATTTGCACCGGCCAGCAGGTCCAGCCCTGGCACCGCCTTGGTCAGTTGCCCGTAGTCATCGCTGCTAAGGTTGTTGCGCGCCAGCCCCAACATGGCTCCTGCTCCGCCTACCGCCTGTTCAGGGGTAATGTTCAGCTGGCTGCCCAAGGTATTGAGCAAGTTGGCCTGCGCTTCAGGTGCCTGTACCTGGCCTTGTTTTGGGTTCTGCATGGCCGAGACGGCGTTGGCGGCATCGCTGAGGTTGAAGGCGAACACCGGGCTTGCGGCCAGGGTCATCAGGGTTGCCAGGGTGAGTGCTTTCATCGAAGGGACCTCGTCGGCCGGAATGGCCTGGGAAACGAGGCATTCGACTGAATGTTTAAAGATTTGTTCCAAACCATATATCGGGCTGCGTGGCTGCTCGAAAACTATCCCACCTAGCATTTTTGCTAGTTGTGCATGTGATCCTGAGCGGCAGACACTGACCACCATCCTAACCGTGGTCCGGCAGGTCAATCATATTGAATGGGATAGGCCAATGAGCATTCAGCATGCATTTCTATCAGGGCAGCAATCTACATAGTATCAAGTCGAGCACGCAGACAAACTTACTGTTTCGTCATCAGGACAGGCCACTCGCGGAACGGCGCGGGGCAAGCCAAGCGAGTTTACTTGGCTCCGACCTTGCTCGATCGGTACTGATGGGCCATCACTCATCTTCACTAACACCTTTTTCTTATACCCCGTACGGGCGCCTGCCCGACGGGATTGAAGCTACGTCGTCGCTGGGCTTCAATGGTGAACACAGAAATCCGCTCGGCTTGTACCTGCTGGGCAATGGGTATCGCGCTTATAACCCGGTACTTATGCGCTTCCATTCACCGGATTCCATGAGCCCGTTTGAGAAGGGTGGGCTAAATGCCTATGCCTATTGCAAGGGCGATCCGATAAATCATAGAGATCCTACGGGGCATTTCGCGGCACTTTTCGGCGCCACTATATTACTTGTTATCGTAGTTGTAGTCCTCCTCATAATTGGCTTTACACAACTCAGTAAACTCGGACCTAAATTTACAAGATCGGCCCGTTATGAATCTTCAAGAATCAGGCGTTAGGATTTGCCAAGACAGGCTGGTCTGTTTGCGAGCCTCCCCGCAATAACTCGCTGTCGCATCAGGGGATTGGTCGCCTGTGAGATTACGCGGCACTAAAGCCCGCAGAGACATGAAAAAAGCCCCTCGATATGAGGGGCTTTTCATGACATCACAGCATCACGCCGCGCCCCACATCTTGTGCGGGTCGATCACGAATTTCTTCGGCACCCCGGCATCAAACTCGCCATATCCTTCCGGCGCCTGATCCAGGTTGATCACCTGCACACCCACCACTTCAGCAATGTTGATGCGGTCCCACATGATCGCCTGCATCAGCTGGCGGTTATATTTCATGGTCGGGGTCTGGCCGGTGTGGAAGCTGTGCGATTTCGCCCAGCCCAGGCCGAAGCGGATGCTCAGCGCGCCGATCTTGGCAGCGGCATCGACCGCGCCCGGGTCCTCGGTCACGTACAGGCCCGGGATACCGATGTTGCCGGCTACGCGGGTCACTTGCATCAGCGAGTTCAGCACGGTGGCCGGAGCCTCGTGCTTGGCACCTTCGTGGCCATGGCCACGGGCCTCGAAGCCGACCGCGTCGACGGCGCAGTCCACTTCCGGCTCGCCGAGGATGTCGACGATCTGCTCGTGCAGCGGGGTGTCCTTGGACAGGTCGACCACTTCGAAGCCTTGCGACTTGGCATGGGCCAGACGGGCCGGGTTCAGGTCACCGACGATCACGCAGGCGGCGCCCAGCAGGCGCGCCGAGGCAGCGGCGGCCAGACCGACCGGGCCGGCACCGGCAACGTAGACAGTGCTGCCTGGACCAACGCCAGCAGTCACGGCACCGTGATAGCCGGTGGGCAGGATGTCGGACAGGCAGGTCAGGTCACGGATCTTTTCCATGGCCTTGTCGCGCTCAGGCAGCTTCAGCAGGTTGAAGTCGGCGTATGGCACCAGCACGTATTCAGCTTGGCCGCCGGTCCAGTCGCCCATGTCGACGTAGCCGTAGGCACCGCCGGCGCGCGCCGGGTTGACGGTGAGGCAGACACCGGTGTGCATCTCTTTGCAGGAGCGGCAGCGACCGCAAGCGACGTTGAACGGTACCGATACCAGGTCGCCGATCTGCATGCGCTCGACGTCGCGGCCCTTCTCGACGATTTCACCGGTGATTTCGTGGCCCAGGACCAGGCCGACCTGGGCAGTGGTGCGGCCACGGACCATGTGCTGGTCAGAACCGCAGATGTTGGTGGAGACCACCTTCAGGATGACGCCGTGTTCGATTTTCTTGCCGCGCGGGTCCTGCATTTTCGGGTAGTCGATGTGTTGCACTTCGACCTTGCCGGCGCCGAGATATACCACTCCACGATTGCCAGACATTGCTTGTACCTCGCTTGATTATTATTTATGCAGCGTTGGTTGAAGCGCCGCCATCCGTGGGCGGCATGTACTACTGGAATGCAGGGAATTGTGGGCCGGATGGGGCCGGACGCACTGACTGGAAGCGACAGGGAGATGCCTTTTAGCGGCAGGGTTGTCGTTGGGGAATATGGGCAGACAGAGGGGCGGCCGGCGCGGGACTCTTCCCGGCTAAAGCCGCTCCTACGGGGACCGCACCAACCCGAGGGCTGTGCTGTACCTGTAGGAGCGGCTTTAGCCGCGAAGAGGCCGGTACCGGTTATTACAGAACGACAGTCCGGTTGGCGTTGAGGAACACCCGCCGCTCGATGTGATAACCCACCGCCCGCGCCAGGGTCAGGCATTCAATATCCCGGCCTTTGGCAATCAGGTCTTCGGGATAGTGACTGTGATCCACCACCTCGACGCCCTGGGCAATGATCGGCCCTTCGTCCAGGTCGTTGTTGATGTAATGCGCCGTGGCACCGACCATTTTCACGCCCTTGTTGTACGCCTGGTGGTAAGGCTTGGCGCCTTTGAAACCCGGCAACAGCGAGTGGTGAATATTGATCGCCCAACCATCCAGACGGCGGCAAAGCTCGGGCGACAGTACCTGCATGTAGCGGGCAAGGATGACCAGCTCAGCACCGGTCTCCTCAATTACCTGCAGCACCTTGCGCTCTTGCCCGGGCTTGTCCTTGGGGTCGAGGGCGAAGTGGTAATAAGGAATCTTGTGCCAATGCGCCAAGGGTTCGAGGTCCGGGTGGTTCGACACCACGGCCACCACATCCATACCCAGTTGGCCAATGCGCTGGCGATACAGCAGATCATTCAGGCAATGGTCAGCCTTGGACACCATGATCACCACCTTGGGGCGGTGGTTGGGGGCGGTCAGCTCGAAAGCCATGCCGAACGCTTCGCTGCGCTCGGCGAGGCCGGCCCGGAAGCCAGCCTCGTCGAAATCGTCCGGCTGACGGAACTCGACGCGAATGAAGAAGCGCCCCGACTGCCGGTCATCGAAGGAGTGGTGCTCCGTCACGTAGCAGCGCTGCTCGAAGAGGTAACGCGTCACCACGTCGACGGTACCGAGCATGCTCGGGCAGTCGGCGGTGAGAATCCAGGTATCCGGTGCCCGACTCATGTTCTGGTCTCCTTAAGCTTCGATGCTCAAGCCGTATTCGGCAGAAGCGTCCTGCAGCCACAGCCACCAGTAGTCGGCAAAGCTGCGGCGAATCACCAGCTCCCAGGTGTCTTCTGCAGTGCGGCGGATCACCAGTTGCGACTTGGCGAACACGGTGCCCACAGCCTTGCCCACCGGGAAGTTGTTCGGGTGAACATCATAGCTGGTGGACTTCATCAGCACGTCGCGCACGTTCGGGCCGCGCAGTTCCAGCAGGCTTTGCCCGCCACTGACATTGACTACCTGAATGTGTTGGCCTTCAAGGGCCGCGCGCAGCTTTTGCTCGACTGCCAGCTCCTGACCGCCGGGTACGATCAGCAACCACTCGTCGGGGCCGACCCATTGCAGCGACATATCCTTGTTGGCGACCACGGTCAGCGCCACTGGCAGCTCCAGGCCAAGGGCCTTGTGCACGCCGGCGGCGAATTCCGGGTTGTGGCCATCACCGCGCAGGGTGAGGTGGCCGAGGAACTTGCGTTCACGCAGGGTCACGCCTGCGTTCTTGCGGCCTTTGCCTACCAGGCTGGCCAGGTCGGCATGGTGCAGTGGCGACTGGGCTTTGGCCTCGGCGCCGGGGTTTTGCTGGAAGACGTTGATAGCGCTCATTTCTTACCTGCCTTGAATTCTGGATTCGACCACGATGCCTGCGGGAGACGGCCATCCTGTGGGAGCGGGCATGCCCGCGAATGCGATGTTGAATTCACCGCCCTCTTCGCGGGCACGCCCGCTCCCACAGAGACCTCATTCCACGCCTGACACCGGTTGGACCGGGGGCCTTAGACGTTCTGCCGCTCACCCTTCGGATCGAAGAACACCGAAGACACGATTTCCGCCTCGATCACGCTGCCATCCGCCTGCGGCGAGTAGACACGCTCGCCCATGCGCTTGAGGCCGCCTTTGACCACACCCATGGCGAACGAGTAGCCCAGGGAGTTGGACGCGTAGCTGGAGGTGACGTGGCCGACCATGTCCATCGGGATTGGCTGTTTCGGGTCGAACACCAGTTGGGCGCCTTCCGGCAGCCACTTGGTCGGGTCGACCGGCTTCAGGCCCACCAGCTGCTTGCGGTTCTCACGTACGCAGTCTTCGCGGTTCATGCCACGCAGGCCGATCCACGAGAACGGCTTGTTGCGGCCAACGCACCAGCTCATGTTCAGGTCGTCCGGGTTCATCGAACCATCGGTGTCCTGGCCCACGATGATGAAGCCCTTCTCTGCACGCAGTACGTGCATGGTCTCGGTGCCGTACGGGGTCAGGTTGTACTTCTTGCCGGCCTCGATGATCTGTTCCAGCACGCCCATCGCGTAGTTGGCCTGCACGTTCACTTCGTACGACAGCTCGCCGGTGAACGAGATACGGAACACACGGGCCGGCACGCCACCGACGTTGCCTTCCTTCCAGGTCATGAACGGGAAGGCTTCCTTGTCCATGTCGATGTCGGTCAGCTCGCTCAGCAGCTTGCGGCTGTTAGGGCCGGACAGGGTCATGGTGGCCCAGTGGTCGGTAACCGAAGTGAAGTACACCTTCAGCTCTGGCCATTCGGTCTGGTGATACAGCTCCATCCACTGCAGCACGCGGGCAGCGCCGCCGGTGGTGGTGGTCATGATGAAGTGGTTGTCGCCGACGCAGGCGGTTACGCCGTCGTCGAAGACCATGCCGTCTTCCTTGCACATCAGGCCGTAGCGGGCCTTGCCCACGTCGAGCTTGGTCCAGGCGTTGGTGTAGATGCGGTTGAGGAATTCGCGCGCGTCCGGGCCCTGGATGTCGATCTTGCCCAGGGTCGAGGCGTCCAGCAGGCCCACGCTGTCGCGCACGGCCTTGCATTCGCGAGTCACGGCAGCATGGATGTCTTCACCGGCTTTCGGGAAGTACCACGGGCGCTTCCACTGGCCGACGTCTTCGAACTCGGCGCCGTTCTTCACGTGCCAGGCATGCAGGGCAGTGAAGCGCACAGGCTCGAACAGGTGACCACAGTGACGGCCCGCTACCGCGCCGAAAGTGACCGGCGTGTAGTTGGGGCGGAACATGGTGGTACCCATTTCCGGGATGGTGATGCCGATCGAACGGGCGGCGATGGCCAGGCCGTTGATGTTGCCCAGTTTGCCCTGGTCGGTACCGAAGCCCAGCGCGGTGTAGCGCTTGACGTGCTCGACCGACTCGAAGCCTTCACGGGTGGCCAGTTCGATACCGGCTGCGGTCACGTCGTTCTGCTGGTCGACGAACTGCTTCGGCCCCTTGGTGCCTTTGTCGTGCGGCACCAGGAACAGTGCCACAGTGGCCTCTTCCTTGCGCGCCACGGTTTTTGGCAGGGTGCCGACAGTGGCCTTGAAACCGGCCTCAGTGGCTGCGCGGACGCCGCCTTCGAAGCCATCGGCAATCACATCGCCCAAGGCATACACGCCGTTGATACCACCGACGCACTCACGCTTCTGCGGCGCATCGCCCGGCACAAAGCCAAGGATATCGTCACGCCATACCGGGCGACCGCCCAGGTGCGAAGCCAGGTGCACGATCGGGCTGTAACCGCCCGAGGACGCGATCAGGTCGCACTCGAGGACTTCGCCTGGGCTGGTGACTTTGTGCGCCTGCACATCGATGGCCGCCACACGGGCACCGGTGACGTGCTTGCTGCCTTTGGCCTCGACCACGGCGCTGGAGGTGAGGATGCGAATGCCTTTGGCACGCGCTTCTTCAACCAGCGAACCACGTGGGTTGTGGCGGGCGTCGGCAATGGCGACCACTTGCAGGCCTGCGTCGTGCCAGTCCAGCGCGGCGCGATAGGCGTGGTCGTTGTTGGTCGACAGTACCAGCTTGCGACCCGGGGCCACGCCATAGCGGCGAACATAGGTGGAAACAGCACCGGCCAGCATGTTGCCCGGCACGTCGTTGTTGCCGTACACCAGCGGGCGCTCGTGGGCGCCGGCAGCCAGTACCACACGCTTGGCGCGAACGCGGTGCACGCGGTGGCGAACCTGGCCGATCGGGGCGCGATCGCCGAGGTGGTCGGTGAGGCGCTCGTGAATGGTCAGGAAGTTATGGTCGTGGTAGCCGTTGACCGTGGCACGTGGCAGCAGGGTCACTTCTGGCAGGCTTTCCAGCTCTTTGACCACTGCGTTGACCCAGTCGGCGGCAGGCTTGCCGTCGAGGGTTTCGCGGGTGTCGAGCAGGCTGCCGCCGAACTCTTCCTGCTCGTCAGCCAGGATCACGCGGGCACCGCTGCGCGCAGCGGCCAATGCCGCAGCCAGGCCAGCAGGGCCGGCGCCGACGATCAGCACGTCGCAGTGCCGGTTCATGTAGTCGTAGCTGTCAGGATCGTTCTGCAGCGGTGCACGGCCCAGGCCGGCGGCTTTACGGATGTACTTCTCGTAAGTCATCCAGAACGATTTGGGGTACATGAAGGTTTTGTAGTAGAAGCCCGGCGGCATCATGCTGCCGCCAACCTTGCCGAGGATGCCCATGACGTCGTTGTTGACGTTCGGCCAGCCGTTGGTGCTGGTGGCGACAAGACCTGCGTACAGCGCCTGCTGGGTGGCACGCACGTTGGGGATCTGGGTAGCTTCGCTGGAGCCGATCTGCAGGATGGCGTTCGGCTCTTCGGTACCGGCGGCGATGATGCCGCGCGGGCGCGAGTACTTGAAGCTACGGCCGACAATGTCGACGCCGTTGGCCAGCAACGCGGCGGCCAGGCTGTCACCGGCATAACCCTGGTAGGTCTTGCCGTTGAAGGTGAAGTTCAGGACCTTGCTGCGGTCGATACGGCCGCCGCTGGCGAGGCGATAGGTCTGGCTCATACTTTTTCCCCTTGGCCTTTGACGGTCGACGCTGCGCCGGTGGCTTTGCCGTTGGCGGTCACTTGCGGCTTCTCGCCAATCTTGTAGGTTTCCAGAATTTCGTAGGTCACGGTGTCACGGGTGACGTTGAAGTACTGGCGGCAGCCGGCAACGTGGTCCCACAGTTCATGGTGAATACCGCGTGGGTTGTCACGGTAGAACATGTAGGTACCCCACTCCTCGTCGGAGCAGGCGTTAGGGTCCAGCGGGCGGGCGATGTGCGCCTGGCCAGAGGCGTGGAACTCTTCTTCGGAGCGCAGCTCGCCGCAGTGGGGACAGAAAATATGCAACATGACGGTGTCTCCGGTTAGTGGGCGACGGCGGCAGCGCCGTGTTCGTCGATCAGTGCGCCGTTGTAGAAACGGTCCATGGAGAACGGCGCGGCCAGTGGGTGCATTTCGCCCTTGGCCAGGCTCGCGGCGAAGACGTTGCCCGAACCGGGGGTCGCCTTGAAGCCGCCAGTACCCCAACCGCAGTTGAAGAACATGTTCTTGACCGGGGTTTTGGTGATGATCGGGCAAGCGTCCGGCGAGGTGTCTACGATGCCGCCCCACTGGCGGTTCATGCGAACACGCGAAAGGTTGGGGAACATCTCGACGATGGCCTGCAGGGTGTGCTCGATCACCGGGTACGAACCGCGTTGGCCGTAGCCGACCCAGCCGTCAATACCGGCACCAATCACCAGGTCGCCTTTGTCGGACTGGCTGATGTAGCCGTGTACGGCGTTGGACATGATTACGCTGTCGATGATCGGCTTGATCGGCTCGGATACCAGCGCTTGCAGCGGGTGCGATTCCAGCGGCAGGCGGAAGCCGGCCAGCTTGGCCATGTGCCCGGAGTTACCGGCGGTGACCACGCCGACGCGCTTGGCGCCGATGAAGCCTTTGTTGGTTTCCACACCGATGACCGCGCCGTTTTCCTTGCGGAAGCCGATCACTTCGGTTTGCTGGATCAGGTCGACGCCCAAGGCGTCGGCAGCGCGGGCGAAGCCCCAGGCCACGGCATCGTGACGGGCAACGCCGCCACGGCGCTGTACGGTGGCGCCGAGGATCGGGTAGCGGGTGTTCTTGGAGCAGTCCAGGTACGGGATTTCGGCCGCAACCTGGGCAGTATTCAGCAGCTCGCCATCCACGCCGTTGAGGCGGTTGGCACTGACCCGACGCTCGGAGTCACGCATGTCCTGCAGGGTGTGGCACAGGTTGTAAACACCGCGCTGGGAGAACATCACGTTGTAGTTAAGGTCCTGGGACAGGCCCTCCCACAGCTTCATGGCGTGCTCGTACAGGTGCGCCGACTCGTCCCACAGGTAGTTGGAACGCACGATGGTGGTGTTACGGGCGGTGTTGCCGCCGCCCAGGTAGCCCTTCTCGATCACGGCAACGTTGGTGATGCCGTGCTCTTTGGCCAGGTAGTAGGCCGTGGCCAGGCCATGGCCGCCACCACCGACAATAACCACGTCGTAAACCTTTTTAGGGGTTGGCGTGCGCCACATCCGCTGCCAGTTTTCGTGATGGCTGAGGGAGTGCTTGAAAAGGCCGAAGCCCGAGTAACGTTGCATGGTGTGTGACTCCACTCAGCGGTAGACAGGGAAATCTGCGCACAGGGCCGCGACGTTCTTCGCCACATCGGCTTCGACGTCTGCGTCACCGAGGTTGTCGAGGATGTCGCAAATCCAGCCAGCCAATGCCACACACTGAGCGACCTTGAAGCCGCGGGTGGTGACGGCCGGGGTGCCGATACGCAGACCCGAAGTGACGAACGGCGACTGCGGGTCGTTCGGCACGGCGTTCTTGTTGACGGTGATATGCGCACGACCCAGGGCGGCGTCGGCGTCTTTGCCAGTCAGGCCCTGACGGATCAGGCTGACCAGGAACAGGTGGTTGTCGGTACCACCGGAAACCACATCGTAGCCACGGTCGATGAACACCTTGGCCATGGCCTGGGCGTTTTCGATCACTTGCTGCTGGTAGGCCTTGAATTCAGGCTCCAGCGCTTCCTTGAAGCAAACCGCCTTGGCAGCGATCACGTGCATCAGCGGGCCACCCTGGGCGCCCGGGAATACAGCGGCGTTCAGCTTTTTCTCGATCTCTTCGTTCGACTTGGCCAGGATCAGGCCGCCACGCGGACCGCGCAGGGTCTTGTGGGTAGTGGTGGTGACCACGTCGGCGAACGGGATCGGGTTCGGGTACAGGCCAGCGGCAACCAGACCAGCAACGTGGGCCATGTCGACGAACAGCAGTGCGCCCACTTTGTCGGCGATGGCGCGGAAGCGTGGGAAGTCGAGGGTCTTGGAGTAGGCCGAGAAACCGGCAACGATCATTTTCGGCTTGTGCTCGACAGCCAGGCGCTCGACCTCATCATAGTCGATCAGGCCGGTGTTGGTGTCGATGCCGTACTGGACAGCGTTGTACAGCTTGCCCGAGGAGGACACTTTGGCGCCGTGGGTCAGGTGACCACCGTGGGCCAGGCTCATGCCGAGAATGGTGTCACCGGCTTGCAGCAGGGCCAGGTAGACCGCGCCGTTGGCCGACGAGCCGGAGTGCGGCTGGACGTTTGCGTAGTCGGCACCGAACAGCTGCTTGGCGCGCTCGATAGCCAGGGCTTCTACCTTGTCTACGTGCTCGCAGCCACCGTAGTAACGCTTGCCCGGGTAGCCTTCGGCGTACTTGTTGGTCAGGCCGCTGCCTTGGGCCTGCATGACGCGCTTGCTGGTGTAGTTCTCCGAGGCGATCAGCTCGATGTGATCTTCCTGGCGCTGTTCTTCGGCATTCATCGCCGCCAGCAGTGCATCGTCGTAACCCTGGATCTGGTCTTGCTTGCTGAACATTGTGTATCTCCCGGCAGCGATCGTTTTTTGTCGTGGGGCACTGTGGCCCTTTGTGGCGATGTTATGACTGGCGGGGTCGGGTCAGATGCCTGCGCACGCCTTGCAATGGCGCGTTTACGACATTCGCTGTTGTGCTGTTTGTGCTGGCCCTTTCGCGGGTGAACCCGATCCCACAGGGACGGTGGCGCTCTGAAGGCTTGCGGCGCCCTGTGGGAGCGGGTTCACCCGCGAAAGGGCCAGCCCGGACAACCCAGAAATCAGCCGATGCACTGGTTGTATAGGCAAGTACTGAATCGATGGTTTAGAGTGCTGTTCTGCGTCGTTCACAGGACCGTGCCATGACAGACAAGAGCCAACAATTCGCCAGCGACAACTATTCCGGTATTTGCCCCGAAGCCTGGGCGGCGATGGAAAAAGCCAACCGCGGCCACGACCGCGCCTACGGCGACGACCAGTGGACCGAGCGTGCATCGGAGTACTTCCGCAATCTGTTCGAAACCGACTGCGAGGTGTTCTTCGCCTTCAACGGCACCGCCGCCAATTCCCTGGCCCTGGCGTCGCTGTGCCAGAGCTATCACAGCGTGATCTGCTCCGAAACCGCCCACGTCGAAACCGACGAATGCGGTGCGCCGGAGTTTTTCTCCAACGGCTCCAAGCTGCTGACAGCGGCCAGCGTCAACGGCAAGCTGACGCCACAGTCTATTCGTGAAGTGGCGCTCAAACGCCAGGATATCCACTACCCCAAGCCGCGCGTGGTGACCATTACCCAGGCCACCGAAGTAGGCACGGTGTACCGCCCCGACGAGCTGAAGGCGATCAGCGCCACCTGCAAGGAGCTGGGCCTGAACCTGCACATGGACGGCGCACGCTTTACCAATGCCTGCGCGTTCCTGGGCTGCAGCCCGGCCGAACTGACCTGGAAGGCCGGCGTGGACGTGCTGTGCTTTGGCGGCACCAAGAACGGCATGGCGGTGGGCGAGGCGATTCTGTTCTTCAACCGCCAGTTGGCCGAAGACTTCGATTATCGCTGCAAGCAGGCCGGGCAACTGGCGTCGAAAATGCGCTTCTTGTCGGCGCCATGGGTCGGTCTGCTGGAAGATGGCGCCTGGTTACGCCATGGCAACCACGCCAATCATTGCGCGCAGCTGCTGGCATCGTTGGTCAGTGACCTGCCGGGAGTAGAGCTGATGTTCCCGGTTGAGGCCAACGGGGTGTTCCTGCAGATGCCGGAGCACGCCATCGAGGCGCTGCGGGGCAAGGGCTGGCGCTTCTATACCTTTATCGGCAACGGTGGCGCGCGCTTCATGTGCTCGTGGGATACCGAAGAAGCGCGGGTGCGTGAGCTGGCCGCGGATATCCGCGCGATCATTGGTGGCTGAGCGAAAGCCGGGGCTGCCTTGCGGCCCCCGCGATCTAAAGCCTGAACCCACCCATCTGCCGCGCCAGGTCATCAGCCAACCCACGCAACGCCTGGCACTCCTCGCGGCACCCTTGCACCTCCGCCGCCGTTTCACGCGCCAAATCGGAAATACCCTGCACCGTCCGGTTGATTTCCTCGGTCACCGCCGACTGCTCCTCGGTAGCCGTGGCCACCTGGTGATTCATGTCACTGATGTGCTCTACCTGGTCGGTAATCGCGCTCAGCGATGCCCCGGTGCGCTGGCTCGATTCCACGCCACTGCCGGTCGCCTGCTGCCCTGCCTGCATTGAACTCACCGCCGAACCTGCCCCCAGCTTCAGGCGCTGGATCATCTGCTGCACTTCATCGGTGGACAGCTGTGTGCGCCGGGCCAGCGTACGTACTTCATCGGCCACCACAGCGAACCCGCGCCCCATCTCCCCTGCCCGCGCGGCCTCGATGGCAGCGTTCAACGCGAGCAGGTTGGTTTGCTCGGAAATGCTGCGGATTACCGCGAGCACTTCATCGACCGAGGCGACTTCGTCGGCCAGCTGGCTGACCGCATCGGCCGCCTTGCCGATGTCGCCCGACATGCCCTCGATGCCACGAATGGATCGTTGAACCACCTCGCGGGCCTGCAACGCCTCGTCTCGTGCCGACTGCGACGCCTGGGCCGCATCGCCGGCATTGCGGGCAATGTCCTGCACGGTCAGGCCCATCTCGTGTACAGCCGTGGCGACCATTTCGGTCATCTCTTGCTGGCGCCCGGAGCGCTCGGCGGTGTTGTCCACCACCTGGGTTACCTGCTCCACGGCCCGCCGCAGCCGCTCGGAGGTACTCAGCACCTCGCCGATCAGGCTGCGTTGGCTGTCCAGGAAGCGATTGAAACCACGGGCCAGGTCACCCAACTCATCCTGGCGCGAATCGTCCAGACGGTGGCTGAGATCACCCGCTCCACCGCCAATCTGGACCAATGCTGCGGTAACGCGGCGGATCGGCCGCACCAAGCCACGCGCCAGCAGTACCACCAACAGCAGCGACACCAAGGCTACGGCGCCACCGATCAGGCTGGTCAGCCAGACGGCCTGATGCATTTGCGCGTAAATTTCCGACTCTGGCACTTCGGCCACAAGGGTCCAGTTGAGGTCGCGCAGCGGCAGGCCCAGCGCCAGGTAGCGCTCACCGTCACGGCTGAAGCGGCTGCTACGCAGGCTACCGCCTCCTGTCATGACGCCTTTGGCTGCGTCCGCGCCAAGCTGCTCGGCAAGCTGACGCTTGCCACTGAAGGCAGCATCGGGATGCACCTGGATCAAACCATCGTTGCGTACCAGAAACACTTTGCCGTGCTCGCCAAAGCTGAAGTCGTGAATCAGCTTCGATAACTCGGTCATGCGCAGGCCCATGCCGGCCACACCCACCAGCTTGCCTTCCTTTTCCACACGATAATCGATGAACAGTGCCAGCTCGCCGGTGGCACCATCGATGTCTATGTTGATGAACCGCTCGGCGCCGCTGTCGATATAACCGTAAAACCACTTGTCCTTGGGGTTGCTGCGGCTGAGGGTACGGTCCAGGCCCTTCTCGCTGTAGTAGTGGCCGGTTTCGGTCGAGGCGAACAGCGCAGTAAAAGCGTGGTTGCGCTGTTTGGCGGCGGCCAGGTATTCGATGAATTGGGGTGCCTGCGCGGGATCTTCACCGGCAGCAAGCCAGTCGCGCAGCAGGGTGTTACCGGCAACGTCCGCTGCAGCGACCAGCGGCTGGCCCAGCATGCGCTCGATGTCGTTGCGGATGGCTTCGATGCTGGCAGGCAGGGCAGTGTCGACCAGGTAGCGGTCGGTGAGGCGGTTGAGCGCCACGGTGAAGATAATGACTACAACCAAGATGCTCGCCAGCAAGGCAGCGCCCATGCTGGTGATCAATTGCCACTGAATGCTCTTACGCCAGATACGCATGCCCCTACTCCCCGCACATTATTGTTCTGCGAAAAGTGTATACACTTGCGTATCCAGTTAATCCAGTGATCTGAAGCAATCAGATGCCCCCTGTAGGAGCGGGTTCACCCGCGAATGCGGTGTTGAGCCACTGACGCATTCGCGGGTGAACCCGCTCCTACGGGGGACGGTGTACGGCCTTATTGCTCAGCAATGGTCCGCACGATGGCATCCACCGTGGCGTGGATCTGCGCTTGAGTACGCGCAAGGGTCTGCTGATGCCTGTAGGAGCGGGTTTACCCGCGAATGCGATGTTGAAGCCACTGACGCATTCGCGGGTGAACCCGCTCCTACAAGGGGTGGTGCAGGATCTTATTGCTCAGCGATGGTACGCACGATGGCATCCACCGTGGCATCGATCTGCGCTTGAGTACGCGCAAGGGTCTGCTGATGCTCTTTCTGCAGTTCAACCTGTTTGGAGCACAGGTTAAGAGCAGCCAGCACCAGCAGTTTGTCACCGATCAAGGTCGGGTACTGACGCTTGGTCTCGTTAAGGGCTTTGTTGAGCATCCGTACCGCCTGGGCCAGGGTTTCTTCCTGGCCTTCGGGCGCCTTGATCGAATAGTCGATGCCGAGAATCGACACGACATTGATCGGCTGCTCCTGCAGTCTCATGCGCCCACAACGCCCGCGCTGGCGCGCTCGACCAGGGCCTGGATGCGTGCTGCGGTAGCGCCGTTCTTCTCTTCCTGCTCCATCAGAGACAGCTGCAGGGTTTCGTTCTCTTCCTTGGCCTGGGCCAGTTCCTGGCCAAGGGCGGTGTTCTGCTCGATGAGTTGAGCGTTTTTCTGCATCAGGTCGCTGACCAGTTGCTCGATTTGATTCAGGGAAGCTTCCAGCATGGGTCTATCTCAGGTTGTTGCGAGGGGCACACACGATAAAGAAAAGTGCGCCCTATCGCCATTAAATATCGGATTCATAAGGTGTCTGACCGCAGATTGACAGGGTAATCGACCCCTTGTTCCGACCTGGATCAACCGCCGGTCAGGAAAAGGTCAGCGGTTGCACAATTTTCCCCGGACGCATTCAAGACTGGCCAGTCACGACCGATAGCCCGGCAAGTCATGTTTTGTCGCTCTTTCCCCACTTGCCTGGATCCTCCTCTCCATGTCCCTACGCAACATGAATATCGCCCCGCGCGCGCTTCTCGGCTTCGCGCTCATCGGCCTGCTGATGCTCGGCCTTGGTATCTTCTCCCTGGTGCAGATGGGCAACATCCGCCAGGCGGGCGTTGCCATCGAGCAAGTCAGCGTGCCCAGCATCAAGATCCTCGACGAACTCACCGCGCTGAACCTGCGCATGCGCACGCTTTCCTATCGCCTGCTGCTCAACCGCGAGCCGGCAACCCAACGCGATACCCTCAATCTTCTGGACCAGCGCAACAGCCAGATCGACCGAGCACGCCAGGCCTACCTCCCAATGATCGTCGCCGCCGACGAACAGGCAGCATTCGACCAGTACGGTCAGCTGCTCAACCAGTACCGCCAGCTGGAATCGCGCATGCGCACACTGAGCCAGGCCGACCGCCTGGATGAATTGCGTGACCTGCTCAACCGCGACCTGCTGGCCAACTCCGAGCAGATCAACAAGGTCATGGACACCTTGGTACGCATCAACACTGATCAGACTCGAGCCACCAACGAGAAAGCCGCCAGCCAGTATGCCGGCGCTTTCGCACTGGTAATCGGCCTGCTGGTTGCCGCCACCGTACTGACCTTCGCCTGCGCCTTCCTGCTGACCCGCAGCATCGTCAAGCCGATCGAAGAAGCCCTCAAAAGCGCCGAACAAGTCGCCGACGGCGACCTGACCCACGTCATCCGCGCAGAGGGCACCGACGAAGCCGCCCGGCTGTTGCGCGCCATGGCGCGCATGCAGGACAAGCTGCGCGACACCTTGCAGCAGATCGCCGGCTCCGCCACCCAGCTGGCCTCGGCGGCAGAAGAGTTGAATGCCGTCACCGACGAAAGTGCCCGTGGCCTGCAGCAGCAGAACAATGAGATTGAACAGGCCGCCACTGCAGTCACCGAAATGACCAGCGCAGTGGAAGAAGTGGCGCGCAATGCCGTGAGCACCTCAGAAGCGTCCAGTGAAGCCAGCCGCTCTACCGGTGATGGTCGTGACCTGGTGATGGAGACCGTGGGAGCGATCGAGCGCATGAGCGGTGATGTACAGGCTACCGCCAAGCTGATCACCCACCTGGCCGAGCAGTCGCGCGACATTGGTAAGGTGCTCGACGTGATCCGTGGCCTGGCCGACCAGACCAACCTGCTGGCGCTCAACGCAGCCATCGAAGCGGCGCGCGCCGGTGAAGCGGGCCGTGGTTTTGCCGTGGTGGCGGATGAGGTGCGGGCACTGGCTCACCGTACCCAACAGTCGACCAGCGAAATCGAGCGCATGATCGGCAGCATCCAGGGCGGTACGGAAGAGGCGGTAGAATCGATGCGCACCAGCACTGAGCGTGCGGAGTCGACACTGAACATCGCCCGTGGCGCGGGCATGGCACTGGACACCATCGCCGGCGCGGTGGCGCAGATCAACGAGCGCAACCTGGTGATCGCCAGCGCAGCGGAAGAGCAGGCGCAAGTGGCCCGAGAGGTGGACCGTAACCTGGTCAACATCAATGACCTGTCGGTGCAGAGTGCTACCGGGGCACATCAGACCAGCGCGGCGAGTGCCGAGCTGTCGCGCCTGGCGGTAGACCTCAATGGCCTGGTAGCACGGTTCCGCACCTAGAAGCATTCGCGGGCACGCCCGCTCCCACAAGGTTCACCGCAGTCCTGAAGATAGCGATGACCCTGTGGGAGCGGGCGTGCCCGCGAAGAATCCAGACTGGCCACTGGATCAGTAATCGATCCGCACATCCCCTTTCGGCACGCTGCAGCACGACAGGATGTAGCCCTCGGCTTCGTCCTCTTCGGTAATCCCGCCGTTGTGCTCCATCTCCACCTCGCCGCCCAGCTTGAGCACCTTGCAGGTGCCACAGATACCCATGCCGCAGGCTTTCGGGATCATCAGGCCAACCTTGGCTGCCGCCGCATGCACGGTCTCGCCCGGGGCGATGCGGATGCTCTTCTCGCTGCCGATGAACTCCACCAGATTGAGGTCGGAAACGTCCAGTTCCGGTGCATCGGCCGCCTGCTCGGCGTGCTCCACGGCATCGGCCTTGGCTTCCGCCGGCGTCGCGCCGAACGATTCCTCATGGTAATTCGCCATGTCGAAGCCGACCGCTTCGAGCAGGCGCTTGACCGCTGTCATGTACGGCGTCGGGCCGCAGCAGAACACCACGCGCTCCATGTAGTCCGGCGCGATCAGCTCCATCAGCCGCTGGTTCAGGTAACCGCGGTAACCTGCCCACGGCTCGCCCAGGCCATGCTTTTCGCAAATGATGTGCAGGCTGAAGTTAGGGATGCGCGAAGCCATCTGCTCCAGCTCGCGGTGGTAGATGATGTCCTTCGGCGAACGGGCGCTGTGCACGAACACCATGTCGACATTGGCGTTGGTGTCGTAGAACCAGCGCGCCATCGACATCACCGGGGTAATACCCACACCGCCCGACAGGTACAGCACCTTGCTCGACGGGAAGTCGATGGCGTTGAACAGGCCCACAGGGCCGTGCACCGGCAGCTCGAGGCCCTCGTGCATGGTGTCGTGCAGGAAGTTGGAGACCAGGCCGCCCGGCACACGCTTGACGGTGATCGAGAAGCTGTAGGGCACTGACGGCGAACTGGAGATGGTGTAGGACCGCATCACGGGCTTGCCTTCGATCTCCAGCTCCAGGGTGACGAACTGCCCCGGTTTGAAGAAGAACATGATCGGCTGGTCGGCCATGAAGCAGAAGGTGCGCACGTCCCAGGTCTCCTGGATGACCTTGACGCAGCGCACGATGTGGCGGCCGTTGGCCCAGGTCTGGGTAGTGACCGGATTGAGGAAGGTATCGGACATGTTCATCTCCAGCGGCCGACTATGGCCCTTTTCATGGCTGCGATAATGCGCAAGCTGAAGACGACGTACATTCCTGCCTGCGACATCGACGTGCTTATCGCGACCAGCCCCGTGGCACAAGGGCTAGCGCGTCGTTATTCAAATCGGCCATGTCGCCCATGGATACGGTTCGCGCCGTCTTCGGACGCACACTCCACGGCAAAAGAACTCGCTGTTTTGTCTGAAACAGCCTTGCGGCACCACAACAACGATTAGCCACCTTTTGCCGGCCGCATACGGCCCCGAGGAATACACGATGGACGTCACCGCAACCCTGAGCCTGGGCGATCCACTTGAACCTGCACGCAAGGCCACCGCCGAGATGTTGCAGACCCGCGAGCGCACCTACTCGCTACCCCAGCCTTTCTACACCGACGAGCGTCTGTTCCAGATCGACATGCAGGAAATCTTCCATAAAGAATGGTTGATCGCCGGCATGACCTGCGAGATCCCGGCCAAGGGCAACTACATCACCCTGCAGATCGGCAAGAACCCGATCATTGTAGTGCGCGGTGCCGAAGGCAAGGTACATGCGTTCCACAACGTCTGCCGCCACCGCGGTTCGCGCCTGTGCGTCAGCGAGAAAGGCAAGGTGGCCAAACTGGTGTGCCCATATCACCAGTGGACTTACGAGCTGGACGGCCGCCTGCTGTTCGCCGGCACCGAGATGGGTGCTGACTTCGATATGAACCAGTATGGCCTCAAGCCCGTGAACGTGAAGGTTGCAGGCGGCTACATCTTCATCAGCCTGGCGGAAAACCCGCCTGCCATCGACGAGTTCCTGGCCACCCTGGACCATTACATGGAACCGTACGACATGGAGAACACCAAGGTGGCGGTGCAAACCACCTTGATGGAAAAGGCCAACTGGAAGCTGGTGCTGGAAAACAACCGCGAGTGCTACCACTGCAACGGTTCGCACCCGGAACTGCTGCAAACCCTGCTGGAGTGGGACGATACCAACGACCCGCGCGCCAGCCAGGAATTCAAGGACCACGTGGCCGCCTCCGCTGCAGCCTGGGAAGCCGAGAAGATCCCTTACCTGCACAAGAGCCACGGCCTGCGTAACCGTATCGTGCGCATGCCGCTGCTCAAGGGCACTGTGTCGATGACCATGGACGGCAAGCAGGCCTGCCAGAAGCTGATGGGTCGCATCAAGAACCCGGACCTTGGCTCGATGCGCATCCTGCACCTGCCGCACTCGTGGAACCACTGCATGGGCGACCACATGATCGTGTTCACCGTGTGGCCGATCAGTGCGCAGGAAACCATGGTCACCACCAAGTGGCTGGTGCACAAGGATGCTGTGGAAGGCGTGGACTACAACCCCGAGAACATGCGCAAGGTGTGGGACGCCACCAACGACCAGGACCGTCGTCTGGCGGAAGAGAACCAGCGTGGTATCAACTCCACGGCGTACCAGCCTGGCCCTTACTCGAAGACTTACGAGTTTGGTGTGGTGAACTTCATTGACTGGTACAGCCAGCGCGTCCTGAACAACCTGGGGGCAGAGCCGGCGGCTTATCTGAAAGAAGTGCAGGCGCAGTAAGCGACTGTACTTAGGTGTGGAGGGGCTGAAACATGGCCCCTCCAATTCACCTCGAAGGTCGTCGTTGTCTAAGCATCATTGTATCGTTCTGAAAAGCCCATGAATCCGAAGTCCTCTCTATTGCTCGGCCCACTTCCTGAGCAGGACGATTGACTACAGATTGCCGCACCGGCAGACCACGCTGAAGTGAGCTCTGTACGCCTTCCAAAGCAATTTCCGGAGCAACCTCAGCCGGAACTCCGCCTGTCAATAAATCGAAATTTTTCCTGACCTGCCTTCAGAGGACTGCTTCTTGGGCCAAGTGCAGCGTTGATAGCGCGTGCGCCAGTGCCGTCAGGCTTATCATCGCCCCGGCGTTCGCCCCAAAAATTGCACCCTCCACTCCTGCAAATTGCGCCGCAGCGCTTCCCAAGCTCAAGAGTGAGCCAAATGTACTCATTCGCGCAGCGTTAAGCCCCAGACGATCGGTAGGCGAAGGTCCCAGGAAGTTTTACCCCAAGGTCAGCGCATTCGACGCCATCCCCAAGCCTCGTGAAGTCACTGGATCCTGATACTGTCCACAAAAAGCCAGCCCAGGAGCCAGAGCTGCGTGATGACGCCGTAAGGCGCATAAGCACGGGGGCCGCAAACTGACGCCATGAGTTACCCACAAACATGAAGCCCTGTGGGCACGATAATGGCTGGTTGGAGTTTTGCGGACTGGCAACAATGCCAGGCAGGGCGCTGATCATTATTTGATCATATTGACCAAGCCCGCATTAGCACTGGGCTACAGCGGGGTTCATACACCTTGTCCACAGAGACACCAACAGACTTTGTGAGCAACCGATGAATTGTGTGGAACCGGGTTGTGGATAAGCGGTTCAAAGTCCTGATTATCAGGGATCGAGCAGGACTCAAACGGGATTGATCATTTTTTGAACAAATCTATCAACACCTTTAACTACGCAGCCTGCAGCCGTAAGCGAACAGATTATCCACAGACCGGCTAACAGCGATTGTGGGCAAAATCAGGAAAATGCTGACATACGCGTATGCAAAGACTGGAAGAGTGCCTGGACGTTTTTTGATCAAAAACCTGGAGAGCCCGTCACAAAAGGCCTGTAGACATGCACAAACACTTTATCCACACCTTGGCGAACAGATTCGGTGGGCAAAAGCGCTCGGTCAATGCTGAGTATTGAATGAGGGAGCGGCCTTGCCGGAACGCTCCCATAAAGAGACCTCTAGCCCTGCTCAGCGCAGGACACCCTCTTCCACCAACAGCTTGAGGATGGCCTCAGCGCCTTCCTGCGGCGAAACGTCCTTCAGCACCTTGCCACCACCGCCACTGGCCTTGGCGGTTGCTGCCTTCATGCGGTCGGCACCGCTCTTGGCCTTGATCACCTTCAGGCGCTTGGGCCGTGGGCGGGCCGGTTGCAGCTCGGCTTCGGCCAACAGTTCATCTTCGATGATGGCCACATTACGCGCTGCCAATACCCCCCGGCGCGCAGGCCCAAAAGCGCTCTGGCGCGGTTTGGGCGCAGCGTTATCCACAGTCGCCAGCAACGGCAGGCGCACCTTCAGCCGACGCCGCTGACCACGCGGCAAAGCCTGCAGGACCTGGGCGGTGCCGTTGTCGATCGATTCCACTTCGGCCAACCCGACAATCAGTGGCCAGCCGAGTTTTTCGGCCAGCAGGAACGGCAACATGCCCGAACCCTCGCCGGTCTCGGCCTGGCTGCCGGTCAGCACCAGCTGGGCACCGGCGTCACGCAGATAATCACCCAGCACGCCCAGCACATCGGCACCGGCCGGTTGCTCCAGCACGTCGAGGTGGTCCAGGCCCATGCCCAGGTAAGCGCGCAATGCCTCTTCCTGTGGATCGCCAGCATGCACCACCTGCAAGTTATCCCCAGCCAGCTGCAAACCCAGCTCCACGGCGCGGGCATCCTGCTCGGCGCGGCGGGCGCGGCCGGAGCTGGGGTGGGCACCAATGGAAACCAGGCTGATCACTTTCGTACTCATGCTCGTGCCCTTATGCCGCGTCGCGTTGGCCGCCGCTGCGGAAGTTTTCCACAGCCTCGATCAACGCCTTGAGAATCGCCGAGCTGTCGCCAATCACCGACAGGTCAGCCCGTTTGATCATGTCGCAGCCCGGATCCATGTTGATCGCCACCACCTTGTCGCAGGCACCGATACCCTGCAGGTGCTGGATCGCACCCGAGATACCCACAGCCACGTAGACACGCGCGGTAACCCAGGTGCCGGTAGCCCCCACTTGGCGGTTACGCGGCATGAAGCCGTCGTCCACTGCCACCCGCGAGGCACCTTCGGTAGCGCCGAGGGCTGCGGTGGCCTTGTGGTACAGGTCCCAGTCCTTGACACCGTTGCCGCCCGAGACGATGAACTCGGCTTCAGCCATGGCAATGGTGGCCGGGTCGACGGCCACCGAGCCAAGGTCTTCGATGCGCGGCAGGCTGCGCACCACACTTGTGGACAACTCCACCGGCAGCGCTTCGTGACGAGTCTCGCTGACCGGCTCGGCGCACTCGGCTGCCGCCAGGATCAGGCGCGGCACGGCGCGTTGCAGGTCTTGCTGGCCGGCACCGGCGCGGCCAATGCACTGGCCGTCCTTGACCTGCCATACCCGCGTTGCCGGGCGCTCACCCAGCGCTGCGCCCAGGCGCCGACCAAGTTCACCGCCACCGGTGCGGCTGTCGGGCAGCAACCAGTGGCGCGGCGTGAACTGGTTATCCACAGTCCGCAGGCCTTGCACCAGTTGCTCCGGTGCATAACCTTCAAAGGCCTCGCCTTCGATAACCAGCAGGCGGTCGACACCGGCTGTGGAAAAGTTGCTTTCCTTGTGCTCGTTGAACACCACTGCCAACACTGCCCCGTCGCTGCCGGCCAGGCTGTGGGCCAGGCCGAGCAGGTCGCGGTCGTGGCTGCTCAGGCGGCCACCAACCATGTCCGGCACGACGGCAATGTAGAACGCCGGCTCCGGCACCTGGTGCAGTGGCAACTTGACCTCGACCGCCGTCGTGCGTCGCCCACCCGCACCGGTACCCTGCTGGGCGCCGCTGCGGTCGATACGCTTGATGCCGGCCGGGCCGACAAAGCCTGCGGCAATCGCATGCGGGTTTTTGCGGATAATGCCGTTAGGCCCCATCCAGCTGGTCTGTTGCGTCTGCATCGCGGCATGCAGCGGGTGCAGACGGTTACGGGCGATCCACTCGGCGCGTGGGTCGCGGCGGATAATGTCGCTCATCAGTGCACCTCCGCAGGTTCACGTTTAGCCGTTTGCGGCTTTGGGACAGTGGAGCCGTCCTCCTCGATCAGCACGTCGGCTACCAGTTCAGCCAAGTCCTTGATCTGCGGGCGCGGTTCGACCACGCCTTCAAGCATGGCGGTGCACTGTGGGCAACCCACAGCTACCAGCTCGGCCTCGGTCTCACGGATGTCGTCCATGCGCATATCGGGAATACGCTGCTTGCCAGGGATGTCAGTGATCGGCGCACCGCCACCACCACCGCAGCAACGGGAACGGAAGCCCGAGCGCTGCATCTCGCGCACCTCGATCCCCAGCGCCTTGAGCACTTCGCGCGGGGCTTCGTACTCGCCGTTGTAGCGGCCCAGGTAGCACGGATCGTGGTAGGTGACGCTGCCGCCCTTGTGCTGGCCGAGGTTGAGCTTCTTGGCCGCGATCAGTTCGGCGATGTAGGTGCTGTGGTGCTGCACCTGGTAATCACCGCCCAAGGCGCCGTATTCGTTCTTCAGCACATGGAAGCTGTGCGGATCGCAGGTGACGATGCGCTGGAACTTGTACTTGGCCAAGGTCTGGATGTTGCGTTTGGCCAGTTGCTGGAAGGTAGCCTCATCGCCCAGGCGACGCGCCACGTCGCCGCTGTCGCGCTCTTCCAGGCCGAGTACGGCGAAGTCCACGCCCGAGGCTTTCAACACTTTGACAAACGAACGCAAAGTGCGCTGGTTACGCATGTCGAAGGCACCATCGCCAACCCAGAACAACACTTCGGTCGCTTTGACTTCAGACAGCAGTTGCAGGTTAAGGTCGGCAGCCCAGTTCATGCGCCCGCCAGGGGCGAAGCCGCCGGGGTTGTCGGTAGCGATCAGGTTGTCCAGCACCTCGGCGCCCTTGTTCGGGGTAGCGCCCTTTTCCAGGGTGAGGTGGCGGCGCATGTCGACGATGGCATCGACGTGCTCGATCATCATCGGGCACTCTTCGACGCAGGCACGGCAGGTGGTGCAGGACCACAGCGTTTCGGCGTCGACCAGGCCATTGACGATCGGCTGGTGCGGATTGCCGCCGTGTTCGCCGATCGGTTTGCCAGGGTACGGGCTGCCGGCGAATTGCGCGTCAGTGCCACCGGCAAGGCCGATAACCATGTCCTGGATGAGTTTTTTCGGGTTCAGCGGCTGGCCAGCGGCAAAGGCCGGGCACATGGCTTCACATTTACCGCACTGCACGCAGGCATCAAAGCCAAGCAGCTGGTTCCAGGTGAAGTCCACCGGTTTTTCCACCCCCAGAGGGGCGTTCGGGTCTTCCAGATCCAGCGGCTTTAAGCCGGTGGAGCGGCCGCCGCCGAAGCGATCGGCACGGCGGTGCCAGGCCAGGTGCAAGGCACCGGCGAAGGCGTGCTTCATCGGGCCGCCCCAGGTCATGCCAAAGAACAGCTCCGACACACCCCACAGCACGCCCAGGCCCAGAATGGCGACCATCACCCAGCCACCGGTGTTGGCCGGCAGGATACCGGCGACCGGCAGGGTGGCAATGAAGAAGCTCACGGCGAATGCCAGCAAACTCTTCGGCAGGCGCATCCACGGGCCCTTGGACAGGCGAGAGGGCGGGTTGAGGCGGCGTTTGAAGACAAAGATGGCACCGGTGAACATGATCACCGTGGCAACCAGCAGTGCGTAGCCGAGGATCTTGCTCTGCAGGCCAAAACCATGCACCAGAATGGCCAGGGCGGCAGACAGCACAAAGCCGCCCGCAGTAGCCACGTGGGTCTTGGACATGTATTTGTCGCGCTCAACCACGTGGTGCAGGTCCACCAGGTAGCGACGCGGCATGGCCAGCAGGCCGCCGATCAGGTTGACCTTGGACGGCCGGCCACGGCGCCACATGCGCACCCGGCGCAAGGCACCGAGCACTGCCAGGCCAAGGGCAGCGAACAGCAGGATGGGTAGAAGGGTGTTCAACATGGGAGACTCCCCACAAACAGCTGGATTCTTGCGCCGACCAGAGGGCGAGACTGGCCCCATGTAGGAGCGGGTCCACCCGCGAATGCATCCGGTCAGGCAACAGTGTTGTCAGTGCTGACGCATTCGCGGGTGAACCCGCTCCTACAGGGATCGCGCCCGATGGCGGCGACTGTTAACGATCAGAAGTCCTTGCAGAGGCGCAAGGCGTCGTAGATCGCCGCATGCACGTTGCGCTGGGCCACACAGTCGCCGATGCGGTACAGCAGGTAGCCTTCGCCCGGCTGGCTCAGGATCGGCTGTGGCTTGATGGCGAACAGCGCCTCCACGTCGATCTGACCCTTGTTGCGCGAACCTTCCTTGAGCGCGTAGTACAGCTCTTCGTCAGGGCGCACGCCGTTCTCGACCACTACCTGATCGACCACGCGCTCTTCCTTGGCGCCGGTGTATTCGTTCTCCAGTACCGCCACCAGCTTGTCGCCTTCGCGGTAGACCTTTTCCAGCATCATGTCGCCGGTCATGATCACTTCTTTGGGGTACATGCTGCGGTAGTAGGTGGGGAAAGTGGTACCACCCATGGCCACGCCTGGCTTGATGTCGTCGGTAACGATCTCGACCTGGCTGCCTTTGTCGGCGATGAAGTCGGCCACCGACATACCGGTGAATTCGCAGATGGTGTCGTACACCAGCACGTTCTTGCCCGGCGCGACCTTGCCATCGAGCACATCCCAGCTGCTGACCACCAGCCCTTCAGCGGCGCCCCAGTGCTCGTTCTGCTCCAGGAACGAGTGCCCACCTACCGCCAGCACGATGACGTCCGGGCGCAGGTCCTGAATGGCGGCCACATCAGCGGCAGTGCCCAGGCGCAAGTCGACTTTCAGGCGAGCCAGTTCAAGCTGGTACCAGCGGGTGATACCGGCAATCTGGTCACGCTGCGGGGCCTTGGCGGCGATGGTGATCTGCCCGCCGATCTGGTCCCTCTTCTCGAACAGGGTCACGTCGTGGCCGCGTTCGGCAGCCACGCGGGCCGCCTCCATACCGGCAGGGCCGGCACCAACCACCACCACCTTGCGCTTGACGCCGGTGGTCTTCTCGATGATGTGCGGCACACCCATGTATTCACGGGAGGTCGCGGCGTTCTGGATGCACAGCACATCCAGGCCCTGGTACTGGCGGTCGATGCAGTAGTTGGCACCGACGCACTGCTTGATCTGGTCGATCTGGCCCATCTTGATCTTGGCGATCAGGTGCGGGTCTGCAATGTGCGCACGGGTCATGCCGACCATGTCCACGTAGCCGCCTTCAAGGATGCGCGTGGCCTGGTTCGGGTCTTTGATGTTCTGCGCGTGCAGTACCGGGACCTTGACCACTTCCTTGATACCGGCCGCCAGGTGCAGGAACGGCTCCGGCGGGTAGCTCATGTTGGGGATGACGTTGGCCAGGGTGTTGTGAGTATCGCAACCCGAGCCGACCACGCCGATGAAGTCGAGCATGCCGGTGGCGTCGTAGTAGGCGGCGATCTGCTTCATGTCCTCGTGGCTGAGGCCATCGGGGTGGAACTCGTCACCACAGATACGCATGCCCACGCAGAAGTCGTCACCCACTTCGGCGCGTACGGCTTTCAGTACTTCCAGGCCAAATTTCATGCGGCCTTCAAAGGTGCCGCCCCATTCGTCGGTACGCTTGTTGACCCGCGGGCTCCAGAACTGGTCGATCATGTGCTGGTGCACCGCCGACAATTCCACGCCGTCCAGGCCACCCTCTTTGGCGCGACGCGCAGCCTGCGCGTAGTTGCCGATTACCCGCCAGATCTCTTCCACCTCGATGGTTTTGCAGGTGGCGCGGTGCACAGGTTCGCGAATGCCCGATGGCGACATCAGCGTCGGCCAGTTGAAGCCGTCCCAACGCGAGCGACGGCCCATGTGGGTAATCTGGATCATGATCTTGGCGCCATGCTTGTGCATGGCGTCGGCAAGGTTCTGGAAGTGCGGGATGATGCGGTCGGTCGACAAGTTGACCGATGCCCACCACTCCTGCGGGCTGTCGATGGCCACCACCGACGAGCCGCCACAGATGGCCAGGCCGATGCCACCCTTGGCCTTCTCTTCGTAGTACTTCACATAGCGGTCGGTCGTCATGCCGCCGTCAGTGGCGTAGACCTCGGCGTGCGCGGTGCTGAGCACACGGTTGCGGATGGTCAGTTTGCCGATCTGGATCGGCTGGAACATTGCTTCGAATGCCATGACGCTATCTCCGGCTTACAACGGCTTTGTAACGAACAGGCCATCTTCGTGGCCTTCTTCCGACCCACCATAGACCTGTTCGGCCACGGTGCGGATCTTGCTGCCGCGGGCAGCGAGAATCTGGTCCATCGCGCCAGCGAACCAGCCGGTGAACATGTAGTCGACCTTGCGGCCGCACTTGCCATAGACGTACACGAACGCAGAGTGCTTGAGCTTGACGCTGCAGGTACCTTTATCCAGGTCGATATCCTGAATCTCGAACAGGCCCCAGCCACGCTGGCTCAGACGCTTCATGTAGTGCTCGAACACCGCTACGCCTTCCAGACCATGGCACTCGGCCTCTTTTTCACACCAGTGCCAGGCGGACTTGTAGCCAGCCTTGTAGAGGATTTCGGCATAGGCGTCGGCACCCAGCACTTCCTCGATGCCCATATGGTTATTGACGAAGAAATGCCGAGGCACATACAGCATCGGCAAGGCGTCGCTGGTCCAGACACCGGTCTCGCTGTCGACTTCGATTGGCAATTGCGGGGCGATTTTGGCCATGGAAACTCAACTCCATAAAAATTTTTTGTGGGTGCCCCGGCGTTGCTGGCAGGGGCTATCAGGCTTGGAGAGCGGCTTACTCGCCCCAGACATCCTTGAGGACGTTTACCCAGTTCTCGCCCATGATCTTGCGTACCACACGCTCGGAGTGGCCGCGCTTGAGCAAGGTCTCGGTGAGGTTGGGGAATTCGCCGACGGTGCGAATTCCCAGTGGGTTGATGATCTTGCCGAAGTTGGTCAGACGGCGGGCGTAGCCCTTGTCATGGGTCAGGTATTCGAAGAAGTCCTGGCCGTGACCCTGGGTGAAGTCGGTACCGATACCGATGGCGTCTTCACCGACGATATTCATGGTGTACTCGATGGCTTCGGCGTAGTCATCGATAGTCGAGTCAATGCCTTTGGCCAGGAACGGCGCGAACATGGTGACGCCAACGAAACCGCCGTGATCGGCGATGAACTTCAGCTCTTCGTCCGACTTGTTGCGCGGGTGCTCTTTCAGGCCCGAGGGCAGGCAGTGCGAGTAGCACACCGGCTTTTTCGATTCGAGGATGACTTCTTCGGAAGTCTTGGAGCCAACATGGGACAGGTCGCACATGATGCCGACACGGTTCATCTCGGCAACGATCTCGCGGCCGAAGCCGGACAGCCCGCCGTCACGCTCGTAGCAGCCGGTGCCAACCAGGTTCTGGGTGTTGTAGCACATCTGCACGATGCCCACGCCCAGCTGCTTGAACACGTCCACATAAGCGATCTGGTCCTCGAACGCATGGGCGTTCTGGAAGCCGAAGAGGATGCCGGTCTTGCCCAACTCCTTGGCCTTGCGGATGTCGGCGGTGGTGCGCACCGGCATCACCAGGTCGCTGTTGTCGCGGATCAGTTTCTGGCTGGACGCAATGTTGTCGACGGTAGCCTTGAACCCTTCCCAGACCGACACCGTGCAGTTGGCAGCAGTGAGGCCGCCTTTGCGCATGTCTTCGAACAGCTCGCGGTTCCATTTGGCGATGATCAGGCCATCAATGACGATGCTGTCGGAGTGTAATTCGGCTGGGCTCATCAGGCTGTCCCCTTTTATAGAGTTGGGTCGCGCCAAACCTTCTGCCGGCGCTTTGAGGCCAGCATATGCCTGTGCCCCGAGGCGCCCCGGTGCAAAAACGACAGGGGGTTTGCCGAAAGCGTCAATGCGCGACATGAGCACGTCTGGCGCGTCTTTCGGCGATGAGAGGCAGTCTCGATAACGCCATTTGCGACCGCTGCATGAACATTTGGTCAGGGAGCTACCACCTGGCCTCAGGCTGAGCGAGAATCCCTGCGATTCGACAGCCTGTTGAGGAGAAAGCGGATGAAATCAATGGCATGGCTGGTGCTGCTGGCCATCGTGAGCGGGGCCCAGGCCGGCGAGGAAGAAAGCACACCTTGCGACAATGTGGAGACCGACCAGCAGACCTTCGCCTGCGCAGCATTCAACAAGCAGATCGCCGAGCGTGAGCTGCAGTCGGCCTACGACGACCTGGTCGCGCGCATGCGTGATCAGTTTGGCGACGAGACTGGCCTGATGTCGCGATTAGAGGCAGCCGAGCAAGTCTGGAGCCAACTGCGCGATGCAGACTGCAAGGTCGAAACCCATGCTGAACAACCAGGCAGCAAGGCCTACCAGATCGCCTGGAACAGCTGCATTGCACAGCACAGCGATGAGCGAGCGGAGTACTTGCGCAGCCTGGGCCTGCAAAACAGTGACGAGCTGGCACCCGAAGATTGATCAGTACGCGCGAGTGAACGATCAACTCCAGAGGAACAACATGCCGCTGATGTCCCCTGCGTAATTACTCAATAGTGCCCTCAGACCACGTGCTCACCATGTGTGTCTTGGAACTCACAACTATCAAGGAATTACAAAGTGGCTGACATCAAAGTTGAAATGGAAAAAATCCGCAAAGAGGGTCAAGAGCGCGTAGCCGCTACCGGCCAGACCATCTGCGTCTTCGCTGACAATGTCCCTGCCAACATTGCAGAAGACATCCTGGCCGGCATGCGTTTGATGACCGAACTGGCCAACAAGAAGTTCGACAAGGAAACCCAGCAGCGCGAGTGGTACAACTTCTACAACGATGGCCTGATCAAGTTCGGCTGGACCATGACAGGTGCTGCACATGCCGAAGATGCCATTGATGAGGACAACCTGACCTTGGCAGAGCTGATCACCAAGTCCGTCACCATCAGTGTCTCCGCGGACCCTCGTCGCGCAGCCTGCGCCAGGCGTGTTCTGCAAATTGTCGTGCAGAAACCCGAAGTCAAGGCGCATCTGGAAAAGCACAGCCACAGCGAATCCGGCAAATCGAGCAACTTCGTGGTCGCCCAGTGCGAAATGACGCCACAAGGCCTGCCGGCGATGCACATGACCAGCTTCCAGGCCAGCTACGACTCGAAAGTCGAGCGTGAAGGCGCCCTGACCCGCAAGGTCGACAAAACCTCTACCCGCGTCTATCGCGCGTCGCAGCAGGGCACGTTCAGCGTTCGTCACTTCGACGCTGCACGTGATCTTGTGAACGAGAAGATCAAAGGCGACATCGCCGCGTTTCTCGCTATCTGATTAGCGAGGCCGGGTACCAGTGCGCGCTGGTACCCGGTTCTGGTCATATGCATCCATCGAGGAACAATGCCACATGGGCGATACAAGCCTGGACACCCGAATATTCGAGGAGCGGCTAAGAATCAAGCCTGCGCCCTGGCTGACACTCGAGACATGGGAAGATTTGCAGCTATGCCTGCGTTATTCACAAGCAATGGCCAATGAAAAATACTCGATGGAGACCCAGCCTCAGCAATGGTTCGCTGTCGCTCTCGCCACCTTGCAATCATTGAAATTCACCCTGTTCGAACATACACATAAAACCATTGTGTATGAGCCGCACCTGCTTGCATTGAGCGATGTGTACAGTGGCTATCTACCCCCGCCCCGCGAGAAAGGGCCTTGGTTCAAGAGCCTTGAAGAAAATGTTCAAGCCGCTCTGCAGTCGGCAGGTACGCATACTTTCACCGTAATGAACGCCTCTTCACATCTAAGCATCGAAATGGACCATGAAGGGGATCAGGTTCCGGTGGCGATCCTGTTTTACACCTACTGCATTACCGACCCGGTCGAGCCCACCAGAAAGTTGAACCTGATATTCGACCATCTGGGTGCACGCTTCAATGCAGCGGGTTTTGCCTCGCTTCGCAAGGATCTGCAAGCAAGGAATCGTGAAAAACTGAGGGCGATTCTCGAGCGCGAGCTGGATTGAAGCTCACTTTGTACCCCCAGGCCGACGCTCCTCCCGCGGGCACCTTCCAAACCTGAGCTTGTAGCGCCGCGTGAAATACGATGGCAGTTCAAACCCACAGGCAAGGCTGACTTCAGTCACCGACATGTCAGTCTGGGCCAGCAGCTGCCGCGCCTTGTCCAGCCGTAACGCGAGATAGAAACTGCTCGGTGTTGCATCAAGGTGCATGCGAAACAAACGCTCCAGTTGACGCCTTGTCACCTTGATCGCGGCAGCCAGATCCAGCGTGCTCAGTGGTGGCTCGATGTGCTTTTCCATTTCGCCAATGGCATGGATCAGCTTCTTGTTGCTGATGCCATAACGCGCACCGATCTGCATGCGCTGGTGGTCCTGGCGCTGACGGATACGACCCAGCACGAACTGCTCGGACACCTTGACCGCCAGTTCGCTGCCGTGAGACTGGGCAATCAGGTGCAGCATCAAATCGATCGAGGCCGTTCCGCCGGCACAGGTGATGCGGCTGCGGTCAATCTCGAACAGTTCCTGGGTGGCTTGAAGGCCTGGATAGCGTTCCTTGAATGCCTCAAGCGCCTCCCAATGCAATGTCGCCCGGTAGCCCTCGAGCAGCCCTGCCTCGGCCAGCACCATCGCGCCCGTGTCGATACCACCGAGCATGACAGCTTCGTGGTTGAGCCGGCGCAGCGCATGCAGCAGTTTGGGTGCGACATTGGCCAGTGGCTCGAAGCCCGCAACCACCAGCAGGATGTTGGCCGGCTCCCCCTCCCCCAAGGCGGCATCGGCATTGATCGACATGCCATTGCTCGCCAGCACCGCCTCACCATCCAGGCTTAGCACCTGCCACCGGTACAACTGCCCACCAAAACGATTGGCCACCCGCAGTGGCTCCACCGCCGAAATGAACCCCATGGCGGAAAACCCGGGCACCAACAGAAAGGCTATCGTCTCCATCATCCCCTCCTCCACAGAAACTGGTCGCCCAGGTGCTAATTCCTGTCGCTAGCGTGCGCTTGGGCAAGGTAGCGCCAGCGTAGCGTATTCACACGGTCCGCAGAGGCCGCCCTCAATAACAATATGCACTGCCGATGGAGAGCCACCATGCAAAGCTTGATCCGCCGCAGCCTGTTGTCCCTTGCCCTGAGCAGCATCGTTGCCACCCCGCTTTTCGCCGCCGAGCCCGCCGCGTGCAAAAACGTGCGCCTTGGTGTGGTCAACTGGACCGACGTCATTGCCACCAGCGCCATGGCCCAGGTACTGCTCGACGGCCTGGGGTACCAGACCAAACAGACCAGTGCCTCGCAACAGATCATCTTCGCCGGCATCCGCGACAAACGCCTGGACATGTTCCTGGGTTACTGGAACCCGATCATGACTCAGACCATTACCCCGTTCATCGATGCCAACCAGGTCAAAGTGCTGGACAAGCCAAGCCTGGAAGACGCGCGCGCCACCTTGGCCGTGCCGAAATACCTCTACGACAAGGGCCTGAAGACCTTCGCCGACATCCACAAGTTCGAGAAAGAGCTGGGCGGCAAGATCTATGGCATTGAACCGGGTTCCGGCGCCAACACCCAGATCAAGGCAATGATCACCAAGAACCAGTTCGACCTGGGCAAGTTCCAGCTGGTCGAGTCCAGCGAGGCCGGCATGCTCGCCGCCGTCGACCGCGCGGTGCGGCGCAAGGAGGCCGTGGTGTTCTTCGGTTGGGCGCCGCACCCGATGAACGTGAACATCGACATGGCCTACCTGGGTGACAGCCAGGATGCGCTTGGCCCTGACGAAGGCCGTGCGACGGTGTGGACGGTGACGGCGCCGGACTACGCCGAACGCTGCCCCAATGCCCACCGCCTGCTGGCCAACCTGAAGTTCAGCGCCGAGGACGAGAGCCGCATGATGCAGCCACTGCTCGACCACAAGGACGCGCTGGAATCAGCCCGCCAGTGGCTCAAGGACCACCCAGAGGACAAGGCCCGCTGGCTTGAGGGTGTGACCACCTTCGATGGCAAGCCGGCCGCGGACAACCTCAAGCTTACCGCCAACTGACAGGGCCCTTTCGCGGGCACGCCCGCTCCCACAGGTACAGCGCCACACTCGGGATCACATTGATCCTGTGGGAGCGGGCATGCCCGCGAAAAAGCCAACACCGACATCACAAGGAACTGCACCATGAACCACGACGTCATCATCACCTGCGCCCTTACCGGCGCAGGCGACACCGCCTCGAAAAGCCACCTGGTCCCGGTTACCCCCAAGCAGATCGCCGAAGCCGCCGTGGAAGCCGCCAAAGCAGGTGCCACCGTGGTCCACTGCCACGTCCGCGACCCGCAGACCGGCCGTTTCAGCCGCGATGTGGCGCTGTACCGTGAAGTCATGGAGCGTATCCGCGAAGCCGACGTGGACATCATCGTCAACCTCACCGCAGGTATGGGCGGCGACCTGGAAATCGGCCCGGGTGAAACGCCGCTGGCGTTCGGCCCGGGCACCGACCTGATCGGCCCGCTGGAGCGCCTGGCCCATGTCGAAGCACTGTTGCCGGAAATCTGCACCCTCGATTGCGGCACCCTCAACTTCGGTGACGGCAACTCGATCTACGTGTCCACCCCGGCCCAACTGCGCGCCGGCGCCAAGCGCATTACCGAACTGGGTGTGAAGGCCGAGCTGGAAATCTTCGACACCGGCCACCTGTGGTTCGCCAAGCAAATGATCAAGGAAGGCCTGCTCGAAGACCCGTTGTTCCAGCTGTGCCTGGGCATCCCGTGGGGCGCACCGGCTGACACCACCACCATGAAGGCCATGGTCGACAACCTGCCTGCCAACGTCACCTGGGCCGGCTTCGGCATCGGCCGCATGCAGATGCCCATGGCCGCGCAGGCCGTGTTGCTCGGCGGCAATGTGCGGGTTGGCCTGGAAGACAACTTGTATCTGGACCGTGGCGTGCTGGCCAGCAATGGCCAACTGGTGGAACGCGCAAGCGAGATCATCACCCGCATGGGTGGCCGCGTGCTCAGCCCGGCAGAAGGCCGGGAAAAAATGAACCTCAAGCGCCGCTGATCCTTTCAACGATCGCAAATGCGCCGAAGACCCTGTGGGAGCGGGCAACGCGATGGATGGCACCGGCCGCGCCGGTGTTCGCGGGCATGCCCGCTCCCACAGGGTTAGGCATTAACCCTGATGACTGTGTTTTACCCTGAGGACTAGCTATGCCCTTTATCACTGAAATCAGAACCTTCGCCGCCCTGGGTAGCGGCGTGATCGGCAGCGGCTGGGTCGCACGCGCTCTGGCCCATGGCCTGGACGTGGTGGCCTGGGACCCGGCGCCCGGCGCCGAACAGGCACTGCGCAAACGTGTCGCCAACGCCTGGCCGGCACTGGAAAAGCAAGGCCTGGCCCCTGGCGCATCGCAAGACCGCCTGAAGTTCGTGGCAACCATCGAGGAATGCGTGCGCAACGCCGATTTCATCCAGGAAAGCGCACCAGAGCGCCTGGACCTCAAGCTCGACCTGCACGCCAAAATCAGCGCCGCAGCCAAGCCTGACGCAATCATCGGTTCAAGCACTTCGGGCCTGCTGCCCAGCGAGTTCTACGAGTCGTCCACTCACCCTGAGCGCTGCGTTGTCGGCCACCCGTTCAACCCGGTGTACCTGCTGCCGCTGGTCGAGATCGTCGGCGGCAGCCGCACCTCACCCGAGGCCATTGAAGCTGCCAAAACCATCTACACCGCACTCGGCATGCGCCCGCTGCATGTGCGCAAGGAAGTGCCAGGCTTCATCGCCGACCGCCTGCTCGAAGCCCTCTGGCGCGAGGCCCTGCACCTGGTCAACGACGGCGTTGCCACCACGGGCGAAATCGACGACGCGATTCGCTTCGGCGCAGGCTTGCGCTGGTCGTTCATGGGCACGTTTCTGACCTATACCCTGGCCGGTGGCGATGCCGGCATGCGCCACTTCATGTCACAGTTCGGCCCTGCCCTGAAGCTGCCCTGGACGTACTTGCCAGCACCGGAACTGACCGACAAGCTGATCGACGATGTGGTGAGCGGCACCTCTGAGCAACAGGGCGAGCGCAGTATCGCTGCACTGGAACGCTACCGTGACGATACCTTGTTGGCGGTGCTCGAAGCGGTGAAAACCAGCAAGGCCAGCCACGGCCTGTCATTCAGCGATTAAGGAGGCCACGATGCCCGCTCTGATCACCTACCGCACCACGGTCCAGGAGGACTGGGTCGATTACAACGGCCACCTGCGGGATGCCTTCTACCTGCTGATCTTCAGCTACGCGACCGATGCCCTGATGGAGCGCATCGGCCTGGACGCCGATAGCCGCGGGCAAAGCGGTAATTCGCTGTTCACGCTGGAGGCGCATATCAATTATCTGCACGAGGTGAAGCTGGATACTGAGGTGTGGGTGCAAACGCAGATCATCGGGTTCGACCACAAGCGTCTTCACGTGTATCACAGCCTGCACCGGGCAGGGTTCGACGAGGTCCTGGCGGCGAGCGAGCAGATGTTACTGCACGTGGACCTGGCGGGGCCGCAGTCAGCGCCTTTTGGGCACACCACTGTTTACCAATTGAACCACTTGGTAGAGCAACAGGAGGGGGCGCCGGCGCCGCAATACATCGGCCGCACCTTAAAGCTTCCTTCTTGAATGACCAGGGAGCCGGCGCCAAGGTCTCCATAGATACGAAGCACCCTGGCGCCTTCACTCGCAACAATCAGACAGTACAGAAGCGGACAACCATAGCGAACGCTCTATATATTGGCCCGGTCAGTCTTCTTGTAAATCTGAACACTTCTGGTTTACCACCGCCAGAATGTACATCCGTGGTTATGCCCCCCAGAGAAGTTATTTCCCGCCTAACAACTCTTTACCTTGTAAAAATGTTGACGGACATAACTTGCTCGGGGTAATCCACTGTCGAAGTCTTTACCTCAGCCCACACGGGATCGACATCATTATCCTTGCTAGCACTTTCAAGTGCTTCACGGCGCTGATCAGGTTTAATCTGAAATAGCGTGCCGGCTAAACCTTCGAGATAATTCGAATGCTCCGAGGCTGTACACCCTACAAAAAATAAACACAGCACCTAACAAGCAAAACTTTAATTTTTCCGGTCCATGTCCATGCTCCAGATATCGGAGCCTTACACGTCCACGGACATCGATTCCCAAAAACCAATATAAATAAAAGTTGCAAAAAAATAACCCCGGAAAGCCGTGAGCTACCGGGGCCAAGAGCGAGCAACATCCACTGTGCGTGAGCGAGGGTGACCAAACCCTCTGTACCGTGAATGGCTTCAGTGTGCGTGCTTGCCTGGTAGGGGATTTAGTCGTAAACGACCTGTTCTTAGCCAAAGCAGCCATGGCGACATTCTGTCCTTGCGAGGCTGTCGCGCACGTCACAGAATCGGTCGTAAATCACAGCAGCACTCTCTTAGCGATAAAAGGGACAACAGCCATGATGCATGCGGATTTGATTGATCAGGACGACCTCGCCGGCCATTTGCGCGCGCGCGGTTTCGATATTCCTGCCGGGGCCAGTGCCGAACAGGCTTGTGAAGCGGTGGTTCGTGGACTGAACGAGCCCAATGCGCGAGCGCTGAAGGGGATGGTGGAGCAGATGTACACCGGTAGTGCGACGATCCTGCCGGCAGTGCGCCAGGCCATCGACAAGCAGCTGTTGCCGGCGCTGGCGCAGTTCAACAAACGCGCGTAATTCATTTACCCCAAAACGGCCCCTTCACGGGACAAGCCCACCCCCACAGATCACCCGCTGACTCAAGTTCAGCGGGTGATCTGTGGGGGTGGGCTTGTCCCGTGAAAAAGTCGACTCGATATCAGAGCCTTACACTGGCAAATGTCGACTCGTTGCGCGCCTGGCTCAGGGCCGCCATCGGCCCGCTGTGCGGCGACAGGGTCATGGCCTGAGGAATCGGCATCATGGCCACCTGCTGCGCGGTGTTGGAGCCCACACGCTCGTCACGCGGCGGAATGCCAAAGTACTCGCGATAGCACTTGGAGAAGTGCGGGGTCGACACGAAGCCGCACACCGATGCCACTTCGATGATCGACATCGGCGTCTGCTTCAGCAACTGCCGCGCACGGATCAGGCGCAACTTCAGGTAGTAGCGCGACGGCGAGCAGTGCAGGTACTTCTGGAACAGGCGCTCCAGCTGGCGTCGCGAAACCGACACATACACCGCCAGTTCGTCCAGGTCGATCGGCTCCTCCAGATTGGCCTCCATCAGCGCGACGATTTCCTGCAACTTCGGCTGGTTGGTGCCAAGCATGTGCTTGAGCGGCACACGCTGGTGATCCTGCTCGTTGCGAATACGCTCGTAGACGAACATCTCGGAGATCGCCGCCGACAGCTCGCGGCCGTGATCACGGCTGATCAGGTGCAGCATCATGTCCAGCGGCGCGGTGCCACCGGAGCTGGTGAAGCGGTTGCGGTCAAGGGTGAACAGACGGGTGCTCATGTTCACCCGCGGGAAGGCTTCCTGCATTGCGGCCAGGCATTCCCAGTGCACGCTGCAATCGAAGCCGTCGAGCAGGCCAGCGCAGGCCAGCGCCCAACTGCCGGTGCACACGGCGCCCAACCTGCGCGACTGACGGGCCTGGGCTTGCAACCAGGTGACGTGCTCACGGGTGACGGAACGCTGGATGCCAACACCCCCACAGACAATCACGGTATCGATGGGCGGAGCATTGCTGATTGCGGCATCCGGTGTGATTTGCAGACCATCGCTGGCCCACACCTGACCGCCATCGACCGTCAGCGTGTGCCAGCGATACAGCTCACGGCCAGACAGCTGGTTGGCCATGCGCAGCGGCTCGACCGCCGATGCCAGGGAAATCAGGGTGAAATTGTCCAATAGAAGAAACCCGATGGACTGGGGTGTTGTGCGGTTCTGGGTTGGATTCCCGGAGTTGTACGACGTCATCGCGATTTCTCCTCACACAAATGCAGGGTGTGCCTCAGGCGGGCACTTACTTCTTGTTATGACCCCTCGGTCATTTTCCGGGGGTAGGCTTGCCAATCTCAACGCAAACGCCGTGCCTAAACTTGAACGGCCATCCAAAAAAACCTGAAAACGACGCCTTTATTGGGCATTTCAAGTACTTGCATCGTGTTGGCCAGTCGTCCAAAACAGGCGAGCTAGCGCGTTGCCTGTAACGGTTGAGCAGTTTAGTGACACGCGCCGCGTGGGTTTCCCAGAAGCGACACCCTTAAGTGTCACCGACAACGCCAACACTGATCGCGACATCCGACGAACGGTAGACGGGGCGCTCATCACTGCACCATAAAGAGGCATTGGCGGTTGTGTTGCACCCGCATCAGCCTCAAGGGCGTCTTCGCGGGCAAGCCCGCTCCTACAGGGATTGCACAGTTCCTGTAGGAGCGGGCTTGCTCGCGAAGACGCACTGGAGGTCAGATCAGCAAATCAGCACTCGATAGCGCTGACCGCGAGGCCGCCGCGCGAGGTCTCTTTGTACTTGTCGTGCATATCGGCCCCGGTATCGCGCATGGTGCGGATTACCTGGTCGAGGGAAATGAAGTGCTCACCATCACCGCGTAACGCCATCTGCACTGCGTTGATGGCCTTCACCGCTGCAATCGCGTTGCGCTCGATGCAGGGTACTTGCACCAACCCGCCAACCGGGTCGCAGGTCAGGCCAAGGTTGTGTTCCAGGGCAATTTCAGCGGCGTTCTCAACCTGTGGCGGAGTGGCGCCGAGGACTTCGGCAAGGCCCGCTGCGGCCATCGCGCAGGCCGAGCCGACTTCCCCCTGGCAGCCCACTTCGGCACCAGAGATCGAGGCGTTCTTCTTGCACAGGATGCCCACGGCGGCGGCAGCCAGGAAGTAGTCGACAACGCTGGACTCATCAACCTCATCACTGAAACGCATGTAGTAATGCAGCACAGCCGGGATGATGCCCGCCGCGCCGTTGGTCGGCGCGGTCACCATGCGCCCGCCAGCGGCGTTTTCTTCATTGACCGCCAAGGCGAACAGGTTGACCCATTCCATGGCACTCATGGTCGAGCCGATCACGTTGGGCTTGCCGATTTCCTGCAGGCTGCGGTGCAGCTTGGCGGCGCGGCGGCGCACGTTCAGCCCGCCGGGTAGCGTGCCCTCGTACTTGAGGCCGTTGTTGACGCATTCCTGCATGGCCTCCCAGAGCTTGTGCAGGCCAGCGCGAATTTCTTCCTCGCTGCGCCAGACCTTCTCGTTGGCCATCATCAATTGCGACACGCTGAGGTCGTTTTGTTTGCACAGGCGCAGCAGTTCGGCGGCGCTGTTGAAGTCGTACGGCAGCACTGTCTGGTCAGCATCCAGCACACCGCTGGCGGCTTGGGCTGCATCGACCACAAAGCCGCCACCCACCGAGTAATAGGTGTCGCGGTGCAACTCGCCCTGCTCGCCTTCGGCAATCAGGGTCATGGCGTTGGGGTGATACGGCAGGTTCTCGTCCAGCAGCAGCATGTCGCGGGCCCAGACAAACTCGATGGGCAAGCGGCTATCCAGCTGCAGGGTGTTGGTTTCGCGCAGGTCGGCGATACGCGGCACGATCTGGGTCGGGTCAATGGCGTCAGGCCACTCGCCCATCAGGCCCATGATGGTGGCGTTGTCGGTGCCATGACCAATACCGGTGGCCGACAGCGAGCCATACAGGCGCACTTCGATCCGTTTTACACGTTCCAGCTCGCCGCGTTCGCGCAGGCCCTGAACGAACAGGGCGCCAGCACGCATGGGGCCGACGGTGTGGGAGCTGGAGGGCCCGACACCGATCTTGAACAGGTCGAACACGCTGATGGCCATTGTCGAATCACCTCTTGCTGGGCTTGTCTCTGCGCGCCATGCGCAGGGCGGGTTAGCTGCTAGGCTCAAACAGCGGGCCGCCTTGAATGCCAGCATCATCGGGCTTTTACCGCCTACCTCGCCGTCTGCAACCGACGTACTTTTGTCCAGCAGCGCCGCGCTGTTTTCAACCGAAAACTGAGGCCACCGCGCCGTTTTCCAGCGGCCTGGTGACGCAAAAATGCGTGTGAGGGGGTGGAAAAATCCATAAGCGACATCGCCCATACTGGATACGACCCGTTCCGTACTGGATACGACCCCACCAGTAGGCGATTGCCCGGCGCTGGAGGATTATCGAAAGCGACTCGTAAAGCACGGCCACGCATCCTGCCCTCTGCAGGCCTGGTCGACCGGACCCTCAGAAAGCCCGGCGACCCACGCGAACCCGAAGACAATATCTCAGGAGTCCATCCATGAAAGGTTCACCCTCGCTGTTGCTGGTTGCGCTGCTGTCCGCGCCATTGCTGGCCCAGGCAGCCGAACCCGAGCAGTGTCAGACTGTACGCTTCTCCGATGTCGGCTGGACCGACATCACAGTCACGACCGCGACCACCAGCGTTGTGCTCGAAGCCCTGGGTTACAAGACCCACACCACCATGATCTCGGTACCGGTGACCTACAAGTCGCTGGCCACCGGCAAGGACCTGGACGTGTTTCTCGGCAACTGGATGCCGACCATGGAGAACGACATCAAGCAATACCGCGACGCCGGCACGGTAGAAACCGTGCGCGCCAACCTGGAAAACGCCAAGTACACCCTGGCAGTCCCTCAGGCGCTGTATGACAAGGGCCTGAAGGATTTCAGCGACATTCCCAAGTTCAAGAAGGAACTGAACGGCAAGATCTACGGCATCGAACCGGGTAACGACGGCAACCGCACCATCCAGAGCATGATCGACAAGAACGCCTTTGGCTTGAAGGACGCCGGTTTCAAGATCGTGCAGTCCAGCGAGGCGGGCATGCTGTCGCAGGTTGATCGCGCGCAGAAACGCGGCGAGGCAATGGTGTTTCTGGGCTGGGAGCCACACCCGATGAACACCCGCTTCAAGATGCAGTACCTGACCGGCGGGGACGAATTCTTCGGCCCCGACTTCGGCAAGGCCACCGTGCTGACAAACACCCGCAAGGGGTATACGCAGGAATGCAGCAACGTTGGCCAACTGCTTAAAAACCTGTCGTTTGAGCTCAAGGATGAAAGCACCATGATGGGCTATGTCCTGGACGACAAGATGAAACCCGAAGCCGCCGCCAGGAAATGGATCAAGGACAACCCAGGCAAGCTGGATGCCTGGCTGGCCGGCGTAACCACCGTTGATGGCAAACCCGGCCTGGAGGCGGCCAAGGCCAAGCTTACGCAATAACGAACTACGCAGTGGCGCTACCTCGGGGCAGGACCGTGCCTGCTCCGGGTTGATTTCAATCTATGCAGGTGGAAGCTCGCTATCATGCTTATCGATCAGAAAATACCCTTGGGCCAGTACATCGCGTCGTTCGTCGAATGGCTGACCCAGCATGGCGCGAATTACTTCGACGCCATCGCGCAAGGCCTGGAGTTCATGATCTACGGGGTCACCAGTACCCTTACCTGGTTCAACCCGCTCGTTCTCATCGCCCTGTTCGCCGCCCTGGCGCACCTGATCCAGCGCAAGTGGGCGCTGACGGCGTTCGTTGCCCTGTCGTTCCTGCTGATCCTCAACCTGGGTTACTGGCAGGAAACCATGGAAACCCTGGCGCAGGTCACCTTCGCCACGGTGGTATGTGTGTTGATCGGCGTACCACTGGGCATCCTCGCCGCGCACAAACCGATGTTCTATACCGCCATGCGCCCGGTGCTCGACCTGATGCAGACGGTGCCCACCTTCGTCTACCTGATCCCTACCCTGACCCTGTTCGGTCTGGGCGTGGTACCGGGGCTGATCTCCACCGTGGTGTTCGCCATCGCCGCGCCCATTCGCCTGACCTACCTGGGCATCTGCGACGTGCCGCAAGAGTTGATGGACGCCGGCAAGGCCTTTGGCTGCTCGCGTCGTCAACTGCTTACCCGTATCGAACTGCCGCACGCGATGCCAAGCATCGCCGCCGGTGTCACTCAATGCATCATGCTGTCGCTGTCGATGGTGGTAATTGCCGCCCTGGTCGGCGCTGACGGCCTGGGCAAACCTGTGGTCAACGCACTGAACACCGCCGATATCTCCCTGGGCTTCGAAGCGGGCCTGGCGATCGTGCTGCTGGCAATCATGCTCGACCGTATCTGCAAGCAACCGGAACTGCCGGTAAGGGGTGAGGCATGAGCATCATTCGTTTCGAAGACGTCGACGTCATCTTCTCCAACAAGCCGCGCGAGGCACTGTCGCTGCTGGACCAAGGCCAGACCCGCGAGCAGATCCTCAAGCAGACCGGCCTGGTGGTGGGTGTCGAAAAGGCCAACCTCGATATCAACAAAGGCGAGATCTGCGTGCTGATGGGCTTGTCCGGCTCGGGCAAGTCGAGCCTGCTGCGCTGCATCAACGGCCTCAACACCGTCAGCCGCGGCAAGTTGTTCGTCGAGCACGAAGGCAGGCACATCGACATTGCCAACTGCTCCGCGGCCGAACTGAAGATGATGCGCACCAAGCGCATCGCCATGGTGTTCCAGAAGTTTGCCCTGATGCCCTGGCTGACGGTGCGCGAGAACATCAGCTTTGGCCTGGAAATGCAGGGTCGTCCGGAAAAGGAACGGCGCAAGCTGGTCGACGAGAAGCTTGAGCTGGTGGGCCTGACCCAGTGGCGCAACAAGAAGCCGGATGAGCTTTCTGGCGGCATGCAACAGCGCGTGGGTCTGGCCCGGGCGCTGGCGATGGATGCCGACATCTTGCTGATGGACGAACCGTTCTCGGCGCTGGATCCCCTGATCCGCCAGGGCCTGCAAGATGAGCTGCTTGGCTTGCAGGCCAAGCTGAGCAAAACCATCGTGTTCGTCAGCCACGACCTGGACGAAGCGCTGAAACTGGGTACCCGCATTGCGATCATGAAAGACGGACGGATCATCCAGTACAGCAAGCCGGAGGAGATCGTGCTGAACCCGGCCGACGAATACGTGCGCACCTTCGTCGCCCATACCAACCCGCTTAACGTGCTGTGCGGCCGCAGCCTGATGCGCAGCCTGGACAACTGCAAACGGGTCAATGGCTCGGTGTGCCTGGACCCAGGTATCGACTCGTGGCTGGACCTTGGCGAAGGCGGCGCGCTCAAGCGTGCACGCCAGGGCCAGAACGGTCTGGACATGCAGAAATGGGCACCGGGGCAAGATGTGGAGTTGCTGGAGCGCAGGCCGACTGTGGTGCACGCCGATATTGGCATGCGTGACGCACTGCAGATTCGTTATCAGACCGGCAACAAGCTGGTGCTGCAGGATAACGACAAGGTGGTGGGGATTCTCGGGGATACCGAGCTTTACCACGCGCTGCTCGGCAAGACCCTCGGCTGAGGTAATTGGGGCCGCTTCGCGGCCCTTCGCGGGCACGCCCGCTCCCACAGGTTTGCTGAGATCTCTGTGGGAGCGGGCGTGCCCGCGAAGGGCTGCAAAGCAGCCCCGATCAATGGATCAGCGAACGACAATCCCGCGCGAAGCCATGTAGGCCTTGGCCTCCGGCACTGTGTACTCGCCAAAGTGGAAGATGCTGGCCGCCAGCACCGCGCTGGCGTGCCCTTCCAGAATGCCGTCTGCCAGGTGCTGCAGGCTACCCACACCCCCCGAGGCAATCACCGGAATGCCCAGCGCATCACTGATAGCGCGGGTGACCCCCAGGTCGAAGCCGTTCTTCATGCCGTCCTGGTCCATGCTGGTCAGCAGGATCTCGCCAGCGCCCAGGCCTTCCATCTTCTTCGCCCACTCGACTGCATCCAGCCCGGTCGGCTTGCGCCCGCCGTGAGTGAAAATCTCCCAGCGCGGCTCTTCACCTGGCCCGGACACTTTCTTGGCATCGATGGCGACAACGATGCACTGCGAGCCGAAACGGTCCGCCGCCTCGCCGACAAACTCCGGGTTGAACACCGCGGCGGTGTTGATCGAGACCTTGTCGGCACCGGCGTTGAGCAGGTTGCGGATGTCCTGCACGGTACGCACGCCACCACCGACCGTCAGCGGGATGAACACCTGGCTGGCCATGCGCTCGACGGTATGCAGCGTGGTGTCGCGGCCATCGACGCTGGCGGTGATGTCGAGAAAGGTGATTTCGTCGGCACCTTGCTCGTCGTAGCGACGGGCGATTTCCACCGGGTCGCCGGCATCACGGATGTTCTCGAACTTGACGCCCTTGACCACCCGGCCGTTGTCCACGTCCAGGCAAGGGATAATGCGCTTGGCCAGTGCCATGGTTCAGTCCTCAGCCTTGGTAGTTGTCACAGAAGGCCTGGGCCTCAGCGACATCCAGGGTGCCTTCGTAGATGGCACGGCCAGTGATGGCGCCGATGATGCCCGGGGCCTTGGCGTCCAGCAGGGCCTTGATGTCGCCCAGGTTGTGAATGCCACCCGAGGCGATCACCGGGATACGGGTGGCTTCAGCCAGTGCCTTGGTGAAGGGCACGTTGCAGCCCTGCATCATGCCGTCCTTTGCGATGTCGGTGTAGACGATCGCCGAGACGCCATCGGCCTCGAAACGCTTGGCCAGGTCGATGACCTGCACCGAGCTGACTTCGGCCCAACCGTCGGTGGCGACGAAACCGTCCTTGGCGTCCAGGCCGACGATGACCTTGCCCGGGAAGGCTTTGCACGCTTCAGCGACGAACTCGGGCTGCTTGACTGCCTTGGTGCCGATGATCACGTAGCTGACGCCAGCCTTGACGTAGTGTTCGATGGTTTCCAGCGAACGGATACCGCCGCCGATCTGGATCGGCAGGTTCGGGTAGCGCTTGGCGATGGCGGTAACCACTTCACCATTGACCGGCTGGCCTTCGAAGGCGCCGTTGAGGTCGACCAGGTGCAGGCGGCGGCAACCACCCTCGACCCACTTGGCGGCCATGCTCACCGGGTCGTCGGAAAATACCGTAGAGTCTTCCATGCGGCCCTGGCGCAGGCGCACGCAAGCACCGTCCTTCAGATCGATAGCGGGGATAATCAGCATCTTGGGAACCTGTCTATTTGTTGGGTTTCAGGGCTTCTCGAGTGCCCACAGGTCGCTTTCGATGCTCTCGAACCGCTCCTTGAGGTGCAGCTGAACATCGGCAATCGCCCTGTTGTAGTAATGGGGTGCAATCTCTTTGCTGAACAGCTCGAGGACCTCGGCCACCTCGAATGACCCCAACTGCAGCTCGAAGCGGTCTTCGAGGAAGCGCTTCAAGGTATCGAGCGCTTCGCGCTCCTGTTCGGGGGCAAGGGTGATGCTCGGGGCCTTGGTCTTCGACCTGCTCATTTACCAGCGCCCGTCCCAGGCGATGAAGTTCTGCAGCAGTTGCAGGCCATGGGTATGGCTCTTCTCCGGGTGGAACTGCACGGCAAAGCGCGAACCATCGGCCAGCGCTGCGGCGAAGTCGACGCCATAGTGACCGCGCCCCACCACCTGGCCCGGTTTGCCGGCATTGATGTAGTAGCTGTGCACGAAGTAAAAACGTGCGCGGTCAGGGATGTCGTGCCACAGCGGGTGGTCGATGGTCTGGGCGACTTCGTTCCAGCCCATGTGCGGCACCTTAAGGTGCTCGCCGTCTTCTTGCAGGTCTTTGCCGAAAAAACGCACCTGGCCAGGGAACAGGCCGATGCAGTCGACGCCGGTGTTTTCCTCACTGTGCTCGAGCAGCGCCTGCATACCGACGCAGATGCCGAGGAACGGGCGGTCTTGGCTGACTTCGCGCACCAGGCTGTCGAAGCCCAGGCGGCGGATCTCGGCCATGCAGTCGCGAATCGCGCCCACGCCCGGGAACACCACACGGTCGGCTTCGCGGATCACTGAGGCATCGCTGGTAACCAGCACTTTACCGGCACCTACGTGCTCAAGCGCCTTGGCCACCGAGTGCAGGTTACCCATGCCATAGTCGATTACGGCTACCGTTTGCATTTACAGGCACCCTTTGGTGGAAGGCATCTGCCCGGCCATACGCTCGTCGAGGGTGATGGCCATACGCAGGGCGCGGCCGAAAGCCTTGAATACGGTTTCGATCTGGTGGTGGGTGTTGTGGCCACGCAGGTTGTCGATGTGCAGGGTTACCAGGGCGTGGTTGACGAAGCCCTGGAAAAACTCCTGGAACAGGTCGACATCAAAGCCGCCAACGCTGGCACGGGTATACGGCACGTGCATCTGCAGGCCTGGGCGGCCAGAGAAGTCGATGACCACGCGTGACAGCGCTTCGTCCAGCGGCACGTAGGCGTGGCCGTAGCGGAAGATACCTTTCTTGTCACCGATGGCTTGGGCGAATGCCATGCCCAGGGTGATGCCGACGTCTTCGACGGTATGGTGATCGTCGATATGCGTGTCACCCTTGCACTCGATATCCAGATCGATCAGCCCATGGCGGGCGATCTGGTCCAGCATGTGTTCAAGGAAGGGCACACCGATATCGAATCGGGCCTTGCCACTGCCATCGAGGTTGATCGAGCACTTGACCTGGGTTTCCAGGGTATTGCGCTCGACGGAAGCCTTACGTTCAACCATCACCAGCTCCGCAAAATCATTGGGCGAAAAGGGGTTCATTATAGGCCCAGAACGCGCCAGCTTGAAACGCGGATGACATATGGCAAAGCCAGGATTTACGCGGACCGGATGCCGCTACAGGTCTATACAACCAATACGGCCCGCCCCTGCATCTGCGAAAGGGGCGCAACGCGCCCCCTGCTGATCAATGGAACAGCACAGCGGTCTTCTGCAAGGTCACCCAGACACCCCAGGCCAACGGCACAACCACCACCGCCCAGGCCAGCAATACCAGTGGCAGGCTGCCTGGCGCCGCTGTCCACTCCAGCGACCGCGCCCCATCGGCGCCCTTGTCATGGCTCAACGCGCGCTCGGCCGCCAGTTCGGCATCACTCATGAAGTGCTTGTCGGCCACCGGGCGCACCAGCATGTTGCAGATAAAGCCCAGCACCAGCAGACCCGCGAGAATGTACAAGGTCATGTCATAAGCCGCTGCCCGCTCCACACCTGCCGCCAGTTGATACTCGCGCAGGTAGGTGATCAGCACCGGCCCCAGCACCCCCGCTGCCGCCCAAGCGGTCAGCAGGCGACCATGGATGGCACCCACCATCTGCGTGCCGAACAGGTCGGCCAGGTAGGCCGGCACCGTTGCAAAGCCACCGCCATACATCGACAGAATGATGCAGAACGCGGCCACGAAAAGTGCCACGTTGCCCAGGTGCCCCATGTTCGGTACCAGGCTGTACAAGCCCACACCCAAGGCGAAGAAGGCAAAGTAGGTGTTCTTGCGGCCGATGTAGTCGGAGAACGATGCCCAGAAGAACCGGCCGCCAATGTTGAACAGGCTCAGCAGGCCGGTAAAGCCGGCGGCGATCGCGGCAATCTGCGCCAGCTGTGCAGTGCTCAGCTGGCTGAAGGTCAGTTCGTTGCCCAGTAATTTACCGGCGAACACTTCCTGCAGCAGCGGCGAAGCCATACCGATAATGCCGATGCCCGCCGACACGTTCAGGCACAGCACCAGCCAGATCAGCGCGAACTGCGGGGTCTTCCAGGCCACACTGACGTGCACGTGACGGTCGGTGACCATGGCGTTACTGGCATTCTTCAACGGCGCAGCCCAGCCTTCAGGCTTCCAGCCGGTCGGTGGTACGCGATACGCCAGGGCGCCAGCGGTCATGAACACGAAGTAGATCGCCGCCATGGCGACAAAGCTCTGCCATACGCCCACCTCGTGCTCATTGCCAAAATGCCCCATAAGCGCGGTGGCCAGCGGTGCTCCTACCATGGCCCCGCCGCCGAAGCCCATGATCGCCATACCGGTGGCCATGCCGCGTTTGTCCGGGAACCACTTGATCAAGGTCGATACCGGCGAGATGTAGCCCAGGCCCAGGCCGATACCGCCGATTACGCCGGAGCCAAGCCACATCAGCCACAGCTGATGGGTTTTCACACCTATCGCCGAAAGCAGCATGCCACCGCACCAGCACAAGGCCGACACCAGGCCAGCCTTGCGCGGGCCGGCGTGCTCCAGCCAACCGCCCAGCACCGCCGCCGAGCAGCCGAGGAAGACGAAGAACAGAGTGTAGATCCAGCTCAACATCGAGATTGGCCAGTCGCATTCAGCGCTGAACATTCGGGCCATGAAGCCCATGTCTGCCGCACAGGCGACGGGGGCGGTGATCCCAAGGGCTTGCGACAAAGGCAGCCAGAATACCGAAAAGCCGTAGGCCATACCGATGCACAGGTGAATGGCCAGGGCGGCTGGCGGGACCAGCCAGCGGTTGAAGCCTGGGCGGGCGATTATGCGTTCCTTCGACAGAAAGCCTGGCGCACTGGCCGAGGTTCCCGTCGCGACAGTACTGGTCATGGATCTGATCCTTGTTATTGGGAGGGTGCTCGCGAAGCGGCGCAAGGGTAGCAGCATCAAGCAGCATGAAAGCAATCTGCCATCGTTCAATTTTGCCTAACTGAAACGGTCATGCTCCCGGCACCCGCTCAATACTAGGCTGTCGAAAGCCGTAACATCTGATACAGGCGTAGGAATTTCCTACATCTCTAGTCGTACAAGCAGGGGTAACCGCTACGGCGTTATACTCTGCCGCCTGAACTCACTAACGGACTAAAAGGACTCGCCCATGAAAGCGTTCGGCAAAATCCTGGGACTGGGGCTTCTCGGGTTACTGCTGATCATCGTGGCGCTGGGCTTCGCCCTGACCCACCTCTTTGATCCCAACGACTACAAAGACGAGATTCGCCAGCTTGCACGCGACAAGGCTCACATCGAACTGACCCTCAACGGTGACATCGGCTGGAGCCTGTTCCCATGGCTGGGCCTGGAGCTGCACGAAGCCAGCATCGCTACCTTGAACAACCCCAAGGAGCCGTTCGCCGACCTGCAGATGCTTGGCCTTTCGGTCCGTGTGCTGCCGCTGCTGCGCCGCGAAGTGCAAATGAGCGACGTACGTGTCGAAGGTCTGAACCTGACCCTGGCGCGTGACGAACAGGGCCATGGCAACTGGGAAGACATCGGCAAGCCGCTGCCCGCGCAGAACGGCGCAAGCACCGATGCATCCGCACAGGCTCCTGCCGAGCAGAAGCCTGCGACCGCCGACAGCAACGAGCGCGCCATCAAGCTGGACATCGACAGCCTGACCGTGAACAACGCCCGCGTGCAGTACACCGATGCCAAGACCGGCCACAGCTACAGCGCCGAAAGCATCCAGCTGAGCACCGGCCCGATCCATGAAGGCGCAAACATCCCGCTCAAGGCCAGCGCCTTCATCAGCGCCAGCCAGCCGAACATCAAGGCTCGTACCGAGCTGGCCGGCGAATTGCGCTTCGACCGCAAGCTCAAGCGCTACAACTTCGAAGACATGCGCCTGTCGGGCGAGACCTCGGGTGAGCCTACTGGCGGCAAGACCGTGACCTTCGCCGCCCAAGGCCAACTGCTGGTCGACCTGGCCGCCAATGTCGCCTCGTGGAACGGCCTGAAAGTTTCGGCCAACCAACTGCGCGCCCTCGGTGAGCTGAACCTGCGTGATCTGGACAAGGCACCCCAGCTGAGCGGCGGCCTGTCCATCGCACAGTTCAACCTGCGCGCCTTCCTTGAAAGCATTGGCCACCCTCTGCCGGCCACCAACGACCCGGCCGCCTTCGCCAAACTGGAACTGGTCACTCGCCTGCAGGGCACGCCCAGCAGCCTGGCCCTGGAAGACCTGGCGGTGAAGCTGGACGACAGCACCTTCAGCGGCCGCGTGTCCGTCGAAGATTTCGCCAAACAAGCCCTGCGCCTGCAGCTTAAGGGCGACACCTTCGACGCCGACCGCTACCTGCCGGCCAAGAGCGAAGAAGCCAAGGGCGCCACCGCTGCGCGCCAGGCCGAGGTCAAGCAACAAGAGGCCAGCGCCGTAGCCAGTGCCGGCTCCACACCACTGCCCAGCGCCCCAACACAAGTGGCATGGAGCGACGACAAGCTGCTGCCGGTCGACCGGCTGCGCGCCCTCGACCTGCAGGCCGACCTGGCCTTCGGCTCGTTGACCCTGGACAAGCTGCCGATCGAAGGCGCCCAGCTCAAGGCAGTTGGCCAAGGCGGCCTGCTGACCCTGCAAACCCTGCGCGGAGAGCTGTACAACGGCACCTTCGAAGCCAAGGGCACGGTCGACGTGCGCCCTGCCGTGCCACAGCTGGGTGTGAACACCAACATCCAGCGGGTGCCGGTGGAGCACTTCATCAAGACCGAAGGCAAGGAACAGACGCCACCGGTCAAGGGCCTGCTGACCCTGACCAGTGATCTGACAGCCACTGGTAACAGCCAGAAGGCCCTGGTCGACACCCTGAACGGCAGCGCAAACTTCGCCATCAACGATGGCGTGCTGGTCAATGCCAACCTGGAACAGCAACTGTGCCAGGCCATCGCCACGCTCAATCGCAAGACGCTGAGCAGCGAGCCACGCGGCAAGGACACCCCGTTCCAGGAACTGCGCGGCAGCCTGGTGGTACGCAATGGCGTCGCCAGCAACCCGGATCTCAAGGCGCGCATCCCGGGCCTGACCGTCAACGGCCATGGTGACCTCGACCTGCGCGTGCTGGGCATGGACTACAACATCGGCGTAATCGTCGAAGGCGACCAGCGTGCCATGCCGGACCCGGCCTGCCAGGTCAACGAACGTTATGTGGGTGTTGAAGTACCCCTGCGCTGCCGTGGCCCGCTGGAACTCGGCGCAAAGGCCTGCCGCCTCGACCAGAACGGCCTGGGCAAGGTTGCCGCCAAGCTGGCCGGCAACCGCCTGAAAGACAAGATCGATGAAAAGCTTGATGAAAAACTGGGAGACAAAGTGAGCCCGGAACTGAAAGACGCGCTCAAGGGGTTGTTCAAGCGATGAGCCCCGAGCAGTTCTCCAGCGCTGTGCTGGACTGGTATGACGAGCACGGCCGGCACGACCTGCCCTGGCAACAGGGCATCACCCCGTACCGCGTGTGGGTGTCGGAAATCATGTTGCAGCAGACCCAGGTCAGCACCGTGCTCAACTACTTCGACCGCTTCATGCAGGCCCTGCCAACCGTGCAAGCCCTGGCCGAGGCACCGGAGGACGAAGTGCTGCACCTGTGGACGGGCCTGGGCTACTACACCCGCGCACGCAACCTGCAAAAAGCCGCCAAGGTCGTCGTCGAGCAACATGGCGGCGAATTCCCGCGCAGTGTCGAGCAGCTTACCGAGCTGCCCGGCATCGGCCGCTCGACTGCCGGCGCCATCGCCAGCATCAGCATGGGCATCCGCGCACCGATCCTCGACGGCAACGTCAAGCGCGTGCTGGCACGCTACACCGCTCAGGCGGGCTACCCAGGCGAACCCAAGGTTGCCAACCAGCTATGGGCCACCGCCGAGCGTTTCACCCCGCAACAACGCGCCAACCACTACACCCAGGCGATGATGGACATGGGCGCCACGCTGTGCACGCGCAGCAAGCCCAGTTGCCTGATCTGCCCGTTGCAGCGTGGCTGCGAAGCGCACCTGCACGGCGAAGAAACCCGCTACCCCGAGCCCAAACCGCGCAAGGCGCTGCCGCAACGGCGCACACTGATGCCACTGCTGGCCAACCACGAAGGCGCCATCCTGCTTTACCGCCGTCCTTCCAGCGGCCTGTGGGGTGGTTTGTGGAGCCTCCCGGAACTGGACGACATTGCCCAGCTCGACGACCTGGCCTACCAGCACGGCCTGCGCCTGGCTGGCCGCCATGCAATGGACGGCCTGACCCATACCTTCAGCCACTTCCAGCTGGCAATCGAACCCTGGCTAGTACGCGTCGACCCGGTCGGCGAGCACGTGGCCGAGGCCGACTGGCTCTGGTATAACCTCGCCACCCCGCCGCGTCTGGGCCTCGCCGCCCCGGTGAAAAAGCTGCTTGAACGCGCGACCGACGAACTGATTGCAGGAGACGCCCGATGACCCGCACCGTGATGTGCCGCAAGTACCAAGAAGAACTACCCGGCCTGGAACGCCCGCCCTACCCCGGCGCCAAGGGCCAGGACATCTTCGAACACATCTCGCAGAAAGCCTGGGCCGACTGGCAGAAGCACCAGACCATGCTGATCAACGAAAAGCGCCTGAACATGATGAACGCCGAGGACCGCAAATTCCTCCAGGCCGAAATGGACAAGTTTTTCGCCGGCGAAGAATACGCCCAGGCCGAAGGCTACGTTCCACCGGCCGAATGACCCCAAAAATCGTAAGCGACGGAATTAATTTAAAATTTTTTCAAAAAGTCGTTGACGAGCGGTCCGGAAATCTATTTAATTCACCTCGTCGCCCAGATAGCTCAGTCGGTAGAGCAGAGGATTGAAAATCCTCGTGTCGGCGGTTCGACTCCGTCTCTGGGCACCACCTTCAAGCTTCTGGTGGTTGCAAAGTTACCCGAAGCGACAACAAGAAACCCGCCTAGTGCGGGTTTTTTGTTGTCTGTGATTTTTAACTTCATGCGGCTTCGAAGAACACCAGATTTCACAACGCAACCTGAAGGCTCGCCATGCAATCGAGAAACCCGCAGCCATAAGCAGACTGCGGGTCGAACCTTACTCGTCCGACATGGAACGAAGATGCTCGAATGCATCCTCGGTCATGTGCCCGAGGTAGGAGATGCTGTGCAACCGAAGGTGGCCGTGTTGCTTGCCTTTTTCGATGACGGCAGCGATGTCAGCCTTTGTAATCCTCTGCTCGTCGCAACCGGCGAAACCGGTTGGATAGTAAACCCTGCCATCGTCCGTGTAGCCGTACAGGGTGACCAGATAAAAGTGCTTCATGACTCCTCCTTTGCAGCGCAAACGTGCGCATCACTCACAGACGCCGAATTGGCGCGGTGAAAGGCTGCCAGCCAGCATGGCTGGCAGCGGGAGAGAAGCTACGCAGGGCCCACGGTTCGCATAATCTGGATATGTATCCCACAGACATCTCAAGCTGCAGCGCCCAGGAGCACTGCTTGGGTTTATCGGGCAATTGCGCTTCAATACGCGCACTTTCAGACACACCCAAGGATTTGCCCATGGCCACCCCTACCAAGCAACAGAAACGCGCCAAGCGCGCCGCCAGCAAGGCCAAGCAGAACCGCATGGTACGCAGCGGCCAAGCGGTCAAGGCCAGCGCCGGCGACAGCGCAAGCGTCGAGCAGGTGTACAACAAGGCCATGGAGTCGGGCAGCTACGACGCGATGTTCAACAAGATGAAGGAAGCCCAGGAAGGCGGCCTGGTGCCAATGATCTCGGTGTTCCTGGTGGATCCGCTGCTCGCCCTGGTGCTCAAGGGGCACAAGGAAGAACACGCCACCGACTACATCGTGCTGGTGTTCAACGCCTACCGCAAATGGCTGGACGGCGCTGACGAAGAGACCACCATGGCCTGGCTGGAGAGTGATGAGTTCCAGGACGCCTATATCGCCGCTTCCGAACTCGTGGCCAAACAGCAGCAACAGCAGAAGCAGTTTGGCTGACAGGGCCATGTAACCTGTTGTGGCCCCTGCGCGCCCCCTGTAGGAGCGGGTTTACCCGCGAATACGATGGCGGCTGCGACGGTGATCAGCCAGGGAAATTGGCCAGCAGGCCCGGCCCTTTCGTGGGTGAACCCGCTCCTACGGGCCTGTGGTGAACCTGCGGGCTTGCCCGCGAAAGGGCCGGGACAGGCAAAAAAAGGCCGCACCCTTCACAGGGCGCGGCCTTTTCATTTCAGCCAGCGCAGATCAGCTGTCCAGCGCCGCCCGCCCGGCAGCCTCGCGCTTGCGGTGCACCAGCAAGCCAGCTGCCACCACACCAATACTCAGCAGCGCAGTCGCAATGATCTCTACACGGTGATCCTCACGCAGCGCCATGACCACCAGAATGGCAACGATGAAGGCAATGGTCGCCCAGGTCAGCCCCGGGAACAGCCACATCTTGAAGGTGATCTTTTCGCCACGGGCTTCACGCTGGGCGCGCATGCGCAGTTGCGACACGGCGATCACCAGGTACACTAGCAGCGCAATGGCGCCAGAGCTGGCCAGCAGGAACTCGAATACCTGGGCTGGTGCCACGAAGTTGGCGAACACGCAGAGAAACGCCGCCGCAGTGGACAGCAGTACCGCCACGTGCGGGGTCGCCGCCTTGGTGGTGCGCTGGGCGATGGCCGGAGCATCACCACGCTTGCTCAGCGAGAACAACATGCGCGAAGAAGTGTATAGCGCCGAGTTCAGGCAGCTGGTTACTGCAACAAGCACGACGATGTCGACGATCAACTTGGCATTCGGCACACCGATACGGCTCAGCACGGTCTGGTACGAGCCAGCCTCGGCCAGGGCCGGGTCGTTCCACGGCACCAGGGCCACGACCAGGAAGATCGACACCAGGTAGAACAGGCAGATACGCCAGATTACCGAGTTGGTGGCACGACTGATCTGCTTGCCCGGGTCCTTCGACTCGGCAGCGGCGATGGTGACGATTTCAGTACCCATGAACGAGAACATGGTGGTCAGCATCGCGGCCAGCACTGCGCCCAGGCCGTTGGGCATGAAGCCCTGGGTATCGAACAGGTGGCTGGCACCGCTCACCTGGCTGCTCGGTACAAAGCCGAACAAAGCAGCACAGCCCACGGCGATGAAGCCGATGATCGCCAGCACTTTGAGCAGGGCAAACCAGAACTCGAACTCGCCGTAGTTCTTCACACTGCACAGGTTGGTAAGTGTCAGTGCCAGGGTAATGATGAGGGAGAACGCCCACAGGTCAACCGCCGGGAACCAGGCATGCAGAATGGCTGCGGCTGCGTTGGCTTCCAGCGGAATCACAAGCACCCAGAACCACCAGTACAGCCAACCAATGGTGAAACCGGCCCAGCGCCCGATGGCGCGGTCGGCATACGTAGAGAACGAACCAGTGTCAGGCGAGGCGACTGCCATTTCACCCAGCATACGCATGACCAGTACGACCAGCGTACCGGCGGCAGCGTAAGCCAGCAGCACGGCAGGGCCGGCAGCTGCGATGGCGTGGCCGGAGCCTACGAACAGGCCGGCACCGATGACGCCAGCGATGGACAGCATGGTCACATGCCGTTGCTTGAGCCCCTGAGCGAGGTCATTGGAATTGTTACCGCTCATTGAAACTACCTTTGTAAGGAGTGGACCACGCCGACTGCGGATACAGAGCGCGCCAGGGGTTGACCTAGGCGTCGCTGCAATCGGCGGTTTCCTACTGGCAATAAGCGCGCCAGGTGCTGAATGCATTCGTCAGAAAATTCTGCAGGCCTTTTAGGATGCGGCCTAGAGGGCTTTCGGCCATTGCTTGACCGAAAGGGCATCAAATCAACGGATTACTGAAATACCCACTTACAAATGCACCAAAGGTGCTCCTCGGTAACACCATTGCACCAGCGCAATGCCAAAAAGTGCAACCTACGGGTACAACCTTATAACTTCAAAGAGTCATTCGCGGGGGAACCCGTTCCCACAGGCAAAAGGTCGGGTTTACCCCTTCAATGGGCCAAAACAGCTTCCATGAGCCGGCCAAAGCTGGCACCATCGCGCCTTTTTTCATCAAGGCTCTGGTGCTGGGCGACACCTTCGCGGACATCTGCGCGACGTTACGCTGTAGCGATGCGACAAACTGCCCCACCAGCGCCCCCAGTCCCCGGCGACCCTGTTGGCCGTCATAATGCCGCTATGCTAGCTTGGCGCACGCCAGGAAGGCCGCCAACAGCTGGGAACGCACCCGAACACATGAGGACCGCACATGGCTCAGGCCACGCCCGCGCTGGAAATCCGCAATTTGCACAAACGCTACGGCGAGCAGGAAATTCTCAAGGGCATTTCGCTGACCGCTCGCGACGGTGACGTGATCTCCATCCTGGGGTCGTCCGGCTCCGGCAAGTCCACCCTGCTGCGCTGCATCAACCTGCTCGAGAACCCGCACCAAGGCGAAATCCTGGTCGCCGGCGAAGCCCTCAAGCTCAAGGCCGCCAAGAATGGCGACCTGATTGCAGCCGACAACCGCCAGATCAATCGCCTGCGCAGCGAAATCGGCTTTGTCTTCCAGAATTTCAACCTGTGGCCACACATGTCGATCCTCGACAACATCATCGAGGCGCCACGCCGCGTGCTCGGCCAAAGCAAGGCCGAGGCCATCGAAGCAGCCGAAGCGCTGCTGAACAAGGTCGGCATCTACGACAAACGCCACAGCTACCCCGCCCAGCTTTCCGGTGGCCAGCAACAGCGCGCCGCCATTGCCCGTACCCTGGCCATGAAGCCCAAGGTCATCCTGTTCGACGAGCCTACATCGGCGCTCGATCCGGAAATGGTCCAGGAAGTGCTTAACGTTATCCGCGCATTGGCCGAAGAAGGCCGTACCATGCTGCTGGTGACGCACGAGATGAGCTTTGCCCGCCATGTGTCCAGTGAAGTCGTCTTCCTGCACCAGGGCCTGGTCGAAGAGCAGGGATCGCCGCAGCAGGTCTTCGAGAACCCGACCTCGGCGCGTTGCAAGCAATTCATGTCCAGCCACCGCTAACGGAGCAATACATGCACACCTACAAGAAGTTTCTCCTGGCAGCTGCTGCCACGCTGGTGATGTCGGCAAACGCCATGGCCGCAGAAAAACTGCGCATGGGCATCGAAGCCGCCTACCCACCGTTCAACAACAAGGATGCCAGCGGTAACGTGGTTGGCTTCGACAAAGACATCGGCGACGCCCTGTGCGCCAAGATGAAAGTCGAGTGCTCGGTCGTTACCTCCGACTGGGACGGCATCATCCCGGCCCTTAACGCCAAGAAGTTCGACTTCCTGGTGTCGTCGCTGTCGATCACCGACGAGCGCAAGCAGGCTGTGGACTTCACCGATCCGTACTACTCCAACAAGCTGCAGTTCATCGCGCCGAAAAACGTCGACTTCAAGACCGACAAAGCGTCGCTCAAGGGCAAGGTCATCGGCACCCAGCGCGCCACCCTGGCCGGCACCTACCTTGAAGACAACTACCCGGATGTCGATATCAAACTCTACGACACCCAGGAAAACGCCTACCTCGACCTGGTCTCCGGTCGTATCGACGGCATCCTGGCCGACAAGTACGTGCAGTACGAGTGGCTGAAAAGCAAAGACGGCTCGAACTTCGAGTTCAAGGGTGAGCCGGTGATGGACAGCGACAAGATCGGCATTGCCGTGCGTAAAGGTGACACCAAGCTGCGCGACGACCTGAACAAAGCCCTGGCAGAAATCAAAGCCGACGGTACGTACAAGAAAATCAACGACAAGTACTTCCCGTTCAGCATCGAATGATCCGCCCTGACCGGCGCGCCCTTGCGGCGCGCCAGTCCCTAAAATGACCTGCCCATGAATATCGACCTGCACGGATTCGGTCCGGCCATGATGGCCGGCACCCTGATGACCGTAAAACTGGCGCTTTGCGCCTTGCTGCTGGGGCTGGTCCTGGGCCTGCTCGGCGCCCTGGCCAAGACCTCTCCGCTCAAGCCGCTGCAATGGCTTGGCGGCTTCTACTCGACCCTGGTTCGCGGCGTGCCCGAACTGCTGTGGGTGCTGCTTATCTATTTCGGTACCGTCGGGCTCATGAGCAGCCTCGGCGAAGCCCTGAACATGCCGGGCCTGGAGCTCAGCGCCTTCGCCGCGGGCGTGATCGCCCTGGGCCTGTGCTTTGGCGCCTACGCCACCGAAGTGTTCCGTGGCGCCATCCTGGCGATCCCCAAAGGCCACCGTGAAGCTGGCCTGGCGCTAGGCCTGTCCAAGGGCCGCATCCTCTCGCGGATCATCCTGCCGCAGATGTGGCGCATCGCCCTGCCCGGCCTTGGCAACCTGTTCATGATCCTGATGAAGGACACCGCCCTGGTGTCGGTAATCGGCCTGGAAGAAATCATGCGCCACGCACAAATCGGCGTGACCGTGACCAAAGAGCCGTTCACCTTCTATATGGTTGCGGCCTGCATCTACCTGGGCCTGACCGTCATTGCCATGACCGGTATGCATTTCATGGAAAAACGCGCCGCTCGCGGCTTTGCGAGGGCTGAACAATGAATTGGGAAGTCATCTTCAAATGGCTGCCACGCCTGGCCGAGGGTGCGGTCCTGACCCTGGAACTGGTGGCCATTGCCGTGGTTGCCGGGTTGATCCTGGCCATCCCGCTGGGCATCGCCCGTTCCTCGCGCCACTGGTACGTGCGCGCCGTGCCGTTCAGCTACATCTTCTTCTTCCGCGGCACGCCACTGCTGGTGCAACTGTTCCTGGTCTATTACGGCCTGGCGCAGTTCGATGCGGTGCGCTCCAGCTCGCTGTGGCCATACCTGCGCGATCCGTTCTGGTGCACGGTGCTGACCATGACCCTGCACACCGCCGCGTACATCGCCGAGATCCTGCGCGGCGCACTGCAGTCGATCCCCAAAGGTGAGATCGAGGCGGCGCGGGCGCTGGGTATGTCGCGGGGCAAGGCGCTGTTCTACATCATGCTGCCACGCGCCGCGCGCATCGGCCTGCCGGCGTACAGCAACGAAGTGATCCTGATGCTCAAGGCCAGTGCCCTGGCCAGTACCGTGACACTGCTGGAGCTGACCGGCATGGCCCGTACCATCATCGCCCGCACCTACCTGCCGGTGGAGATCTTCTTCGCTGCAGGCGTGTTCTACCTGGTGATCTCGTTCATGCTGGTGCAAGGCTTCAAGCTGCTGGAGCGCTGGTTGCGCGTGGATGCCTGCCAAGGCCGCTGACATCTCCTAGCCTTCTTCGCGGGCACGCCCGCTCCTACAACAGGCCTATGCTGAACCTTCGTAGGAGCGGGTTTACCCGCGAATAGGCCCTCAACCCCAACACACATCCCCATGCCCAGCCCCCTCCACAGCCACCACCTAAGCACCCGCTTCCAGGCCCTCGACCAGTTCCTGATCGAGCACCAACAGCTGTGGAAACCCCGCCCCTTCACCACCCTGCAACTGCCTTGGGAAACCACCCACCCAGCGCTTGCCGCCCACCTGCGCCAATGTTCCCTGGAAGACGCCGAAGCCGACAGCGCCGCTGACCGCTTGCCTGCCCCATTCCCGCAACTGGCCGAGCAAGCCCGACAACTCGCCACGCTCGGCAGCCTTGCGCAAACCAATCTACCGCCTGCCGCCCACCGCCTGGACGTCGCCGTCCCCGGCCGCAAATGGCAGCAGATCGAAGCCTTCGCCAGCCACCTGGCCTTCCGCAAGCAGCCCCGGCACTGGCTGGACTGGTGCTCTGGCAAAGGCCACCTCGGCCGCCGCCTGCTGCAACCCGGGCAACACCTGACCTGCCTGGAGTACGACGCCGACCTGGTCGCTGCAGGTCAGGCCCTGAGTGCACACCACCACTTGCAAGCACAGCACGTACACCAGGACGTGATGGCCACAGACAGCGCTCGCCACCTGGCTGACGATAAAAGCGTGGTTGCCCTGCATGCCTGTGGTGATCTGCATGTACGCCTGATGCAACTGGCCAGCCAGCAAGGTTGCCGGCAACTGGCCATAGCCCCCTGCTGCTACAACCGCATCGCGGCGCAGCAATACCAAGCGTTATCCACAGCCGCGCAGGCGTCGAGCCTGCTGCTTTCGCTGGACGACCTGGGCCTGCCCTTGAGCGAAACCGTCACTGCCGGCGCCCGCGTGCGGCGCCAGCGCGACACCTCGATGGCCCGGCGCCTGGGCTTCGACCTGCTGCAACGTCAGCAGCGCCAGACCGATGAATACCTGCCGACGCCTTCCCTGCCGGTGGCCTGGCTGGAGAAGCCCTTCGAGCAATACTGCCGTGACCTGGCTGAACTGAAGCAATTGCCAGTGAGCGGCAACCCGGACTGGGCAATGTTGGAAGCTGCGGGCTGGCAACGCCTGGCCGAGGTTCGGAACCTGGAGCGCGTACGCAACCTGTTCCGTCGGCCACTGGAGCTGTGGCTGGTACTCGATCGCGCCCTGTTCCTCGAAGAACAAGGCTATGACGTGCGCCTGGGCCTGTTTTGCGATTACCCACTGACCCCGCGCAACCTGCTCATTCTTGCGGAACGCGACGGTTAGCCGCAGCACAACCTGTGGATAAGTCTGTGAACAAGCTTGTGATTACCTGTTGGATCCAAGCGCTATTTCAAGCGCTTGGCTTATTCCTGCTTGCAGCTGCAGCCCAGTAAAAACAGGCGTTTGCGCAAAGACAAGCGGCGTAGCGATCCGGCATGCCTTTCGCTCAGGTCGCCGATGCCACTTGTGCATAAACATTTCTTGTGGTTAGCGCAAGCGCTGTTTGCGCGGTCATTTGTGGGAGCAGCCCTGCGTCGCGAAAGGGCTGCAAAGCAGCCCCCGCACTCTCACATTTTCAATGCGCCTTGCCCTTGGCGATCTCGATATCGTTCATCAGCGCCTTGGCCATGTCGCACAGGTAATCGGCTGCACCCAGGAATTTATGGTCGTCCTCCATATCCCCCTCGCGCACCAGGTGCTTGATGTAGCCCATCAGGATCGAGACATGCTCGTAGGCCGCGTCGACGGGGACGCCGGGCTCTACGCGTAGGAGATTGAGGGATGGGTTACCGGCTGCGAGGAAGGTTTCCACGCCTGCGGTTGTGATTGGCTCAGAAACATCTTTTTTCATGGCAAATCCTTATTCACGGAAGGAGACTGCCAAAAATCTTTCTCACGGATTTGGGGCGGCAGCCGTACGCAGGGTGAGAAACCGAGTGAATAAGGAAGCCCGGCCAGACCGAGGTCTGCCCACGTACGACCACCATGGCGGGTAACGCTTATTCAAGTCGGGTTCTCACACCCAGTCGCCAGAGCGACCCGAAAACGGTATCCGTGAGCCACTTCCCCGACAACAGCGTTACTTCGGCGGCGCGCGTAGGATACTTCCGAAGCATCCAAACCCTGAAGCTTTTGACCCCATGGTTCAGAATTGCCTTACACAGATAACCCGGCTTACCCGCCCCCGTGTAGGAGCGGGTTCACCCGCGAAGAGGCCATATCAGACAACACAAGGCTAATGCTCCACCGCCGCAACGGTGTATCATCCGCCCCCCAAATCATTAAAAAGTGACGTCGCGCGCTGCCCGCCAGCCCCGCGACCTTCTGGCGTTGCGCCAGAACCGACAATGGACCACCGGACCTGAGCATCGTGACCCGAGCCAACCCCCTCGCCCTGCTGACCTTCGCCCTGGCCCTGACCGGCTGCGCCGGCGGCACCTCGCCCCACCCCAACAGCAACCTGGGCTGGAACCACCCCGGCATGCAGCTGGGCGGCGACAACGGCCTGCCCCTGCGCACAGAAGCCCCATGCCGCAAGCGCGGCTGCGACAACGACAAGCTGTTCTTCAACCCGGGTAAAAGCGAGCCTAGCGTCACCACCATGCACCGCGGCTGGTAGGAAAATTCTTCTTTTAGGCCGGTGACTTAGGTCTTTTGCGAACATTCGCAAGGAAGTGGTTTACAGGCGCCAAACGATCGCTATAATGACGCCCCATTGCCGGTATAGCTCAGATGGTAGAGCAACTGACTTGTAATCAGTAGGTCCCGGGTTCGATTCCTGGTGCCGGCACCATACGCAGTATCAAGAAAGGCTCACCGAAAGGTGGGCCTTTTTTGTTTTCCCCCGCAGCCCCCAATCCCCTGCCTTACAGATGCCCTGAAGCCACCGCGATCGGTGTAGGAGCTGGCTTGCCTGCGATGGGCTGCGCAGCAGCCCCAACCGCCCCTAGCAGATGCAATTCTCTGATCACAGCCCAGCTCAAAAACAGACACACCCTCCAATACAAACGCTTTGACTCGCCAACCAATCCCCACTACGATTTATCGCAAATTTTAGATATTTCTGCCGAGGCAAGCCAATGGCGCTTCAATTCCACGAAAGCCCTTTCCACGCCACCCACGACGCAGATACCGCCAGCAAAATGGCCTTGAAAATGGACTTGTCCATTTTCATCACTGACTGCATCAAAAAAATGGGCCTCAAACAGCATGATGCCGCAGCCAAGCTGAACGTAACCCAATCCCGCATATCCGAGCTTGCAAATGGCAAGATCGAGAAATTCACCTTGGACGCCATGATGGACATGCTGGACAAGCTCGGCTTCCGCACAACTCTGATCCTGCCCTCGAACGATGCCGGTTCACCGCCCCAGATCGTGATCACCCAAACGCCTGGCAGCTAAACCCTGTATCCCATTTTTCTCAGTTCTTGCTTCAACTCTTTCATCCGCTGTTCGGCGACCTGCATCGCGTGCCGGTCGGACCTGTTGGTCGTTTTTACGAACGAATGCAACACGACGACCATGTCTGCAAATTTGGCCACATACACGCATCGGAATGCAGGGCTGCCGTTGATGATGAGCTCAATCGCACCCGTCCCTACCGACTCGGTTAACGACTTGATCGGCCGCTCTGGGTCCTGGCCATAATGGATGCGTCGCAGCCACGGCGAGATGCAGTATTGGGGACGGCATGGATGCCAAGAGGAGCGAATCTAGCGCAGTGGCTTGCAGTTGGCGGAATTAGAAATGTTTCGCGGTATACCCTGAAATATCGTGTTTCTCTCGCCCGCTGAAATCAGTTCGACCTCATTAGGGGCGGCTACATTCACGTTGTACCCCGCCGCATGCAGTGGCCTTGCTTGGGCAGATCTACGCGATCACTGGCAATTTCGACTTGGTGTTCGCGGGGGTTGCCGCACTCAGGACGATGGCTACGACACCAAGGCGGACATCTGCGGCCACGGGTTCCGAGCCATGGCATGCAGTGCGCTGGTCGAGCCTGGGTTGTGGTCGGAGACGGCTATCGAGCCTGTCAAACCACCCCATGCATGAAGAACTCAACCGGTACGCTGAAAAACTCAGCAAAGCCCTTTATCTGGGCAACCGTCATCTTCCGCTTGTTGTTCAGAATCTCGGATACCGCGCTCTGGGTCGCTATCGCCGACAGGTCCTTCTGCTTCACGCCCCTGTCCGACAGCAGAAAGGCCAACGCTTCGGCCTGGCTCGCGAACGGCACCAATACAGACTCACTCTCATACTCGTAGACGCGGTCCGCTACCATCTCGGCAAAGCGTGCCGCAGCGTGGCCTTCGCTGTCCGCATGGGAGTAGAGCTCGTCGATCAATGCCATGCGTGCCTCAAGCTCGGCATCGTCCTTGATGGGGTCATGGCAGGCGGCTAGAAGCTGGGCCATGGTTGCCATCTGAGTGTTCAGGCCATCGAGCATGGGTGAAATATTAGCGATGAAGGCATCTAGTCCATTGGCTTCGATTTTATCCCGCTTCATGTTGTCACCTGTCGAATTGAAATATCGCGCGGCCCAGGTTGCTACCTGATATCGCTTCTGCACCATTTGTCGTACTCGGCGTACGACAGAATGGCCTTGATGTAGAGAGTGCCCGTTCGCGCATTGAGCCACGCGATCAGGCGGCATTCGTTTTTCTTGATATCGAACACGTAGATATCAAGCGGCCCTTTGCGGCTGGCGGGCCTAAGTTTTGAGTGGGGGATGCGATCAACATTCCAGCCAGACACAGTGACCCACGTCTGCCTCAACTGTTCAAAAGATTCAAACCGCAGCGTCGCCCTGTCGAAGGTCGTCAGCCACAGGCTTAGGGGCGCTTTCCACTGGCCGTGGGTTTCAATCGCCTTGGTTACCGCCGCTTTCGTTATGACCCGCATTGTGTTGTCCCGGCGCACCAACATAGGGTGGAAAATATCTCTGATCCAGATATCTGCCAACCAGATATCTGGATGCGCGATGTACGGTGACCTGGCGATCGCCAATGGATTGATGCCCGTCAAACGAAGGGCTGGGCGAGGGGTTTACGTTCAGATCAGGTAGCCCTGAGGGAGGTTGAGCATGGCCAAGAGATTCCCCACAAACCCTCGCCACCCCGAGCGTATCTGCTGGGGTTGCGACCTTTACTGCCCTGCCAAGGCGCTAGCCTGTGGCAATGGCGCAGACCGGACCATGCATCCGGTGGAGCTGTTTGGTGAGGATTGGAATAGCTTTGAGGGCCAGTTGGAGAAGCCAGTTGAGCCAGGGCAAGCGGCAGAGCCCAGGTGAGAAAGGGCCGCTTGGCGGCCCAGCGCAGGCCTTGAACCCAGCGCTGGTTCCGTGTGCGGGCGTGCCCGCGACGCTGGCGATGCGGTTGCAGGCACCGGCTGCGCCGGTGTTCGCGGGTGAACCCGCTCCTACAGGTACAGCGCCAGGCCTTGTGGAAGAGCTGATCAGAACGCGGTGCTTACCGTCAACGACAGGTTACGCGGGTCGCCATAAATCGCCCCGGCATAGAACCCGTACTGGGTGTAGTAGTGCTTGTCGAACAGGTTGTTGGCGTTGAGGCTGACGCTGGTCTCATCGGTCAACTGGTACTTGGCCATGGCATTCCAGATGGCGTAACCGGACCAGTTCACGTCAGTGGCACCATTGCTCACACCGTTCGTGGGCTGGCCAGCCGGGCTGGAGATGGCGCGGATGTTGGTCTGCGCAGTCACGCCGGCGCCCAGGGTCAGGCGATCGAGCGGGCCGCTCAGGCGGTAGGTGGTGGAGGCCTTGAACAGGTGCGACGGGTCGCTGCGGCCGTCGCTGTCGACGCGGCGGAAGTGCAGGTAGGTGTAACCGGCGTAGACGTTCCAGCTGGGGGTCAGGGCGCCCGCGACTTCCAGGTCGATACCATCGGTTTCCTGCCCGGAGCCGGCCTTGTAGGCGCTGCCGCCGGTCGGGGTGGTCAGGTCGCCGTCCAGCACAGCCTTGTTTTCCTGCTTGGTGCGGAAGTAGGCCGCCGAGGCGTTCAGGCGACCATCGAACCACTCACCCTTGATACCTGTCTCGTAGCTTTGCCCACGAATCGGCTCGACCTTGCTGCCGCTGCTGGTTTCAGAGGTTTGCGGGGTAAAGATGTCGGTGTAGCTGGCGTATACCGAGTAGTTGTCGTTGAGGTCGTACACCGCGCCCAGGTAGGGGGTGACGATGCCGTTCTCTTCCTGGCTGCTGCGCTCGCCGGCCACGCTGCGGGTGACCGAGGAATAGTTGCTGGTGCGCACGCCAACGATCACCGACAACGGGTCGGTGATGCTCAGGCGGGTGGCGGCGTACATGCCTTGCAGGCGGGTGGTGGTCTTGCTGTGAAGGCCGGTGCGCGAGGCGATGAGGTCGTAGTCGTCATCCACGCCATTGTGCCAGTCGGTCACCGGGAAGCCGTTGTTGGCGCGGAACTGGCAGCCCAGTGCAGGCGCGCTGGCCATGCCGTCGCCGACCATGGTGCAGGTGTACTGGGGCGACCAGCCGACGGTGCGGCTGTCGTTGTAGCCGACCATGGCCTGGTGGGTGCGGCCGAACAGCTGGAACGGGCCAGACAGGTCGATCTGCGCCGACTGCTGGGTGGTGTCGCTGGAGCTGTGCAAACCGTTCAGTACGGCGCCGCTGCCGTCCTGGTCCCAATAGCCGCCGTAGCTGCCGCGCCCTGCCGAGTTCACCTTGGCAAGGCCCCGGTGGTTCAGGGCTTCGGTGGTGGCCTGGGCGGCTTTCAGGTCCAGGGTCCAGTCGTTGTCGAAGCGGTGCTCTAGCGAACCGAACGCAGTGCGGGTGGTGTATTCGCCAAAGCTCCAGCTGGGCACCAGGTTGGTGCTGCGCGGCAAGTCGGTCTTGCTGCCGTTGCGGTACCAGATCGGGATGTTCGCGCCCCAGCCGCCGCCCACAACCTTGTTGTACTCATACTGGTAACCGGCGCCCAGGGTGGTGGCGTCGTCCAGGTCGAACTCGAAATTGGCCAACGCGGCGCGGGAGCGCTCGGACTGGTTGTCACGGAAGGAGTTGGCATCCTGTTGGGTCATCACGAAGCGCGAACGCAGGCGGCCATCTTCGGACAGAGGCAGGTTCAAGTCAGCCCCCAGACGACGCTTGTCCCAGCTGCCGTAAGTGGCATAGGCACTGCCGCCGAAGGTTTTGGTGGGTGCCTTGCGGATCAGGTTGACGGTTGCCGAGGGGTCGCCGGTGCCGCCCAGCAGGCCGTTGGCGCCGCGCACGATGTCGATGCGTTCGTACAGGTCCATGTTCAGCGCATTGCCGCTGCCACTGAAATCGGAACCGCCCTGGGTCTGCAGGCCATCGACCTTCCAGTTGCTGATCGAGTAACCACGGGCGCGGTAGTCGGTACGCCCACCCACCTCGGACTTGTTGGCTGTTACGCCTGGGGTGGTTCCCAGTGCCTGCTCGATGGTGTGGATGTCGCGGTCATCCATCTGCTGGCGGGTGATGGTGGTAACCGATTGCGGCGTCTGCCGTGGTGTCAGTGCCAGGCCTGTGGAGCTACGGGTGCTCTCGACCGTGTAGCCCAACTGGCCGGCCTCGTCGGCAGGCAATAATGCGCTGTCTTCGATCTGCGTGGCGTCCAGTACAAGGGGTTTGCCGTCGGCAGCCATTGCCCCACCGCTGATGGCGACGGCAACGCAGAAGGCCAGCGGCTTGAGGCGACTGCCACTTTGACTGAAGGGGGTGAACGCTGTCGGGATGCTCTTGGGATTCATTTGGGAAGGCTTCGTATTTGCAGATGATTTTTTGTTAGGATTCTAGGGATCAGCCCTCCGGGCTCCAGCCCCGACATGTACGGGGATGTAATTGAACGTAACGAGCGCCACCGGCCCTCACCTAACAGGTGTTTTTCTGCATGAGCACGACCCTGCTGGTTGTCGATGATGACGACGAGATCCGCGAACTTCTTTGTGATTACCTGAGCGATGCCGGCTACAACGTGCTGGCCGCAGCCGACGGTGAACAGATGCGCGACCAGTTGGCCCGGCACAAAGTGGAACTGGTGGTGCTCGACCTGATGCTGCCGGGTGAGGACGGCCTTAGCCTGTGCAGGCAGCTGCAGGCCACCCCCGGGTTGGCGGTGATCATGCTGTCAGCCAAGGGCAGCACGCTGGACCGCATCATCGGCCTGGAGGTGGGCGCCGACGACTATCTGGCCAAGCCCTTCGAACCACGCGAACTGATCGCCCGGATCAAAGCCGTACTACGTCGTCCGCAACGCCTGGGCACTTGTGCCGAAGAGCCCGTGGTGGACGCCCAGCTGTTCGCAGGCTTTCGTCTGGAACACGTCAAGCGCCTGCTCACCCGCCCGGATGGCGAGACCCTGACCCTGCCGCGCTCCGACTACCGCGTGCTGCGCGAACTGCTGGAAGCCAACAACCGAGTGGTCTCCCGTGACCAACTGACCCGCAGCGCGTTCGGCCGCGATCACCTGCCCGACGACCGCTCGGTGGACATGTGTGTCAGCCGCCTGCGCCAGCAGCTGCGCCGGGCGCCGGCGGGGGCCGCGCAAATCCTGACCATCCGCAACGAGGGCTACCTGCTGAGTATCGCCACCCTCGCGGCCGGGGCCTGACATGCGCTGGTTTCACCGGCTGTGGCCACGCACCTTGTTTGGTCAACTGCTGCTGATCATGGTCAGTGGCACGCTGGTGATCCAGTTGATGTCGAGCAGCATCTGGTTCGATGTGCGTTTCGCCCAGGCGCTAGAGGTGCCCGTGCGACTGGTTGCTGCACGCAGCGCCGCCCTGATTGCCCAGATCGACTGCCACGGCGGTACATTGCAGGCGCCAGCCCACTACCAGCTTCGCTGCGTCGAAAGCCTGCCTGCGCAAGAGCATGACGAGCGCCCTGGGCGCAGGCGGGTCGAGCTGTTGCTGCAGCAGGCCCTGAAGTACGAACTGGGGCATGCCCAGGACGTGCGCCTGATGAACGTGCAACTCACCGACGAACTGGGCCAACCGATCGTCTGGCGCAGCCTGTTCGGCCTGCGCACGGCCCAGGCGCATATCCAGTTCGCGGTGCCGCTGGCCGATGGGCACTGGCTGACCATTGCGGGCCAGGAACTGCAGGGCTGGAGCGGCGAGTCGGCCTGGGTGCTGATCAGCGATTACCTGCTGCGGGTGTATGCGCTGCGTATTGTCGCCGTGTTGCTGGTGTGCCTGATTGCCGTGCGCCTGTGCCTGCGCCCGTTGCGGCGCCTGGCCGATGCCGCACGCGGCCTGGGCAGCAACCTCGAGCAGCCTCCCCTGGCGCTGGACGGCCCGGAGGAAGTGCGCCAGGCGGCTCAGGCGTTCAACGCCATGCAGCAGCGGCTGATTGCCATGGTCAACGACAAGGCCTACTTCCTGGCCGCCGTGTCTCACGACCTGCGCACCCCACTGACCCGCATGCGCCTGCGCCTGGAGCGCTTACCCGATGACGAACACCGCCATCGCCTGCGGCAGAACATCACGCAGATGGACGATATGATCGGTCAGGTTCTGGATTACCTGCGTGCAGGAGAGCAGCAGAATTTGCAGCAGGTGGACCTGGACCGGCTGGTGACGCGCCAGTGCGCGGACCTGGCGACGGACCAGGAACCACTGCCGGTGCACGGCCGGGTGAACAGCCTGCGGGGAGATGCCCTGCTGCTGCAGCGCTGCCTGCAGAACTTGTTGGTCAATGCGTTGCGTTATGCCAAGGATGTTTCTATCACGCTGGAGCGGACCACCACAGGGGTGTTCATCCACATCGACGACCGCGGGCCGGGGATTGCGCCAGCGCTGCTGACGACCATTACCGACCCGTTCGTGCGCGGTGAGGGGTCGCGTAACCAGGCATCCGGCGGATATGGGCTGGGGCTGAGCATTGCCCAGCGGATTGCCGCCAGCCATGGGGGTGAGCTGATGCTGTCGAACCGTGAGAGCGGTGGGTTGCGGGTCAGCATATTGCTGCCTGGCTAACGCGATCTTCTGTGGGCTTTGTGTCGCGATGGGCTGCGCAGGCCTAGGAAGTCGCAATCAGGTAACAGTCTTTTACCGATTACCCAGGTTTTCCGTCCCCTGCGTTTGCCTATCCTAGGCCCGGTCATCCTGCCTGCGATGGACCCATGAAACACTCTCTTCCCAGCCGCTACGCCTGCTTCGTACTCTGCCTTGTCTTCACCTTCGCCAGCCTGCCCCTGCTGCACCAGCATGCCTGGCTGTGGCCGGTAACACTGATCACCGCGCTGCTCAGCCTGGTCGGCCTGAATGACCTGCGCCAAAGCCACCATGCGGTGCGACGCAACTACCCGATCCTGGGCAATATCCGTTACCTGATCGAAACCATCCGCCCGGAAATCCGCCAGTACCTGATCGAAGGTGACGACGACAAGCTGCCGTTCTCCCGCTCGCAACGCTCGCTGGTCTACGCCCGCGCCAAGAACGAAAGCGCCGAGAAAGCGTTCGGCACACTCAACGACGCCTACAAACCTGGTTTCGAGTTCATCAGCCATTCCATGCTGCCGGTGGCCACGCCAGACCCGGCCTCGTTCCGCATTGCCATCGGCGGGCCGCAATGCCGAATGCCCTACTCGGCCTCGATCTTCAACATCTCGGCGATGAGTTTCGGCGCCCTCAGCGCCAACGCCATCGCCGCGCTCAACCGCGGCGCGCGCATGGGCCGGTTTGCCCATGACACTGGCGAAGGCAGCATCAGCCCGTACCACCGTGAGCACGGCGGCGACCTGATCTGGGAAATCGGCAGCGGCTATTTCGGCTGCCGCACCGAGGACGGTCGTTTCGATCCACAGCGCTTCGCCGAACAGGCCCGCTCGGCACAGGTGAAGATGATCGAGATCAAGCTCAGCCAGGGCGCCAAGCCTGGCCACGGCGGCATTTTACCGGGGCACAAGGTCAGCCCCGAAATTGCCGAGACCCGTGGCGTACGCGCAGGCGAGGACTGCATCTCACCGGCCGCGCACAGCGCCTTCCGCACACCAGTGGAACTGCTGCAGTTCGTAGCCAGCCTGCGCGAGCTTTCGGGCGGCAAGCCCGTGGGCTTCAAGTTCTGCCTGGGCCACCCATGGGAGTTCATGGGCATTGCCAAGGCCATGCTCGCCACCGGCATCACCCCTGACTTCATCGTTGTCGACGGCAAAGAAGGCGGCACCGGCGCGGCACCTCGCGAGTTCAGCGACAACATGGGCGTGCCAATGCGCGAAGGCCTGATGTTCGTGCACAACACGTTGGTCGGCCTGAACCTGCGCTCCAGCATCCGCATTGGTGCGGCGGGCAAGATCGTCAGCGCCTTCGACATTGCCAGCGTATTGGCCATCGGCGCTGACTGGGTCAACTCGGCACGCGGTTTCATGTTTGCTATTGGCTGCATTCAGTCGCAGAGCTGCCACACCAACAAGTGCCCGACCGGCGTGGCCACCCAAGACCCTCTGCGCCAGCGTGCCCTGGTGGTGCCAGACAAAGCCGAGCGGGTGGCCAGCTTCCACCGCAACACACTTCACGCGCTGGCCGAGATGTTGGCTGCCGCAGGCCTGGAGCACCCTTCGGAGCTCAGGCCCAAGCACCTGGCACGGCGCATCAGCCCCAGCGAAATCGGGTTGTTTTCGGACTTGCACACATTTCTCAAGCCGGGGGAGCTACTTAGTGGCTCGATCGAAAGCGAGTTTTATGCACGGATGTGGCGGATGGCGCGTAGCGACAGCTTTGCACCGGAGACGGGGGACACTGCAACACGAACTGTGGCATCAAGACTGCGCCACGAAGAGACTGAACCTGCATGACAAACATGACTGGGGCTGCCCTGCAGCCCTTCGCGGGCGTGCCCGCTCCCATAATTTGCAGCGCCATCGAAGGCGGCGCTTTACCTGTGGGAGCGGGCAAGCCCGCGAAGGGCCGCAGCGCGGCCCCAGCTTTCATGCAAAGAACTGCGGATCAGAAGATGCTGATCGGGTACTCGACGAATACGCGGACTTCGTTGCCGTCGTCGTTGTAACCGTTCTGCTGCACGGCGTTGTTGGTACGCAAGAACGAGCTACGCAGTTTGATCGACAGGTCCTTGGCCGGGCCGTCCTGCACCACGTAACGGATCTGGTTGAAGATCTCGCGCTCTTTACCTTCGCCGAAGCCTTGCGGGTTGGCGACGTTACGGGTGTTGATGTTGTCACCCACCACGTAAGCCAGCTTGTAGGTCAGGCCCGGAATGCCGTAGGCACCGAAGTCCAGGCCGTAGCCCAGCTGCCAGGAGCGCTCGTCTTCGGCGTTGAAGTCGGACCAGTACGAGTTGGCCAGGTAGATGGTGGAACCACCGTCACCCACGCCACCGGCGTTCTGGTAGAAGCCGTAGTTGTAGCCAGTGCTGCCGGTGCTGCGCTGGTGAGCGAGGGTGAACGAGTGCGCACCGTACGCATAGGTGGCTGCAAGGCTCCAGATGGTGTTGGAGTCGCCGTTCAGGCCTGCGGCTTTTACGTACTTGTTGTTGATATCCGACTTGTAGCCGTTGAAGTCCAGGGTCAGGGACTGGTCGCTGGCGATCGGGAAGACGTAGTTCAAGCCCAGGTAGTGCTTCTTCATCACGTCTTCGTTGTCGGCGGTGTACAGCGAAGCGGTGAAGTTGTCGGTGAACTTGTAGCTGGCACCGAAGACGTTGATCGACTTCAGGCCACCACCATCACGGCGCTCGGCGCTCTTGCGCGCTTCCTGGGTGAAGCGGCCAGCGTTCAGTTCCAGGCCCTGGATCTCTTTGGAGGTGATCAGGGTGCCGGTGAAGCTTTCTGGCAACAGACGTGCATCGTCGTACTGCAGCACTGGCAGTGCTGGCATCTGGTCACCGTACTTCAGCACGGTGTTGGAAATGCGGAATTTCACTGCAGCACCACCACGGGCCAGGTTGTGCGGCGAGCTGGCGTTGCCTTCGGCATTGGTGGTTTCGTGCGGTTTGAAGAAGTCGACACCGCCGCCACCGTTGTGACCTTTGCCGCCATCCAGGCGCACGGCGTACAGGCCGAATGCGTCAACACCGACGCCAACGGTGCCCTGGGTGAAGCCGGAGGAGAAGTTGGCGATGAACGCCTGGCCCCATTCGATCTGGTCGTCGGTGCCATGCTTCTTGTCACGGTTGATGTAGGCGTTGCGCAGAAGGACGTTGGCGTGGCTGTCCTCGATGAAACCCTTGCTGTCAGCCTGGTCATTGGCCTGAGCCTGGGTCGCGGCGATCATCGCCAGGGCGAGCAGGCTGATCCTGGTTTTCAACATGTTGTTTTCCTTATTTCTTAATCAAAAACGCGCTGCAATATGACGCCAGGAACCAACGCCCCTTCGTAGGTTCGACGCTATGCGGATCCAGCCGGGCGGGCCTACCGGTAAGTTCACGGCGGCCCTTGGCAGCAGCCTGGCCAAAACCATGGCCAGCAGGCGTTGGCCGAATCCTAGCCGTGTGCGATTACAAATGTCAAAAAGTCGTGAAATGCAGGTTGATACAACCAAAATTATCGGCCTGCCTGGTGCATTTCCATGCAGGTTTGCGCTATCAGCAGACAATTTATCTTGTGTGGGAAATTGCCTTTTGATCGAACGGACAATTTCCTGAGAACAGGGTCAGCAAGGCTCAGGAGCAAGATCGCCGCTCGACCATCGAAGCGTAGGTCGGCAGCACAATGGTCCGATGACGGTGTCCGACGGGGTATCGGACCCATGACTGGGATGAGCGGGCGGTATTGAGCAACATTGCCGACAAGACCTATTACAGCTCGGCGACCGGCGCGGCGCAGTTTCAGGTGGGGGACCCGCGTAGCCTGGTGGTGACAGGTAGCTACAGCTTCAGATATTTGTTGCCTGTACCTGCCTCTTCGCGGGCACGCCCGCTCCCACATGATCACCACATGTCTCGAAACCTGTGAAATATCTGTGGAGCGGGCATACCCGCGAAGAAGCAGGTACAGCTGCAATCAATCAGTGCCACACCGCCATCAGCGCCTGCATCTCTGCTTCGCTGATCAAACCTTGGGGGTATCGCCCGGCAAGCAGACGTCGTGGGTCGGTCGTCCTGACCCTGATGCTTCCATGGTGTTTCAACCACTTCGCCACAAACCTGAGCGATTGGCGATCAACTGCCGATGGGCGCAAAGCCGACTCACTTGCTGCATTCATGTCCACACGTACTCCCTGGCCCGTGAGTGGCTAATTTACGTAGGTATTGTTACAGATCCAAGGCGCGGCCTGGCCGTGCCATCTCGCTATCTGTTTGAAAAACAATACAAAACGTATGCCAGCTCGGCCTCCGGGCGTCGCCCACGCAAAAAAGAGGCCCGTCATGTGACGGGCCTCTTTATCCATTATGCGCTCAGCGCTTGACCGGCGCCGGCTGCTGTTGGGTCAGGCAGTGAATGTTGCCGCCACCCAAGAGCAGCTCGCGGCCCGGGATCATCACCACCTCATGGTCGGGGAAGATCCTTGCCAGGATCGCTCTGGCTTCGGCATCTGCCGGGTCGTCGAAGCTTGGGGCAATGATGCCACCGTTGACGATCAGGAAGTTCACATACGAACCCGCCAGGCGCACCGACGGGTCACGCTCCTGGCTGCCGGCGACCTGGTCGACACCGGCGCACTCTTCGGCAGTGGCGAACAGCGGGCCCGGGATCGGCATCTTGTGCACGATGAACTCGCGGCCCTTGGCGTCGCGGGTGTTCTTCAGCACATCCATGGCCGCGTGGCAGCGCGCATAGTTGGGGTCGTTGGAATCATCGGTCCAGGCCAGTAACACTTCGCCCGGGCGCACGTAACAGCAGAAGTTGTCGACGTGGCCGTCGGTTTCGTCGTTGTACAGGCCATCGGGCAGCCACACCACGGTGTCGACTGCCAAGTGATCGCGCAGCACCGCTTCGATCTGCTCGCGGCTCAGGTGTGGGTTGCGGTTGCGGTTGAGCAGGCATTCCTCAGTGGTGATCACGGTGCCTTCGCCGTCTACGTGGATCGAACCACCTTCAAGCACAAAGCCTTCGGTCTGGTAGCGCTGGCAGCGCTCCATTTCCAGCACCTTGGCGGCCAGTTCCTCGTCGCGGTTCCAGGGTGCGTACAGGCCGCCATCAAAGCCGCCCCAGGCATTGAAGCCCCAATCTACACCGCGTACTTCGCCATGGTCGTTGATGACGAAGGTCGGACCGGTGTCACGCACCCAGGCATCGTCGTTGCTGATTTCAACCACACGAATGTTCGGCTGGTCGAGTTGGCGTCGAGCGTTTTCGTACTGCCCGGCGGAGGCTGCGACGGTCACAGGTTCGAAACGGGCAATGGCCTTGGCCAGGGATACGTGGGCAGCCTGCGCCGGCTTGCCGCCCAGGCGCCAGTTGTCCGGGCGCTCCGGCCAGACCATCCATACCTGAGTTTGTGGGGCCCACTCGGCGGGCATGTGGAAACCATCGGCACGGGGCGTGGAGTTGAGGGTTTTCATGGGTGACCTCTGTGATGGCCCTGAGCCGGATGTGCTGGGGCGTTTGTCAATTTATAACCGATATATATCGATATTTGAAGTCCGAAAACCTAAGAATGCCGCGCCATTCGGCGAATTTAAACCGATAACAATCGACACTTATTAGGACTCCTCTGGTGAAAGGAGCGGCCTGCTGTCTACCATAGCCATCACTTATGCATCCTGTTACAGCTACGCGCGGAAATTTCCGGCAAGGCCGACTAGGGTCAATACTTGAGCGACGGGCCAGCGAGCCGCTATGAACATCATTCCTACAGCAATCCCTGAAGTACTGATCATCGAGCCAAAGGTGTTCGCTGACAGCCGTGGTTTCTTTTTCGAAGCATTCAACGCCCGTGAGTTCTCACAGCAAACCGGCGTGAACGTGGCGTTCGTCCAGGACAACCACTCGCGCTCCATCAAGGGCGTGCTCCGTGGGCTGCACTACCAGGTGGCAAACACCCAGGGCAAACTGGTGCGCGTGGTACACGGGGAGATCCGCGATATCGCCGTGGACGTACGCAAAAGCTCGCCAACATTCGGCAAATGGGTCGCGGTGCACCTGTCGGCCGACAACCATCGCCAGCTGTGGATTCCACCTGGCTTCGCCCACGGTTTTGCAGTGATGAGTGAATCGGCCGAGTTCCTCTACAAGACTACCGACTACTACAACCCGGGCGCCGACCGCTGCATCCGCTGGGACGACCCCCAGCTGGACATCGACTGGGGGCTGCAGCAGCCACCGCTGTTATCGGACAAGGACAAGGTGGGCCTGCCATTGGCAGAGGCGGAACTGCTGCCTTAACTAGCGCATAATTGCGTCAGACTTTTCTGGCGCATTTCGTGATGATTGCAAAACCCACGCCCCCACGCCGTCCCCGCTGGCGCAGCCTGGCCCTGCTGGCGCTGAGCCTGGCCCCATTGCTGTGGCCCCTGCATCACTTGGCCGAGCGCTATTACCAGGATGAGCTGGCCTCGCAGAACCGCCAGACACTCGACCTGTATGTCGCCAACCTGCTCGGCACCCTGCACCGCTACGAGACCTTGCCGCAAATTCTCGGCGACCTGCCCGCGCTGCGAGGCGTGCTGGCCGACCCGTTCCGCCTGGAAGCGGTGACCAACGCCAACCGCCTGCTCAAGGACATCGTGCAGCAGACCGGTGCCGAGGTGATGTACCTGATGGACGTCAGCGGCAACACCTTGGCCGCCTCGAACTGGGACAAGCACGACACCTTCGTCGGGCGAAACTTCGCCTTCCGCCCCTACTTCAACGAAGCCATGGCCGGCCACTTGGGCCGCTTCTTCGGCCAGGGCACCACCTCGGCCAAGCGCGGCTACTTCTTTGCCGCAGCCGTGCGGGACCGCGAGCGAATCGTCGGCGTGCTGGTGGTCAAGGTCGATCTCGACCACACCGAAACCCTGTGGGGTCGTACGCCCGAGCAGCTGTTGCTGACCGATCAAAATGGGGTGGTCATCCTGACTTCGCGGCCCGACTGGCGCTTCCGTGCTACCCGCACGCTGACCGACGCCGAGCGCCAGGCCATCATCGCCATCCAGCCCTATCCGACTCAGGCCCCACAGCCGCTGGCGCTCAATCCGCAGGCCTGGATCACCCAGACCCGCGACATCAAGGAAACCGGCTGGCAAGTCAGCATCCTCGCCCCGCGCACGCTGGTTGATCGCTCGGTGCAGACGGTAATGGCCATCGGTGCCGGTACACTGCTGGTACTGATGCTGCTGGCCGGCCTGGTGATGCAACGGCGGCGCCATTACATCGACCGCATCGACTTCGAAGCCCGTGGCCGCCAGGAACTGGAAAAGCGCGTGGCCGAACGTACTGCCGATCTTGAAGGCCTGAACACCCGCCTGAAAAATGCCGTACTGGAGCGCGAAAACGCTCAGCAGGAGGCGGTGCGCGCACAGGACGAACTGGTGCAGGCCGGCAAGCTGTCGGTTCTCGGCACCATGTCGGCCAGTATCAGCCATGAGTTGAACCAGCCTCTGGCCGCCATCCGCAGCTACGCAGAAAACGCCGAGATCCTGCTCGACCACCAACGTACCGAAGACGCCCGCGGCAACCTCAAGCTGATCGGCGAGCTGACCGGGCGCATGGCCTCGATCATTGCCCACCTGCGTGCATTCGCCCGTCGTGACCGCCATGCCCCAGAGAGCGTGGCCTTGCAGCCGGCCCTGGACGATGCCCTGGCGCTGCTGGCCAAGCGCCGCCGGGCGATGGCCGTAGAACTGATCCGCGACCTGCCGGAAGCCACCTTGTGGGTACAGGCCGGCGAAACCCGCCTGCGCCAAGTCCTAGGCAACCTGCTGGCCAATGCCCTCGACGCCCTGACCGAAAAAGCCAACCCGCGTCGCCTGTGGCTAAGTGCCGAGCAGCGTGATGACTGCGTCTACCTGTACATCCGTGACAACGGCCCCGGTTTCAGCCGCCAGGCCCTGGAGCACGCCAAGGAGCCGTTCTTCACCACCAAGACCCGTACCCAGGGCCTTGGCCTGGGCCTGGCGATCTGTGAAAGCCTGATGCGCGCCCTGGGCGGTGAACTGCTGCTGGCCAACCACCCGGAAGGTGGCGCAATGCTGACGCTCCAGCTGCGTGTGGCCGCGTCTGGCGCTACTTTGCCCAATTCGGAGGACCCCTCGGCATGACCACCGAGACACTGATCGACAGCCGAGCCCAGGTCATCCTGGTGGACGATGACCCCCACCTGCGCCAAGCCTTGAGCCAGACTCTGGACCTGGCCGGGCTCAAGGTAATCGCCCTGGCTGAAGCTCAAGGCCTGGCCGAGCGTATCGAGGCCGACTGGCCAGGCGTGGTGGTCAGCGACATCCGCATGCCGGGCATCGATGGCCTGCAGTTGCTGGAACAACTGCACGGCCGTGACAGCGAGCTGCCGGTGTTGCTGATTACCGGCCATGGCGATGTGCCGCTGGCGGTGCAGGCGATGCGCGCCGGGGCTTATGACTTCCTGGAAAAACCTTTTGCCACAGACGCTCTGCTCGACAGCGTACGCCGCGCCCTGGCCTTGCGCCGGCTGGTGCTGGACAACCGTAGCCTGCGTCTGGCACTGAGCGACCGCCAGCAGCTGGCAACCCGCCTGGTCGGCCATTCACCGGCCATGCTGCGCCTGCGCGAGCAGATCAGCGCCTTGGCCGGCACCCGTGCCGATGTGTTGATTCTGGGCGAGACCGGCGCTGGCAAAGAGGTGGTGGCTCGCGCCCTGCACGACCTGTCCAGCCGCAGCGAAGGGCCGTTCGTGGCGATCAACGCCGGCGCACTGGCCGAGTCGGTGGTCGAGAGCGAGCTGTTCGGCCATGAGCCCGGTGCGTTCACCGGCGCGCAGAAGCGCCGTATCGGCAAGTTTGAATTTGCCAACGGCGGCACGCTGTTCCTCGACGAAATCGAGAGCATGAGCCTGGATGTGCAAGTGAAGTTGCTGCGCATGCTGCAGGAGCGGGTGGTCGAACGCCTGGGCGGCAACCAGTTGATCCCGCTGGATATCCGCATCATAGCCGCCACCAAGGAAGACCTGCGTCAGTCTGCTGACCAAGGGCGATTCCGCGCGGACCTGTATTACCGCCTGAACGTGGCGCCGCTGCGTATTCCGCCCCTGCGCGAACGCGGGGACGACATATTGGTGTTGTTCCAGCATTTCGCCGATGCGGCCAGCCAACGCCACGGCCTGTCGCCGCATGCGCTGCAGCCAACGCAACGCGCCCTGCTGCTGCGTCATGACTGGCCAGGTAACGTCCGCGAGCTACAGAACGCCGCCGAGCGTTTCGCCCTTGGCCTGGAACTGGCACTGGATGGCCAGGCACCCTCGGCAGCAGCACCGACAGCGCCCATGCTGAGCGGTAACCTCAGCGAGCAGGTCGAGCAGTTCGAACGCTCGCTGATCGCTGCCGAACTGGCCCAGCCACACAGCTCCATGCGGAGCCTGGCCGAAGCCCTGGGTATCCCCCGCAAAACCCTGCATGACAAGCTGCGCAAGCACGGCTTGAACTTCGACGGCGGCAGCGGCGGGCATGATGATCAAGAGGACAACCGTTAATGAGCACCGATAGCCAGTACCTGCAGTCCGTACTGCACAGCGACATCCCCTTGACCCGCGAAATGGGCCTGGAAGTGATCGATTGGCAGCAGCACACCCTGCGCCTGCAACTGCCGCTGGCGGCCAACGTCAACCACAAAAGCACCATGTTCGGTGGCAGCCTGTACTGCGCAGCAGTGCTGGTGGGTTGGGGGTGGTTGCACTTGCGCCTGCGTGAACTGGGGATCGGTGACGGGCACATCGTTATCCAGGAAGGGCAAATCAGCTACCCGCTGCCAGTGACCGGCACGGCGGTGGCGCGTTGTGCCGCGCCGGACGAGAAAACCTGGGAGCGGTTCCTGACCCTGTACCAGCGGCGTGGGCGGGCACGGTTGACGTTGGAGACCACGGTGAGCAATGACGGCAGTGACGAGCCAGCGGTGAGGTTCAGCGGCCAGTACGTCTTGCACCGCTAGCCCAGCAGCCGCTGAAAGCAACCGCGCTGCACAAAACCCAAAGGCTGGCGCAAAACCTGTGGGAGCGGGCAGGCCCGCGAACACCGGCGAAGCCGGTGCCATTCACCGCGGTGCCTGCTTCGCGGGCTCGCCCGCTCCCCCAGGGTAGGGTGAGACTCCGTCAGATCAGGCTCAGGAAGGCCTGGCGCCATGCAGCATTGGCGGGCAAGGCCAGGAAATACGGGTTAAGCAACGACTCGCGCGGCGGATACCGGAATGGCAAGCCATCCAGCCCGATCACCTCGCCGCAGGCCCCTTCCACCACGCCTTGCGCCGCTGCAGTATCCCACTGCGAAGTCGGCGCCAGGCGCGGATAACAATCGGCGCTGCCCTCGGCCAACAGGCAGAACTTCAACGAGCTGCCGATATTGGCTAGCTCCAGCTCTCCCACCGCAGCCCCAAGCCCGGACAACAGCGCTTCCTGTTCCGCGCTGGAGTGCCGACGGCTGGCAACTACGGTAAAACGCTCGCCCTCCGGTGGTGCGATGCGTACCTGGATCGGTTGGGCGGCCTCGCCGGCATCAGCACGCCAGGCTCCCAGGCCGCGCCCACCGAAGTAGCAGCGCCCATTGGTCGGCATCGACACCACGCCAAACACCACTTCGCCGTTCTCGACCAGGGCGATGTTGACCGTGAATTCTTCACTGCCAGCAATGAACTCCTTGGTGCCATCCAGCGGGTCGACCAGCCACCAGCGGCTCCAGCGTTGGCGCTCGGCCAGCGGAATATTGCAGTCCTCTTCAGACAGCACCGGAATCTGCGGCGCCAGCGCCAGCAGGCCATCGGCAATTACCCGGTGCGCTGCCAGGTCGGCGGCGGTAACCGGCGAGTCGTCGGCCTTGTTGGTCACTGCTACATCGGCGCGCCAGAATGGCAGGATCGCTTCGCCTGCCGTCAGCGCCAGCTTGACCACTTCTTGCATCAGTTTCAGGTCGGTCATAGCTCCAGCAGCCCCCGCTGAATCAGCAGGTCACGGGCCAGGTACAGCGCCGCCAAGGCGCGACCCTCGGTGAACTGCGGATGCATGGCCAAGGCCGACAACTCACGCAGGTTGACCTTGTCGACCCGCATCGGCTCGGGCTCATCGCCTTCCAGGCGCTCTTCGTACAGGTCGCTGGCCAGCACCACCTGAATCTTCTGGCTCATGTAGCCCGGCGACAGCGACAGTTCCGTCAGGTGCTCCAGCTGGCGTGCGCCAAAACCGGCTTCTTCCTTGAGCTCCCGGTCAGCTGCCGCCAGCACGTCTTCGCCCGGCTCGATCAGGCCCTTGGGCAAAGACAGCTCGTATTCATCAGTGCCACCGCAGTATTCCTCCACCAGCACAGCGTGCTCGGCATCGAGCATGGCCACGATCATCACCGCGCCGTAGCCGTTACCCCGGCCCACCAGACGCTCATAGGTGCGCTCGGCGCCATTGCTGAAGCGCAACTGTACGGCTTCGACGCGGAACAAGCGGCTGCTGGCGACAATTTCGCGGCTGAGTACGGTGGGTTTCTGGCGCATGGGGCGGCTCCTTGGCGTGAACGGGTTACTATACCGTGGCTTGCCGACTGATCGAGAGTTTCCCATGCCTGTTCTTCCCTGGTCTGCCATCGATACCGTCCTGCTGGACATGGATGGCACCCTGCTCGACCTGCATTACGACAACCGCTTCTGGCTGGACCACCTGCCTCAGCGCTATGCCGAGCTGCACGGTGTAAGCCGGGCCATGGCGGAAATGGAGCTGCAACCGCTGTTCGAACGCAATGCCGGCACATTGAACTGGTACTGCCTGGACTTCTGGAGCCGCGAGTTGCGCCTGCCCATTCGCGAACTGAAGCGGGAAATTGCCGACCTGATTGCCCTGCGCCCGGATGCCGATACCTTTCTGGCGGCGATTCGCCAGGCCGGCAAGCGTGTCGTGATGATCACCAATGCCCACCGAGACTCGCTGTCGCTGAAGCTGGAACGGGTGGAGCTGGCACCGTACTTCGAGCGGCTGATCAGCTCGCACGACTATGGCTACCCGAAGGAAAGCCCGCAGTTCTGGGATGCCTTGCAGGCGGATATCGGCTTCGAGCCGGAGCGCAGCCTGTTCATCGACGACACGCTGGCGATTCTGCGCAGTGCACGGCGCTTTGGTGTGGGGCACTTGCTGGCGGTGCGCCAGCCCGATAGCCAGGCACAACCACGAGATACCGAAGAGTTTGCAGCGGTCGAGGATTACCGGGCGTTACTGGAAGGCCTGTGAGGCCCCATTCGCGGGCAGGCCCGCTCCCACATTCACTGCTGGCGCTGTAGCTGTGGGAGCGGGCGCGCCCGCGAAGAGGCCTGTACAGACTTTAGCGATCAGTCAGGAATACGCAGCACCTGCCCCGGATAGATCTTGTCCGGGTGCTTGAGCATCGGCTTGTTAGCCTCGAAAATCTTGTTGTACTGGCCGGCATTGCCATACACGACCATGGCAATGGCTGAAAGTGTGTCGCCCGATTTCACAGTAACGAACCTTGCCGCCTGGACTATCGGCCCGGTCACGGTGATCTGGTCCTCGACACTGGCCACGCCACTGATGTTGCCCGCCGCCAGAATGATCTTCTCCTTCTCTTCCTGGCTGGCCACTTCACCCTTGAGGATGATCTTGTCTCCTTCTACAGTGGCGCTAATGTTCGGGTTGCCCAGGCCGACAGCTTCCACGTGTTTCTTAAGCTGCTCTTCGGCATTGGAGTTGCCAGGGGTCAGCAGGTCGATCAACTTCTCGCCGGCTTCCTTCACGAAACTGAACAGGCTCATTGCGCTCTCCTTGTTGACGAAACCTCGGACACAGGAGTCTAGGCCAGCTTTACCACTCTCGCCCTGTGCGACCAATCGACGCGGTCTATCAAGGCATAGACCCTAGCGATTAGACGCCGCCGGCCCGCACGCCTAGGCTTGTGCTATCAGAAAGCCGCCGGTATTCAGCCCCGATGAACAGCAAGCCTCCGGTCTGCGCGGCCTCATCGCCTTTGTCCATGCCAGCCGCCAGCAACACCTACGATTACGTCCAGCTCAGCGATGCCAAACGCGACAGCACCCCGCTGGCCGAGGAAGTGGCCCTGGCCATTGTCTATAACGGCCTCAACCAGGCGGTGATGCTGGTCAGCCCTACCGATCTGGAAGACTTCGCCGTCGGTTTCAGTGTCGGCAGCGGCATTGTCGAAGGCACCGCAGAAATCTACGACCTCAAGCTTTCCGGCAGCGGCGCGGCAATGTACGCCGACCTGGAAATTTCCAGCCGGGCGTTCTGGAACCTGAAAAACCAGCGTCGCCAACTGGCCGGCACCAGTGGTTGCGGCCTGTGCGGGGTCGAAGCCCTGGAGCAGGCGCTGCCAGATCTGGCCGTGTTGCCGGGTGCGCCCCTGCCCCCGGCCCAGTGGCTGGTCGGCCTGCGCGAGCGCATCGACGCCTTCCAGCCACTGGGCCAGCATTGCGGCGCCGTGCATGCAGCACTGTTCATGGACCGCCAAGGCAAACTGCTGCTTGGCCGCGAAGACATCGGCCGGCATAACGCCCTCGACAAACTGATCGGCGCCCTGCTGCGACAGCGCATCGACAGCCAGGGCGGCCTGGCGATTGTCACCAGTCGCTGCAGCCTGGAGCTGATCCAGAAGGTGCTGCGTGCCGGCATCCAGACCCTGGTCAGCCTGTCAGCGCCCACCGGCCTTGCCCTGCAATGGGCGCGCAAACACAACCTCAACCTTATCCACTTGCCCAAGCACAGCGCACCGCGGGTCTACAGCCCAGCGGCGGAGTCGTAACAGTCGTGACCTCGTACCAACCTCTTCCGGACAACGCCCCAGCCTCCCCCCCTCGCTACAAGCCCTACCACGGCCCCGCCGGCGGTTGGGGCGCACTGCGTAGCGTGGCCAAGGCCTGGGTCGGCAGCGATAATGCGCTGAAGAACATTCGCGCTCTGCTCAAGACCAACCAGAACGGCGGTTTCGACTGCCCCGGCTGCGCCTGGGGCGATTCGCCGGAAAGCGGCATGGTCAAGTTCTGCGAGAACGGCGCCAAGGCGGTGAACTGGGAAGCTACCAAGCGCCGTGTCGATGCGGCTTTCTTCGCCCGTTACAGTGTCACCTCGCTGCTGCAGCAGAGCGACTACTGGCTGGAGTACCAAGGGCGTCTGACCGAACCGATGGTCTACGACGCACCAAGCGACCGTTACCTGCCGATCAGCTGGGACGCCGCCTTCGCCCTGATCGCCCGCGAGTTGAACAAGCTGGCCAACCCTGACCAGGCCGAGTTCTATACCTCGGGGCGAGCCAGCAACGAAGCGGCGTACCTGTACCAGCTGTTCGTGCGAGCCTACGGCACCAACAACTTCCCTGACTGCTCGAACATGTGCCATGAGGCCAGCGGCGTGGCATTGGGGCAAAGCGTCGGGGTTGGCAAGGGTACTGTCACCTTCGACGACTTCGAGCACGCCGACTCCATTTTTGTCTGGGGCCAGAACCCCGGCACCAACCACCCACGCATGCTCGACCCATTGCGCGATGCGGTAAAACGTGGCGCCCAGGTGGTGTGCATCAACCCGCTCAAGGAGCGTGGTCTGGAGCGCTTCCAGCACCCCCAGAACCCACTGGAAATGCTGACCAACAGTGACCGCCCGACCAACACCGCCTTCTTCCGCCCGGCCCTGGGTGGGGACATGGCGATGCTGCGTGGCATGGCCAAGTTCGTCCTGCAATGGGAACGCGAAGCCCAGGCCAACGGCGAGCCGGCCGTATTCGATCACGCCTTCATCGCCGAACATGGCCACGGTGTCGACGAATACCTGGCCGCAGTGGACGCCACACCCTGGTCGCACATCCAGGCACAGTCCGGCCTGACGCTGGCCGATATCGAACTGGCTGCGCGCATGTACTGCCGGGGCAAGCGGGTGATCATGTGCTGGGCGATGGGCATCACCCAACACCGTCATTCGGTGCCGACCATTCAGGAAATCGTCAACCTGCAGATGCTGCGCGGCAACATCGGCGCGCCCGGGGCCGGCCTGTGCCCGGTGCGTGGCCACAGCAACGTGCAGGGCGACCGCACCATGGGCATCAACGAGCGCCCGCCAGAGGCGCTGCTGGATGCCATCGAAAAGCGCTTTGGTTTCCCCGTGCCACGGCGCAATGGCCATAACACCGTCGAAGCCATTCACGCGATGCTCGATGGCCGGGCCAAGGTTTTCATCGGTCTGGGCGGCAACTTCGCCCAGGCCACACCCGACACTGAGCGTACCGCCCAGGCGCTGCGCAACTGCGAGCTGACCGTGCACATCAGCACCAAGCTCAACCGTAGCCACCTGGTCCATGGCAAGCAGGCACTGATCCTGCCGTGCCTGGGCCGCACCGACATCGACCTGCAGGCCGACGGGCCGCAGGCCGTCACGGTGGAAGACTCGTTCAGCATGGTCCACGCCTCCAACGGCCAACTCAAGCCGTTGTCGACACAAATGCGCTCGGAGCCTGCGGTGATCGCCGGCATTGCCGCCGCCACGCTGGGCAAACAACCGGTGGACTGGCACTGGCTGGTGGCCGACTACGACCGTATCCGCGACCTGATCGGCGATACCATTGCCGGTTTCAGCGACTTTAACCAGCGCCTGCGTCACCCGGGGGGCTTCTATCTGGGCAACAGCGCGGCCAGCCGTGAATGGGAAACCAGCACCGGCCGCGCCAACTTCAAGGCCAACCTGCTGCCCGACACGCTGCTTGACGAACGCGTACGCGCCAGCGGCCAGTTGCCAGACCTGATCATGCAGTCGATGCGCTCGCACGATCAGTACAACACCACTATCTATGGCCTGGACGACCGCTACCGCGGCGTGCGCGGCCAGCGCGAGGTGCTGTTCGCCAACGAGGCCGACATCATCCGCCTGGGCTTCCAGCCGGGGCAGAAGGTCGACATCGTTTCGCTGTGGGGGGATGAACATGTGCGCCGGGTGCAAGGCTTTACCCTTCTGGCCTTCGACATCCCTGCCGGGCAGGCGGCGGCGTATTACCCGGAGGTGAACCCGCTGGTGCCACTGGAGAGCATTGGCGTTGGTAGCCATACGCCAACATCGAAGTTCATTGCCATAAAGCTGGAGCGCGCGCAGGACGACGGGCGTATCCTGTAGAAATGAAAAAGCCCTGTTCCGTGGCGGTTCAGGGCTTTGTCATAAGGGTCTCAGACAGCCTGAAAACGATAAAGTTTCATAGTAAATACAGCTAGTTAGAGAATTGTGTACAACTCGTGTTACTCGTCGGATTTCCGTTGCCAGCCACGCCTCTTAGCCTCAAATTCGCCTCGTCATCCCTATGAGGCTCTCTCGATGAAGAAGTACTCCTCGATTCTGTTGTTGTCTTTCAGCTTGCTAAGCGGCGTTGCCATGGCAGGCGGCACCACCGAGGCCGGCATTGGCGGCGCATTGGGTGGGGTACTGGGCTCAGTGGTGGGCAACTCCATCGGTGGCAGCACCGGTGGCGCCATTGGTGCCGGTCTGGGCGGTGCGGCAGGCGGCGCATTGGGCGCCGACAAGCGCCAGCGCGGTGAAGCCGCTATCGGCGGCGCGCTGGGTGCTGCCGGCGGTAACGTGGTGGGTCGCTCGGTGGGTGGCACCACCGGTAGCTACATTGGCGCAGCAGCTGGCGGTGGTGCCGGTGGTGCACTGGGTAACTACATGGGCAACAAGGCCGACGAAGACGAGCGCCACGAGAATCGCCGCTACCGTCGCGACTACGACGGCCGTCGTCACTGGGACCGTGGTCGCCACTACGGCCACCGCAAGCACAAGCGCCACTGGCGTGACTAACGCCTGAGGGCCCTGCCCCGGCAACAAAACCCCGTCCCTGCCAGCGGGGTTTTTTATGCCTGTCGCTCCAGCACAAGGCCGGACAGGATCACCTGCAGCGCCTCTGGCAACGCCACAGGCCGGCCGCTGGCGCGCTCGATGAACACCTGCACCACCGTACCTGCCGCGCACGCGTCCGGCTCGCCCGGACGGTACAGCGCCAGCCGGTACTCTACCGTGCTGCCCACCAGACGTGTCACTCCCAGCCCTACCTCCAACAAATCCGGGAAGCCCGGCAGCGCGTAGAAATCCGCAGCCGAACTGACCACGAAGGCGGCCAGTTCACCGTGTCGCAGGTCCAGTTCGGCCTGCTCGACGAGAAATGCCTGGATCGCGGTTTCGAAGAAGCCGTGCACCGTTGCACCGGCGATGTGGCCGTTCAGGTCGTTGTCCTGGGGGCGGGTGAGGATCGGGTGGAAGTGGGAGAAGGCAGTGCGCTGAGGGGCTTCGGTCATCTGGCTGACTCTTGTCTTCGCAATGGATGCTGACAGTGAAACAGAAAAACCAGCTTTTCGCTGCCTAAGCGGGCCCCTTCGCGGGCAAGCCCGCTCCTCCAACGGCCTGCGCCCCCGATGTGCGCCCACCACCGATCAGTGTGTAGGAGCGGGTTTACCCGCGAATATGATGGCGGCTGCGACGGTGAACCACGGTTGGAAATTGGCCAGCAGGTCCAGCCCTTTCGCGGGTAAACCCGCTCCCACAAAAAAGCCGCCCCTCGGGGCGGCTTTCTCGTTGCGGCTAAGCTCAGCTTACAGCTGCGGGCCAGCGGCTTTGATGGCGTCGGAAACTTCGAACTTCTTGAAGTTTTCGATGAACAGCTTGGCCAGACCTTTGGCAGCCTCGTCGTAGGCCGCTTTGTCAGCCCAGTTGGTGCGCGGGTTGAGCAGTTCGGTTTCAACGCCAGGAACGGCCTTCGGCACGTCCAGGTTGATGATGTCCAGGTGCTCGGTTTCGGCACCAACCAGTGCGCCGCTCTGGATTGCAGCGATCACGGCACGGGTGGTGGGGATGCTGAAGCGCTTGCCAACGCCGTAGCCACCACCAGTCCAGCCGGTGTTGACCAGGTAAACCTTGGAGTTGAAGCCGTTGATACGCTTGATCAGCAACTCGGCATACTCACCAGCCGGGCGCGGGAAGAACGGTGCGCCGAAGCAGGTGGAGAAGGTCGACTTGATGCCGCCGCCCGAGCCCATTTCAGTGGAACCGACCAGCGCGGTGTAGCCGGACAGGAAGTGGTAGGCCGCCTGCTCGTTGTTCAGGATCGAAACCGGAGGCAGAACACCTGTCAGGTCGCAGGTGAGGAAGATCACTGCGTTAGGCTCGCCGCCCAGGTTCGCTTCCGAACGCTTGGCAACGTGCTCCAGCGGGTAGGCCGCACGGCTGTTCTGGGTCAGGCTGACATCGGTGTAATCGGCGTGCTTGTTGGCGTCGAGAACGACGTTTTCAAGTACTGCGCCGTGCTTGATGGCTTTCCAGATGACCGGCTCGTTCTTCTCGGACAGGTCGATGCACTTGGCGTAGCAGCCGCCTTCCATGTTGAAGACAACGCCTTCGCCCCAACCGTGCTCGTCATCACCGATCAGGTAACGGCTTTCGTCTGCCGAAAGGGTGGTCTTGCCAGTGCCGGACAGGCCGAAGAACAAGGTCACATCGCCTTCTTCGCCAATGTTGGCCGCGCAGTGCATAGGCAGTACGTCGGCAGCCGGCAGCAGGAAGTTTTGCACCGAGAACATGGCTTTCTTCATTTCACCGGCGTAGCGCATGCCAGCGATCAGCACTTTCTTCTGGGCGAAGTTGATGATCACGCAACCGTCGGAGTTGGTGCCGTCACGCTCAGGTTCGCACACGAAGTTGGCAACGTTGAGGACCTGCCACTGGTCGCGGCCAGCCGGGTTGAACTGCTCCGGGTTGATGAACAGGCAACGACCGAACAGGTTCTGCCAGGCAGTCTGGGTGGTCATCTTCACCGGCAGGTAGTGCTCGGCTGCAGCCCCTACGTGAACATAGGAAACGAAGTGATCCTGGGCGTTGTTGAACGCCTCGACGCGAGCCCACAGGGCATCGAATTTGTCAGCCGGGAACTTGCGGTTGATCGGGCCCCAGGAAATGGCGTCCTGGGTGGAAGGTTCTTCGACGATGAAACGGTCAGCCGGCGAACGGCCGGTACGGTGACCAGTCTCCACGACCAGTGCGCCAGTATCGGCTAGTACGCCTTCACCGCGTTGCAGCGCTTCTTTTACCAGCTCATCGACGCTCAGGTCGGTGTACACGGTGTTGTTGGCTTGCGTCATGAGATACCCCATCCGGCCCGAGGCCGAGTGCTCCAAACGTTTTGTAGTTGTCTTGAAAAAACTACTACAGCGAAAAAAGTGGCCGGATTATGCCAGAAACGCCCAAAAAAAGTAGGCCCCTCCTGTCAGAACTGCGCTTTTGCGCAATTCGACAGGAGATTATCCTGAGCTTTAACGTTTCAGTGACGAGTTTCTGAGGCCACGTCAGTACCGCCACCCGCAAACAGTTGCGCCACATCGCTGGCATCGAAGAAGTAGCGCTCGTTGCAGAACTGGCAATCGATCTCCACCGTCCCGCCACACTCTTCCACCAGCGCCTTGGCGTCGTGTTCGCCCAGACTGACCAACGCATTGCCGGAGCGTTCCCGCGAACAGCTGCAATTGAAGCGCAGTGGCTGAATATCGAACAGGCGCACGGCATCTTCGTGGTACAGGCGGTGCAGCAGGGTTTCGTTGCCCTCTGTCCACTCTTCCGGCTTGAGCGTCTTGGCCAGGGCCACTACGTGCTGCCAGCTGTCTTCGCGCTCTTCATCATCCGGCTGGCGATCTCGCGGCAGTTGCTGCAGCAATAGCCCACGGGCCTTGCCGCCTTCTGCATTGAGCCAGAAACGGGTATTGAGCTGCTGCGACTGAACGAAGTAGTTGGTGAAACATTCCGACAGGTTGGCGCCATCGAGGTCGACGGTCCCCTGGTAGCGCTGGCCCTTGACCGGGTCGATGGTCAGGGTCAGGTGGCCGTCGGGCATCAGCTGCGACAGGGTGGCACCCGCCGGAATCTGGTCCGCTTCGTAGCGGGCCATGCCGCGGATTTCGCGGTCGCTGGAACATTCCACCATCAGCAGCGGAATCGGCCCAGCCGAACGCGCCTGCAGAATCAGCAGGCCATCGAACTTCATCGCCCCCACCAGCAAGGCGGTGGCGGCCATCAACTCACCGAGCAGCACCTTGACCGGCTGGGGGTACTCATGACGCGCCAACACTGCGGCGTAGCTGTCATCGAGAGACACCCACTCGCCGCGCACATCGCGCTCGTCGAAGATGAAACGTTGGGTGAAATCGGTATCAGGCAATTCGCTCATAGGTTTTGGCTATCTGAAAATGATGACAAAATGGTTACAAGGGTTGTCGCGAACCTGCGAGAGCCCATGACAGAGCGCTCACTCGGCGCTCCGATTTCTGTTTGCAATAGAGGTATTTTATGGACAATCGACCACTGTTCCAAGCAAGGTGGTCCTGGGGGCCACTGGCAGCCTGTACGCTGCTTCCCATCGCTCTACTGTGTTTCTGGTTATGGCCCATTGGCCAGATCCTGTGCCTGACTTTCGACGAGTGGCTGTTCCGCAGCCTGAACGCACCACTGGCAGACAATACTGCCTGGCGTAATATCTGGGCACTTGGCAGCCTGCGCCCGTTCGATATCGTCGTCGGTCTGATCCTGCTGGCAGTGCTCATCCGTGGTGACTGGGTGTTCAAGGCCGCTCAGGTTCGCCAGGCATTTTTCGGCTTTCTGGTCACGCTACTCCTCTTAGTGGTGATTCGCGCGCTGTTTTCCAAGTGGGTGGATGCAGCCGGGTGGCAACACAAGAGCCCATCGATGATCTTCGACGACGTCGTGCACCTGAGTGACTATTACCCGAATCTGGAGGCTGCCTGGGAACTCAAGGACCGTTCCAGCAAGAGTTTCCCGGGTGATCACGCCTCGGTGCTGTTGGTCTGGGCGCTGTTCATGAGCGTGTTCAGCCGCGGCCTTTTGCAGTACCTGGTTGTCTGGGGGTTGGCGCTGCTGTTCATGCTGCCACGCCTGGTAGCCGGTGCTCACTGGGGGCAGGACGACTACATTGGCGGCTTGCTGATGGCGGTGCTGGCGCTGGGCTGGAGCTACTACACGCCGCTGGCGGCCAAAGGCAGCGAGGCGTTGATGCGCTGGACAGCGCCGTTGTTCAAGCTGCTGTCCACGTTACCGCTGGTCGGGCGAATGGCGGTGTTCCGTTAGATGCCTGGGGCTGCATGGCAGCCCCATTCAATCGTAACTTCCATGCAGCTGGTGGATCTGCCGCCGCTGCTTCTTGGTCGGCCGGCCATCGGTGGTCACGCCCATGGCCCCGGCCTTACGCATCTCAGCGGCCTGTTCACGGCGACGCACACTTTCTTTGGTTTCCTCGTACAACGTCTGCGCCTCCGGGGCACCACGACGCACCATCGACAGCGCCTTCACCACCACGGTGCGCTCATCGAACCCGGTACGCAGTACGAACTCGTCGCCCACCCGCGGCTCCTTGCCCGGCTTGCAACGCTCGCCCCGGCAATGCACCTTGCCACTCTCGATCGCCGCCTTGGCCAACGCTCGGGTCTTGTAGAAGCGCGCCGCCCATAGCCATTTGTCCAGGCGAACCTTGTCGTCGTCTTCGGCTTTTTGTGCCATCCCGTTACCTCGGATTCTGTCTTTCATCGAACTGTACTACCTTCACATACGGATGCAAAAAGTCGCCGCCGTGCTTAAAGTTCACCACCTCATTCGCAGGGTGCGCTTCGTGAAGACATTTGACCATTTGACTGTGATCGGCCTGCGCGAGTGGGTCGCCTTGCCTGACCTCGGCGTGGCCGGGCTGCGCGCCAAGATCGACACCGGTGCCAGCACGTCGAGCCTGCATGCCACCGAGGTGGAACCCTTCGAGCGCGACGGCCAGCCCTGGGTTCGCTTCACTGCGCACCTGGGTTCGGTGGTGCAGTTGCGTCACCGCCGCTGCGAAGCACCGCTGGTGACCATGAAGACCATCAAGAGCTCCAACGGCCACGCCCAGACTCGCTACGTCATCCGCACGTCATTGGCGCTGGGTGATGGTGTGTGGGAGGTGGAGTTCACCCTGGCCTGCCGCAAGAGCATGCGCTACCGCCTGTTGCTTGGCTCCAAGGCCCTGATACATGGCCAGCTGGTGGTCAACCCCGGCCTGAAATACGTACAAGACAAACCGGCCTTCCCGGCCACCCTTTCCCCTGTCACAGGTGCTGCATGAAGATCGCTGTGCTGTCGCGCAATCCGCGTCTGTATTCCACCCGCCGCCTGGTCGAAGCCGGTACCCAGCGTGGCCACGAAATGGTGGTGATCGATACCCTGCGGGCCTACATGAACATTGCCAGCCACAAGCCGCAGATCCACTACCGCGGCAAGCCACTGGAAGGCTTCGATGCAGTGATCCCGCGCATAGGTGCTTCGGTTACCTTCTATGGCTGCGCGGTGCTACGCCAGTTCGAAATGATGGGCGTATACCCGCTCAACGAGTCGGTCGCCATTGCCCGCTCGCGCGACAAGCTGCGCTCGTTGCAACTGTTGTCGCGGCGCGGCATCGGCCTGCCGATCACCGGTTTCGCCCACTCGCCGGACGATATCCCCGACCTGATCCAGATGGTCAACGGTGCCCCGCTGGTGATCAAGGTACTGGAAGGCACCCAGGGCATCGGCGTGGTGCTGTGCGAAACTCCCCAGGCGGCCGAGTCGGTGATCGAAGCGTTCATGGGCCTCAAGCAGGACATCATGGTTCAGGAGTACATCAAGGAAGCCGGTGGCGCAGATATTCGATGCTTCGTGGTAGGCGATAAGGTAATTGCCTCGATGAAGCGTCAGGCCAAGCCGGGCGAGTTCCGCTCCAACCTGCACCGGGGTGGCGTCGCCAGCCTGATAAAAATCACACCTGAAGAGCGCATCACCGCAATTCGGGCGGCCAAGGTGATGGGGTTGAGCGTGGCGGGCGTGGACATCCTGCGCTCCAACCACGGGCCGTTGGTGATGGAGGTAAACTCGTCACCGGGGCTGGAGGGCATTGAAGTCACCACCGGCAAGAACGTGGCCGGGATGATCATCGAGCACCTGGAGAAGAATGGCGGGCCCAATCAGACCCGGACCAAGGGCAAAGGCTGATTTAGCCTGCAGCGGTGTCTTCACGGCTAAAGCCCCCACAGGTACTGCACAACCCTGTAGGGCTTTAGCCGCGAAGAGGCCCGGTGAGCCTCACACAGCATTACGCGGCAGCAGCAGCCCCAGCGGCAACCTGACCCGCGCCTCGATCCCGCCGCCAGACCTGTTACGCAACTCCACATTCCCGCCATGTTGCGCAGCAATCCGCTTGACGATCGCCAGCCCCAACCCGGTGCCCTTGCCACCCCGCGCACGATCACCGCGAATGAACGGGTTGAAGATGGTTTCCAGCTCCGACTCGTCGATACCGGTGCCGCGGTCCAGCACGCTGAGCACCACATACGGCGCACTCTCATCCCCCGACACATAGGCAGCCACCTCGACCCCCTTGCCAGCATGGTGCAGGGCGTTGCCGATCAGGTTGCCCAGCATGCGCTTGAGCGAAACCCGGCGCAGCGGAAACGGTGGAATCGGCTCCAGGCACAGGCGCACGCGCTCTTCCGGCTGGTTGTACGGAGCCACCACCTCACGCACCAGATCAGCAAGGTCGACCTCCTCCACCGGCTCGTCACGGCCATCGCGGATGAAGGCCAGGAACTGGTCGAGGATCGCGTCCATGTCCTCGATATCGCGAACCATGTCATCGCTCAGCTCGTTGTCGCTGTTCAGCAACGACAGCGACAGGCGCAGCCGCGTCAGTGGTGTGCGCAAGTCGTGGGAAACCCCGGCCAGCATCAGCTCGCGCTCACGCCCGGCCTGCTCGACATCTTCGGCCATCTGGTTGAACGCCTTGTACACCTCGGTCATCTCGCTGGGGGTATCGCTGATCGGCAGGCGCACACTGCGCCCCTGGCCAAGCTGGCGGGCGGCGAACACCAGGCGCTTGAGCGGCTGGTTCAACTGGCGCACAAAAATCCACGCCGAGGCGGTAGACAACAAACCAATGGCCAGGAACCAGCCCAGCACGTTCCAGATCTTCTGCCCACGCAATGGGTGCGGGTACAGCGGCACCTTCAGCCAACCTGGGCCAAGGCTTGGCGCATTGACCCACAACGCCGGAGGCGCATGAATGCGCAACCGCACCTCGGTGTCTTCACCCAACTCGGCCTGCATCTGCCGTTGGTAGATTTCACTGTAAGGCCAATGCTGCTCGCCTTCGGGCACACCCGAGCCGGTCACCCGGATAAGGCCTGCCGCCTCGGCGATCTTGTCGCGGTTTTCTTCGTCGGCGGCCCAATAGGCGCGCAAGGTCAGCGCTACACCATGGCTGTACTGACGGTCGACCAGCACGTCCTCGTTCATCAGCAGGTAGACCAGGGTCAGCGCCTTGGAGAACAGAACGACGATCAACACCAGCCACAGGGTGCGGGCGAAGAAACTTTGCGGAAACCAGAGCGGTGTTTTCATCGACGTCCAGGCATCATTTTCCGGCGTTTCCGTCCGGTACGAACACGTAGCCGACGCCCCAGACAGTCTGGATGTAACGCGGCTTGGACGGGTCCGGCTCGATCATGCGACGCAGGCGTGAGATCTGCACGTCGATGGAACGCTCCAGCGCATCCCATTCGCGGCCGCGCGCCAGGTTCATCAGCTTGTCGCGGGTCAACGGCTCGCGGGCGTGCATCACCAGGGCCTTGAGCACAGCGAACTCACCAGTGGTAAGCATGTGCACTTCGTCGCCACGCTTGAGCTCGCGGGTGGCCAGCGACAGCTCATAGTCGCCGAAGGTGACCGACTCGTCTTCGCTGCCCGGCGCTCCCGGCACGCTAGGCGCCTGGCGGCGCAGCACAGCCTTGACCCGGGCCATCAGTTCGTCCGGGTTGAACGGTTTGCCCAGGTAGTCGTCGGCGCCCAGCTCCAGGCCCTTGATGCGGCTGAGCTCGTCGCCCTTGGCGGTCAGCATGATGATCGGGATCTGGTTGTTCTGCTGGCGCAGGCGCTTGCACGCGGACAGGCCGTCCTCACCTGGCAACATCAGGTCGAGCACCACCAGGTTGAACACCTCGCGCTGCAGCAGGCGGTCCATCTGCTCGGTGTTGGGCACTGCACGGGCACGGTAGCCCTTGCTGGTGAAGAAACGTTCCAGCAGGCTGCTCAGCCCCGGATCGTCGTCGACGATGAGAATCTTGTCACCTTCAGCGGTGTTTGGCGTGCCGGTCATGAATAACTCCTCTGATATCGCCGCGCATTATGGCGTAGCCATTGCTGCACGTTGCGTGAGCATTGTTAGCAGATTTTTCCCCCGGCGCCAGTTCCGGCTGGCCGGGCGCCATCACCGCAAGCCGTTTGCGATGGGTATAATGCGCGGCTTTCATCCAGCGCCGCCGGGCAAAAGGCCCACAGGCGACCCCCGTATTCACAAATGTCAGGTGGTTTACATGGACAGCATCAACAGCCGTATCGCCGAGGAACTGGGCGTACGCCCGCAGCAGGTCGAGGCGGCCGTGAGCCTGTTGGACGAAGGCTCGACCGTGCCCTTCATCGCCCGCTACCGCAAGGAAGTGACCGGTAGCCTTGACGACACTCAGTTGCGCCACCTGGAAGAGCGTCTGCGCTACCTGCGCGAACTCGACGAGCGCCGCGCCAGCATCCTTTCCAGTATCGAGGAACAGGGCAAGCTGACCCCGGAACTGGCCCGCGAGATCAAGCTGGCCGACACCAAGACCCGCCTCGAAGACCTGTACCTGCCCTACAAGCAGAAGCGCCGCACCAAGGGCCAGATCGCCCTGGAAGCCGGCCTTGGCGAACTGGCCGATGGCCTGTTCAACGACCCGACCCTGGCCCCGGAAAGCGAAGCCGCACGCTTCGTCAACGCCGAAAAGGGCGTGGCCGACGTCAAGGCCGCGCTGGAAGGCGCCAAATACATCCTGATGGAGCGTTTTGCCGAAGACGCCGCCCTGCTCGACAAGCTGCGCAGCTACCTCAAGCAGGAAGCCGTGCTCAGCGCCCGCGTCGTGGCCGGCAAGGAAGAAGAAGGTGCCAAGTTCCGCGACTATTTCGCTCATGACGAGCTGCTGCGTACTGCACCGTCGCACCGTGCCCTGGCGATCTTCCGCGGGCGCAACGAAGGCGTGTTGAGCGTCTCGCTGAAGGTAGGCGAAGAACTGCCCGGCACCCTGCACCCGTGCGAGCTGATGATCGGCAACCACGTCGGCATCGAAAACCGCAGCCGACCGGCCGACAAGTGGCTGGGTGAAGTGGTGCGCTGGACCTGGAAGGTCAAGCTGTACACCCACCTGGAAACCGACCTGTTCGGCGAGCTGCGCGACAATGCCGAAGGCGAGGCGATCAACGTGTTCGCCCACAACCTGCACGATCTGTTGCTGGCCGCACCGGCCGGCCCGCGCGCCACCCTGGGCTTCGACCCGGGCCTGCGCACCGGCTGCAAGATCGCCGTGGTCGACGCAACCGGCAAGTTGCTGGACCACACCACGGTCTACCCGCACGCGCCGAAGAACGACTGGGACCGCACCATTTCCATCATGGCCGCACTGTGCGCCAAACACTCGGTGGAACTGATCGCCATCGGCAACGGCACCGCCAGCCGCGAAAGCGACAAGCTGGTGGCCGAGCTGGTCAAGAAATATCCAGCCTTGAAAATCACCAAGATCATGGTCTCCGAAGCCGGTGCTTCGGTGTACTCGGCATCGGAACTGGCCGCCCGCGAGTTCCCGGACCTGGACGTGTCGATCCGCGGCGCCGTGTCGATCGCCCGTCGCCTGCAGGATCCGCTGGCCGAGCTGGTGAAAATCGATCCGAAATCCATCGGTGTCGGCCAGTACCAGCACGACGTCTCCCAGCTGAAGCTGGCACGTGGCCTGGACGCTGTGGTCGAGGACTGTGTGAACGCCGTGGGCGTGGACGTGAACACCGCTTCGGTGGCACTGCTGACGCGCATCTCCGGCCTCAATGCCACCCTGGCACAGAACATCGTCGCCCACCGCGATGCCAATGGTCCGTTTGCCACCCGGGCAGCGTTGAAAAAGGTCAGCCGCCTGGGTGAGAAAACTTTCGAGCAGGCCGCCGGCTTCCTGCGTGTGATGAACGGCGACAACCCGCTGGACGCCTCTGCGGTGCACCCTGAGGCCTACCCGCTGGTGCAGCGCATTGCTGCCGATACCGACCGCGACATCCGTTCGCTGATTGGTGACAGCAGCTTCCTCAAGCGCTTGGACCCGAAAAAATTCACCGACGAAACCTTCGGCCTGCCAACCGTCACCGACATCCTGCAAGAGCTGGACAAGCCCGGCCGCGACCCACGTCCGGAGTTCAAGACCGCCACCTTCCAGGACGGCGTCGAAGACCTCAAGGACCTGGAACCGGGCATGATCCTCGAAGGCGTGGTGACCAACGTTACCAACTTCGGTGCCTTCGTCGACATCGGCGTGCACCAGGACGGCCTGGTGCACATCTCGGCGCTGTCGGAGAAGTTCGTCAAAGACCCGCGTGAAGCGGTCAAGGCCGGCGATGTGGTCAAGGTGAAGGTCATGGAAGTGGACATCCCGCGCAAACGCGTCGGCCTGTCCATGCGCATGAGCGACACCCCGGGCGAGAAGGTCGAAGGCAACCGCGGCGGCAACCGTGGCAATGGCGGCAATCGCCAGCAGCAGGCACCGCGTCAGCGCGAAACCACCACTGCCGCTCCGGCCAACAACGCCATGGCCGCCCTGTTCGCCAACGCAAAGCAGTTGAAGAAGAAGTAATGGACGTACCACGTGAGTACGTCGAAAGCGCCTTCAGCCAGCTGCTGGGCTGCCGCCTGCAACACCTGGACACCGGTGTTGCCGAGGTAGCCCTGGCGCTCGAGCCACAGTTGCGCAACCGTGGCCAGAAGCTGCACGGCGGGGCAATCTTCAGCCTGGTGGATATCGCCATGGGCCTGGCCTGCTCGGCCAGCCATGGCTTTGACCAGCAAAGCGTCACCATCGAGTGCAAGATCAACTACATGCGTGCCGTCAGCGACGGCGAAGTGCTGTGTACCGCCCGGGTGCTGCACGCAGGGCGGCGCACCCTGGTGGTCGACGCCGACGTAGTTCAGGGCGACAAGCTGGTGGCCAAAGCGCAAGGAACCTTCGCGGTTCTCTAGCTCACCAAGCCGTATCTGCGGTATTTTCAGCAGTGCGCTGGCACTGCTGGAACCGCGTAAACCAGGCGACAACGCCAGTTCCTTTCTTCCTACCCTTGTAGACCGTTATCTCTACCCCCATATTGGGGCGACTGACGCGTGAAGGAATACATCTTGAGCGACCTCCTCAACCGCCGCCTGAGCCTGCTCGGCGCCAATCTCCCCCTGCTCAAGCAGTGCCTGCACGGTATTGAGCGCGAATGCCTGCGCGTGACCGACGAAGGTCGCCTGGCCCAGACCCCGCATCCGGAAGCACTGGGATCGGCGCTGACCAACGAGCAGATCACCACCGATTATTCCGAGTCGCTGCTGGAGTTCATCACCCCAGCGCTGGCCGACCCGGCCAAGGTGCTCGAAAGCCTCGAAGAGACCCACCGTTTCGTCTACAGCAAGCTGGGCGACGAATACCTGTGGAGCCCGTCGATGCCATGCACGCTGCCGGCCGAGGAGGACATCCCGATCGCCGAGTACGGCAGCTCGAATATTGGCAAGCTCAAACACGTCTACCGCAAGGGCCTGGCCCTGCGTTACGGCCGCACCATGCAGTGTATTGCCGGTATCCATTACAACTTCTCGCTGCCCGAAGCGCTTTGGCCATTGCTGCACGAAGACGAAGGCAGTACGGAAAATGACCGCGACTACCAGTCGTCGGCTTACATCGCGCTGATTCGTAACTTCCGCCGCTACAGCTGGCTGCTGATGTACCTGTTCGGCGCCTCGCCGGCACTGGACAAAGGCTTCCTGCGTGGCCGCCCGCACCAGCTTGAAGAGCTGGATGCCGAAACCCTGTTCCTGCCCTACGCCACCAGCCTGCGCATGAGCGACCTGGGCTACCAGAGCAATGCCCAGGCCGGCCTTACGCCCTGCTACAACAACCTGGCCAGCTACACCGACAGCCTGCGCAAGGCCGTTGGCACGCCCTACCCGCCGTACGTTGAAGTCGGCACGCATGTGGATGGCGAGTGGGTTCAGCTGAACACCAACATTCTGCAGATCGAAAACGAGTACTACTCGAACATTCGCCCCAAGCGGGTCACCTACTCCGGCGAACGGCCGATCCAGGCCCTGACTTCACGCGGTGTGCAGTATGTGGAAGTGCGTTGCCTGGACATCAACCCGTTCCTGCCGGTAGGTATCGACCTGACCGAGGCGCGCTTCCTCGACGCATTCCTGCTGTTCTGCGCGCTGGAAGACAGCCCGCAACTGGACAACGGCGAGTGCGGCCAGTGCACCAGCAACTTCCTGACCGTGGTCAAGGAAGGTCGTCGTCCTGGCCTGGAGTTGCACCGCAATGGCCAGCCGATCAGCCTGAAGGACTGGGCCAGCGAGCTGATCGAGCGTATCCGCGAGTTGGCCAACCTGCTCGATCAGGCGCAAGGCTCTGATGAGCACGCCAAGGCCCTGGATGCCCAGCAGGCCAAGGTCGACGACACCTCACTGACCCCGTCTGCCCAGGTGCTGGCACGCATGACCGAGCATGACGAGAGCTTCGTCCAGTTCTCGCTGCGCCAGAGCCGTGTGCACGCCGAGACTTTCCGCGAGCAACCACTGAGCAACGAAAAACAGCAGGCATTCGAGACGTTGGCCCGCGAGTCGCTCGCCAGGCAGTCTGAGCTGGAACAGGAAGAAGTCGGTGACTTCGACCTGTTCGTTGGCGCCTACCAGGCCAGCATCCTGGCAATCAGCAGCTGATGAACCGCACCACTACCCCGCGCAAACCGCGCGCCAGCAGCCAGGCCAGAATTGAGGCGATCCTGGCGGCTGCGCGTGAGCTGTTGGCCGAGCAAGGGGTGGCGGCACTTTCTATCTACAGCGTGGCCGAGCGGGCGCAGATTCCACCGTCGTCGGTGTATCACTTCTTCGCCAGCGTGCCGGCCTTGCTGGAGGCGCTTACTGCGGATGTACACCGGGCGTTTCGCGAAGCCCTGAGCGCACCGATCGACAGCAGCGCGTTCAGCACCTGGCACGAGCTGTCACGGCTGATCGAAGAACGCATGCTTGATATCTATAACGAGGATGCGGCAGCGCGGCAGTTGATCCTGGCGCAGCATGGCCTGAGCGAGGTGGTGCAGGCCGACCGGCAGCACGACATGGAACTGGGCGACTTGATGTACAAGTTGTTCGACCAGCATTTTCACCTGCCGGTGATGCCACTGGATGTGGATGTGTTTGCCCTGGGCATGGAATTGAGCGACCGGGTGTATGCACGGTCGGTGCAGTTGCACGAGGCGATCACCCCGCGCATGGCCGAGGAAGGCAAGCGTGTATTCGAGGCGTATCTGGGGTTGTATCTGCCGCCGTATCTGGCCAAGCGTTCCAGCTGAGAAATCTGGGGCCGCTTGGCGGCCCTTCGCGGGCACGCCCGCTCCCACAGAGACCGCGCACACCCTGGAGCTTGCGAAGTACCTGTGGGAGCGGGCGTGCCCGCGAAGGCTGCAAAGCAGCCCCATTATCGAGCAGCAGCATCACAGCTTGGCAATAGACACTTCAGTCGACTTTACGAAGGCAATCACTTCGCTGCCAACCTGTAGCTCCAGCTCTTTTACCGAGCGGGTGGTGATGACCGAAGTCACGATACCCGAGGCAGTCTGCACGTCGATTTCCGACAGTACCGGGCCTTCTAGGATTTCTTTCACAGTACCTTTGAACTGGTTGCGAACGTTGATGGCTTTGATAGTCATGGTTTGCTTCCTTTTGGCTTCCGGGATTCAGTGCGCCCAACGCAGTTGCGTGGGCAGAGGGGCTACAGGGTCCGGCTCGGGCGCAGTGCCCGGGGTGGACAGAACACGGTTGAGCACTTCGCTTTCCAGCGCGGCCAGACGGTGCGAACCACGCGCCCGGGGCCGTGCCAGGTCAACAGTGAGGTCGAGCCCGACCTCGCCGTCCTCAATCAGGATCACCCGGTCAGCCACGGCAACCGCCTCGCTGACGTCGTGGGTGACCAGCAGCACAGTGAAGCCGTGCTGACGCCACAGGCGTTCGATCAGTTGCTGCATCTCGATGCGGGTCAATGCATCCAGCGCCCCCAGTGGCTCGTCCAGCAGCAGCAGACGGGGCTGGTGAATCAAGGCTCGGGCCAAAGCCACGCGCTGCTTCTGGCCTCCCGAGAGCGCTGCCGGCCATTCGTTGGCGCGGTCGGCCAGGCCAACCGCATCCAAGGCCTCCAGCGCACGCGAGCGCCAGTCGCCAGACAGCCCAAGGCCAACGTTGTCGATCACCCTCTTCCACGGCAGCAGCCGCGCGTCCTGGAACATCAGGCGGGTTTCTTCACGGGCCTCTTCCAGCGGCGCGGCACCGGCCAGCAACCGACCAGCGGTGGGCTGGTCCAGCCCGGCCAGCAGCCGCAGCAAGGTGCTCTTGCCGCAGCCGCTGCGGCCGACAATAGCTACGAACTGGCCGGCCGGGATGTGCAGGTCGATGCCCTTCAACACGTCGCGCTGGCCAAAGGCCTTGCGCAGGCCCTTGGAGGCCAGCGGGATGCCACGCAGCAGGCGTGGCGGCTGTTCCTTGAACACGGTCATGCGCCCTCCTTCCTGGCAACTTGATAGGCCGGGTGCCAGCGCAGCCAGGCACGCTCCAGGCCTCGGGCCGCAAGGTCGGCAAGCTTGCCGAGCACGGCGTACAGGACGATGGCCAGCACGACCACGTCGGTCTGAAGAAATTCGCGAGCATTCATGGCCAGGTAGCCGATGCCAGCGTTGGCTGAAATGGTTTCGGCAACAATCAGCGTCAGCCACATGAAGCCCAGGGCAAAACGCACACCCACCAGGATCGAAGGCAGCGCCCCCGGCAGGATCACCTGGCGGAACAGGCCGAAGCCGGACAAGCCATAGCTGCGCGCCATTTCCACCAACGCTGGGTCAACGTTGCGAATGCCGTGGTAGGTGTTCAGATAGATCGGAAACAGCGTGCCCAGCGCGACCAGGAAGATCTTTGCCGACTCGTCGATACCGAACCACAGGATCACCAGCGGGATCAGCGCGAGGTGCGGCACGTTGCGGATCATCTGTACCGAGCTGTCGAGCAGGCGTTCGCCCCAGTTCGACAGGCCAGTGATGAAACCCAGTACCAGGCCGATGCTGCCGCCGATCACAAAGCCCAGGCCTGCACGCCAGCCGCTGATGGCCAGATGGGTCCAGATTTCGCCGCTGCGCACCAGCTCGACGCCAGCGCTTAACACTGCGCTAGGCGCCGGCAGGATACGCATCGACAGCCAGCCAGCGCTCACGGCCAGCTGCCATATTGCCAACAGCAGCACCGGCAGCGCCCACGGCGCCAGGCGCTGGGTCAGGTTGGAGGAAGTTGCACGACTCATGGCCCGGCCCTCAGCTCTGCGACACGGATTTGGGCAGGATGTCGTTGGCCACCATCTCGCCAAACGGGCTTACGTAGCCACCGGATTTCGGTTGCTCCGGGCGTTGCACATCGAGGTGGGGGAACAGCAGTTCAGCCACCCGATACGACTCTTCCAGGTGTGGATAACCCGAGAAGATGAATGTATCGATCCCCAAGTCGGCATATTCCTTCACCCGCGCCGCCACCGTCGGGCCATCACCCACCAGTGCGGTGCCAGCCCCGCCACGTACCAAACCAACGCCAGCCCACAGGTTGGGGCTGACTTCCAGGTTGTCGCGCTTGCCGCTGTGCAGGGCAGCCATGCGCTGCTGGCCCACCGAGTCGAAGCGCGCCAGCGAAGCCTGGGCACGAGAGATGGTGTCATCGTCCAGGTGCGAGATCAGGCGGTCGGCAGCGGCCCAAGCCGCTTCGTTGGTTTCGCGCACAATCACGTGCAGGCGAATACCGAAGCGGACTTCGCGCCCCTGAGCAGCTGCTTTTTCGCGCACCTGAGCAATCTTCTCGGCAACGGCTGCCGGAGGCTCGCCCCAGGTCAGGTACAGCTCGACCTGTTCGGCCGCCAAGTCCTGAGCGGCCTCGGACGAGCCGCCGAAATACAGCGGTGGGCGTGGTTGCTGAATTGGCGGGTAGAGCAGCTTGGCGCCCTTTACCTGGATGTGCTTACCGTCGTAATCAACGTTTTCGCCTTCCAGCACCTTGCGCCAGATACGGGTGAACTCGACCGAAGCTTCGTAGCGCGCCTGGTGGTTCAGGTGCAGGCCGTCACCCGCCAGCTCGTCCGGGTCACCACCGGTCACCAGGTTGAATAGCGCACGGCCATTGGACAAGCGGTCGAGGGTGGCCGCCTGGCGTGCTGCCACGGTCGGCGAAATGATGCCCGGGCGCAGGGCTACCAGGAACTTCAGGCGCTGGGTCACGGGGATCAGCGACGCGGCCACCAGCCAGGAGTCCTCGCACGAGCGCCCGGTCGGGATCAGCACCCCACCAAAACCAAGGCGGTCGGCGGCCTGCGCGATCTGCTGCAGGTAACCGTGGTCGACCGCACGTGCGCCTTCGGAAGTGCCCAGGTACTTGCCGTCGCCGTGGGTTGGAAGAAACCAGAAAATGTTAAGGCTCATTGGAGTCGTCTCCTCAAGGGTGGCTCTAGCCGGAGCGGCGCCCCGGCACAGGCAGTCAATCAAGGCGCGCTAGCGACCTTGGCCGGGGGTGTCCAGATCACGTCCTTGATGCTCAGCGGCTTGGGAATAAGCTTCAGCGCCTGGAAGGTGTCGGCGATCTTCTGCTGCGCGGCCACCACGTCCGGGGTCAGCGGCGCAGCGCCGTAGCCTTGGCGCTTGACCGAGGTGAGGGTGACGTCGGCAGGCAGGCCGAGCAGCGGGGCGACTTGGTCGGTCACTTCCTGCGGGTTGGCCTGGGACCATTCACCCACGGCGCGCACTTCCTCGATCACGGTGTTGATCACCGCAGGGTGCTGTGTCGCATAGTTGCGGGTGGCGAGGTAGAACTGGTGGTTGTCGACCAGGCCCTTGCCGTCACGCAGGGTGCGCGCTTGCAGCTGCTGCTCGGCGGCGGCCTGGTACGGGTCCCAGATCACCCAGGCATCCACGCTGCCGCGCTCGAAGGCGGCGCGGGCGTCGGCCGGCGGCAGGTAGACAGGCTGGATGTCGCTGTACTTGAGGCCGGCGTCTTCCAGGGCGCGGACCAGCAGGTAGTGCACGTTGGAGCCTTTGTTGAGGACGACCTTTTTACCCTTGAGGTCCTTCACCGCCTGGATGGGCGAGCCCTTGGGCACCAGGATCGCTTCGCTGTGCGGCGCTGGCGGCTCGTAGGCGACATAGAGCAGGTCGGCGCCAGCGGCCTGAGCGAACACAGGCGGGGTCTCGCCGGTTACACCGAAATCGATGGAGCCGACGTTCAGCCCTTCAAGCAGCTGCGGGCCGCCGGGGAATTCGGTCCATTGCACCTGTACTCCCTGCTCGGCCAGGCGTTTCTCCAGCGTGCCCTTGGCCTTGAGCAGCACCAAGGTGCCGTATTTCTGGTAACCGATACGCAGGCTCTCGGCCTGGGCTTGGGTAATGGCGCCGAAGGACACAGCCGCCGCAAACAGGGCGACCAGACCACGACGCAAGAAGACTATGCGCATGGCGCTCTCCTGTGCGAATGGGGTTCGGGTTGCACCTGCTTACCTCGTTAACGGGCGAGTAAGGTGGTGAAGCGGGTAATGCCGTTAGATGCTCCAGCGAGCGCTGATCAGACGTTCGTTCAGTACGCCGGGCGCCACGGGGTTCGGCCGACGGGCCAAGGCCGCGTGGAAGGTTTCCAGCGAGTCCTGCAGGCGCTCTTCCAGCGCCTGTACCAACTGCGCGGGCTTTGTGCCTTCTGCGTAAGCCACCTGGCTGTCGTCGGCAAAAATCCCTTGCAGGGTCTCTTGTGCCTTGAGTGCCGACAGCACCGGCTTCAATGCGTAATCCACCGCCAGCATGTGGGCGATGCTGCCGCCAGTGGCGATTGGCAACACGATCTTGTGGGTCAGTGCGCGTTCGGGCAGCAGGTCGAGCAATGTCTTCAGCGCACCGGCAAACGATGCTTTGTAGACAGGGGTAGAAACGATCAGGCCATCCGCCTGGGCCACCAACTGCTGGAAGTGTTGCACTTGGGGGCTATCGAAACGGGCATGCAACAGGTCTTCGGCGGAGAAGTCACGCACCTGGAAGGTCACCACTTCAACGCCGCGCTCCTGCAGCCACTGGCGCGAACGCTCGAGCAGCACGCCGGAACGTGAACGGAGACTTGGGCTACCACCGATTGAGACGACCAGCATTGCAGCGCTTCCTTGTGTTCTGTTGGAGGTAACATTAACAGTCGCTTCATATATCTAGAAATCATATTTATTCATTTGTTTATTCTATTATTGTCTATATGCGCGAGGGCCTCTTCGCGGGCGCGCCCGCTCCCACAGGTTTTTAACAGGCATAAAAAAGGGCCGTCGAAACGGCCCGAAAATCCCTGCTTGGCTAAGAGCAATGCAACGAGGATTCCATTAACGATTTGGCTGAGGGGTCAGGCGCAGATAGGGTTTGACCGCCCGGTAACCTTTGGGGAAGCGCTGCTTGATCTCCTCCTCATCTTTGAGCGAAGGCACGATCACCACCTCGTCGCCGTCCTGCCAGTTACCTGGTGTGGCGACCTTGTGGTTGTCGGTCAGTTGCAGCGAGTCGATCACCCGCAAAATTTCATTGAAGTTGCGCCCGGTACTGGCCGGATAGGTGATGGTCAGGCGCACCTTCTTGTTCGGGTCGATGATGAACAGCGAGCGCACGGTCAGGGTGTCGCTGGCGTTCGGGTGGATCAGGTCGTACAGGTCGGACACTTTGCGGTCGGCGTCGGCGATGATCGGGAAGTTGACCACGGTATTCTGTGTTTCGTTGATGTCATCAATCCACTTGTGATGCGAGTCGACCGGGTCCACCGACAGGGCGATGGCCTTGACCCCGCGCTTGGCAAATTCGTCCTTGAGCTTGGCGGTCAGGCCCAACTCGGTGGTGCACACCGGGGTGAAGTCGGCCGGGTGGGAGAACAGCACCCCCCAGCTGTTGCCCAGCCACTCGTGGAAGCGGATCTTGCCTTCGCTGGAATCCTGTTCGAAATCGGGGGCGATATCGCCGAGTTTGAGGCTCATGGGCTGCGGCTCCTGGGCTGGGTTCTGTACCTTAGGGATTCAATGTGCCTGCAATCGACCAAGAACAAAAGGAATAAATAACAATTTATTTATAACCAAAATTCATAAAAATCTGCAGACATAAAAAAGCCTCGCATCAGGCGAGGCTTCTTGTTCAGCTACGGCTTACAGGAAGTTGTAAGTGTAGTTGAAGATCAGGCGGGTCTGGTCCTGGTCAGCCAGCGAGCTGGTGCCGGTGCCACGGTAGACGCCGTGACGCAGGCTGGCGCCCAGGCCCTTGAAGGTGCCGTCCTGGATAACGTAGTCGACACGGGCGTCACGTTCCCACTCGCTGAAGTGGCCGCCGCCAACGGCGTTTTTGCCATCTTCACCTTTCAGGTAGGAAACCGACGCTTTCAGGCCCGGCACGCCCAGGCGAGCGAAGTCGTAGGCGTACTGACCGAAGGTGGTGTTTTCACCAGCCTTGGCGAACTGGTTGATCATGCTGTCGGTGAACAGGTAGAAGCTGGAGCCGCCGGCGCCTTCCGGACGGTTGTTGCCATCGCGGACCGAGCCCTGGTTCAGCCAGACAAAGCCACCGTCGTCACTGACTTGTTGATGGCCCAACATCAGCGAATGACCACCCAAGGTGTACGTGAACATTGCGGACCAGGTCTTGTTATCGACCTTGCCGTCATTTTTCTCGTAACCGCCGTTGTTATTGAAGTTATACGCTCCTGGTCCGCCGTTCTTGCCATCGCTGCTGCTATCGAAGTAGCGCAGGTCGGTTTTGAAGGACTGATCATCAGCAATCTTGAAAACGTGGGTCGCACCCAGGAAGTGCTGTTTGTAGAAGTCTTTCAGGTTCGAGTAGTAGTACTGCAGCGTCAAGTCAGGGGTGAGCTTGTAGTCCAGACCGCCGTAGATGAACTTGTTGCTATCGGCAGTGGCGCCGTTGACCGAAAGGCCGGTACGGTTGCTCGAAGCACGGCCCATGGCATGGGTCAGTTGACCGGCGTTGATGGTCAGGTTGTCGATTTCCTTCGACTGGATAGTGCCACCCTCGAAGGTCTGCGGCAGGAGGCGGCCATCGTTGGAGACCAGAATCGGCAGGTTCGGCGCCAGAGCGCTACCATAGTGAACTTCGGTCTTCGAGAAACGCGCCTTGGCGTTACCACCCACGCGGGCCCACTGGCTTACAGCCGAGCGGTCGGTGTCACTTGGGAAGAAGGAGCTGTTGTCAGGGTGTTTGCCGCGGCCGCCATCCAGATGAATACCCCACAGGGCCTGGACGTCTACACCGAAACCAACGGTGCCTTCAGTGAAACCGGACAGGTAGTCGAGCTTGAAGCCCTGACCCGATTCGCGGTTGTCAGCCCCGCCGTCACGGTTGTCATTGTTGAAGTACATGGTGCGCGAGCTGAGCGACAGCTTGCTGTCCTCAACGAAACCGGCAGCGCCTGCTTGCTGGGCGAGAACCCCCAGTGCCACGGCCAGAGCCAGGCTGGATTTGTACATGTTTTGCTCCTCTACGTTCTAATTTTTGTGTATCTCTGGCGGAGGGGTCTGATGCCCCGCTCACCGGGATGGGCGATTTAGTCCCAAAGCGTGACCATTAAGTCAATCGTTTCTAAACGTTTCGCGACTTTGGTCTAAGACGCCACCTGCGCTACAGGATAATGACAATCCTATAAAACCAAAATGACCGTTTTATGAATTTGTAAGATTTTTAAGGAATATGTTAGAAATTTTTACTTCCGGTCACTATAGAATCGCAACGAATAATAGCTTTTAGCTATAAGCAAACGTTTGCTTATAGCCTAATGAGTTTCGTTCTTGATTAGCGCGGGAGTGCTGACCTACGGAGGCGATCCCCTGTAGGCCAGCGGCATTGCGACGTGGAATGCGGGATGGGTTGACCGCGACGCACGACAGCCCTGCAGCATGAACCTGCATGTGCAGCCTTGTGCTGTGAATGGGCCGCAGAGCGGCCCCGTCGGTCTAGCGGACCAAATGCAGGTACTGCATGTGCCGCTCGTACTGGTCGAGGATGTCGTTGATGATCTGCTCCTTGCTATAGCCCACCAGGTCATAGTTCTGGCTGCCTTCGCTCAGGTGCACCTCCGCCCGGTAATAGCGGCGGTTCTTCAACTCCTGCGTACCCAGCCCCCCCAAGGCGAACGATGGCGTGAAATAGCCACGCATCTGCACCTGGTAAATGAACGGCTGCTCCTCGCCATGGCCAATCTTCAGGCTGACGTTGTCATGGCTAGGGTCGTCCTGGGTGATCAGTACCAGGCCTTTCTGCTCGAACACTTCACGCACATCGGCAATCGCAGGGCGCACCACATCATCCATGAAGCGGTACACCTCATCACGCGACGGGAAGTGCACCGCCTGGCTCAGGCGATGGCGCCAGCCGCCACGCCCCCGGCGTGACTGGGCGAACGGGGCCAGCGAGTGCATCTGCGCGATTTGCCGTTGCGACTCCAGGTAGAACGCCTTGTGCAGCCCCCACATCATGCACAGCAGAATCAGCGAGAACGGCAGCGAAGTCAGTACCACTGCCGACTTCAGCGAATCGATGCTGCCAGCGAACAACAGCGCACTGGTGATCAGCGCAGTCATCGCCCCCCAGAAGATACGCAGCCAGTTCGGCCCATCCTCATCAGCTCCCCCACCCTTGGCCGACAAGGTCGACAGCACCACGGTACCCGAGTCGGCCGAGGTGACGAAGAACACGAAGCTGATGAACACCGTGGTGGCGATTACCGCCTTGCTCCAGGGGTAGGTTTCCAGCAGCAGGTACAGGCTCATCGACGGGTTATCCAGCGCCGATTGGCCAAGCGCGGTCATGCCGTGGTTGATCACCTGGTCCAGGGCGCTGTTGCCGAAGATAGACATCCACGCCAGGGTGAAGCCCAGCGGGATCAGCAACACGCCAAAGACGAACTCGCGAATGGTGCGGCCCCGGGAAATGCGGGCGATGAACAGGCCCACGAACGGCGCCCAGGCAATCCACCAGGCCCAGTAGAACACGGTCCAGCCGCCCAGCCAGCCACGGTTCTCACCATAGGCATACACGTCGAAGCTTTTGCGCGGCAACGCCCCCAGGTAGTCGCCCAGGTTCTGGATCAGCGTGTTGAACAGGTGCTGGGTAGGCCCGGCAAACAGCACGAACAGCAGCAGCGCACAGGCCAGGAACAGGTTGATATCGCTCATCACCCGCACGCCCTTCTCCACCCCGGCCACGGCGACGGCCACAGCCGCGCCCATCATCAGGGTGATGAGGATCACCTGCACCCACTGGCTGTGGCTGATGCCGAACAGGTAGTCCAGGCCCGCGTTCAGATGCAGCACCCCAAAGCCCATGTCGGCACCCAGGCCGAACACCGTGGCGATGATGCCGAAGCCGTCCACCGCATAGCCGATCGGGCCGTTGATGCGCTTGCCAATCAACGGGTACAGCGCCGAACGCAGGGCCAGTGGCAGGTTGTGCCGGTAGGCGAAATAGGCCAATGCCATGCCGACGAAGGCGAACACGCCCCAGCCATGCAAGCCCCAATGCAGGAACAGGATCTGCATCGCCTGGCGCCCGGCCTCGACCGTGCCTGCTTCGCCTTGGGGCGGTTGCAGCATGTGGGTGAGCGGTTCGGAGACACAGAAGAAGAACAGCGTGATGCTGATGCCGGCGGCGAACAGCATGCCGGCCCACGACAGGTAGCTGAACTCGGGTTCGTCGTGGTCGGCACCGAGTTTGATCTTGCCGTAGCCAGACAAGGCGGTGACCACCACGAAGACCAGGTACAGCGTCATCGCCAGCATGTAATACCAGCCGACCGTGTTGGCCGCCCAGTTCTGCGCCGCCAGCAACCAGTCACCTGCGGCTTGCGGATTGGAGATGACTACCAGGCCAAAGATGAGGATGAAACTCGCCGCAAAGTAGAACACCGGGGGGTTCATGCGGATCTTGCCATTGGAAAGGGAAGGGTTCGGTGCACTCATCGGGCGTGCACCTCGTCGACTGACGTGAGGTTCGGAATGAACGGGTTCAGCAAAGGAATCCTCCTGTTGAACACCGGCAGCGGACCAGCGTTTTTCATTGAACAAGCGTTCAAGTTAAACATGGATCGGATTTCAATGCGAATTGGGGCGCTGATTGGGGTCGCCCTGTTCCGGCCTCTTCGCGGGTAAACCCGCACCTACATTTGGTACGTTCCGTGTAGGCGCGGGCTTGCCCGCGAAGAGGCCGGCACAGGCAATTTCAATGCGGGATCAGTTCTTGTCCTGGCAATCCAGCTGCAGATTGGCCTGAGTAATGTTGCTTTCAGCCGGCACACTGCGAGTCAGCCACACATTACCGCCAATGGTCGAACCCTTGCCGATGGTGATACGCCCCAGCACCGTGGCGCCGGCATAGATCACCACATCGTCCTCGACGATCGGGTGCCGTGGCAGGCCTTTGTGCAGAGTCCCCGACTCATCGCTGGGGAAACGCTTGGCGCCCAAGGTCACCGCCTGGTAGATGCGCACGCGCTCGCCGATGATCGCGGTTTCACCAATGACCACACCGGTGCCGTGGTCAATGAAGAAGCTCGGGCCGATCTGCGCCCCCGGGTGAATGTCGATGCCGGTGGCAGAATGCGCCAGCTCAGAGCTGATCCGCGCCAGCAGCGGCAGGCCAGCCTGGTACAGGTGGTGCGCCAGCCGGTGGTGGATGATCGCCAGGATGCCCGGGTAGCACAGCAGCACTTCATCGACGCTGCGCGCAGCCGGGTCGCCGTGGTAGGCGGCCAGTACATCGGTGTCGAGCAGTACACGCAGTTCCGGTAGCGCAGCGGCAAAGCCCTGGATCAGGCTCAGCGCACGGGCGTCGACGCCAGCCAGCTCAGCCTTGCTCTGTCGTGCCGCATAGCGAAGTTCAAGACGAGCCTGGGCCAGCAAGGCGGTCAGCGCGGCATCCAGGGTATGACCGACGTAGAAGTCTTCACTTTCTTCGCGCAGGTCGACTGGCCCCAGGCGCATGGGGAACAGCGCGCCGCACAGTTGCTCCAGAATCTGTCGCATCGCTTCGCGCGACGGAAGCTCGCGCCCGCCCTGCTCGCCAATGCTGCGGCCATTGCGGGTGCGCCATTGCTCACGGGCCCCGCGCAGGCCAGTGACAATGCTCTGCAACTGCCAATGCGCGGATGAAGGTTGTTCGCTCACGGTTTTCTCCTGCCGTATAGGCCATCTGATTTTGTCGCCAGGCCCGCGAAAGGGCCGAACCTGCCTACATGCAGTCCACTTTACGGCAAATCCAAGGCTTGGAAAAAACAACGCTTTATTCCATCCTGCGCTAAGTCAGGCATAAGCCGCGATGACGGGGTGGGGATCGTCGCCTACCCTCAATGCAGCCAATCCTATAGTCGCCACCTCACTACCTAGACAACACGCGCGGGGCTCTGAAATGTCGAAATTCGCCAAACCGCTACTCAACGCCAGCCTGGCCCTCCTGCTGGGTGCCGGCCTGCTCAGCCAGGCTTTCGCTGGCGAGCAATTGAAGACCATCCAGGAAAAAGGCGTCATCAACGTCGGCCTCGAGGGCACCTACCCGCCATTCAGCTTCCAGGACGAAAACGGCAAACTGACCGGCTTCGAAGTGGAGCTGTCCGAGCTGCTGGCCAAGGAGCTGGGGGTCAAGGCCAAGATCCAGCCGACCAAGTGGGACGGCATCCTGGCCGCGCTGGAATCCAAGCGCCTGGATGTAGTGGTCAATCAGGTGACCATTTCTGAAGAACGCAAGAAAAAGTACGACTTCTCAGAGCCCTACACTATCTCCGGCATCCAGGCACTGATCCTGAAGAAGAAAGCCGAGCAGTTGAACATCAAGGGCGCGCAGGATCTGGCCGGCAAAAAGGTCGGCGTAGGCCTTGGTACCAACTACGAGCAATGGGTGAAAAAGGACGTACCGCAAGCCGATGTGCGCACCTATGAAGACGACCCAAGCAAGTTCGCCGACCTGCGCAACGGCCGTATCGACGCCATTCTGATCGACCGCCTGGCCGCGCTGGAATACGCGCAAAAAGCCAAGGACACCGAACTTGCCGGCGATGCCTTCTCGCGCCTGGAAAGCGGCGTGGCCATACGCAAGGGTGAGCCGGAACTGTTGGCAGCCATCAACAAGGCCATCGACAAGCTCAAAGCTGATGGCACGCTGGCCAAGCTGTCCGAGAAGTACTTCGGTGCCGATGTCACCAAATGATCGCTGAAAGCCTGCAACTCGTTATCGACTCCGCCCCCTTCCTGCTGAAGGGCGCGGGTTATACGGTGCTGCTCAGTGTCGGCGGCATGTTCTTCGGCCTGGTGCTGGGCTTTGCCCTGGCACTGATGCGGCTGTCGAAGATTCTGCCGCTGAACTGGCTGGCGCGGGTCTACGTGTCGTTCTTCCGCGGCACGCCGCTGCTAGTGCAGCTGTTCGTGATCTATTTCGGCATGCCGCAAATCGGCATCGAGCTGGACCCGATCCCCGCTTCACTGATCGGCCTGTCGCTGAACATGGCGGCCTACATCTGCGAGATCCTGCGCGCAGCGATTTCCTCGATCGACCGCGGCCAGTGGGAAGCAGCCGCCAGCATCGGCATGACCCGCGTGCAAGCCATGCGCCGGGCGATCCTGCCGCAGGCCTTGCGCACCGCGTTGCCACCGCTGGGCAACAGCTTCATCTCGCTGGTAAAGGACACTGCCCTGGCGGCCACCATCCAGGTGCCCGAGCTGTTCCGCCAAGCCCAGCTGATTACCGCGCGCACGTTCGAAGTGTTCACCATGTACGTGGCGGTCGCGGTCATCTACTGGGTGCTGTGCAGCATCCTTGCGCACTTCCAGAACCGCATGGAAGCGCGGGTCAACCAGCATGACCAGGAGCATTGAGCATGATTGAAGTGAAAGGCCTGACCAAGCGGTTCAAGGGCCAGACCGTGCTCAACGGTATCGACCTGACCGTGCAGCCCGGTGAAGTCGTGGCCATCATCGGCCCCAGTGGCTCGGGCAAAACCACCTTCCTGCGCTGCCTGAACCTGCTGGAAACCCCCGATGCCGGGCAGATCCAGATCGGCGCCATCAGCATCGATGCCAACCGCCCTTTGGGCGGGCAGCAGAGTGCGATTCGCCGTTTGCGCCAGCAGGCCGGGTTCGTATTCCAGAACTTCAACCTGTTCCCCCACCGCACCGCCCTGGAGAACGTGATCGAGGGGCCGGTGGTCGTCAAGAAAACGCCTCGCGAGCAGGCCATCGAGCTTGGCCGGCGCCTGCTGGCCAAAGTCGGCCTGGCGGGCAAGGAAGACGCCTACCCACGGCGCCTGTCCGGCGGCCAGCAGCAACGGGTGGCCATCGCCCGTGCCCTGGCCATGGAACCGGAGGTAATCCTGTTCGACGAACCGACCTCGGCGCTGGACCCGGAGCTGGTCGGTGAAGTATTGGCGACCATCCGCGGCCTGGCCGAGGAAAAGCGCACCATGATCATCGTCACCCACGAGATGAGCTTTGCCCGGGATGTGGCGAACCGGGTGATCTTCTTCGACAAGGGCGTGATCGTGGAGCAGGGCGAGGCCAAGGCCCTGTTTGCGGCGCCAAAGGAAGAGCGTACGCGGCAGTTCTTGCGCAAGTTCCTCGGGACTGCTGCCTCCGAGTAGACCTGTTCCGGCCCTTTCGCGGGTAAACCCGCTCCTACAGTGACTTGCACAGATCTTGAGGCATGGGTAGGGGCGGGTTTGCCCGCGAAGACGCCGGCACGCCCGTAGCAAATCCTCCTTCTATACATATTCCAAAGAGTTAGTTCATAAAGTTTTTATAAATCATTAGGGTATATAAACCGGACCACCGGACCAGCACACATCTGTCGCGATCAGCTGCAGCGACATAATTATTTTGTGAGGTCAGGAATGGTCAGGATCACGATCACCCCAGTGCGTAACGCCAGGACATTGAGTGCAGCCAAGGAGCGGTACTGATGCCCAGCCAAGCCAATACCCTATTCCAAAGTGATCTCGACAGCTCGCCACCGCTGCTGCCGGCCAAGGTACTGCGCAACGACGCCGAAGCCCTGCAAGCCGCCCGCGAACTGGCCAAGGTCGCCCGCGAACACGCTGCCCGCCGCGACCAGCAACGCAAACTGCCCTGGGCCGAAATCGAACTGTTTACCCGCAGCGGTCTGGGCAGCATCAGCGTACCCAAGGCCTACGGTGGCGCCGACGTGTCGTTCGAAACCGTCGCCGAAGTGTTCCGCCTGATCAGCGCCGCCGACCCCGCCTTGGGGCAGATCCCGCAGAACCAGTTCGGCATGCTGCAGCTGCTGCGCCTGACGGCCAGCGAGAAGCAGCAAGCGCTGATCTTCCGCAGCGTGCTCGACGGCTGGCGCATCGGCAATGCCGGGCCTGAGCGCGGCACCAAAGACACCCTAACCCTCAAGGCCCGAATCACACGCGCCGGCGATAGCTACCGTATAAGTGGCGAGAAGTTCTACTCCACCGGTGCCTTGTTCGCCCATTGGGTGGCGGTAAAAGCCCTCGACGACGAAGGCCGCCAGCGCCTGGCATTCGTGCGCCGGGGGAGCCCAGGGTTACGCATTGTCGATGACTGGTCCGGGTTCGGCCAGCGCACCACCGCCAGCGGTACCGTGCTGCTGGACCAGGTATCGGTAGACGCGGAACTGGTGATCGACAACTGGCGCCAGCGCGATATCCCCAACATTCAGGGCGCAGCTTCGCAGCTGATCCAGGCGGCAATCGACGCCGGCATCGCCGAAGCAGCCATTGATGATGCGATCACCTTCGTGCGCGAAAAGTCCCGGCCGTGGATTGAAGCCAACGTCGACCGTGCCAGTGACGACCCTTATGTAATTGCCGACATCGGCCGCCTGAAACTCGAGCTGCACGCCGCCGAAGCGCTGCTGTGCAAAGCTGCTCGGGTACTCGACGAGGTCAATGCTGCGCCAATCGACGCAGCCAGCGCGGCACGTGCCTCGATCGCAGTGGCGGAGGCCAAGGTGCTGACGACCGAAATTGCCCTGCAGGCCAGCGAAAAGCTGTTCGAGCTGGCCGGCAGCCGCGCCACCCTTGCCGAGTTCAACCTCGACCGCCACTGGCGCAATGCCCGGGTGCACACCCTGCACGACCCGGTGCGCTGGAAGTACCACGCGGTGGGCGCTTACCACCTTAACGGCACCCTGCCTGCACGGCATTCCTGGGTCTGATTTGCTGCCTTTGGGGCTGCTGCGCAGCCCTTCGCGGGCTTGCCCGCTCCCACAGGATTGCCAACGCCTGAACTGGCATCACTTTACCTGTGGGAGCGGGCAAGCCCGCGAAGGGCCGCGAAGCGGCCCCCGGAGAACTCCATGACAATCGCTATCATCACCAGCGACGCCCAAGCCCTGGCCGTCGCCGAAGACATCGCCCAGCAACTGCGCCGCGACAGCGCCTTGCGCGACCGCGAGCGCCGCCTGCCGCTCGCCGAACTCGAGCTGTTCACCCGCTCCGGCCTGTGGGCCATCAGCGTGCCCAAAGCCTTCGGCGGTGCCGGCGTGTCCAACGTCACCCTGGCCAAGGTCATCGCCCGTATCGCGCAGGCCGACGGTTCGCTCGGGCAGATTCCACAGAATCATTTCTACGGTCTGGAAGTGCTGCGGATAAACGGCAGCCCCGAACAGCAACAGCGCCTGTACGCCGAGGTACTGGCCGGCCGCCGTTTCGGCAATGCCCTGGCCGAGCTGGGCACCAAGACCGCCCACGAGCGCACCACCCGCCTGAGCCGTGACGGCGACGGTTTCCGCATCAACGGGCGCAAGTTCTATTCCACAGGCGCCATCTATGCCCAGCGCATTCCAACCTCGGTCGTGGATGAGCAAGGCATACAGCAGTTGGCTTTCGTCCAGGCCGACAGCCAGGGGCTGCAGGTGATCGACGACTGGAGCGGCTTCGGCCAGCGCACCACCGGCAGCGGTTCGGTGGTGTTCGACAACGTGTACGTCAGCGCAGCCGACGTGGTGCCGTTCCAGAGCGCCTTCGAGCGCCCCACCCCGGTCGGCCCGCTGGCGCAGATCCTCCATGCCGCCATCGACACCGGCATTGCCCGCGCCGCCTATGAAGATACCCTGCACTTCGTGCGCACCCGCAGCCGTCCGTGGATCGATTCCGGCCTGGACAACGCCACGGATGACCCGCTGACGCTGAAAAGTTTCGGCCAACTGGCTATCCGCTTGCATGCGGCCGAAGCCCTGCTCGAGCGCGCCGGCGAATACCTCGACCGCGCCCGCGACGACAGCACTGTCGACAACGTTGCCGCCGCCTCCATTGCCGTGGCCGAAGCACGTGCCATCAGCACCGAAATTTCCCTCGCAGCCGGTACCACCCTGTTCGAACTGGGCGGCAGCCAGGCAACATTGGCCGAGCACAATCTCGACCGCCACTGGCGCAACGCTCGCGTGCACACCCTGCACGACCCGGTGCGCTGGAAGTACCACGCCATCGGCAACTACTACCTCAACGATGCCAACCCGCCACGCCGGGGGACCATCTGATGGCCAAGCAGATTCTGCTCAATGCCTTCAACATGAACTGCATCGGGCACATCAACCACGGTCTGTGGACCCACCCACGAGACACTTCGACCCAGTACAAGACTCTGGACTACTGGACCAACCTGGCACGCCTGCTGGAGCGCGGTCTGTTCGACGGGCTTTTCATTGCCGACATCGTCGGTACCTACGACATCTACGGCCAGTCACTGGACGTCACCCTCAAGGAGTCGATCCAGTTGCCGGTCAACGACCCGCTGCTGCTGGTCTCCGCCATGGCTGCAGTCACTCGCCACCTGGGTTTCGGCCTTACCGCCAACCTCACCTACGAGGCGCCGTACCTGTTCGCCCGGCGCCTTTCCACACTCGACCACCTGAGCAATGGCCGGGTGGGCTGGAACATCGTCACCGGCTATCTAGACAGCGCCGCCCGGGCCATGGGGCTGGCGCAGCAACCGGCGCATGATCGCCGCTACGACCAGGCTGATGACTACCTGCAGGTGTTGTACAAGCTGCTGGAAGGCAGTTGGGCCGATGACGCAGTGGTCGCCGACCGCCAGCATCGCGTCTACGCCACGCCCGACAAGGTGCACAAGGTTCAGCACCAGGGCGAGTTCTACAAGGTCGAAGGCTACCACCTGTGCGAGCCCTCCCCGCAGCGCACCCCGGTGCTGTTCCAGGCCGGCAGCTCGCCGCGTGGCCTGGCCTTCGCCGGCAACCATGCCGAATGCGTGTTCATCAGTGGCCAGGACAAGGCAGCCACGCGCGCCCAGGTCGACAAGGTTCGCGCGGCCGCCCAGGCCGCCGGCCGCGACCCGCAGGCGATCAAGGTGTTCATGGGCATCACGGTGGTCGTTGCGGCCACCGAGCAGCAGGCCCAGGCCAAACACGCCGAGTACCTGCGTCACGCCAGCGCCGAAGCGGGGGTAGCGCACTTCGCCGCGTCCACGGGCATCGACTTCGCCGCCTATGAGCTGGACGAGCCCATTGCCTTCAACCAGGGCAACGCCATCCAGTCAGCCACGCGCCAGTTGCAAGACAGCGCCTGGACCCGCCGGCGCCTGCTGCAGCAGCACGCCCTGGGCGGCCGCTACGTAACCTTGGTCGGCGCACCTGAACAGGTGGCCAAGCAGTTGATCGCGTGGATCGATGAAACCGGCCTGGACGGTTTCAACCTGACCCGCACCGTCACCCCGGAGAGCTTCGAGGACTTCATCGAGCTGGTCATCCCGCAACTTCAGCAGCGTGGCCGCTACAAGACGGCCTACACCGAAGGCACCCTGCGCGAAAAGCTGTTCCAGGCCGACCACCCGCATTTGCCCGCCGACCATCCTGGCTCGGCTTACCGCTTTACCCCTGCCCCGACTGGAGCCCTGCACCATGCTTGAGAAACTGTTCCGGCCCGTCGCGGCCATGGCCACCACCCTCGGCCTGTGCGCCGGTGTACTTGCTGCCGAGCCGTTGAAGATCGGTACCACCTCGGCCTTTGCCATTCCGCTGGAAGCCGCAGTGGAGGAAGCCCACAAGCGAGGCCTGGAAGTGAAGCTGATCGAGTTCAGCGACTGGATTGCGCCCAATGTCAGCCTAAACAGCGGCGACATCGACGTGAACTACTTCCAGCACATCCCGTTCCTGGAAAACGCCAAGGCTGCTGCAGGCTTCAACCTCGTGCCTTACGCCCCGGGCATCATCAACAACGTTGGCCTGTACTCGAAAAAGTACAAAAGCTTTGCCGAGCTGCCCGAAGGCGCCAGCGTGGCCATCGCCAACGACCCGATCAACAGCGGCCGTGGCCTGCTGCTGCTGGCCAAGGCCGGGTTGATCACCCTGAAGCCAGGCGTGGGCTACAAGGCCACCGAGGATGACATCGTCGCCAACCCTAAAAAGCTGAAGATCCTTCAGGTCGAGGCGGTGCAACTGGTACGTGCCTACGACGACGCCGACCTGGTGCAGGGTTACCCGGCCTACATCCGCCTGGCCAATACCTTCGATGCCACCTCGGCGTTGCTGTTCGACGGGCTGGAAAACAAGGAGTACGTGATCCAGTTCGTCATTCGCCCACAAAGCAAGGACGATCCACGCCTGGCCAAGTTCGTCGACATCTACCAGCATTCACCAGCGGTACGCGCTGCGCTGGACAACGCTCACGGCAAGCTCTACCAAGCCGGCTGGGAAGGCTGACATGAGCCAGGCCAGCGCGCTCGGCGCGCCTACACCACAAGCACTGCCGCCAACGGCCACGGAGCAGGCCCTGCGCCCCGAGGTCAATGAAGCCCATGTGCGCTTCATCGGCCTGGGCAAAACCTACCCGGGTCAGGCGCAACCGGCTTTGCAAGACATCGACTTGAACATCCGCCATGGCGAGATCTTCGGCATCATCGGCCGCAGCGGCGCCGGTAAGTCATCACTGCTGCGCACCATCAACCGCCTGGAGCAACCCAGCCAGGGCCGCGTACTGATCGACCAGGTGGATATCGCGCCTTTCGATAAGGACCACCTTGTGGCCCTGCGCCGGCGCATCGGCATGATCTTCCAGCATTTCAACCTGATGTCGGCCAAGACCGTGTGGCAGAACGTCGAACTGCCTTTGAAGGTGGCCGGCGTGGCCAAGCCCGAGCGCCAGCGCAAGGTGCGCGAGTTGCTGGAACTGGTCGGCCTGCAGGAAAAACATCACGTGTACCCGGCGCAACTGTCCGGCGGGCAGAAACAGCGCGTGGGCATTGCCCGGGCACTGGTGCACACCCCCGAGATCCTGCTGTGCGACGAGGCCACCTCGGCGCTGGACCCGGAAACCACCGCCTCGATCCTGGAGCTGCTGCGCGATATCAACCAGCGCCTGGGCCTGACCATCGTGCTGATCACCCACGAAATGGCGGTGATTCGCGACATCTGCCACCGGGTAGTGGTGCTGGAACGCGGCGCAGTGGTCGAGCAGGGCGAGGTCTGGCGGGTGTTTGGTTCACCCCGTCACGAGGTCACCCGCACCCTGCTCGCCCCTTTGCAGGCCAAGCTACCCGCCGCACTGCAGGCCAGCCTCCAGGCCAGCGCGGCGGGCCGCAACAGCGCCGTAGTGCTGAAACTGACTGTGCTCGGTGAACCAGAGCTGTCTGCCCTGTTCACCGACCTCGGCGGGCGTGTGCGTCTGCTGCAGGGCAGCGTGGAAACCATCGGCGAACAGGCTTTGGGGCAACTCATCCTCTCGGTGCAACATTCGCCGCACGACACCCATCAATTGCAGGAACGTGCCCGCCGTTGGGCCGAAGACGTGGAGGTACTGGGCCATGTGGTTTGATCGCCTGCTGGAAGGCTTGCTCGATACGCTGCTGATGGTTGGGGTTTCGTCACTGATCGCCCTGCTGGCGGGGGTACCCATGGCGGTGCTGCTGGTCACCAGCGACAAGGGCGGGATCTTCGAGGCGCCGCTGCTGAACCGGGTGCTGGGCGCCTTCGTCAACCTGTTCCGCTCGATTCCGTTTCTGATCCTGATGGTTGCGCTGATTCCTTTCACCCGCTTGGTCGTGGGGACCACTTATGGCGTGTGGGCGGCCGTGGTGCCGCTGACCATTGCCGCCACACCGTTCTTTGCGCGGATTGCCGAGGTGAGCCTGCGTGAAGTCGACCATGGCCTGGTGGAGGCCGCACAGGCCATGGGCTGCCGACGCAGGCACATCGTCTGGCATGTACTGTTGCCCGAGGCGCTGCCGGGCATCGTAGGGGGCTTCACCATTACCTTGGTGACCTTGATCAACTCGTCGGCGATGGCCGGGGCGATTGGTGCCGGCGGGCTGGGGGATATCGCCTATCGATATGGCTACCAGCGTTTCGACAGCCAGATCATGCTGACCGTGATCGCCATGCTGGTAGCGTTAGTGGCGTTGATCCAGTTGGGCGGGGACCGCCTGGCGAAGGGTTTGAACAAGCGTTGAGGTCTGGGGCTGCTTTGCAGCCCGCTCTCAATCCCAGCGAAGATCCTCAGCCGGCACTGGCCGCCCGAACCAGTACCCTTGACCCAGCTGGCACTCCTCCTGCAACAGGAAGGTGGCCTGTTCCGCCTGCTCGATGCCCTCGGCATGCACCTGCATACCCATGCTACGGGCCAAGGCAATGATCACCCGCACAATTGCGATGTCATCCTCATCCAGTGGCAACCCAGCTACAAACCCTTGGTCGATTTTCAACTTCTGCACCGGCAAGCGCTTGAGCCGCAGCAGTGACGAATACCCGGTGCCAAAGTCGTCGATGGCCAGGGTCACCCCCAGCTCGCGCAAACGGTGCAGTTGCTCCAGTGCCACTTCAGCGTCTTCCATCACCGCGCTTTCGGTCACTTCCAGCTCCAGCAAGGCCGGAGCCAGGCCGGTGTCGTGCAGCACCTCGGCTACCTGCTGATACAGTTCGTGCTGGCCAAACAGGCGGCTGGAGATGTTCACCCCCACAAATGCCAGCTGCCGGCCTTCAGCCTGCCACTGCACCATTTGCCGGCAGGCCTGGCGCAGCACCCAGGTATCGATCTCGGCAATCAGGCCGGTGCGTTCGGCAATCGGGATGAACTCACCCGGCGGTACCAGGCCGCGCCTGGGGTGCTGCCAGCGCACCAGCGTCTCGACCCCGACCTGTCGGCCTGATGCCAGGTCGTGTACCGGCTGGAAGTACACCCGCAGTTCATCCTGCTCCAGGGCCCGACGCAATTCAGCGGCGGTCTCGACCCGATGCTGTGCATGGGCAGTCAGCTCTTCGGTGTACAGGGCATAGCAGGCCCGCCCGTTGCTTTTGGCCTTGTACAACGCCGAGTCGGCATTGCGCAGTAACTGCTCGGCACCCAAGGCATCGCTGGGGTACAGGCTGATTCCGACGCTGGCGCTGATGAACAGGCGATTGCCCTCGAACTGAAACGGCTCACGCATGCGCTCGATGATGCATTGCGCCAGCTTGCCCGCCTGGCCGACCTGCTGGCAGTTCTCGGCCAGCACACCGAATTCGTCGCCGCCCAGGCGCGCCAGGGTCATACCGTTACCCAACACCTCGCCCAGACGCTCGCCCACCAGCTTCAACAACTGGTCGCCAATGGTATGGCCCAGGCCGTCGTTTATGCTCTGGAAATGATCCAGGTCCAGCAGCAACAAGGCGCAACCGCGCTTGTTGGCCTGCGCCGCCGCCAATGCCTGCTCTACCCGGTCGGTAAACAGCAGGCGATTGGGCAGGCCGGTCAGCGGGTCGTGGTGGGCCAGGTAGGCAAGTTCCTGTTCCGAATGTTTAATGGCGCTGATGTCACTGAACACCGCCACGTAATGGCTGAGCTCACCTTCGTCGTCGCGAATGGCGCAAATAGTCTGCCACTGCGGGTAGATTTCACCGCTTTTGCGCCGGTTCCAGATTTCACCGCTCCACTCGCCCTTCTCGGCCAGGGTGGCGAAAACCTGCTGGTAGAAGGCCAGGCCATGGTGGCCGGACTTGAACTTGTTCGGGCGCTGGCCGATGACCTCATCCTGCTGGTAGCCGGTGATGCGCATGAAGGCACGATTGACGTGCACGATAAGGCCCTGGCGGTCGGTCACCAGCACACCTTCGAGGGTACTGTCGAACACCGCGGCAGCCATGCGCAGCCGTTCACGGTCTTCACAACGCAAACGCGCGCCATGGCCGATGAAATTGAGCAGGCGCACGCGCGACACATAGATCAGCACCGCACTGAGCAGCACCCAGACCACCACATTGATCTGCCGCCCCACGGTCAATGCCAAGGGGTCGTCAGTCATGCTGTGCAGCATCACCTCCGCCAGCGCAAGCCAGAGGATCGAGAGCACCACATACAGCGCAGCCATGCGCAAGGCGTCGCGAACGGAAACAGACATGTCGGGTGGGAAAGGCCATCAAAAAGGAGTGGGCATTATAAAGGCTGAAACATGTCGTGACCTCCTATCTCAACGGTTGACTGGTTTTATTTCCCCGCCAAGGGATAATCAGCCCTTCCCCCTGCATTTCGAGGGTATTTGCACCTATGTGGTATAACGGCCTGCTCGACCTGTCGGCTTGGCAACTGGTCGGCATCACTCTGTTGATGACCCACGTGACCATTGTCAGCGTCACGGTCTACCTGCATCGCTACTCCGCGCACCGGGCCCTGGAGCTCAACGGCGCGCTCAAGCACTTCTTCCGCTTCTGGCTGTGGCTGACCACGGCGCAGAACACCCGCGAGTGGACCGCCGTCCACCGCAAGCACCACGCCAAGTGCGAAACCCCCGACGATCCTCACAGCCCGGTGTACAAGGGCCTCGGCACAGTGCTGCGCAAAGGTGCCGAGCTGTACCGTGAAGAGGCGCGCAACCCCGAAACCCTGCGCATTTATGGCAAGAACTGCCCGGATGACTGGATCGAGCGCAACTTGTACTCGCGTTACAAACTGGGCGGTATCGCACTGATGGCGGTGATCGACCTGCTGCTGTTCGGCACCATAGGCATCACCATATGGGCGGTGCAGATGATGTGGATTCCGTTCTGGGCCGCCGGTGTGGTCAACGGCCTGGGGCATGCCCTGGGCTATCGCAACTTCGAATGCCGCGACGCTGCCACCAACCTGGTGCCATGGGGCATCGTCATCGGCGGAGAAGAACTGCACAACAACCACCACACCTATCCCAACTCGGCCAAGCTCTCGGTCAAACGCTGGGAGTTCGACATGGGCTGGGCGTGGATCCGCCTGTTCTGCCTGCTGCGCCTGGCCAAGGTGCAGCGCGTGGCGCCCATCGCCCACCGGGTGGCCGGCAAGGCCAGCCTGGACATGGACACCGCCATGGCCATCCTCAACAACCGCTTCCAGATCATGGCCCAGTACCGCAAGCTGGTGATCGGTCCGCTGGTGAAACAGGAACTGGCCCGCGTCGACGCCTCGGTGCGTCACCGCTTCCGCCGTGCCAAACGGCTGCTCTCGCGCGAAACCAGCCTGCTGGAAGATCGCCACCACGTGCGCATCGAGTCCATGCTCGCGCACAGCCAGGCACTGAAAACGATCTACGAAAAGCGCCTGGCCCTGCAGCAGATCTGGGCGCGCACCAGCGCCAACGGCCACGACATGCTGGCGGCCATGAAAGACTGGGTACACGAGGCCGAAACCAGCGGCATCCAGGCACTGCGTGACTTCGCAGCACAACTCAAGACTTACTCGCTGCGCCCGACCGGCGCCTGACCGCCGTTGATCGGCACGCCTCTCAGCGGGGCGTGCCGTTCGGAACTTAGCCCCCACCTCTCCACTCGAATCTGGAATATCGCCTGCGTGGCGGGCCGGATGCTGGCCGCACGCCTTCACGTTGAGACCTGCTCCGTGCACATGGCCAAGAACATTCCAACGATATTTCCCGGCACCCCACCTCCCGAAGCCGCCCAGACCTTGCTGGCGTTACTCCACGCCCAAGGCGAGGTTGCCCGCCTGAGCGAGCGCGATCAGCTGTTCAGCTCGTTGCTCGACAGCGTCAACGCTGTGCTCTGGGCCTTCGACTGGGAAACCCGTCAGGTGCTGTACGTGAGCCCAGCCTACGAGCGCATCTTCGGCCGCCCGGTCAGCCTGGTGCTGGCTGACTACAACGAATGGCGTGACAGCATCTACCCCGACGACCTCGAGTTCGCCGAACGTAGCCTGGCCCAGGTCCTGCTCAAGGGTGCGGTGGAAGACCGCGAGTACCGCATCCTCAATGCCGACGGGCAAATGCGCTGGCTGAGCGACAAGTGCTACATCAACCAGCAGCACGATAGCGACCGGGTAATCATCGTCGGTATCGCCGAAGACATCACCGAGAAGAAGCAGCTTGAAGGCGAACTGCAGCGCCTGGCCACCACCGACGTGCTGACCCAAAGCAGTAACCGCAGGCACTTCTTCGAATGTGCTCAGCAGGCCTTCGACAGTGCTCGCGAGGACGGTACACCGCTGGCTTTCCTGCTACTGGATATCGACGACTTCAAACGCATCAACGACAGCTATGGCCACCAGGAAGGCGACCAGGTGCTGCAACACATCGCCGACAGCGGCAAGGCCGTGCTACGCCGGGGCGACCTGTTCGGGCGCATTGGCGGCGAAGAATTTGCGGCGGTGTTTCCGGGCTGCAACGCTCAGGTCGCGGAGCAGATTGCCGAGCGCTTGCAGCGGCAGATTCAGCACTTGAGCTTCAGCCATGGGCAGCAGACTTACGGGGTGACCGTGAGTCAGGGGCTGACCGGGCTGACCGATGAGGATGTGACGCTGGACAGCCTGTATGCTCGAGCCGATGCGGCAATGTACAGGGCCAAGCGCCAGGGCAAGAACCAGATAGTCCGCGGCTGATCAGGCGGCACGGAGTAGGGCACCGGCTTTGGCCGGTATTCGCGGACCCGGCGCCACATCTGTGGGAGCGGGCAAGCCCGCGAAGGGCCGCAATGCGGCCCCCGAATCTCAGCTGGAGACCTCGGCCTCAGCCATCGGCGGTTCCTCCTGCGGCTTTGCTTCCGGGTTCTCCACCTTAAGCAACCGGCTTAGCTCCGGCAGGCCAAGCTTGAGCAGGCGCGCCGTCTTGCCGCTGGCCACCTTCTCCAGCCCCTGCTCAGCCGGCAGCCGCGACAACTGCCCAGCCAGGTTCATGGCCAGGATCTCCAGCGAGTAAACTCCACCACCCAACTGGTAGATCGCAGCGATCAACTCGCGCAGTGCCAGCGGCAAACGCCAGCGAGTACGCAGCGCCGAGCCGAACGCCGCACCAAACTCCTCCAGCGATTGCTGCACATTGCGCTCGTCCAGATCGCCCCCGGCCAGCCGCCACTCCTGCAGGCAACGCAACACCGCCAGGTCGCCCAGGCAATGCAGCAAGCCCGCGCAATAACACCGCCCCTCGTCCAGCTCGAGCATGCGCGCCAAAGTGCGACCATATTCGGCAGTGTGCAGCGACAGGTCCCAGTAACGGGCCGCGTGCTCCGCCAACAGTGGGTCGCTGAGGCGTGCGCTGCGCTTGAGGGTCATACCCAGAATCAGGTTCATGCTTTGGGTACTGCCAAGCTTGTTCAGGGCCTGCAGCAACGTCTGCACCGGGGCTTCACGGTGCAGTGCCGCACTGTTGGCGGCAGCGATCAGCACCGCCGTGACCTGCGGGTCGTTAGACACCTCCTCTTCGAGCACTCTGAGGTTCAGGCCCTGGGGGTTGAGCGCTCGATTGATCGCAACCTGCACATCGGCCAGCAGCGGCCCGCCATCGGCGCTGGCGCGGCGCTGCTCAAGGTAGGCCGGCAGGCTGGCACCCGCCTGCAATGCCGGTACCGGGCAGGCAATCTCCTCGCCAACAGCCAGCAGCAACTCTTCCAGGCGTTTGCGCAGGTTATCCAGATTCAACGGCTTGCTCAGGTAAGCAGTGGGGTGCAGGGGCAGCGCTTCACGCACACTGGCGCTGTCATTGCGGTTACTCATGAGAATGAACGGTACCCCTGGCCCTTTGGCGCGCACCTTGCGCAGCAGGTCGAGGCCATCGACACCGGCCAGCTCGCGGGCGGCGATGATCAGGTCAGGCTTGCTGGACAAGGCACTGAGTGCCTGCGAGCCGTCAGTGCATACCTGCAGGCGGGCATCACAACGTACGCTGAGCAGCATCTCGCTGAGTAAATCCCGTACCCAAGGATCGCCTTCGACAATCAGTACGCTTGGTGGGGTGGGGGCTGCAGCACTCATCGCCAACTACTCCTGAATACCCTGACACACAGTCCGTCGCAGCTTCCAAAGCGAGTCCTCCGACAACCATAGCGCCACATGGCTTTTCTGGGCATAAAAAAACCCGCCTGGGCGGGTTTTTTCTGGAGCACGTCACATCAGGCGATTTCAGCGAAGCACTCTTCGATGATGGCCAGGCCTTTGTCCAGCAGCGCGTCTTCGGCGGTCAGCGGAACCAGGATACGCAGGACGTTGCCGTAGGTGCCGCAAGACAGCAGGATCAGACCCTTTTCGCGAGCCTTGGCGACAACCTGGCCAACAGCGGCAGCATTCGGGGTGTGAGTGCCTTTCTCGAAGACTTCGACGGCAATCATCGAGCCCAGACCACGGACGTCGCCGATGATCGGGTGCTTCTTCTGGATTTCGCGCAGGCCGGCGGTCAGGCGCTCACCCACAGCCTTGCTGCGGTCCAGCAGTTTTTCTTCTTCGAACACTTCGATCACAGCCAGGGCCGCGGCGCAAGCGATCGGCGAGCCGGCGTAGGTGCCGCCCAGGCCGCCTGGAGCGATGGCGTCCATGTACTCGGCCTTGCCGCACACACCGGCCAGCGGGAAGCCGCCAGCGATGGATTTGGCGAAGGTGGTCAGATCAGGCGCAACGCCCATCTGTTCCATGGCGAAGAAGGTGCCGGTACGGCCAGCGCCAGTTTGTACTTCGTCGGCGATCAGCAGGATGCCGTGCTGGTCGCACAGGGCGCGCAGGCGTTTCATCAGCTCTTTCGGCGCTGGCAGGAAACCGCCTTCGCCTTGTACTGGCTCGAGGATGATCGCGGCGATGTCGCGCGGCTCGGCGTCGTTCTTGAAGATGCGCTCGACCGAGGCAATGGCGTCGTCAACGCTGATACCGTGCAGTTCGCTCGGGAACAGGGCGCGGAAGATACCGCCTGGCATCAGGCCCATGCCAGCGGAGTACGGCACGACCTTGCCGGTCAGGCCCAGGGTCATCATGGTACGGCCGTGATAACCGCCGGTGAAGGCGATGACGCCAGCGCGGCCAGTGGCAGCACGGGCGATCTTGACGGCGTTTTCAACGGCTTCGGAGCCGGTGGTGACCAGCAGGGTCTTCTTGTCGAAGTCGCCTGGGACCAGCTTGTTGATCTTTTCGCACAGCTCTACGTAGGGTTCGTAAGCCAGCACCTGGAAGCAGGTGTGGCTGACCTTGGTCAGCTGCTCTTGCACGGCTGCAACCACTTTCGGGTGTAGGTGGCCGGTGTTCAGTACTGCGATGCCGCCGGCGAAGTCGATCAGTTCGCGGCCTTCAACGTCGATCACGGTCGAGTTCTTCGCGGTGTCGACGAAGATCGGGTGGATCTGGCCGACGCCACGTGGGACGGCAGCTACACGACGTTGCATCAAGGATTCGTTGGTTTTGCTCATAATGCCCTCATTGCGCCGTCAGGAATGGCGCTTTTATTCGGGGGTGGCTGGGAGTGCTCGCGAACAGTATTCGTTGATCGACTGTCGTGAACGCCCTGGCCACCAGGTACTGCAATGTAAAAAAGGCCAGCGAGACGTCGCTCTCGCGCCCCGCTGGCAGAGGTAAAGCCTTTACCGTGCGATCAGACGCTGATGCACAGGTATTTGATTTCGAGGTAGTCCTCGATACCGTACTTGGAACCTTCGCGGCCCAGGCCCGAAGCCTTGATACCACCGAACGGCGCCACTTCGTTGGAGATCAGGCCGGTGTTGATACCCACCATGCCGTATTCCAGGGCTTCGGCGACACGGAACACACGGCTCATGTCACGGGCGTAGAAGTACGAGGCGAGGCCGAACTCGGTGTCGTTGGACATGGCGATGACTTCGGCTTCGTCTTTGAAGCGGAACAGCGGCGCCAGTGGGCCGAACGTCTCTTCCTTGGCGACAGCAGCGGTCTTCGGTACGTCTACCAGGATGGTCGGTTCGAAGAAGTTGCCTTCGATCAGCTTGCCACCGGACAGCACTTTGGCGCCTTTGCTGACGGCGTCCTCGATGTGCTCCTGGACCTTGGCGACAGCCTTGCCGTCGATCAGCGGGCCTGTGGTGGTGCCGTCTTCCAGGCCGTTACCGATCTTCAGCTTGGCAACTGCAGCGGCCAGCTTCTCGGCGAACGCGTCGTAGACGCCGTCCTGCACGTAGATACGGTTGGCGCAAACGCAAGTCTGGCCGTTGTTGCGGTACTTGGAGATGATCGCGCCCTCGACCGCCTTGTCCAGGTCGGCGTCGTCGAACACGATGAACGGGGCGTTGCCACCCAGCTCCAGGGAAACCTTCTTGATGTCCTTGGCGCATTCCTCCATCAGCTGGCGACCGATCTCGGTCGAGCCGGTGAAGGACAGCTTGCGTACCAGGGAGTTGCCGGTCAGTTCGCCGCCAACTTCGCCGGCGCTACCGGTAACCACGCTCAGCACGCCTGCCGGGATGCCGGCACGGTGGGCCAGCTCAACCAGGGCCAGAGCGGAGTATGGGGTTTGCGAAGCAGGCTTGAGCACCATGGTGCAGCCAGCGGCCAGGGCCGGGCCGGCTTTACGGGTGATCATGGCGGCCGGGAAGTTCCACGGGGTGATGGCCGCGGTAACGCCGATTGGCTGCTTGATGACAATCAGGCGCTTGTCTGGCTGGTGGCCCGGGATGGTGTCACCGTAGATGCGCTTGGCTTCTTCGGCGAACCACTCGATGAACGAGGCAGCGTAGGCGATTTCGCCCTTGGCTTCGGCCAGCGGCTTGCCCTGTTCGGTGGTCATCAGGCGAGCCAGGTCGTCCTGGTTCTCGATCATCAGTTCGAACCAGCGACGCAGCTTGGCCGAACGCTCTTTCGCAGTCAGGGCACGCCAGGCCGGCAGGGCCTTGTCAGCGGCTTCGATGGCGCGGCGGGTTTCCGCGGTGCCCATCTTCGGCACGGTACCGATGACTTCGCCGGTGGCCGGGTTGGTCACCTTGATGGTCTGGCCGTTGTCCGCATCCAGCCACTCACCATTGATATAGGCTTGCTGGCGGAACAACTGAGCGTCTTTGAGCTGCATGTCGGCTTCCCGAATTGTTGATTGTTGAAAAGCGCCCAAGGCAGGGCATCGAGCGTTTGAAATCTCAAACGAATGCTAAGCGGCTGCTGGGGTGTTGGACAATAGGCTGTTCGAAAAAAAGAACGAATGGTTGAACAGCCCATCTGAAATCACCCGTAGAATGGCCGCTAAAGGGTAGACGATGCTGCGGCCAGACTCGGGGCGAAGCCAAAATTCGTTTCACTGCTTGTCACGGCCAATGTTCAACACACCCTGATGGTTGGCTGAAACGATGATGCTGTCGCCATCGGCTGCGTAGTCGACGGCATTGACGTGGGTCCAGTTACGGCCGGTACCACCCCGGCCGACAGTTCGATCGGTATTGCCGTGTATCCGCCCCCGGGTATCTGCACAGCCAACACGGTAAAAACAGCTACAGATCAAGGCGATGGACGTCAACGACACAGATGGGTATCATGCGTGCGCGTTGCACTCGTAGCTCAGCTGGATAGAGTACTGCCCTCCGAAGGCAGGGGTCGTGGGTTCGAATCCCGCCGAGTGCGCCATATCAAGAAAGCCCTGGGCCTGAGCCCGGGGCTTTTTCGTTTGTGCGCCATGTCACCTTTCTGGTACTCCCGTGCCACGGGTCATTGATGTTAGCGTGGGCGTCTTCCCGTTCTCTGAACGGGTAACCCATAACAATGATTGGCGAAGGAATGCGCACAACCATGCAGTTGAAAAAACTCACCGCCACCACCCTGTTGCTGGCCAGCATTGGCCTGTTCACCCAGCCTGCCCAGGCCAACCTCACCCAGCAGCAGTCCGCAGCTATCGTCAAAGCCTTCGACGGCAGCGACCCAAGCGACTTCAAGCAATTCCTCGGCAAGCTCAAAGGCAGCGACCTGGGCAAGGCCGACAACCTCGAGGCAACCGTCGACGCCTACCTGGCCAACAAGCCATTGGCCGCCGGGCAACAAGACGAGATCAACCGCCTGCTCGGCCTGTATACCCGCATCAAGTATGGCAAGGCCGCTACCGAAACCCTGCGTGAACTGGTAGCCATCCCCACCTTCAACGTCGAGGGTACGCCGCAGTACGAAAACCCTGAATTCCTCAAGATCGCCGACAGGATCAAGGCCTTGGCCGACAGCTTCGGCCTGGCCTTCCGCAACATCGACAACCGGGTGTACGAGATCTCGCTTGGCAGCGGGAAGGAAGTGATCGGCATCCATGCCCACGCTGACGTAGTGCCGGTCAACCCGGATAACTGGAAGCTGGCCGATGGTACGCGCCTGGACCCGTTCAAGGTCACCCTGGTGGGTGACCGCATGTACGGCCGCGGCACCGAGGACGACAAGAACGGCATCGTGGTGGCGATGTACGCGCTGAAAGTGGCCAAGGACGAAAACCTGCCGCTCGCCCGGCAGTTCAAGCTGCTGATCGACACCACCGAAGAAACCAGCGGTGATGCCATTCCCTACTACTTCGAGCGCAACCCTACGCCCGATTACAACCTGGCCCTCGACGGCGGCTACCCGGTAGTGATTGCCGAGAAGGGCTACGGCACGGTCATGGCCAGCTTCAACAAGCGCCCGGCCAGCGGCAAGGGTGCCGAGATCGTCAACCTGACCGGTGGCCTGGCGACCAACCAGATCCCGACAACTTCGGTTGCGACCCTGATTTCTGACAACCCGGCACAGCTGGCCAAGCACCTGCAGCAAGCCGGCGCCAGATATGTGAAGCAGCATGGAAGCGACTTCAGCATCGACGCCAAGGCCGACGGCAAGCAAGTCTTGCTCACCGTGACCGGTGTTTCCGCACACTCTTCGGAGCCGGAATCCGGCATCAACCCGGTGGCGCGTATGCTCGACTTCATCAATGGCCTCGGCCAGCAGGTGTCGCTCAAGCACAACCACTTTACCGACGCTGCCCGCTATGCCGCCGACAACTGGGGCCTGGACTACCTGGGCAACAAGCTCGGCGTGGCCTTCAAGGACCCGTTCATGGGCCCGCTGACCACTTCGCTGACCTTTGTCGGGGTGGATGACAAAGGCTTGAAGCTGGCGGTAAACCTGCGCATTCCCAAGGGGAAGCCGATCGCCACGATCAAGGAAGAACTGGCCGACAAACTGGGCAAATGGACCCGACAAAGCAACACCTCGGTGGCGTTCGATTACAGCCTGGACGAACCGATGTACCGTAACCCTGAAGGCGAATGGGTCCAGGCCCTGCTCGCCGTGGCCACCGAGAACCTGGGTATGAAGCATGAGTTCGGTACCTCGGCCGGCGCGACTTCGGTGCACGATCTTCCCAACGGTGTGCAATTTGGCCTGGCGATGCCGGACGTGAAGTACACCGGGCACAACGACAACGAGTTCAAGACCGTGGAACAGTTCATGCTGGACCTGCAGATAGTGAGCGAAATGGTGGCGCGGATCGGGCAGATGCCGAAGCTTTGATGGGCAGTACGGCCTCTTCGCGGCTTTAGCCGCGAAAAGGCCGTTACAAGCGAACAGCAATGACGTTTTTCAATCGCCTCCATGCCGTTTCCTGCATTGCCGTGCAGAGCGCCGTACCGGATGCTTTAGTTACTCCGAGACAGTGCTTTTTTCACCCGCAGAGGCCCGTATGAAGACCGTCGAACAAATCCTCAAGACCAAGTCCCAGCACCAGACCGTCTACACCATCGGCCCGGATGACTCGGTGCTCGACGCCCTGAAACTGCTGGCGGAGAAAAACGTCGGTGCGCTACCTGTCGTCGAGGGTGGCCAGGTAGTGGGTATCGTCAGCGAACGGGACTATGCGCGCAAACTGGTCCTCAAGGGCCGCTCTTCCGCGGCCACGCCGGTGCGCGAAATCATGAGTGAACCGGTGGTCACCGTGGCCCCCAAGCAAAAGCTCGATTACTGCATGAACCTGATGACCGACCGCCACCTGCGTCACCTGCCGGTGGTCGAAAACGGCAGATTGCTCGGCCTGCTGTCGATCGGTGACCTGGTCAAGGAAACCATCGCCGAACAGGCCAGCCTGATCAAGCAAATGGAGCAGTACATCCGCGGCGAATGAAGCGCCTCAATGGTAGGCGCGCTCCAGCTCGTCCAGCTGATGGTCGAAGCTACGCAAGCGCGCCGACCAGGTGTACACCAGCACTTCCAGGTCACGGTTGAGCACTGCCGTATTGCCGTGGCCGCTGTGCGTCGGCTCGCCGAGGTCCAGCTGGTAGCGTTCACGGGCCATAGCCTGTGCCACGCTGGACAGGTCGCGAGCATTGGCCAGCCAGTGGTGATGGCGGTCATGGATTTCGCGGTCGAGCACCCGGCACTGGCGCTTCAGCGCATCCAGGCTCTGCTCCAGCGGAGTGCCCCTGAGCTCGCCCATGACCTCTTCGAAGGTACGCCCCGAATGCCAGTAGCTGCCCCAGAAATAGCGGTCGAAAACCGTCTCGACGCGGCGTAGTGCAACCTTGGTGTTCCAGATGGTCAGCAACGTTCGCCCCTGCACCACTTCGCGCTTGTTCAGGCGCAACTGCTGCCAGGCGATCCATGTCAGCGCCACCAGAGCAACCGCCACAGTGACTGCTGCAGCGGCATACAGGAAATGCACCGCCTGGTCCATCTGTTGCGTCTGCCTGATGCCATAGAAGTAACTGGCCGTCAGGGTGCCCAGGATCGTCACGGAACACCAGAAACCTGGTGCGTAGGGATCTTTCATCGCGCTATCCCCTTATTGTTTTCCTGAGCATAGCAACGGCCGATCACTCGTCAGGTGCCACTCGGCGCTTTATTTTCGGGGGCGGCGCAATGCTTCGTTGAGTTGATCGAAGGGCACAGCCCAATCAGAGTCGTCAATGATGCTTTCCTTGAGAAATGCACGCTGAGCGTCGGTCCAGAACGGCGCATCCACCAGCTTGATCTCGTTCTTCAGCGGTGAATGACTGGTAATGAACTGATCGATACTCTTGGGATCGTCGGGCAAGCCCAACTGCTTGAACAGGTCGGCAAAGGGATGGATCGGCGCTTCCATGGTTCCTCCTGAGCGCCAGGCAAGCCGTCCACGACGCCCGCCTGGCATTGGTTTGAAAACATCAGCACAGCTCGCACACTTCGGCGTGCGGCACCAGTTTCATGTACTGCTCCATGCTCATGTGAATCAGGTGATCGTGATCACCCGCCTCCAGGTAGACATCGCCTTGGCGGGTAAGACTCGGGTCGAGCAGCATTTTTATCTGGTAAGCATCGCCAAGGGCCGGCACAGCACCGCGTTCGCAGTCATTGAACAGGCTCGGCAGACCGCTTTCACGGGTCAGATGCCAGGCCCCGGACATACGCACCTTGTCCATGTCCAGATGCCGGTTGGCCGGTAGCACGGCCATGATGTAGTTGCCGTGACGGTCATCGACCATCACCGCCTTGGCGACCCGTTCGGCGGGCACGCCGGCCATACGGGCCGACTCCAGGCTGGTGGCCGAATGTGGGTGGGGAATGATGTCGTAGTCGCAGTTGGCCTTGTCCAGGCTGGCCTGCAGGGTCTTTGCCATACGCATGATGCACCTCCGGTTTCGCCCCCCAATCTTCAATTTTAGGCCGGGTACGGGTGGTCGGGGCTAAACTTGTGTAATACGCGCAAATGAGGTGACGACAGGTGATCGCCCACTGCTGGCGCTGGCTGTTGCTGCTGTTGTTGCTTGGCATCACGCCAGGTGGCCAGGCAGCGCCCGGCGCGGTGTGGGTGCTGGGCATCGACGACGCCATCGGCCCGGCCAGCGCCGACTACCTGGTACGCAGCCTCGGCCAGGCGCAGGCGCAAGGCGCGCAACTGGTGGTTATCCGCATGGATACCCCGGGCGGGCTGGACAGCGCCATGCGCCAGATGATCAAGGCAATTCTCGCCAGTCCTGTGCCGGTCGCCAGCTACGTTGCCCCCAGCGGAGCCCGCGCCGCCAGCGCCGGCACCTATATTCTCTACGCCAGCCATATTGCGGCGATGTCGCCCGGGACCAATCTGGGTGCTGCCACGCCGGTGCGGATCGGCGGCTCGCCTGGCACGCCCGATGACGACAAGGCCAAAGGCGGCGACGATGAAACCCTCGCACGCAAACAGGTCAACGACGCTGCTGCCTACATCCGTGGACTGGCGCAAATGCGCGGCCGCAACGCCGACTGGGCGGAGAAGGCCGTGCGCGAAGCGGTCAGCCTGTCCGCCAGCGAGGCTTTGCGCCTGAACGTGATCGATCAGGTGGCCGATGACCTGCCTGACCTGCTGCGCAAGCTCGACGGCAAAACGCTGCAGGTGGCCGGCCAGCCACGGCAGTTGCAGACCGCAGGCGCCCGCGTGGTCGAGCATCTGCCGGACTGGCGCACACGGGTTCTGGCGGTGATCACCAACCCCAGCGTGGCACTGATCCTGATCATGATCGGCGTTTACGGCCTGTTGTTCGAATTCATGAACCCCGGTTCTGCGGTGGGTGGTGTGGTCGGTGGTATCTGCCTGCTGCTGGCGCTGTATGCGCTGCAGCTATTGCCGGTGAGTTTCGCCGGGGTGGCGCTGATCCTGCTTGGCATTACCTTCATGATCGCCGAAGCCTTCTTGCCCAGTTTCGGCGTGGTCGGCTTCGGCGGCATCGTTGCCTTTGTGGTCGGCGCGTTGATCCTGATCGACACCGACGCCCCCGGTTTCGGCATCCCGCTGGCCTTGGTCGGCACCCTGGCGCTGCTCTCGGCATTACTGATCGGTGGCGTGCTGGGCATGGCTCTCAAGGCCCGACAACGGGCGCTGGTCAGTGGCGACGCCGGCTTGGTCGGCAGCCTGGTCACCGTCACCCAAGTGATGGCAAGCGACCCATTCCGTGGTGTCGTGCTGGCTCAGGGCGAGCCATGGCAAGCGCGGTGCGCAACGCCGCTGCAAACTGGCCAGAACGTGCGGGTGACCGCGCGCCATGGCGTGATGCTGGAAGTGAGCGCCGCCGCCCCTGCGACGCAAGGAGAATGAGCATGTTCATGCAATTCGGTTTCGGCGCAGTGCTGATCGTGCTGGCCATGCTGGTGCTGTCGGCGTTTCGCATCCTGCGCGAATACGAGCGCGGCGTGGTGTTCCAGCTGGGGCGCTTCTGGCAGGTCAAAGGGCCGGGGCTGATCCTGTTGATCCCGGTGATTCAGCAAATGGTACGGGTCGACCTGCGTACAGTGGTACTGGATGTGCCGCCGCAGGATGTGATCACCCGCGACAACGTTTCGGTCAAGGTCAACGCAGTGTTGTACTTTCGCGTGCTCGACCCGCAGAAAGCGATCATTCAGGTCGAGGATTTTCTGGTGGCGACCAGCCAGCTGGCCCAGACCACCCTGCGAGCGGTGCTGGGCAAACACGAACTGGATGAGCTGCTGGCAGAGCGCGAGCAACTGAATCTGGACATCCGCCAGGTCCTGGATGCACAGACGGATGCCTGGGGCATCAAGGTGGCCAACGTCGAGATCAAACACGTTGACCTGAACGAGTCGATGATACGCGCCATCGCCCGCCAGGCCGAGGCCGAGCGCGAACGTCGGGCCAAGGTGATTCATGCCGAAGGTGAACTGCAAGCGTCGGAGAAACTGATGCAAGCCGCGCAAATGCTGAGCAAAGAGTCGGGGGCGATGCAGTTGCGCTATATGCAGACACTGGGGGCGATTGCCGGGGACAAGAGCTCGACCATCGTCTTCCCGCTGCCGATAGATTTGCTGAAGGGGCTGGCTGGCAAGGAGAAAGAGTGATGGACCAATCGCGGGCTTGCCCGCGAATGGCCTGTATTCGGTCTGTCAGACCGGCGCGCGGCGCAAGGTCGCGAGGAAGGTGGCTGCACCAATGAACAACCCGGCAAAGGTCCGGTTCAAACGCTTCTGCTGTTTGGGTGTGCGCAACATGCGCAACACATGCGAAGCCAAACCGGTGTACCCCGCCATCACCAGCAGGTCGACAGTGACCATGGTCACGGTGATCGCCACATATTGCGGCAGCAGCGGCGCATGCGGGTTGAGGAACTGCGGCAGCACCGCCAGCATGAACACCAGCGCCTTGGGGTTGCTGATGTTGACCAGGAAACCACGGAACACCAGGCTCAGCGGCTTGCCGATCGGGCGCACGCCTGATTCATCGCTCATGTCCATCGGCAGTGCACGCCATTGCTTGTAGGCCAGGTACACCAGGTAGGCGACGCCAAACCACTTGATGACCTGGAACGCCGTGGCCGAGGCGGCCAGGATGGCACCGACGCCGGCGGCGATGATGGCGATCTGCATGATCAGGCCCAACTGCAGGCCCAAGGCGTTCCAGTAACCACGCCAGAAGCCGTATTGCAGGCCGCTGGACATCGAGGCAATCGCCCCGGCACCAGGTGAAAGGCTGATCACCCAGCAGGCAGCAAAGAAGCCCAACCATACTTCCATCGACATCACACACCTCGCTCGAACATTTGTTGCAAAACGTTAAGCTAAGGTTTTGGCGAAAAAATAACCAGTGATTTCTGATGGATTTGTGGTGCCTGACCTGACTTCTTCGCGGGCACGCCCGCTCCCACACCTACAGTGCATTTTCAGACGCTGTGGGATACCTGTGGGAGCGGGCGCGCCCGCGAAGGGGCCAGTACAGGTTCAGTCAGCTACGACAGCTGTTTCTTTGTGCAGGGCCTGCACCTCGGCCCCGCGCCAGCGTCGTACTGACTTCTGGAAGAACTGGCTATTGGGCACCTGCACAAGCGCCCCACCCGCCTCGGGCATTTCCAGCAGCGTGGTGAACAGCAGGTTGATGGCGATCACCCGACCTTTCACGCCGGGCTTGTCGAGGGTGTCGACCAGTTCGACCACATCGCCGATGCGAAACGGCCCAACCGTGAAGATCAACACCGCGCACAACAGGTTGGACAGCACGCTCCACATGGCGAAGAAGGCCACCGCCGCTACCGCTACGAAGCCGGAAAGTGCTGTCCACAACACAGTCGCCGAAACACCCAGGCGCTCCAGCACGAACAGCAGCGCGCTGCCCATGATCAGCCAGCGCAGGCCACCACGAACGGGCACCAGCAACTCCGGTGGCAACGGGTAACGCTGGCCGAGTCGGCCAAGCCCACGGGCGACGATACGCTGCAGGATGAACGCCGCGACCAGGATCAAGAGTATCTGCAAGCCCAGCCAGAAAGTATCCATCCATTGCCCTGGCAGCAGCGAACGCAGTTCCTCCATCAGGACAACGCCTCGAGTTCGGCCTGCATGCTTTCAAGGGTTTCCAGCGCTTCCATCCAGGCCTCTTCCAGCTCGCCTTCGCGTTGCTTGAGCTTGGTCTGGCGCGCCAGCAGGTCGCGCAACTCGTCCTTGCGCGCCGCGTCGTAAAGGCCACCATCACCCAGCGCGGTCTCGATCTCGGCCAATTGCGCGTGCACCTGGTTGAGCTCGCTTTCCAGCTTGTCGGCAGCCTTCTTGTGCGGTGCCAACTGCTGGCGCAAGGCTGCGGCAGCCTGGCGCTGGGCTTTCTTGTCGGTCTTGTCCGGGTTGGCCGGTGCACTACTGGCCGGCGCACTGCGCTGGCGGTACTCGACCAGCCAGCGGCTGTAGTCTTCCAGGTCACCGTCGAAGGTGTCGACCTTGCCGTCGGCCACCAGCAGGAAGTCATCCGTGGTGCTCTTGAGCAAATGACGGTCGTGGGATACCACCACCACTGCACCGGCAAACTCCTGCAAGGCCATGGTCAGTGCCAGACGCATTTCCAGGTCCAGGTGGTTGGTCGGTTCGTCAAGCAGCAGCAGGTTTGGCCGCTCCCAGGCAATCAGCGCAAGTGCCAGGCGAGCCTTTTCGCCACCGGAGAAGTTCACCACCGGCTCGTCACAGCGGGCACCATGGAAATCGAAGCCGCCGAGAAAGTCGCGCAGCGTCTGCTCACGCTCGGTAGGGGCGATGCGCTGCAGGTGCAGCAGCGGGCTGGCCTTGTCGTCCAGCGAGTCCAGCTGATGCTGGGCAAAGTAGCCTACAGCCAGGTTCTCGCCGCGAACCAGCCGGCCCGACAACGGCTCCAGCTCACCTGCAAGGTTCTTGATCAGGGTCGACTTGCCGGCGCCGTTGGGCCCGAGCAGACCAATACGAGCACCTGGGGTGAGCTGCAGCTTGACCTTGTCGAGGATGGCCTTGTCGCCATAACCCAGGCAACCTTCGGAAAGGCTCAGCAACGGGCTGGAAATTTTCTGCGATTCACGGAAGACAAAGTCGAACGGCGAATCGACGTGCGCCGCCGACAGCTCTTCCATGCGCTCCAGGGCCTTGATCCGGCTTTGCGCCTGACGGGCCTTGGTGGCCTGGGCCTTGAAACGGGCAATGTACTTTTCCATGTGCGCGCGCTGCGCCTGCTGCTTCTCGTAGGCCTGCTGCTGCTGCGCCAGGCGCTCGGCACGGGTGCGCTCGAAGGCGGTATAGCCGCCTTTGTACAAGTTGAGCTTGCGCTGCTCGACGTGCAGCACATGGTCGACCACGGCATCGAGGAAGTCACGGTCGTGGGAGATCAGCAGCAACGTGCCGGGGTAGCCCTTGAGCCAGTCTTCCAGCCACAGGATCGCGTCGAGGTCGAGGTGGTTGGTGGGCTCGTCGAGCAGCAACAGGTCGGACGGGCACATCAGGGCCTGGGCCAGGTTCAGGCGCATCCGCCAGCCACCAGAGAAATCGCCGACACGGCGGTCCATCTGCTCGTTGGTGAAGCCCAGCCCAGCCAGCAACTTGCGCGCACGGGCGTCGGCGGTATAGCCGTCGGCGCTTTCCAGCTCACTGTGCAGGCGCGCCAGGGCGGTGCCGTCGTGGGCCTGCTCGGCCGCGGCCAATTCGGCCTGGACCTTGCGCAGGCGCACGTCGCCATCAAGCACATAATCCACAGCCAGGCGATCAAGGGTGTCGACCTCTTGGCGCATGTGGGCGATGCGCCAGTCGCCGGGCAGTTGGCAGTCACCGGCATCGGGCGACAGCTCACCGCGCAGCAAGGCGAACAGGCTGGATTTTCCGGCGCCGTTGGCGCCGATCAGGCCGGCCTTGTGACCGGCGTGCAGGGTCATCTCGGCGCCTTCTAGCAAGCGCTGCGGACCACGCTGTAAAGTGAGGTTGGATAGTCTGATCATGATGGTCGCGGAGTCTACCAGCTTCCTCGGCCCATAGCGCGAGTGGAACCATGCACACCGACCTGTGGAATTACGCCTTGACCCTGTATGCCAGGCCCGGCGTAGAGGCCGCCTGCCTTGAACTGCAGGCACTGGGTGGCGATGTCTGCCTGCTGCTGTGCGCGACCTGGCTGCAAGCACGTGGCGTGGCCGTACTGGGCGAACGCGCGCAAGCACTGCAAGAACTTGCCGAGCCCTGGCAGCGTGAAGTGGTCGCCCCGCTACGCAGCCTGCGCCAGCAATGGCGAGCGAAAGCATCGGATGATGCACAACTGGCGGCGTTGCGTGAACAGGTGAAAGAGTTGGAATTGCGGGCAGAAAAAACTCTGCTGGAGCGCTTGCAGGAACGCTCGCGACAGTGGCCCGTGGGCTCCCATGAGCCCGCGGACGACTGGCTGGCCCGGCTAGCGCCGGACCAGGCTCTGCATCATGACGCGCTAGTTCAGTTGCGCGTCGCAGCGGCTGCGCTTCAGGACGCCGAAGGTGCCTGAGCAGGAGTGCTCACAGGTGCCGACGGTGCTGCCGCAGCCGGGCTCGCCGAGTTGGTTGCGGCGTCCGGTGTAGCGGGTTTGGCCTCGGCAGGCTTGGCGGCCGTGCGTGCAGGTGCCTTGGCGGCAGCTGGTTTTGTGGCTGGCTTGGTAGCAGGGGCTTTGGCCGCAGGCTTGGCTGCTGCGGTCGCCTTGGCTGCTGGTTTAGCCGCAGGCTTGGCGGCAGCGGTCGCCCTGGCAGCCGGTTTGGCCGCAGGCTTGGCGGCAGCGGTCGACTTGGCAGCCGGTTTGGCCGCAGGCTTGGCGGCAGCGGTCGACTTGGCAGCCGGTTTGGCCGCAGGCTTGGCGGCAGCGGTCGCCCTGGCAGCTGGTTTGGCCGTAGACTTGGCGGCAGCGGTCGCCCTGGCAGCCGGTTTGGCTGCAACTGGCTTGGCGGGTTTAGCTGCACGCTGATCAAGGGCCTTGGCTGCAGCTTCGCGTACCTTGCCTACACCCTGGGCCAGCTTGAGACTGTCCTGTGCATCGCGTTTGAGTTGCTGAATGTAAGAGCGAGTCTGGGTTTGACGTTCCTTGAGAGAATCGAGCAGCTCCTCAAGTTCACCGATGGCTTTTTGCGCCTTGGTTTGCGCCTTGGCTTTACCTGCCTTGGCCGCGTCTTGCAGTTTCAGGCGACCGTTGTGCAGTTTTTCCTGCGCCTTGCCACGCTGCTTTTCCAACTTCGCCAGCAGTTTTTCCGCATCAGCCAGCGCTTGCGAGCAGGCCTCTTCCAAGTGCTCGAGCAAGCTGCCCGAAAGTTGCTGGAGCAGGTGTAACGGCGTACTTACTGGCTTCTTTTTGGCCGACATGGTTTACCTCCTGGCTGACGAGATTGCGGCTCATACTATGCTTCTGCTGCTACCGCCGCTAGGGCATGTTGACCGTAATATTTACGCCGCGTTGCATGCCTGGGCAAAGTTGTTATCTTGCAGCTGCGTGAAAGTGTAGTTGCTGAATTAATCATTGCTGGTATTTGGGAGTCAGGCGTTGCCTCGATATCTTTTTTTAGGTTTATGCCTGATGGCGCCCCTTGCCCTGGCCGACAACGACGACCACGATTTGGCCTACAGCCTGGGTGCCAGCCTGGGTGAACGCCTGCGCCAGGAGATGCCGGGCTTGCAACTGGATGCGCTGGTCGAAGGCCTGAAACAGTCCTATCAGGGGCAACCCCTCAAGCTCGACAAGGCACACATGCAGGCGGTGCTCCAGCAGCATGAAACCCAGGAAAGTGACGCCGCTGCGCAACAGCTGCAGGCTGCCGAAACGCGTTTCATGGCTAATGAACGTGGGCGTTATGGAGTACACGAACTAACGGAAGGTGTGCTGTACAGCGAACTGCAAGCAGGCACGGGCCCTCAACCGAGAGCAGGCGGCAAAGTGCAGGTGCGCTATGTGGGCAGATTGCCGGATGGCTCGGTATTCGACCAAAACCAGACACCCCAGTGGTTCAACCTGGATTCGGTTATCGAAGGCTGGCAAGTCGCCTTGCCGAAAATGCGCACTGGCGCCAAATGGCGCCTGGTAATTCCTTCAGCGCAAGCCTATGGCGCCGAGGGGGCGGGAGACCTGATTGCACCCTACACCCCCTTGGTATTCGAAATCGAACTGCTGGCGATTGGCGACTGACGCCAACCTCAGGCCTGCACTGCACCCTCTTCTTTGTGTGCGTTGTGCAGCACTTCGATCAGGCAGTCTTCAAGCTCGAAGCGCTCATGCAACAACCCACCCAATTTGGCCAGCTTCTCGGCAAAGCGTTCGGTGTCCTTGCACTCCCCCTTGGCGCAATGGTCATTGAAGGCCAGTGCAATCTGAGTACTGTCGTTGATCCGTGGGTTGATCTCTTCGGCCAGCTTCAGCGCCTTCTCGTCTCCGAACGCCTTGGCCTCGCTGACCAGTTGCTCGCAGACTTCGAAGTGCCACGCCGAAACGTAGTCGACCAGAAGTGAGCAAAAGTCCCCGTTGGTGTCCTTGTCGGCGAAGGCTGGCTTCACATCGCGCAGGGCGCGAAAAGCTTGCACCAGTTCCTGGCGCTCCTCCAGCCAACGGTCGATCAGCTTGTGAACCCCACCCCAGCGTTCCTGGGCGTTCTGACAACTATCGAGCATGGCGATCTCTTCCCTTCTGGGTAGATGCCGCTGCACCTCGTACTACGACCGCGCAGCACAAAGGTGACATCAGCAGGACGGCATCGAGCAGTTGTTTTTCCGGTATGCGTGCTGGGAGATTATTCCCGCGCGTGCTGCCCTTCAAGGTACGCAGCACACAAAGTTCATACAAGCGTTTAATACCCTGTTACATCACCATTGGTCGCGCTAATGGCGCAACCTTGCGCCAGGTCATGTTCTTGCCAGGGTGCGGAAACGATACGCCAGCAGGTAACTCAAGGGCAGAACCGCCAGCAGCAGGAAGGCCAACAGGCTCCATTCCGGCAGTGTCAGATCGAGAAAGCTCCAGGCAAGCGAACGGCAATCCGGACCACCCAGCAACAGTTGCCGCGCCGCCTCACCCCAGGATTGCTCGAACACTCGCCCGATCGGCACCGGGCATACTTCATTGCCCCCCTCAGCACCCTGTAACCAGACATGCCGAGCGGCCAGCAATGCGCCGGCCAGCGAGCAGCCCAGCGCCAGCCGAGCGTAACGAAGGATGCCCTGCGTGCCCGGCGCCTGCAGCACGGCTGCGAAGCACAGCAGCGCGTACACGCCAAGCAGCAACCGTTGGCTGAGGCACAATGGGCACGGCTTCAGCCCCACTGTGTTTTCCAGACGGAAAGACGCAACCAGTACCGCCAGTGCGAGCAGGCAGGCAGGAAGAAAAAAGGTGCGCAAACGGGCCGGCAGCATGGGCAGTGAAGGTCCCGGGGAAAAAGTAGGGGCTTGAAACGGTAGAGGAAAGACACGCTTTGTTTCAAGGCACGACAGCAACGACAAGTCGCTGAATCGCGTAGGAAATTTCCAGATATTCGGTAGGAGACGACGGAAGAAACGGACTTCAGATCTAACTGACAGGAAAAGATAAATTACCTGCCCCCAAAGCCCGCACCTTGGCGCGGGCCATGGGGTAGGTCAGGCGCGTACGCCTTCTGGCAAAGGCAGCGCCAGCAGGCGCTCGTCCAGCAGGCCAAGGCCCTCCTGGAACAGCTGGTTGCTGCGCTCGGTCTCGCCCAACCCGGCGAGCAGGCGGGCCAGTTCAGCACAGGCCTCGGGGTTGCGCTCCATACGCAGGCTGCTTTCCAGATAGTCACGCGCCTTGCCCCACAGGCGGTTCTGCAGGCTCAGACGGCCCAGGGTCAGCAGCAGGCTCGCGTCTTGCGGGTGAGCCTTGAGCCAACCTTCAGCGGTTTGCAACTGACGCGCCGGGTCATCCCCACGCACCAGACCGTAAAGGCGGGCCAGATGGCTTTCGTAGTCGCGCTTGAGGGCAGTGCGCAACACTTGTTCGGCCTCGTTCTGGGCACCTACCTGGCGCAATTGCTCGGCGTACGCCAGCACCAGTTGTGGCTCCTGGCGCTGGGCTGCGGTCAGCTGCTGCCAGGCGCGCTCCAAGGATTGACGTGCACTTTGCGTGTCTTCGCCACGGGTGGTGGCCAGGCTCAGGTTCTGGCCCCAGGCACGTTGTTCCAGAGCAGCCAGCTCAGCGGCCGGCAGCACCTTGCCCTTGCGCAGGTCGGGCAGCAGACGGATCAGTGCAGACCAGTCGCCGCGCTCCAGGTGCAGGCGTTGCAGCAAGCGCAGCACCTGGCCGTTGTGCGGGTGGCGTTCCTGCATGGCCAGCAGGGTTTCCAGGGCCCCATCGCTTTCGCCACGGTCCATCTGCAATTGGGCATGGGTCAGGGCAATGGCCAGCTCCGCTTGTGGCTGGCGCTCCAGGGCACGCTCCAGCAGGTTGTCGCTGTCTTCGGTGCGGCCCTGCTCGTTGGCCGCGCGCGCGGCACCAAGGTAGTACAACAACGGTTGGCGCTCAGCCTCGGCGGCACGGTGCAAGTGTCGCTGGGCACTGGCCCAGCGGCCTTCGGCGAGATCGAGCTGGCCCTGTTCGATCGCCAGCCGGATACGCCGGCTGCGGTTACGCCGTGACCAGGGGTTGACCACGCCGCTGGAAGTCAGCACCAGGCCGACCAGATAGCGCAGCAACCACAGCAGCAGGACGACCGCCAAAACACCAGCCAAGGCTGCCCACAGCCCCGACTGGTAACGGAAGCCACCATAGGAAATCAGTACATAGCCGCTGTGCTTGGCGACCGCGATGCCCAGTGCCGCAGCAACCACGATCGCAAGCACGGCCAACAAGTAGACACGTTTCATGGCTTGCCCCCTTCAGCCTCGGCCGGCAGGTGACGGCGCTGAATATAGGCCTGCACTGCCGCCAGGCTTTCACTGAGGTCAGGGGTAACCACCGACACCGGCTGATCGGCCAAGGCATTGAGGCTGTCGAGCATGGCCTTGCTTTGCGGGTTGTCTGCGTTGAAGTTGGCCAGCAGTACGCTGCGGGCGTCGTCCAGCGCCTGCGTGTAAACCTTGGCATCGCCATTGAGCGCCGCCCACTGGGCCTGCTCGATAGTCAGGCTCAAGGCCAGGCGCAGCTGGTTCAGCTGCTGCCCGGCCAGCAACGGACGCACGTTTTCATCGGCGTTGAAGTCGATCTGGAAGTACTTGGATATTTCTGCCCACCACTGCGACAGCCTGCTGGCACCATCACCGTCGGCGGTCAGGGCACCAAGCGCATCGGCATTGCTGTCGAACTCGGGTGACTGGGCGCTCAGCTGCTGTACCAACTCACGCTGTGCAGCCAGTTTCAAGAACAGGCCGGTTCGGTCGGGTTGCTCAGTGCTGTTGAGCATGGCCAGGCTGCGTGCCAGTTGCTCGCGGGCAGCGAAGGCACCCGGGTCGCTCTGCTCGCGCAGGATCTCGTCGGCGCCTTCGACCAGGGCTTTGGCACTGGTGATGTCCTGCAACGCCGAAAGTCGCAGGGTAGCCAAGCGCAGGAGGTGCTCGGCTTCGGCCAGGCGCCACTCTTTGCGGCTTTCTCCCAGCACGGTTTCCAGGCGCTGACTGAGACGTTGCTGGTCGCCCTGTAGCTGGGCTACCAAACGCCGGCGGTCTTCCAGCTCGCTGGCAGCTGGCAGACTGGCCAGTTGCGCACTGATCTGCTGCTCACGTTGCTGCAGCGCCTCGGCGCGCTGGTTCAGCGCTTCGATGTGCTGGCCCTGGTTGAACTCACTGCCCTGCAGTTGACGCACCTGCCAGACACCCCACCCTCCTACCGCCACCCCGGCCGCACCAAGCAGCAAGGCCAACGCTGCCAGGCCACTGCCGGAGCGCTTGGCAGGTGGGGCGGTAACGGGTTCCGCAGGCGCCTGTGCCGACGGTTGATCGTTATTGGACAAGACAGTCTCGCTCACGTATCCATCCTTTGCATGGGGGCGCACCGCATTCAGCTTAGCGCCTTAAGAGGCAGGTGCAGCGCTACGCTGCACGGCTGCCAGCAAGGCCGTGGCACTGGCGCCACGGCAATCCACAACCTGTTGGGCCCCGGCGGCCTTGGCCTGCTCGGCAACCCGCGGGCTGGGCACGAACAGCGGCAACTGGGCCAGCCGCAGCCAATCGGCACCGGCCATCTGCTGCAAATGTTCAAAACCCTGCCCACTGCTGACCACCAGGCCATTGAGGCGTTCCGCTTCAATGCGGCGCATCAGCGTACCCGTCGGGTAGGCCGGCAGGCAGCGACGATACAGTTCCAGATATTCGACACTAGCACCTTGCTCTACAAGACGCTCTGCCAGCAGTTCGCGACCTCCGACGCCGCGAACGATCAAGACACGCGGTGCCGGCTCGGTAAGTGCCTGGCGCAGGGCCGGCAGTGCCAGCAAGGCTTCGCTGTCATCGCCACGCGGCGGAAAGCTTACCTCCAGCCCTGCACCCTGCAGCACCCCAGCGGTAGCCTCACCCACGGTGAACCAGCCTCGCTGCGGAGGCTGGATGCTGGCCTGGGCCAGATGCTCTAGCAACAGCCGGGCGGCCGGCTTGCTGACCACAAGGATCGCCTGGAAGTCATGCAAGCCCTCCAGCGACAGTCGCTGTGGGGCTTGCACGGTAATAGGTTCAATTTCCAGCAGAGGCAGGCAACTGCTACCCACGCCCGCTGCCGCCAGGCTTTGCGCCAGCGCGGCACAGTCCTCGGCAGGCCGGGTCAGCAACAGGCGCCATTGGCTCACGGGTGACCGGCCTCGCCGTAGACTTCCTTGAGAATGGCCTCGGCGCCCTGCCCCAGCAGGTCTTCGGCCACCTGTACGCCCAAGGTCTCGGCAGCAGCACGCGGGGCACGGGCATCGGCCACCAGCAAGGTCCCGCCGCTAGGCTGGCCGACCAGGCCACGTAGCCACAACTGGTCACCTTCAAGTACCGCGTAGCAGGCGATCGGCACTTGGCAACCACCATTCAGGCGTTTGTTCAGCGCGCGCTCGGCCATCACCCGGTCAGCGGTGTCGACATGGTGCAGTGGCGCCAGCAGTGCATGGATCTCAACGTCGGCACTGCGGCACTCGATGCCCACCGCGCCCTGACCACCTGCCGGCAGGCTGTCATCGACGCTGATGGTGGAGGTGATGCGGTCTTCGAAGCCCAGACGGATCAGGCCCGCTGCGGCGAGGATGATGGCGTCGTACTCGCCGGCATCCAGCTTCGCCAGGCGGGTATTGACGTTGCCGCGCAGAAAACGGATTTGCAGGTCCGGGCGGCGCGCCAGTAACTGGGCCTGGCGGCGTAGGCTTGAGGTCCCGACGATACTGCCGGCGGGCAGCGCTTCAAGGCTGTCAAAGGTATTGGAAACGAAGGCATCACGCGGGTCTTCACGCTCGCAGATGCAGTACAGGCCCAGGCCCTCGGGGAAGTCCATGGGCACGTCTTTCATCGAGTGCACGGCGATGTCGGCTTCGTTGTCCAACAGCGCGGTTTCCAGTTCCTTGACGAACAGGCCCTTCCCGCCGATTTTTGCCAGCGGCGCGTCGAGCAACTTGTCACCACGGCTGACCATGGGTACGAGGGTCACCTTCAGACCGGTGTGGGCCTGCTCGAGGCGGGCCTTGACGTATTCGGCCTGCCACAGGGCCAAAGCACTTTTACGGGTGGCAATGCGGATTTCGCGAGTGGACATGAAACGCCCCGATCCAGAGAAATACCGCCGATGATAACAGCATCGCCGGTATCGCTTGCAGATACGGATCAACAGGTCATACGCAGCCAGGTGCAGGAGCGGCCTGGACCCGAGGGCCTCAGAGGGTCTGCATCATCTTGCGCACACCGGCCACATGGCGACGGCTGACTGTCAAGGCATCGCCGTCCAGGCCTTTCAGATACAGCTGAAAGTGCCCCAGCGGGGTGCGCTGCAAGCGTTCTATGCGCTCACGGGCGACCAACGCATTGCGGTGGATGCGCACGAAGCGTTCGCCAAATTCGTCCTCCAGGGCTTTGAGTGGCTCGTCAAGCAGCACCTCCCCGGCTTCGTGACGCAAGGTCACATACTTGTGGTCGGCAATGAAATAGATCACCTGGGGTAAAGGGATCAGTTCGATGCCTTTACGCGTGCGGGCGCTTATATGGCTGCGAGGGCCGCCGCCTTCATTGGCCGGCCGGGTAAGCGCCGCCAATTGAGCGCGGTTGGGTTTTTCGGCCTTGCGCAAGGCATCGCGCAAGGCCTGCGCCTGGAAGGGCTTGGTCACATGGCTGAGGGTACTGTCCTTGAATGCCTCTGCACCGTATTCATCATCCCCGGAGCAAAACACCACCGCGGGCGGCGCCTCGCGTTCGCACAGGCGAGCGGCGACTTGCAGGCCATCCAGGCCTGGCATGCCGATGTCCAGCAGGACCACATCGGGTTTGAGGCTTTCAATCAGCGCCAAGGCCTCATCGCCGTTGGTGGCGCTGGGCTCCAGCACTGTGTAACCCTCCAGTTCGCCGAGCAGCCGGCTGAGGCGTTCACGGCCTTGGGGTTCGTCATCAACGATCAGGACATTCATAATTGCGCTGGATTCCTGAATGAGTCTCGCACAGGTATAGCGTAGACAGGTGTGGTTCGAGCGACACTGCGGTCACGCTCTAGACCGGTGCGATGGCCAAAGATTCACTCGGCCCGGCAGATTCACTGCCAGTCCTTTGTCCAACTGTAGACGGTCCGTGGAACACTGCCGTTCATTCCTTGAAATCCTTCTCTGCGATTTTCCGGGCATTTCTCTCGACCGGCGCCCTGCGGCAGCCAGCCCAACCCTGCTATCATCGACGCCACTTTTTCGTTCACGCCTGCAATGAGTGAATCCATGAGCACCGACAAGACCAATCAGTCCTGGGGCGGCCGCTTCAGTGAGCCCGTCGACGCCTTCGTCGCCCGTTTCACCGCCTCGGTAGATTTCGACAAGCGCCTGTACCGTCACGACATCATGGGTTCGATTGCCCATGCCACCATGCTGGCGCAGGTCGGCGTGCTCAGTGATGACGAGCGCGACACCATCATCGATGGCCTGAAAACCATCCAGGGCGAGATTGAAGCCGGCAACTTCGACTGGCGTGTCGACCTCGAAGATGTGCACATGAACATCGAAGCACGCCTGACCGACCGCATCGGTATCACCGGCAAGAAGCTGCACACCGGCCGGAGCCGCAACGACCAGGTGGCCACCGACATCCGCCTTTGGCTGCGCGACGAAATCGACCTGATCCTGGGCGAAATCACCCGCCTGCAGCAGGGCCTGCTGGAGCAGGCAGAGCGTGAAGCCGAAACCATCATGCCTGGTTTCACCCACCTGCAGACCGCGCAGCCGGTCACCTTTGGTCACCACCTGCTAGCCTGGTTCGAAATGCTCAGCCGCGACTATGAGCGCCTGGTCGACTGCCGCAAGCGTACCAACCGCATGCCGCTGGGCAGCGCCGCGCTGGCCGGCACCACCTACCCGATCGACCGTGAACTGACCTGCAAGCTGCTGGGCTTTGAAGCCGTGGCCGGCAACTCGCTGGACGGCGTGTCGGACCGTGACTTCGCCATCGAATTCTGCGCCGCGGCCAGCGTGGCGATGATGCACCTTTCGCGCTTCTCCGAAGAGCTGGTGCTGTGGACCAGTGCGCAGTTCCAGTTCATCGACCTTCCGGACCGTTTCTGCACCGGCAGCTCGATCATGCCGCAGAAAAAGAACCCGGACGTGCCAGAGCTGGTACGCGGCAAGAGCGGCCGCGTGTTCGGCGCCCTGACCGGCCTGCTGACCCTGATGAAAGGCCAACCGCTGGCCTACAACAAGGACAACCAGGAAGACAAGGAACCGCTGTTCGACGCCGCCGACACCCTGCGCGACTCGCTGCGGGCCTTTGCTGACATGATCCCGGCGATCAAACCCAAGCACGCCATCATGCGTGAAGCGGCCCTGCGCGGCTTCTCCACCGCTACCGACCTGGCCGACTACCTGGTTCGCCGTGGCCTGCCATTCCGTGACTGTCACGAGATCGTTGGCCACGCGGTGAAGTATGGTGTGGACACTGGCAAGGACCTGGCCGAGATGAGCCTGGACGAACTGCGCCAGTTCAGCGACCAGATCGAACAGGACGTGTTTGCCGTGCTGACTCTGGAAGGTTCGGTGAATGCCCGTAACCACATTGGTGGTACGGCGCCGGCGCAGGTGCGCGCTGCCGTTGTTCGTGGCAAGGCCCTGTTGGCGTCTCGCTAACCTCCGGGGCGAGGGCTTCGCCCTCGTTCGCGGGTAAACCCGCTCCTACAACGGTTGTGCTGACCCTGTAGGAGCGGGTTTACCCGCGAATGTCCCAACACAAAATTTAGCGTTTACCGCTGCGGATCATCTCCATGAAGGCCGGCATCGACGCTTCCTTGTCCGCCAAGATCCGCGCCATGTGTGGGTTCTCGCCCATCAGCTGCAGCAACGCCTTGGCCTGCGGGAAGTCCGCCAGGAAGTCGATGTTCAGCACCTTCTTGCCCACCGCGTTGGCCAGGTCGACCGAGAAGCAGAACATCAGGTCTGCCAGCGTCATCTGCTCGCCCGCAACATAGGGTGCAAAGCGCCCGTTGCGCTTGAGCGTGGCAAACCCGGCCAGCAGGTCAGCACGCGCTTTCTCTTTGATCAGTGGTTCGACCGACATGCCAAAGAACGACTCGGCGTAGCAGGTACGCGCCGGCAGCTCGATGTACAGCTCGATTTCCTTGAGCAGCTCACGCACCTTGGCCTGCTCGAACGGATCGGCCGGCAGCAGTGCCTTGCCGCTTTGGGTTTGTTCGATGTAGTCGAGGATCACACTGGTTTCGCTGAGGAAGCCCTGCTCGGTCTGCAGCACCGGAACCTTGCCCCGCGGGCTCACTTCCAACGCCTGTGGCGCCTGGCCGCCATAGAAGGTGACTTCCTCGAAGGGCAGACCTTTTTCCAGTAGGGCCAACTTGACCATGTTGTAGTAGTTGCTGACCGAGAATCCATGAAGCTTGAGCATGAGGTAACAGCCTCCAGGCCGTAAGGGGTTGGCCTGGCTTTTATAGACTGAACGCCTGCCGCTGACCAGCGTCATGCACCGCGTCAATGCTCGGGCATTGCCGCCATAGGCATGGCACACTGTTGCATCCCATCCTAGGAGTACCGCCATGAGCGAGCCCACCGACATCGGCAATGACGACGACGAAGCCTTCGCCGAGGCCACGCTGACCCAAGCCATCGAAAACCAGATCGAGAGCGGCGAGCCGCCTGCGGCCAAGGCCACTTTCAACAAGCTGACGCTGGTCGGCTATGAGCGTGAAGACATTCTCAACCTGATGGCGCATGTGCTGGCCTTCGAAATTGACAACATGCTGGTAGAGGACCGTGCGTTCAACGGCGAGTGGTATGAAAACGCTCTGCGGGCACTGCCGGAGCTGCCGCCTGAGATGGATCAAGGCGACGACGAATAACCCGGCTACACTCGAAGATCAGGCACCGCTGACGGTGCCGCCATCCTTGTCTGGAAGTCAGGAGCTGCCATGCCTTTTACCCCCGATCTGATCGACGAACTGGAAGTACTCGCGCTGTTCAAACACGACAGCAGCCAGGAAGGCATCAAGATAACCAGCACCGCATCCCCCGCCCTGATCGCGGCTGCACAACGCCTGCATGAGAAGGGGCTGACCGATCAACCGGATGGCGGCTACCTGACCAGTCTGGGTCATGACGCCGTTGAAAGTGTCCAACTGCTGCAGAACATTCTCAAGGCGCCACAGCCGGCCTGAGCATCAGGCTTGCGCAAGATCTGAGGCCTTGCGCGGTCCCTGTGGGACCGCGCACGCTCCACTCAGTTGGCCGCAGCACTGCGCCTTTCCGCCAGCCACGAGCGGCCGTAAAGGAGCACGATGGCCAGCAACGCCACCGCCTGCGCCAACAGCGAGTAGGCATCGGCATGAATCCCCAGCCAATCGAACTCGAAGAACGCCACCGGCCGTGTGCCCAGCACGCCGGCCTCTTGCAGCGCCTTCACGCCATGCCCGGCGAATACTACCGACAGCGCGCACAGCAGCGCGGCGTTGATGCTGAAGAACAGCGATAGCGGCAGCTTGGCCGAACCCCGCAGAATCACCCAAGCCAGGCCCACCAGCAACAACAATGCCGTCGCGCCACCCGCCAGCACCGCCTGATGCCCGGCAGGGCCTGCCTGCAGCCACAGGGTCTCGTAGAACAGGATCACTTCGAACAATTCGCGGTATACCGAGAAGAATGCCAGCACAGCAAAGCCGAAGCGCCCGCCACCGCTGACCAGGCTGCTCTTGATGTAGTCCTTCCAGGCCGCGGCGTGGCGCCGGTCATGCATCCACACACCCAGCCATAGCACCATCACTGCAGCGAACAGTGCGGTGCAGCCTTCCAGCAGCTCGCGCTGGGCCCCCCCCACATCGATCACATAGGCCGCCAGCGCCCAGGTGGCGAAGCCGGCAACCAGCGCCAGGCCCCAGCCGATGTTGACGCTGCGTACTGCCGACTGCTGCCCGGTATTGCGCAGGAAGGCCAGGATCGCCGCCAGCACCAGGATCGCCTCAAGGCCTTCGCGCAGCAGGATCAGCAAACCGGAGATATAACTCAGCGACCAGCTCAGGCCATCGCTTCCCAGCAACTTGGCCGCCTGCTCGAGCTTGGTTTTGGCTTCGGCCAGACGCTGTTCGGCCTGGGCCACGGGCAGACCATCCTGCAGGGATTGACGGTAGGCCATCAGCGATTTTTCGGTGTTCTTGCGCGCCTGGGTGTCGATGTTGTCCAGCGAGCTCTCCACCAACTCGAAACCTTCCAGGTAGGCCGCCACCGACAGGTCATAGGCCTGATCGTGGTCGCCTGCGCGGTAGGCCGCCAGGCTCTTGTCCAGTGTACTGGCAGTGTATTCGAGCAATTGCGCCGGGCCGCGCTTTACTTGGGGCGGCTGGGCACGCTGGGCACGGAATGCCCCTACGGCTTCAGTGCCTTCGCTGGCCGCAACTTCGGCCGGAGTCTGGCGAGCCAGGTCGGCGAGGTTCCACGTATTGCTACCCTTGCCCGCTTCCGGCTTGGCGGTGAAGCTGGCGATATAAGCAGCCACATCCCAGCGCTGACGGTCGTCCAGTTGGTCGGCAAACGACGGCATTTCGGTGCCGTCGATACCAAGGGCCAGGGTGTTGTAGAGGTCGAACAGGCTCAACTGGTCCAGGCGCGAGACATCACGCAGGTTGGCGGGTGCAGGTTCCAGACCTACGCCAGCCGGGCCATCGCCGGCACCGGTTTCGCCGTGGCAGATCGAGCAGTTTTGCGCGTACAGCGCAGCACCGCGGGCTGGGTCCGGGGTAATCACCGGTGCCTGGCTGACCTCGTAGGCCACAGCCAGTCGCGCACCCAGCTGCCGGGCCTGTTTGGCGACCGCAGTACCTTCCTGACGCTGGTCGATGGCCTGACGCAGCGCCTTGACGCCCTGTTCCAAAGCAGCTTGTTCAGTATTTGCGGGCAGGCCTCTTACAAGGTCAGCCAATACCGTGCTGAACTCCTGTTGCTCGCGGTATTCGCCATCGTCGATCACCTTGCCGTCTTGTACGGTCGGCGGGTAGTCGGCGCCAATGTAATCCAGCAGGTGCTGGGCTTTGGCAGCATCGGCGGGGGACTCGGCCAGCGCCAAGGTGCTGCACAGCGCCAGCACCGGGCCAAGCAGCAAAGCCGGCAGCCAGGCAAGCAGACGGGAACGGGTATTCATGGCCAGTCTCGAAGGTGAATGCGAAAGAGAACATTGTTCACTTCCACTTTGCTTCACTCAAGGGTCTTGGGCGGATTTCATGAAAAATCTTGCTACAAATCAGATGAAGTGGGTGGCATAGAGGACCAGCCCTCAAGGATCGCGTCAGGGCTTGGAGATTCCCTTCCAACCACCACCCAACGCCAGGAACACGCCAATTTGCCCCAGCGCCACTTGGCTATTGGCCGCAGCCAACTGCGCACGCATATCGGTATACGTCCGCGTCGCCTGCAAATCCGCCAGGAACGACTCACGCCCCGCCTGGTAATACCGGTGCGTCTGGTCCGACGCTTCCTTGGCCGACTTCTCCGCCTCGGCCAGCGCATCGCGCCGATCGAGCAAGGCGCTGTACTGCGCCAGGCGGGTCTGGGTCTCGCGGATGGCGTTCAGCACAACGCCATCGAAGTTCGCCAGGGCCGCCTGGGTCGAGGCTTCGGCCATGCGAATGCGGGCACGGGTGCCGTTGGTGGGGATGGTCCAGCTGATCTGCGGGCCAAAACCCCAGCGGTTGGTTGAAGGCTCACCAAGGTTCTCCAGGATACCGATGGTGCCAACCTGGGCGCCAATGCTGATGTCCGGGTACAAGGCGCCGGTGGCTACGCCAATATAGGCGGTGGCGGCAGCCAGCTGGCGTTCGGCCTGACGCACGTCGGGGCGGCGCTTGAGCAGGGCCGCGCCATCGCCCACCGGGACCAGCTGGTTCAGGTGCGGCAGCTCGGCGCAATCGGCGGTACCGGCAGGCAACTGGTCGACCGGCTTGGCCAGCAGCGCGGCCAGGGTGTACATGCCCGTCTCGCGTTCGGCCTTGAAGCGTGGCAGTTCGGCACGCAAGGATTTGAACTGGGTCTGCGAGCGGGTGACCTGCGTTTCGTCGCCACGGCCCGCATCGCGCAGGCGCTGGTTGAGCTTCACGCTCTGCTCCTGCAAATCGAGGGACTCACGGGCAATGTGATATTCCTCGTTGGCCGAGCACACCTGGGTATAAGCCTTGACCACGTCCGCCACAAGCGTGATGCGGGCAGTGTCGGCTGCGGCCTGCACCGCGTCGGCATTTGCCTTGGCAGCCTCGGTACCACGCTTGAAGGTGCCCCACAGGTCGAACTGGTACGAGGCACTGATGATGGCCTCCCCGATGTTGGCTACCGGCACCTTCTCAGGCTGCAGGAAGGCTTCGCCCGACTCCTGCAACCGCTGAGCGCCGAGCTTGACGCCACCGTTGAAGCCGCCTTGCGATTCAGCCACCTCCACCTGGGCGCGAGCTTTGGCGATGTTGGCCGCCGCCACGCGCAGTTCGGTGTTGGCACTCAGCGCCTGACGCACCAGCTCGTTCAGCCGCTGATCCTGATACAGCTGCCACCAGTCCTCGGGGACCGGTGCCGATACGACGCTGCCGGCATCCTGGCGCAGAGGGCCGTTCAGGTCATCGCGTTGCACGGCCGCATCCCCAGGCACCTCATAGTCAGGCCCCACCATCATGCAGGCCCCCAACGACAGGCACAGGCCTGCCAGGATCAGCTGTTTCATGGGCGCTGGCCCTCGATGATCGACACCGTGGCAGTACGCCCAGCGATCATGCGGAAGTCTTGCGGCACTTCGTCAAAGGCGATGCGCACCGGAATGCGCTGGGCCAGGCGTACCCAACTGAACGCCGGGTTGACGTTGGGCAGCAAGTTGGCGCCACTGCTACGGTCGCGGTCTTCGATGCCTGCGGCGAAGCTCTGCACATGGCCGCGCAGGCGGGTATTGTCGCCCATCACACGGATATCCACGGCATCGCCGATGTGTATACCGCCAAGCTTGGTTTCCTCGAAGTAGCCATCGACATGGTAGGAGGCGCTATCGACCACCGACAGCACCGGGCGGCCGGCGGTGACAAACTCGTGGTTACGCGGCGCGCGGTCGTTAAGGTAGCCGTCTACCGGGCTGCGCACCACCGAGCGGTCTAGGTTGAGCTGGGCAGTATCGACAGCCACTTGCGCCTCGCTGACGGCCGAACGGGCACGGGCCTCGCGGGACTGGCTTTCTTCCAGTTGCTCGGCGGCCACCAGGTTGCCCAGCTTGCGGTTACGCTGCGCTTCGCGGGAAGCCTGAGCGAGGGTCTCCTGGCGCTCGCCGAGAGTTGCCTTGGCTTGACGCAGGGCCAGCGTGAAGCGGTCCTGGTCGATGGTGAACAGCACGTCGCCGCGTTTGACGGTCTGGTTGTCGCGCACCTCGACCTTCTGGATCAATCCCGACACATCGGGGGCGATCTGGATCACGTCGGCGCGTATGTGGCCGTCACGGGTCCAGGGGGCAAACATGTAGTAGACCACCATCTGCCACACGAGCACGGCGGCGAAGGTCACTACCAGCAAGGTCAGGACCACACGGCCCAAGGTCAACAAAGGTTTTTTCATGGCAGCATCAGGTTTCGGCAAAAGTGGTCCACCGCACCAAGCAGCACGGCATACAGGGCAACGTTGAACAACGCCCGGTGCCAGACCAGGCGGTAGAAATGCAGACGCACCAGCACCGCGTGCACCCCAAGGAACAGCAGGTAGGTGCCAAACATCATCACCAGCAGCGTGGGCAGGAACACCCCGCTGATATCCAGTTCACCAATCACAAGGGCGCTCCATCGAGCCCGGGGGGCAGTTGTGGTTGTTCGGCAGGTTCGAGCATCACCTCCACCCCCGGCAGCAGCGCCAGGCGCAAGCCGCTCAGGGCATGCAGCAAGTGGGTGCGGGCATCGCCACGCTCGTGTAGCTCGTTCAGGTTCAGCGCCAGGCGAGCGCGTTCCATGTTGCGCAACAGTGCGGCCGGGGCATGCAGGCGTTCGCCAGCACGCAGGCAGGCGGCGTAGTGCGCGCCGACTTCCTCGACCACAGTGTTAAGGCGCTCGCGGGCCTGCTGGCCGGCGCGTGGCATGTATGCCAGCAGGTCGAGCAGGTTCAGCCCAACGCGCAGGTCGCGCAGCGCCACACCACTGTCCTGGCCGGTTTGCGACAGACGTGGCAGGTGCTGCATCAGGCGGTCGAGCATCTGTACGCCGACCTGACGGTGCTCGGCCAGGGTCGCTGGCTCGGTCATTTCGACAATGTCGCGCCAGGCGAAGCGGGTCATGCGTTTGGCTGCCAGCTCCACCCCGAACGGGCGCATCACCAGGGTCCAGATAAAGGCGAACAGAAGGCCCACGGGACCGGCCAGGTTGGCGTTGAGGAAAGTGAAGAAGTCGGCGTCGTAGGCGCCCTGGATGCTGATGAAGGTCGACGTGTTGACGATGGTCAGCAAGGTGCCCAGGTAGAAGCGCGGCTGCACGGTCAGGGTGCCTACGCAGATGAACGGCACGGCAAAGGCCAGCACCAGCATCGGGAAGTCGTGCAGGTTGGGCAATACCAAGAACAGGTACACGCTGGAGAAGATGACCGACATCAGCGTCCAGAAAAAGAACCGGTAGATCTGCGGTGCCGGGTCGTCCATGGCGGCGAAGAAGCTGCACGCAACTGCCGCGAGGATGACCGCACTGGCGCCGTCGTTCCAGCCCAGGCCGATCCACAGGCCGCAGGCGACCACGATCGCCAGTACCGTGGAGGCTACCGAGTACAGCATCAGGCCACGGTCGAAAAATGCTGTCAGGCGGCCCAGCCGCCAGTGGCGATACACAGCACGCCAAGGCTTGGCATCATCGGTACGCAGGGCGTGCTGCAAGGTACAGCAATCCTGCCACAGGTCGGCCCATTCGGTCAGGCGGTACAAGGCGTTGGACAACAGTAGCTCGGCGCGCTGGTCGAGGGCGGCTGTAGCGGGCTGCAGGCGGCCGATCTGCTCGTGCAACGTGGCCCAGTGCGCTACCGAAGCGCTTTCGGCAGTGCCTTTGAGCCATTCACGAGCAGCTTCAAGCACGGGTTGAAGCTGGGCGAACTGGGCCGGGGCGCGGCCTTCCAGTGCAACCAGTGCATCGTCGAGGGCGTCAATCACCGGCAGCAGATGGATCATCCGCCCGCGCAATTCGCGGGCGTTCTTCAGGGCATGCGGGCCGGCACCTTCGTGGGCGAGCTGACCGATCATCAGCTCCAGCGAGTTGAAGGTGGTGACCATCACCCCGCGCATCCCGCCGACCTTGTCGGCACTGACATCGCGGGCCAGGTAGGTATCGCTGTAGCGAATCGCCTCGGTGAACCAGTTTCCGGTGGCACCGACTACCACCGGCGCCAGCCGGCGTGGCCAGAAGATAGCCCCGACGACTGCCGCGCAGACAATTCCCAAACAGATTTCCTGCGCGCGAGAAGAGGCCACATCGAACACTGCCAGCGGATTATCCACCACGGCCAGGGCAATCATCGGCAGGGTATAACCGGCCAGCATCAGCACGTAGTTGTTGGCCGTGCGCAGGTTCAGCGAAAGGAACAGCAAGGTGCCGGTCCACAGGGCGATGGCGATGCTCAACAACAAGGGTGACTGTACCAGCGGCGGCACCAGGAAGATCGCCCCGCCTGCGCCGAGCAACGTGCCCATGGCACGGTACAACGCCTTGGAGCTGGTCGGGCCGACGAACGGGCTGGAAACGATGTACACCGTAGCCATGGCCCAATAGGGGCGCGGCAGTTGCATGAGCAGAGCAATGTACAGGGCAATCATGGACGCGCCGAAGGTGCGCACGCCGTAAAACCAGTCACGGGCCGGAGGGACAGAGCTGAAGAAACCGTTCATGCCACCCCGCCTGCGTTGCCCAGGCCGGCAGCCTCGAAGGCACGAAGCACACGCAAGGCAGCTTCCAGGTCGGCCTGATCGACACCGCCGAGCACATCGCGGCGCAAGCGCACCAGTTCGGCTTCGATGGCTTCGGCCAGGGCACGGCCTTCGGCCGTCAGCCTCAGTGCCTTGGCGCGGCGATCCAGCGGGTCCTCGCTGCGGCACACCAAGCCAGCTTTGCACAGTTGGTCAAGCAGGCGTACCAGCGACGGGCTTTCCAGGCCGGCGGCCTGGGCCACAGCTACCTGATGCACGCCGTCGCCCAGGCGCACGATCATCAGCAGCGGCGCAGCGCAGGCCTCGGAAATGCCGTAGCCGGTCAAGGCGGTATGACAGATGCGCCGCCAGTGGCGGGCAGCGACTACCAGGCCACTGCTGACTTGCAGGCGCAGGAGATCAAGGGACATGAAGGGAACCAAATATATTCATAGTTTGCTAACTATCAATATACGCCCCGACATCCCCCTGTCGTCAACAGGGGGCGACGAATAGCCTGGGTTAAATGTTGTTCATTTTTCAGTCAGCACTGAAGAGAAATACTCAGGGATGGATCTGGTCTTCCAGCTTCATGGTCAAGGCCAATGTGCTGCCCATCTGCACCGCCCGGTCCCGCCACTCCTGATACCGCCCCGCATCACGGCTGCTGAAATGTACCGCCAGCTCCTCTGCCGCTTGCACCACCCCCGCCGCTGCCGCCAGTTCAAGCCAGTACAGCGCCGCCTTGAGGTTGGCCTCTACGTGCAGCCCATGCATCAACCGGTAACCCACTTCAAAACGACAACGCGCCTCGCCCCGTTCGGCTCCACGCATGAACCACTGGTAGGCCTGCACGAGGTCAACCTGCCACTCCAGGCCACCGTCGCACACCTCCTCCTCATACAGGTCACCCAGTGCAGCGGCGGCATGCAGCATGCCCCGGTCGAAGGCCTGCCGGTAACACTCCGCCGCCTGCACATAGGAAGGTTCGATGCCTTTGCCGAAGTAGTGTTGCTGCCCAAGGTTGAACCAGGCAGCGGCATTGCCCTGCAGGGCTGCCATGCGCAACAGGTGCCCAGCCAGCACGGTATCGGCCCGCCAGTACTTGCCGTTTAGCCAGATCCAGCCGAGGTCGTTCAATGCGGACACGCTGCCTTGCAATGCCTGGCGGCGCAGGTCGACATACACCGCCTGCAGATCGTTGGCCTCATCCAGGCGGTTGACCAGCAGCGACCGCTGGCTGGGCAAGCCCACACCGGAGAACAGCCGCTGTCGCCTTCCTACAGGAGCTGGAGGGGCGATGACCCGCTCGGGCAGAAGGCGGGCAAGTAGCGAATGGATATTGCTGGCAACAGACATGTTCATCCTCATTGAACGACGCACAACCCCAACCTTCGGCTGTGATGAGGCGTGATTCTGCGTGATGTCACGTCAAAACCTGTCGCGAACGAACCGGCACGAGGCAACCAAATGCGACTTCCTTGATCTGAGCAGGCTGTGGCCAATTGCCATGCCCCTCGCATGCCGCCATCCTATTGCGGCAAGCCTAGACAAGGACGTTATCTTTTGCCGTTCGCCACCACTCGCGCCACCCTCAGCCGACAGTGGGCGCTGCTGCGCCAGTTGCCCAGCCGTTCCCCAGGCATAACCAGCGCCGAGCTGGTCTGGCGCCTGCGTGACGTGGGCTTCACGGTCAGCAAACGCACTGTCGAGCGTGACCTCAACGAGCTTTCGCTGATATTCCCGCTGGAGCGCAATGATAAGAGCATTCCGTACGGCTGGCACTGGTCGGCCAGTGCCGTGGGCGAATTGCGCGGTAATTTCGACTTGCTGACGCATCTGCGAGGGGATGCATTGCAACCCTCGCAGGGTGAGGGCGTGGAGCTGGTGGCGCGAATCAGCGATGCACTGGCGCGGCAGTTACGGGATGCGCCGTTGAGCAGCGACATGCAACTGACGGCCCTGAAGCATGGACATCGGTTACGCGGCACGGTAAGTGACGGTTGGCCATTACGCTGGTGGCTGTTGAGCCATGGGGACGGGGTGGTGGTAGAGCAGCCTGCCAGCTTGCGGGAAGAGATTGGCAAGATTCTGAGCAATGCGGCAGCTCAGTACCAGAATTTGTAGCCTGTACCGGCCTCTTCGCTGGCACCGAACACCAACCCGGCGGCGACTGTCGCGGGGACCAGCCCGCTGTTAGATCAGCCCGCCCTGCTCTTCTTCGTCAATAAGGTTATTGAGGCTGCTGAGCGCCTTGCGCGCCGTCGAACGGTTGAGCAGCTTGGCCTGCGCGCCGGCGGGCAGGTCGGTGATCTTGAACACGCCCTTGGCGGTCAGCACGTCGATCAGGTCCTCGAGCACGCGAATCATGTCCAGATCGCTTTGCTTGAGCTGGTTGAGGCTGTTTTCCACAACATCATCGGCAAACCATTCCTGGATATCGGCATGGTCTGAAGGGAGTATTTCGGTGAACTGATCAAACGCGGCTGCTTCCACCCGCAGCAACTGGCCGGCGGCGTTGCGTTGCACGTAGAACATGGCGATGTCCCTCGTCACGTTGGTTCCTTGTTGGTAGACAGCAGCATAGGCAAAGATCGCCGGGCGCGTAGGCCCGGCGCCAGAGTATGCGCTGTTGGCGAGTGGCAGGAAAGAGCCGGGGCCGCTATGCGGCCCCGGTGGGCTATCAGCTGTCCTTGTTGTGGATGATGATGGTCGGGTCGGCACCGCTGATCAACGAGTTGATCGTCTGGTTGGACCAGTTAACCCCTTCCAGCTTGATGGTCACGTCGGCGTTGGCGATACCACCTTCGGCGTTGAGCTTGCCTTCGCTGCTGACTTGCAACGTGGTCGTACCCTCCACCGTGGTGAGCTTCAGGTAGTTATCGATGGTGCTGCCCTTCTCGCCCTGGAGCAGGTCCTTCAGGTCGATACGGTCACCCTCGGCCTTGTTGAAGTCCTTGATCACGTCGTTACCAAGGTCGCCAGCCTTCCACACGAAGGTGTCGGCACCGCTGCCACCGATCAGGATATCGTCGCCATGACCACCAATCAGGGTGTCATTGCCAGTACCGCCCAGCAGGATGTCGTTACCTTTGCCACCATTTAGCGTGTCGTTACCACCTTGGCCGAAGAGGATGTCATTGCCATTGCCGCCCGACAGGATGTCGTTGCCGTCTTTGGCACCGGAGATATCGAACTCGGTGTAGTGCTCGGTGATGTACTGGTGAACATTGCTGGTAGTGACAGCGCTGACTTCAACACCACTCTTCTCTGCAACGTACGTCTGCAGGGCCTGGTAGCCCTCGCTGACCACACCGTTGAGGGTGATCAGGTCACCGAAGATGATGTCGTTGCCGTTACCGCCATCGATGGTATCGGCACCTGGTACCGTTGCTTCGGAGTGACCGAGAATCGCCTTGGCCAAATCGGACGGGTCGATATTGGTCTGTGGCTTGCCGGCACTGTCGTAAGGTTTCAAATCAGAAAGACTGATGTCGTCGTTCAGGCCAATAGCGTATACCTTGCTTAGGCCTTGTACGGTCGTACTTCCACCCAGCAACACAAAACTATCAGTCGTATTAGCTGCCGAATCGTTCCAGTTCGAGGAGTTCCCCCTACCGGTACCACCCAGACTGGAGAATTCATACGTGCCGTCCCCTTGAGCATGGATGGTCCCCACAGTGTCGGTGGAAGTAACAACGAAGTTACCCCACCAGTTGTAGCCATACGTCGACACTTTGACAACACCAGCGCTGCTGATTTCAACCTTGTGAGTCGAGTCAGCCCATTCACTGAACGTGCTACCAACTTTGTAGTTGTTGACATTGACTACTTCATCGAGCGTCTTGCCTCCCGCCCACAAGCGCTTGTCAGTAACTTCATTGCGCTGATAATACGTCGGCTTGCCGTCGGTAATGAAGTACGTCAGGTTTTCCGCACCGGTGTTACTGGTAGCTATTGTGCTCTTGAAGAAGTTAGCAGTGGTCTTGAAGGCGTCTTCATAGTTCGTTCCCCCACCATCTTCCCCGCCTTGCATCGATTTCAAGACAGCTTGCAGTTGGCTCAAGGAGTTCGGATCGGCAAGGTTAACAGCCACGTTCTTATTGACCTGCGAGTCAAAGTCGACCAGGAAAACGTTGACCGTTCCTGATGTATCGGACCCCAAGCTTGCTTTAAGTGTGGAGAAGACCGAAGCCAGCTGCGCCTTGGCAGCTGCGATCGACTCATCGCTCATACTGCCCGAGCTATCGACGATAAAGGCGATGTTGTAGTTCTTGCCTGCTACCACGTTCAGGCCAGAGACATCGGCGACAATGATGTCGTTGCCTTCACTACCGGTCATCGTGTCATTGCCCGAGGTACCCACACTGGCCTTGTAGGTCGCAGCGTAAACCGTCACCGGGATATTGCCGGTGGTGATGGCCGAGCCGCCCAGGCTTTCGGTGGCAGTCGAGGTGACCGTAATGTCGAACGAGCCTTTGTAATAGGCCGGCGGGGTCAGCGTCAGGCTGCTGAGTTTCCAGCCTGTCACATCGACCGGGGCAGTACCAACCGTGACCGTGTGGCCTGCACCATCGCTCAACACGGTACCTTTCGGGATACCGCTGAGTGTCACGTTCAGGCTTTCGGAGCCGTCGGTGTCGGTCAGGGCGGTGGAAATACCGACCAGTTTCACCGAGCCACCCTCTGGCCCTTCGTTGAGCTTGTAGCCGTCGTAGTAGCTCTGACCGTTCACGGTGTGCAGGTCAGACACGCCCAGGCCGGCATTGGCCATCTCGGTAACGTTCTGGTACATCTTGACGTTCGAGCTGCTCAGGTCGGTAACGGCACCGGAGCCTACCTGGATGTTCAGGTCATAGCTGCCTGGGCCGGACTGGTTGGCATGGTAGACCTCGATCGGGTAGTAGCCGCTGGTATTCGGGGTAAAGGTCCCCGAAACCCCGCCACCGGCTCCCCAGGTGGCCGTGACTACAGTCTTGCCACCGATGGTGACCACGAAGCTGTCGTCGGCCGAACCACTGAAGGTATAGACCTTGCCGGCTTCCAGGTAGATCAGGCCAGACGTTTTTGAACCGGTGCCAGCGGTGACGCTGCCATCGGACTGCACGTTGGTAGTGGTGCTGCTGGAGTTGGCACTGCCGGAGTTGGCAAAGACCGTCTTCAGATCCTCGCCGGTAATGCCGTTGCCGCCAGTACCCAGGCCGTTGAGGCTTGTCCAGACTTCCTTGGTCAGCCCTTTGGACTCGATATCGGCGTTGCCGAAGCTCAGGGTCGGTTTGTCGGCAACCGGGCTGATATCGACCTTCATGGTCACTTCGCTGCCCAAGTTAGTGCCATCGTTTGGCTTGAACTTGAACTGGGCGTAGTCGGCCTTCTGGTTACCCACACCATTACCACCGTAGTTGTCCGTACCCGACTGGTTCAGGGCCGGGACAAACTTCAGGTGCTGGGCAGTGATATCTGCCTGGCTGAACACCTGGCCAGCGGCCACATTCACCCATGCAGTACCGTTGAAGAACTGCAGGTTGCCGGCGACCGGGAGCGTGGTAATGGTCACGGACAGGTTAGTGTTGCCATCGGCATCGGTGACTTTGAAATCACTCCAGGCAAACACGTAATCGGTGTCCTCCACGCCAAACACCGCGCCACCAGGCGAAACCGGCAGGTGATCATTGTCGAGAATGGTGGTCGTCACGCTCGATTTGCTGCTATCGACCTGCAGGTTCTCGAAGTTACCACCCGTGGCGGTTTCAATCTTCACGACGAAGTTCTCGGTACCTTCGACCAGTTTGTCGTCGATGGTAGCGATATTGAACGTCGTGCCTGTGCTGTTGGCCGGAATCTTCACGGTCGCGACACCGGTGAAGTCCTCACCGTTTTTGGCGGTGCCACTGTAGCTAAGGGTGATAGTGACTTCGGACTTGGACGCGTTGCTCAGGGTCAGCGTGTACTGGCCGGTTTCACCTTCGGTCAGAGAAGACGTGCCAGTAATACCGACGGTGGCGACGTCGCCCTGGTTGCCGGTGCCCGGAGTGCCCGAACCTGATTCGTCGGTCACGGCGGTGCTGACCGGGGTCTTGTCCAGCGTCAGTTGCTCGAACTTGCCGACATCTGCGCCTTCAACGGTTGCGATCGATTTGATCACAGGGTCGTTGGTGCCGACGTAGACGTTGTCCGGGGCAGTCACGGTGGCTGTGCCCACGGTACCGTTGGCCGGCACGGTGATGACGGTGGTGCCGTCGCTCAGCGTGAAGGTCAAGGCACTGTGGTTGTTGATCGGCAGGCCGTCTTGGTTGGTCAGCGTGATGGTGTAGGTGATCTCGCCGCCTTCGGTCACCGAAGGGGTGGCGGTCAGCTTGGCCACCACTTCGTCGGTGGTGTCAGTGACATCCACCTTCGCAGCACCGCCCAACTCCAGGTTCTCGAAGGTGCGACCGTCGACATCCGCAGCGGACGTGATGCCCAGGCTGATCTGGCCAGCATCGTTGTAGACGTCATCGCCTTGTGCCGTGTGCTCGTATGGCGCACTGGTGTCGCCGGCCTTGATGGTGACCTGGGCATTGTTGCTCAGGGTCACGACCAGGTCGTGGGCCAGGGCGGTATTGATGTGCACGGTGAACGTCGGTTTGACGTTCTCGGCCACCGAAGTCTGGTCGGCCGTGATGGTGACCTTGACCAGGTCGCCTTCGTTGTTGCCGCCCGGGTTACCTGGGGTACCTGGCTCGTCAGTGACCGCCGTGCTGACCGGGGTCTTGTCGAGTGTCAGTTGCTCGAACTTGCCAATATCTGCGCCATCAACGGTAGCGATCGACTTCACGACAGCGTCGTTGGTGCCGACGTAGACGTTGTCCGGGGCGGTCACGGTGGCAGTGCCCACGGTGCCGTTGGCTGGCACGGTGATGACGGTGGTGCCGTCGCTCAGCGTGAAGGTCAAGGCACTGTGGTTGTTGATCGGCAAACCGTCTTGGTTGGTCAGCGTGATGGTGTAGGTGATCTCGCCGCCTTCGGTCACCGAAGGGGTGGCGGTCAGCTTCGCCACCACTTCGTCGGTGGTGTCGGTGACATCCACCTTCGCAGCACCGCCCAACTCCAGGTTCTCGAAGGTGCGACCGTCGACATCCGCAGCGGACGTGATGCCCAGGCTGATCTGGCCAGCATCGTTGTAGACGTCATCGCCTTGTGCCACGTGCTCGTACGGCGCGCTGATGTCGCCAGCCTTGATGGTGACCTGGGCGTTGTTGCTCAGGGTCACGACTAGGTCGTGGGCCAGGGCGGTATTGATGTGCACGGTGAACGTCGGTTTGACGTTCTCGGCTACCGAGGTCTGGTCGGCCGTGATGGTGACCTTGACCAGATCGCCTTCGTTGTTGCCGCCCGGGTTACCTGGGGTGCCTGGCTCGTCAGTGACCTCGGTGCTGACCGGGGTCTTGTCGAGTGTCAGCTGTTCGAACTTGCCAACATCCGCGCCATCAACGGTAGCGATCGACTTCACGACAGCGTCGTTGGTGCCGACGTAGACGTTGTCCGGGGCGGTCACGGTGGCAGTACCCACGGTGCCGTTGGCCGGCACGGTGATGACGGTGGTGCCGTCGCTCAGCGTGAAGGTCAAGGCGCTGTGGTTGTTGATCGGCAGGCCGTCTTGGTTGGTCAGGGTGATGGTGTAGGTGATCTCACCGCCTTCGGTCACCGAAGGAGTGGCAGTCAGCTTCGCCACCACTTCGTCGGTGGTGTCGGTCACTTGGACCGAAGCAGCACCGCCCAACTCCAGGTTCTCGAAGGTGCGACCGTCGACATCCGCAGCGGACGTGATGCCCAGGCTGATCTGGCCCGCATCGTTGTAGACGTCATCGCCTTGTGCCGTGTGCTCGTACGGCGCGCTGGTATCGCCAGCCTTGATGGTGACCTGGGCGTTGTTGCTCAGGGTCACGACGAGGTCGTGGTCCAGCGGTTGGTTGACGTGCACGGTGAAGGTCGGTTTGACGTTCTCGGCCACCGAAGTCTGGTCGGCCGTGATGGTGACCTTGACCAGGTCGCCTTCGTTGTTGCCGCCCGGGTTACCTGGGGTGCCTGGCTCGTCGGTGACCGATGTGCTGACCGGGGTCTTGTCGAGTGTCAGTTGCTCGAACTTGCCAATATCTGCGCCATCAACGGTAGCGATCGACTTCACGACAGCGTCGTTGGTGCCGACGTAGACGTTGTCCGGGGCGGTCACGGTGGCAGTGCCCACGGTGCCGTTGGCTGGCACGGTGATGACGGTGGTGCCGTCGCTCAGCGTGAAGGTCAAGGCACTGTGGTTGTTGATCGGCAAACCGTCTTGGTTGGTCAGCGTGATGGTGTAGGTGATCTCGCCGCCTTCGGTCACCGAAGGAGTGGCAGTCAGCTTCGCCACCACTTCGTCGGTGGTGTCAGTGACAT
>NZ_JADDRH010000050.1:0-1206 GCF_044904505.1 Pseudomonas sp. 3HC3
CGGTCACCTCGGTGCTGACCGGGGTCTTGTCCAGGTTCAGGTTTTCGAACTTCCACGCATCTGCGCCGCTGACGGCGTCGATGGCATTGACCACCGGCTGGTTAGTGCCGACATAGACGTTGTCCGGTGCGGTTGCAGTCGCCGAGCCCGTGGTGCTGTTCGCTGCCACGACGACAGTAGTGCCGTCAGTCAGCTTGAAGTACAGCTCCGAGTGGTTGTTGATCGGCAGACCATCTTTGTTGGTCAGCGTGATGGTGTAGGTGATCTCGCCGCCTTCGGTCACCGAAGGGGTGGCGGTCAGCTTCGCCACGACCTCGTCAGTGGTGTCGGTCACTTCAACCGAAGCCGCATCGCCGAGTTCCAGGTTCTCGAAGGTCGCACCAGTGGCGTCCTCCGCCGAATTGATACCCAGGCTGATTTCGCCAGCATCCTGATAGACGTCATCGCCCTGCGCGTCGTGAGTGTACGGCGCGCTGGTCTCGCCAGCCTTGATGGTGACCTGGGCATTGTTGCTCAGGGTCACGACCAGGTCGTGGTCCAGCGGTTGGTTGACGTGCACGGTGAACGTCGGTTTGACGTTCTCGGCTACCGAAGTCTGGTCGGCCGTGATGGTGACCTTGACCAGGTCGCCTTCGTTGTTGCCGCCCGGGTTACCTGGGGTGCCTGGCTCGTCGGTCACCTCGGTGCTGACCGGGGTCTTGTCCAGATTCAGGTTTTCGAACTTCCACGCATCTGCGCCGCTGACCGCGTCGATGGCATTGACCACCGGCTGGTTAGTGCCGACATAGACGTTGTCCGGTGCGGTTGCAGTCGCCGAGCCCGTGGTGCTGTTGGCAGCCACGACGACAGTAGTGCCGTCAGTCAGCTTGAAGTACAGCTCCGAGTGGTTGTTGATCGGCAGACCATCTTTGTTGGTCAGCGTGATGGTGTAGGTGATCTCGCCGCCTTCGGTCACCGAAGGGGTGGCGGTCAGCTTCGCCACGACCTCGTCAGTGGTGTCGGTCACTTCAACCGAAGCCGCATCGCCGAGTTCCAGGTTCTCGAAGGTCGCACCAGTGGCGTCCTCCGCCGAATTGATACCCAGGCTGATTTCGCCAGCATCCTGATAGACGTCATCGCCCTGCGCGTCGTGAGTGTACGGCGCGCTGGTCTCGCCAGCCTTGATGGTGACCTGGGCATTGTTGCTCAGGGTCACGACCAGGTCGT
>NZ_JADDRH010000051.1:0-1182 GCF_044904505.1 Pseudomonas sp. 3HC3
CTAGTGTGGTGTTTCACAAATACCGCCGAGAATCTGAGCTAGGCTCTGTAGAAGCCAACTCTCCAAGGGCATCGACATGGGCCGGCCAGCAACCGTCATTACCCTTTCCGAAACTGAAAAGTCGGAACTGCTACGCCGGATCAAACTTCGCAAAGGCGCTCAGGATGCCCGCCTGCGCGCAGAGATAATTCTCGGCTGTGCCGCAGGCGAATCAGGCAATGACATCGCTCAGCGCTTAGGCACGAGCAAGGATGTGGTTTCGCGGTGGCGTCAGCGTTTCTCTAAGTTGGGGCTGCTGGGGCTGAACGATGAACCGCGCTCTGGCCGGCCTCGTACTATTTCCGATGAGCAAGTTCAGCAAGTGGTAAACCAAGTGCTGCAAGGTAAGCCCGACGACTCCAGTCATTGGAGCACGCGACGGATGAGTCGTGAGACGGGCCTGTCTCCTGCAAGCGTGATGCGCATCTGGCACGCGTTCGGGATCAAGCCGCACTTGGAAAAGACCTTCAAGCTTTCCACTGATCCGTTGTTTGTCGACAAGGTTCACGACATCGTTGGGCTCTACTTGAACCCACCCGAACGAGCCTTGGTGCTTTGCGTTGATGAGAAGAGCCAGATCCAAGCGCTGAACCGCACACAGCCGGGCCTACCGCTTTCCCCAGGTAACCCAGCAACCCGCACACATGACTACAAACGACACGGAACGACCTCGCTGTTCGCAGCCCTGGACGTGGCAACCGGTGAGGTGATTGGCCGACTCAAACGACAACATCGCAGTACCGAGTTTCTCGCCTTCCTAAGGGAGATCGATGTGTCAGTGCCTGCCGATATGCCGATCCATCTGATCATGGACAATTACGCGACTCACAAGACCGACAAAGTCAGGGCGTGGCTTGCGGCGCGACCGCGCTACAACATCCACTTCACGCCGACCTCGGCATCTTGGCTGAATCTGGTTGAGCGGTTTTTCTCAACGCTGAGCGAGAAGTGGATCAAGCGGCAGGCACATGTCAGCGTTAAGGATCTGGAGGCGTCGATCGAGTACTACCTGGAAACCTACAACCAGAACCCGAAGCCATTTCGGTGGCACAAGAAGGCCGAGGACATCCTTGCCTCAGTCGCTCGCGCGGCGCGAGCGCTGGGCAAATGATTTTCAGTGGTATTTGTGAAACACCACACTAG
>NZ_JADDRH010000052.1:0-1008 GCF_044904505.1 Pseudomonas sp. 3HC3
GCCTGGAATACCGCCCCGGCCACGTTCGCGCCGAGCCAGCCGCTGCATCGCCTGATCGAAGCCCAGGCGGCCCGCGCGCCGCAGGCGCCGGCGCTGGTCTGCGAAGGCGAACAGTTGAGCTACGCCGAGCTGAACCGCCGGGCCAACCGGATCGCCCACGCGCTGATCGCCCGAGGCGTCGGCCCGGACGTGCTGGTGGGCCTGGCCGCGCCGCGTTCGCTGGAGATGGTGGTCGGCCTGCTGGCCATCCTCAAGGCCGGTGGTGCCTACGTGCCGCTGGACCCGGCCTATCCGCTGGATCGCCTGCACTACATGATCGAGGACAGCGGCCTGCAGTTGCTGCTCGGCCAGGGCGACCTCGGGCTGAGCCTGGCGGCGAACGTGCAGGTGCTGGACCTGGCCGCCGACTACGCCGACTACGCTGACTTCGCCGAGGTCAACCCGAACGTTGCGGTGGACCTGGATAACCTGGCCTATGTCATCTACACCTCCGGCTCCACCGGCAAGCCGAAGGGCACCTTGCTGCCGCACCGCAACGTGCTGCGCCTGTTCGAGGCCACGGACGGCTGGTTCGGCTTCGGCCCGCAGGACTGCTGGACGCTGTTCCACTCCTATGCCTTCGACTTCTCGGTATGGGAGCTGTTCGGCGCCTTGCTGCATGGTGGTCGCCTGGTGATCGTGCCGCAGGATGTCAGCCGTTCGCCGGAGGCCTTCTACCAACTGCTGTGCGAGCAGCGGGTGACCGTGCTCAACCAGACGCCGTCGGCGTTCCGCCAGCTGATGCAGGTGGCCTGCGCTGAAGGCCAGCGCAGCGACCAGCAGCTGCGCTACGTGGTGTTCGGCGGCGAGGCGCTGGAGGTCGGCAGCCTGCGTCCGTGGTTCGAGCGCTTCGGCGATCGTGCCCCGCAACTGGTCAACATGTACGGCATCACCGAAACCACGGTGCACGTGACCTACCGTCCATTGTCGCTGGCTGACCTGGCGCAGAGCGCGTCGAGCCCGATTGGT
>NZ_JADDRH010000053.1:0-857 GCF_044904505.1 Pseudomonas sp. 3HC3
ACTTCGTCGAGGGTGTCGGTCACTTGAACCGACGCGGCACCGCCCAACTCGAGGTTCTCGAAGGTCGCACCAGTGGCGTCCTCCGCCGAATTGATGCCCAGGCTGATTTCGCCAGCATCTTGATAGACGTCATCGCCCTGCGCATCGTGAGTGTACGGCGCGCTGGTCTCGCCAGCCTTGATGGTGACCTGGGCATTGTTACTCAGGGTCACGACCAGGTCGTGGGCCAGCGGTTGGTTGACGTGCACGGTGAAGGTCGGCTTGACGTTCTCGGCTACCGACATCTGGTCAGCAGTAATAGTGACCTTGACGATGTCGCCTTCGTTGCCCGGCGTACCTGGTTCGTCAGTTACCTCGGTGCTGACCGGGGTCTTGTCCAGATTCAGGTTTTCGAACTTCCACGCATCTGCGCCGCTGACCGCGTCGATGGCATTGACCACCGGCTGGTTAGTGCCGACATAGACGTTGTCCGGGGCGGTTGCAGTGGCCGAACCGGTGGTGCTGTTGGCTGCAACAACGACAGTAGTGCCGTCGGTCAGCTTGAAGTACAGCTCCGAGTGGTTGTTGATCGGCAGACCATCTTTGTTGGTCAGCGTGATGGTGTAGGTGATCTCGCCGCCTTCGGTCACCGAAGGGGTCGCAGTCAGCTTGGCTACGACTTCGTCGAGGGTGTCGGTCACTTGAACCGACGCGGCACCGCCCAACTCGAGGTTCTCGAAGGTCGCACCAGTGGCGTCCTCCGCCGAATTGATGCCCAGGCTGATTTCGCCAGCATCTTGATAGACGTCATCGCCCTGCGCATCGTGAGTGTACGGCGCGCTGGTCTCGCCAGCCTTGATGGTGACCTGGGCATTGTT
>NZ_JADDRH010000054.1:0-810 GCF_044904505.1 Pseudomonas sp. 3HC3
GCACCCTGGTCACGTGGAACGCCACCGCTGAACATTACCCGCTGGAGCAGAGCATCCAGCAACTGATCGAGGCCCAGGTGCAGCGCACCCCGGATGCCCCGGCGCTGGCCTTCGGCGAGACGCGCCTGAGCTACGCCCAGCTCAACGCCCGCGCCAACCGCCTGGCCCATCGCCTGATCGCCCTGGGTGTCGGCGCGGATGTGCTGGTGGGCATCGCGGTGGAGCGTTCGGTGGAGATGGTGGTCGGTTTGCTGGCCATCCTCAAGGCCGGTGGCGCCTACGTGCCGCTGGACCCGGAATACCCCGAAGAGCGCCTGCGCTACATGATCGAGGACAGCGGCGTGCAACTGCTGCTGACCCAGAGCCACCTGCAACTGCCGCTGGCCGAAGGCGTGCAGACCCTGGCGCTGGACCTGGAACCGGGCGCCGATGACGCGCGCAACCCGAACGTGGCGGTGGCCCCTGAAAACCTGGCCTATGTGATCTACACCTCCGGCTCCACAGGCCGGCCGAAAGGCGCGGGCAACCGCCATTCGGCCCTGGTCAACCGACTGTGCTGGATGCAGCAGGCCTATCGACTGGATGCTCGCGACAGCGTGTTGCAGAAAACGCCGTTCAGCTTCGACGTGTCGGTGTGGGAGTTCTTCTGGCCCTTGATGACCGGTGCGCGACTGGTGGTTGCCGCGCCGGGTGATCATCGCGACCCGGCCCGTCTGGTCGAGCTGATCACCGGCGAAAACATCACCACGCTGCACTTCGTGCCGTCGATGCTCCAGGCGTTCCTGCAAGACAGCGGCGTGCCGCGCTGCA
>NZ_JADDRH010000055.1:0-771 GCF_044904505.1 Pseudomonas sp. 3HC3
AGCTTCCTCGAACAGGCCTGATACATAGATGCAACCGGGTTCCTATGTTCAAAAAAGCAGCTAGACAGTGTGGGCGAGTCCATACATAGGAGCGGGTTTACCCGCGAATACGGTAGCGGCGGCAGCGTTGAACGGCGGGTGGAGATTGGCCAGCAGGCCCGGCCCTTTCGCGGGTAAACCCGCTCCTACGGCGGCCTGTGTCCAACCCCCGATGTGTGTCCACCACCGATCTGTGTAGGAGCGGGTTCACCCGCGAATACGGTCGCGGCGGCAACGGTGAACGGCGGGTGGAAATTGGCCAGCAGGGCCGGCCCTTTCGCGGGTAAACCCGCTCCTACGGCGGCCTGTGTCCAACCCCCGATGTGTGTCCACCACCGATCTGTGTAGGAGCGGGTTCACCCGCGAATACGGTCGCGGCGGCAACGGTGAACGGCGGGTGGTAATTGGCCAGCAGGGCCGGCCCTTTCGCGGGTAAACCCGCTCCTACGACGGCCTGTGTCCAACCCCCGATGTGTGTCCACCACCGATCTGTGTAGGAGCGGGTTTACCCGCGAATGCGGTAGCGGCGGCAACCGTGAACGGCGGGTGGTAATTGGCCAGCAGGGCCGGCCCTTTCGCGGGTAAACCCGCCCCTACGGCGGCCTGTGTCCAACCCCCGATGTGTGTCCACCACCGATCTGTGTAGGAGCGGGTTTACCCGCGAATACGGTCGCGGCGGCAACGGTGAACGGCGGGTGGTAATTGGCCAGCAGGCCCGGCCCTTTCGCGGGT
>NZ_JADDRH010000056.1:0-743 GCF_044904505.1 Pseudomonas sp. 3HC3
GCAGTCGCTTCGAGCCGCCGGCTCAGCGCCGCTATGCGTTCACCTAGAGACAACCAGTCCATCAGCAACTCATCGAGCAACTCGCGCAACAGGTCGGGTAGAGGCAAGGAAGCATCCTCAAGCGCCTGAGGCACATGCTTATTGATCGCGGCATCGCCCTGGGGTATGGATACGCCATGCTCAAGTAGCAAACCACGGATCTGATTACCCAGCGCGGTATGTCGCTTGATGTTACCGCGCCGGATACGGTGCAGCGCTTGAATAGCCAGTGCTGTGGTGCTCTTGATCGGTATCGAAGCGATGCTCGTATCGCGACCGGCACGCAAAATGGCATAGCAGTCGTTACGATCGTTCTTAGCACCGCTGCGATGTTCGGCGACACGTTGCGCCGGCAGGATGCGAACCGGATTACCTTTGGCCTGCAGCAGTCTGGCCCAGGCTTGTGCACCTGGACCGCACTCCATCAAGACGGCCACGGTAGTTGGCAGCCTGAGCAGGAAATCATGGAACGCTTGGCGGGATTTGATGCGATCTTCGTAGATCACCCGCCCAGTAGCGTCCTCGCCTGCTAACTGGAAGACCTGTTTGGCCAGGTCTACGCAGATGGTTGTGCAAAGCTCCACATCAGTGGAAGACAGGGAATCGTGTTTCGAACTATGCTTTTTCATGGTCTCGCCCTCGCTGCCGTTGGCTTCTTCGAACACCACCGTGGCACTGTGATGCCTCGGCGGGGGCGAGTCCAT
>NZ_JADDRH010000057.1:0-739 GCF_044904505.1 Pseudomonas sp. 3HC3
CAAGCGGCAATGCGTCCGTGGCTACCGAGTACGACGTACCGCTGACCACTGCGCCCGATAGCCCGAGCAATCTGGCCATCAATGCTGATGGCACCACCCTCACCGGTACCGCGCCGGCCGGCACCCGTGTGGAAGTACATGACACCAACGGCACGCTGATTGGCACTGTGGTGGCGGGCCCCGACGGCAGCTTCACCGTCACCCTCGACCCGCCTCAGGCCAACGGCGAACTGCTGGACGTGGTCGCTATCGATGACGGCGGCGTCTCCTCGCTGCCTACCCAGATCACCGCACCGGATATCACCGCCCCTGCCGCACCGACCGAACTGGCCGTCAGCGCGGACGGCAGCGTTATCACCGGCCGTGCCGAACCGGGCAGCACCGTGCGCATCGTGGCTGCCGACGGCATTGAACTGGGCACTGCCGTGGTCGGCCCGACCGGCGTGTTCAGCCTCAACCTCAACCCACCACAAGTTGACGGCGAAGTGCTGCAGGCCACGGCGACCGATGCCGCTGGCAATACTTCCGTTGCCAGCTCGGTCACCGCCCCAGACATCGATGGCGGCGACACCACCCCGCCTGAAGCCCCGACCAACCTGGTGATCGGCCTTGCCGGCAGCCAACTCAGCGGTAGAGGCGAAGTGGGCACCACCGTGCAGGTGCGTGACGCGGCCGGCAACATCCTCGCGACTGGCACCGTCGCTGCAGATGGCACCTTCGTCATCGCCCTGGACCCTGC
>NZ_JADDRH010000058.1:0-670 GCF_044904505.1 Pseudomonas sp. 3HC3
TGCCGATCCCGGACCAGAGCCTGTACGTGCTCGACAGCGACCTCAACCCGGTGGCCGCCGGCTGTGTCGGCGAGCTGTACGTCGGTCGCCAGGGCCTGGCCCGTGGCTACCTCAAGCGCGCCGACCTCAGCGCCACGCGCTTCATTCCCGACCCGTTCGGCGAGAGCGGGGCGCGGCTGTACCGCAGCGGCGACCTGGCACGCTGGCGCGCCGATGGGGTGATCGAGTACGTCGGGCGGATGGACCATCAGGTGAAGATCCGTGGCTTCCGCATCGAGCTGGGCGAGATCCAGGCGCGGCTGCAGGCGCTGCCCCAGGTGCGCGAGGCCGTGGTGCTGGTCCAGGAGGGGGCGAGTGGCACCCAGCTGGTCGGTTACCTGGTGGCCGGGCAAGCGGTGGCGGACCAGGCGATCTGGCGTGAGGCGGTCAAGGCCGCACTGCGCGAAGACCTGCCGGAGTACATGGTGCCGGCGCACCTGCTGCTGCTCGAGCGCATGCCGCTGACCGCCAACGGCAAGCTCGACCGCCGTGCCTTGCCGGCGGCGGATGCCAGCCTGCTGCAACAGGCCTATGTAGCCCCGCAAAGCGAAATGGAACAGCGCATTGCCGCTGTCTGGGCCGATGTGCTGCGTCTGGAGCGGGTCGGCTTGAGCGACAACTTCTTCGAGCT
>NZ_JADDRH010000059.1:0-634 GCF_044904505.1 Pseudomonas sp. 3HC3
ATCGTGGCGAAACAGACCGACCCCAGCCGCTTCGCCAGTGGCCGAATGTATTCCGCCTTCTTCGGTATCGTGCCCGATCAGCACAGCAGCGGAAACAAAATCAGATTGGGCAAGATGAGCAAGCGCGGTGACGGCTACATACGCAGCCTGATGATCCAGGGCGCGCATGCCGTTTTGAGCCAGCTAAGGCCTGATTCCGATCAGCCAGATGATCGCCGCCTCTTGCGTTGGCTATCCCGCCTTGGGCGCAAGGAGGCGGCGATCAGGCTGGCTAATCGAAATCTGCGGATTATCTGGGCCCTGTTACAGAGCGATCAGGTTTACCAACGCAAACCGAACGAAAAACCGGAGGCGGCTATGAGCCTCTGACCAACCGAGTAATGCCACCGGGGCGCTAGGCGCTCCAACCCCTGCTAGTGAACATTGACCCTAGGTAAGACCGTCGCAGACCGATGCCTCCGCTCCTACAGGCCTGATAGTGGCCTCAATGTAAACGGCACACTGCGAGCTCACCACGATGTTGGCCAGAAGCAAAAAGCTTCCTCGAACAGGCCTGATACATAGATGCAACCGGGTTCCTATGTTCAAAAAAGCAGCTAGACAGTGTGGGCGAGTCCATACATAGGAGCGGGTT
>NZ_JADDRH010000005.1:0-292234 GCF_044904505.1 Pseudomonas sp. 3HC3
ACTCATTGAATTTCAAGGAGTTTGTCGTTCCGTTGTCGCTGGAAGTGGGGCGCATTATAAGGGGATTCGAGAGGGCGTCAACCTTTAATTTCAAGAAAGTGAAATATAAGGGGAAAAGACCGTATCGAGGCTGCCAAGTGTTCGCCACAACAGTTTCTGCGCCTGTGAGACCGAGCGCCGCCCGCGCGGCGCTTCGCGGGTAAACCCGCTCCTACGTTTGTTTCAGGCCAATTATGCCTGTGGGATTCGCGCGCGAACGCTTTGGTGCCTGTCTCAATATCGCGTCGAACAAACAAGCGCTCGATCTCACAGACGCCAGAGAAACAAAGGCGGGCCCCTCCACTGCCATTGCTATCTCAAGACAGGCCCTTGGCAGCCCCGCCCCACTCTCAAACCGCCCGACCCTGCTTCCTGGCAACCCTGGGAAGAACCTGCGCAACAGCAGGAATCCGCAACACCATCAACACAGCCCCTATAGACGCATAGATCGCCCACTCCCGAAGGTCCGAGCGCACGATCCACAGGAAATGCAGCAAGCCCAACCCAAGCACCGCATACACCAACCTGTGCAGCTTCTTCCACCGCGCCCCAAGCCGCCGCTGGCTGTACCGGTTAGAGGTGACCGCCAACGCCAGCAAACCCAGGAACCCCAGCGCTCCCACAATAATGTATGGCCGCTTGCTCAGTTCCACCGCCAACTGCCCCCAATCCAGCCCCAGAATGAAAAACAGGTAAGCCAGGATGTGCAGCACTATATAGGCGAACACCCACAACCCCAGCTGCCGGCGAACCACAATCCAGCCAGACCAGCCCGTCAGCTTCTGCAGTGGGGTCATGCTCAAGGTCACCAGCAAGAAGGTGAGCGCCCCAAGCCCAAGACGGTCCATCATGATCTTCCCGGGATCAGGCCCCAGCAGGTTCATCGCCGCTTCATATAGCCACCACACCGGAAACAGGCAGCCCACGACAAAGATGGCCAAGCGAAACCAGGGGTAACGCATCAGTAGTTCTTCCGCAGATCGAGCCCGGTATACAGCGACGCCACTTCATCAGCGTAGCCATTGAACATCTGTGTCTCCCGCACGTTGGGGCTGAACAACCCGCTGGGCAAGCGACGTTCGCGCGCCTGACTCCAGCGCGGGTGGTCGACAGTCGGATTCACATTGGCATAGAAACCATATTCATCCGGCGCCAGCCCTTCCCAGGTAGTACCGGGCTGCTCCGCTACCAGGCTGATGCGCACAATCGACTTGATGCTCTTGAAGCCATACTTCCAAGGCACCACCAGACGCAACGGCGCGCCGTTCTGATTGGGCAGCTCCCGGCCGTACATACCCACCGCGAGAATTGCCAGCGGGTGCATCGCCTCATCCAGGCGCAACCCTTCTCTATAAGGCCAGTCGATCAAGGCAAATCCTGACCGCTGCCCGGGCATATGCTGAGGATCCTTCAGCGTTTCGAAACGCACATAACGCGCCCTCGAGGTCGGCTCGACCTGCTTGAGCACCTGAGCCAAAGGGAACCCCAGCCACGGAATGACCATCGACCACGCCTCTACGCAGCGCAGCCGATAGATCCGCTCCTCAAGCTGATAGGGTTTTACGAAGTCCTCCAGAGCATAGCGTCCGGGTTTGCCAACCTCACCATCCACCACAATGGACCACGGTTCGGTCTTCAGGCTGTCGCCATTGGCCGCCGGATCGCCCTTGTCGGGCCCGAACTCGTAAAAGTTGTTGTAGTGAGTGGCATCCTTGAACGGCGTGATCGCCTCGTCCTTCACCGTCACCGCTTGCCAGCGCGTGGCCGCGAGCTTGTCAGTGAACCAGGCCGGCGCGGCCCCAGCCTGCACATCGGCATAACGCGACACTTGCGCCGCGCCCACCCCACCCGGAAATGCGCCTAGCGCCAAGCCAGCCAATGAGCCGCCCAGCAGGGTGCGACGGGAAAGGTAAATGCTTTCGGGGGTGATCTCCGACGCCTTGCACTCGGAAGACCAGGGAAGCTTGATAAGCATGAACGGCTCCATAGCACTGAGTAACGGATGTACCAGTAAGACTATGGAGCCGTGAGGTTATTCCAACGTTAAGTGATTTTCACACTTTGCGACGGCGCGCCTTCAGCAGGAACTGGATCGGCCCCGATGCTGCATAGGCAAGGAAGATCAGCAGAAGGATACGCGGCGGGTCGCTGAATACGACGGCAAACACCAGCACCACCGCCAGGATCGCCACGAACGGCACACGCCCCTTGAGGTCCAGCTCCTTGAAGCTGTTGTACTTGATGTTGCTGACCATCAGCATGCCAGCAGCAGCCACCAGCAGCGCCACCAGGAACGACAGCTTGGAGCCCTGGATGCCATAGTCGCTGAACGCCCATACGGTGCCCGCCACCACACCGGCGGCAGCCGGGCTGGCCAGACCGATGAAGTAGCGCTTGTCGGCGGTACCGACCTGGGTATTGAAGCGCGCCAGGCGCAACGCGGCACCGGCCACATAGATGAATGCAACCATCCAGCCGACCTTGCCCATGTCACCCAGCGCCCAGCCGAAGGCCAGCAAAGCCGGGGCCACGCCGAAGGCGACCATATCCGACAGCGAGTCATACTCGGCGCCGAAGGCACTCTGGGTGTTGGTCATGCGCGCAACGCGGCCGTCCAGGCCGTCGAGCACCATGGCCACGAAAATGGCGATAGCGGCAAAAGCGAAGTACTTGCTCGCCTCGCGCGGGTCGCCGGCACTCAGGGCGCTTTGTGCACTCATCGAGCTGATGATGGAATAGAAACCGGCAAACAGGTTGGCGGTGGTAAACAGGTTGGGCAGTAGGTAGATGCCGCGGTGGCGCACCTTGCGGCCTTCGGCGTCATGCCCTTCTTCAACGTGCTCATCGACAGGTAGCAGGCTTTCGGCGTCGGAGGGCTTGTTCGGCTCTTCGGGACGTTCGCTCATGGAGGGTACCTTGCAACAGGATGGAAAATGTTCGACACGGGCCCGCGAAACAGGTTCTGACAGCGAGCCACTGGTCTGCTTTATACCAGAAGCGGGATGCCAGAACGAAAAAACGCGGCCAAAGCCGCGTTTTTCATCTTTCGATAAGACTTAGTTCTTGGTCTTGTCGACGATTTTGTTAGCCGAGATCCACGGCATCATCGAGCGCAGCTGCTCACCGATGATTTCGATGCCGTGAGCGGCGTTGTTACGACGCTTGGCGGTCATCGATGGGTAGTTGGTAGCACCTTCGGAGATGAACATCTTCGCGTACTCGCCGTCCTGGATGCGCTTCAGAGCATTGCGCATGGCCTTGCGGGATTCTTCGTTGATGACTTCCGGACCAGTCACGTACTCACCGTATTCGGCGTTGTTGGAGATCGAGTAGTTCATGTTGGCGATGCCGCCTTCGTACATGAGGTCTACGATCAACTTCAGCTCGTGCAGGCACTCGAAGTAGGCCATTTCCGGCGCGTAGCCAGCCTCGACCAGGGTTTCGAAACCGGCTTTGACCAGTTCGACGGTACCGCCACACAGAACAGCCTGCTCACCGAACAGGTCGGTTTCGGTCTCGTCCTTGAAGGTGGTTTCGATGATGCCGGTGCGGCCACCACCCACGCCCGAAGCGTAGGACAGTGCGACGTTCTTGGCGTTGCCGGAAGCGTCCTGGTAGATAGCGATCAGGTCAGGGATGCCGCCGCCTTTGACGAACTCGGAACGAACGGTGTGGCCCGGGGCTTTCGGCGCGATCATGATCACGTCGAGGTCGGCACGCGGAACAACCTGGTTGTAGTGGATCGAGAAACCGTGCGAGAAGGCCAGGGTAGCGCCCTTCTTGATGTTCGGCTCGATTTCGTTCTTGTACAGAGTGCCCTGGAATTCGTCCGGGGTCAGGATCATGACCAGGTCAGCCGCAGCGACAGCGGTAGCAACATCAGCAACTTTCAGGCCGTGAGCTTCAGCCTTGGCAACGGTAGCCGAACCTTTACGCAGACCGACGGTAACGTCTACACCGGAGTCTTTCAGGTTGCACGCCTGAGCGTGGCCCTGGGAGCCGTAACCGATGATGGCGACTTTCTTACCCTGGATGATGGAAAGGTCGCAGTCTTTATCGTAGAAAACTTTCATGAAAATACCCCTGGTTATATCTCGGCCCCTGCGGAGCCATCGCTAATTTTTAAATTTAGATGCTGAGCACTTTGTCGCCACGGGCAATGCCGGTAACGCCGCTGCGCACGGTTTCCAGAATCGATGCAGTGCCGATCGCCTGGATGAAGCTGTCCAGTTTGTCGCTGGTACCGCTCAGCTGCACGGTGTACACGCTGGCGGTCACGTCGACGATCTGGCCGCGGAAGATATCCGTGGTGCGCTTGATCTCGGCGCGCTGGGCACCGGTGGCCTTGACCTTGACCAGCATCAGTTCACGCTCGATGTGAGCGCTTTCCGACAGGTCGACAAGCTTGACCACTTCGACCAGCTTGTTCAGGTTCTTGGTGATCTGTTCGATCACTTCGTCATGGCCAACGGTGGTCAGCGTCAGACGCGACAGGGTCGGGTCTTCGGTCGGCGCTACAGTCAGGCTTTCAATGTTGTAGTTGCGCTGGGAGAACAGGCCGACCACACGGGACAACGCACCTGGTTCGTTTTCCAGCAGCAGGGAAATGATGTGCCGCATATCAGGTACGCTCCGTCTTGCTCAGCCACATGTCACGCATCGAGCCATCCTTGATCTGCATCGGATAGACGTGCTCACTGCGGTCAACCGCGATGTCGATGAACACCAGACGGTCCTTCATCGCAAACGCTTCTTCCAGCTTCGGCTTGAGGTCTTTCAGGCTGGTAATGCGGATACCCACGTGGCCATAGGCCTCGGCCAGCTTGATGAAGTCAGGCAGCGACTCGACGTACGAGTGCGAATGACGACCGTTGTAGGCCATGTCCTGCCATTGGCGGACCATGCCCAACACACCGTTGTTCAGGTTGACGATCTTCACCGGCAGGCCGTATTGCATGCAGGTGGACAGCTCCTGGATGTTCATCTGGATACTGCCTTCGCCGGTCACACAGGCCACGTCCTGATCCGGGAAGTTGAGCTTGATGCCCATCGCCGCCGGGAAGCCGAAGCCCATGGTGCCCAGGCCACCGGAGTTGATCCAGCGGTTTGGCTTGTTGAAGCGGTAGTACTGCGCGGCAAACATCTGGTGTTGGCCCACGTCGGAAGTGACGAAGGCATCGCCATTGGTCACTTCGCACAGTGTCTCGATGACTTTTTGCGGTTTGATGACGTTGCCATCGCCCTTGTCGTAAGGGAACAACTCGCCATTGCCACGCCATTCGTCAATCTGCTTCCACCAGGCATCCAGCGCCGCCTTGTCAGGCTGCTCGCCGATTTCCTTGAGGATGCCGAGCATTTCGCTGAGTACGCTGTCGACCGGGCCGACGATCGGCACGTCGGCCTTGATCATCTTCGAGATCGACGCCGGGTCGATGTCGATGTGGATGATCTTGGCATTCGGGCAGAACTTGGCCGGACCGTTTACAACGCGGTCGTCGAAACGCGCACCGACGGCAAAGATGACGTCGGCATTGTGCATGGCCATGTTGGCGGTGTAGCTGCCATGCATGCCAAGCATGCCGAGGAACTGGCGGTCGGTACCCGGGAAGCCACCCAGACCCATCAGGGTATTGGTAACCGGCAGGTTCAGCGACTTGGCGATTTCAGTCAGGGCTTCGGAGCCACCGCCGAGGATCACGCCGCCACCGGAGTAGACGACCGGGCGCTTGGCAGCCAGAAGCATCTCGGCAGCCTTGCGGATCTGGCCGGAGTGACCGCGGACCGCCGGGCTGTAGGAGCGCAGCTTGACCTTTTTCGGGTAGACGTATTCGAACTTTTCAGCCGGGTTGGTCATATCTTTTGGAATGTCGACCACGACTGGACCTGGGCGACCGGATTGCGCCAGGTAAAAAGCTTTTTTCAGAATTTCAGGGATCTCGGTCGGGTTCTTGATCATGAAGCTGTGCTTCACGATCGGCCGCGAGATACCGATCATGTCGGTTTCCTGGAAGGCATCGGTGCCCACCATGGTGCTAGGCACCTGGCCGGACAGGATAACCATCGGAATCGAGTCCATGTAGGCGGTGGCAATGCCGGTAATGGCATTGGTCGCGCCAGGACCGGAGGTTACCAGCACCACACCGGCCTTGCCGGTGGCGCGAGCGTAGCCGTCCGCCATATGGGTTGCCGCCTGCTCGTGACGAACCAGGATGTGTTCCACTTCCGGTTCTTTGAACAGTGCGTCGTAAACATGCAGGAGAGCACCACCAGGGTACCCGTAGATGTGCTTAACGCCTTCGTCACGCAAGAAGCGGACGACCATCTCAGCGCCAGATAAAAGCTCCACGTTGTTCACCTCTAAAACGCCAGAATACCGCCCTCACTGGACGGGTCTTAATAGGTTTACTGCCAAGCAGAGCATGAGCGAACGTCAGCACTGACTGAGCAAGTATTGGGAGATCCCCAGAGTGTTGCGGGGGTTTCCCACCCAGCGCGAGGTAACGCGTTGCGGGGTGTAACAGGTCGGCGCGGGTGTGCACCTCATGATCTGCTTAGCGGGTCTGCTTCTGGCAGTCCCTCTACAGCGGAAGTTGGATTCTTGTGATTCGGCGCCAACAAGTCAAGAAAAATTATTGCCAATTTTTCCCCAAGATGAATTCCTGCCACCACTAAAAATCGCTTCAGCAGCAGAATTAAGAAGATTTCCAATAAAAAGGGCCACAATCTGCGGCCCTGGAAGGAAAAACTGAAGAAATCAGGCGGAAGGAGCGATCAATTGATCAAAAGCTGCCAACAGGCGCCGTAGCTCACGACTTTGCTCCGGCCGGTCGGTAAACACGGTTTCGGCCATGACAAGGATGCTCGATGCATTGGGCAACGGGTGGCCCAGCTCAATGATGATCTTCATGCGGGGCAGGAAGATCCATTGCAGCCACTGCTCGAAACTGAGGGTATCCACGGCGAACGGCACCGTACTGGCCAGTGCCTCGTCGCTTGGCGGCTCGTCATCCCACCAGCCTTGCACCTGCAGTTCACGCTCGATCAATAGCAGGTGGTCGGCAATATCCAGAATACGTTGCTCGATCATCACGAATTGACCCGCGCCTTTTGCCGGGCCAGCGCCGCACCAGCGCTGTCACCCTGCTTTTCACGAGCCTGGGCGATCGTGTTCCATAGCTCGGCCTGCAGGCTTGGGCGGCCGTTGGCGTAGGTCAGAGCGCGACGCGCCAACTGCTCGGCCTGCGCTGCATCACCTTGCGAGAGGCGCACCTGGGCCAGGCGATACAGCACCTGCGGCTCACGCGGAGCAATACGCTGGGCACGCTCCAGGCTCGAGGCGGCACCGTTGAAGTCGCCACTGCCCTGCTGCGTCTGCGCAGTGGTCAGCAATGCCAGCACCGGGCCGTCCAGTTGCTCGTCGGCCGACAGGCCACCGGCGGCAGCGCTGCGCGGAATACCGGTTGGCGCACTGGCGCTTTGCGCAGTGCTGTTCATCGCGGCAATGTCGAAGGGTTCATCGGCAATCGGGTTGGGATTGGTGGTCATCGGTGCCGAGCTGACAGGGCCAGGAGTGATCGGCCCTGGAGTGATCGGTGCTGCGCCATTGTTCGCCGGGAACGTCTGGATGGCCGAAGCGCCTGCGCCCTGCGGGATCATCACGGTGACGCCGGAATCCTCCGGCAGCGTCTGCGCCTGGGCGGTGCCGGTGTTATAGCCACCCGCCGAGCGGTTGGCCGTCACGCGCTCGCTGTTGGACACACGGGTGCTCGAATCGACCACCGGAATATTGCCACGCGGGACGCTGGAGCACCCCTGGAGCACAGCCAACGCCGTCACGGCAGGAAACAGCCACTTGTTCACGTCACACCTCATCAATGCAGCCTGTGCTTAATTCATCCAGCCCTTGACCCAGTCCATTACCGATTCGACTGGATCCTGCTCGCCGCCACAGGTTGCGCCGGCCGGCGGCTCACTCCCGCGAATATACGGCATCTGCACCGCTCCCGGACAGCTGGCATCAGACCCATGGCCAGTGTACGGGTCGATCCAGGCCTGCACCACGTTGTCCGGTTGCGGCATATCCAGTGGCAGCGGGTCGGCCTTCTTCATGAAGCTGGTCCACACCTGCAAGGCTCCGGTGGCGCCGGTAAACGGTGTCTTGCCGTTATCGTCACGGCCCATCCACACCACGGCCAGCAGATCCTGACTGAAGCCGGAGAACCAGCTGTCACGCGAGTCGTTACTGGTACCGGTCTTGCCCGCCAAGGTCAGCGAGCGTGGCAAGGTGTTGTACACCGAGCGCCCTGTACCTTCGCGCATTACGCGCTGCATGGCGTTCTGCACCAGGTAAATGGCACCCGGGTCGAAGGTTTGCTGGATCTGGAACGGGTAGCGCTTGAGCGGCTCGCCCTCGGCGGTAAGCACGCTGCGGATACCGCGCATCGGCGTGTTGAAGCCGCCGTTGGCGATGGTCTGATACATGGTTGCCACCTGCATCGGCGACATGCCACCAGCGCCCAGCAACATGGCCGGGAACGCTGGCCAGTCGACATTCACCCCCAACCGACCAATGGTCTTGATCACGTTCGGCACGCCCACTTCCAGGCCGAGCTTGGCGGTCGACAGGTTGTACGAGTTGGCCAGCCCCTGGTACAGGTAGATAGTGCCGTGCGGGCGACGATCATAGTTTTGCGGGCGCCAGACTTGGCCGTCAGCCCCCTTGACCGAAAATGGCTCGTCCTGCACCCAACTGGTCAGGGTGTATTTGCTCGGCTGCTCCAGCGCAGTCAGGTATACCGACGGCTTGACCAGCGAGCCGATCGGCCGCACGGCATCGATGGCCCGGTTGAAGCCGGCGAAGCCTGCCTGGCGGCTACCGATCAGCGCCTGTACTTCACCGGTCTCAGGGTTGGTCACGACCATTGCCGCTTCCACCTCGTCAGCCCCCTTGCGGCCCGACAGGCGCTTGAAGGTCTCTCTCATCGAGGTTTCGGCCTTCATCTGCAGGATCGGGTCGAAGCTGGTAAAGATGCGCAGGCCTTCTTCGGTCAAGTCTTCGTCGCGGTAGTCCTGACGTAGCTGTCGCTTGACCAGGTCGAGGAAGGCCGGGAACGAGCTGTCGGCCAGGCTGCCACGCTTGGTTACGCCCAGCGGCATTTTCTTCGCCGCATCGACTTCTGCCTGGCTGGCCACGCCCTGCTCGGCCACCAGGTCGAGCACCAGGTTGCGGCGCGCCAGGGCGCGCTCGGGGTGACGCCGCGGATTGTAATAGGACGGGCCTTTGACCATGCCCACCAGCAGGGCGATCTGATGCAGTTTCAGCTCGGACAACGGCTGACTGAAGAAGAACTGGCTAGCCAGGCCAAAGCCGTGCACGGCGCGTTGACCGTCCTGGCCGACGAACACCTCGTTGAGGTAGGCCTCAAGGATTTCGCGCTTGTCGTAGTGCAGTTCGAGCAGTATCGCCATCATCGCCTCGGTCAGCTTACGGCTGAGGCTGCGCTCGCTGCTGAGGTAGAAGTTTTTCACCAACTGCTGGGTCAGGGTACTGCCACCCTGGCGCATAGAGCCGGACGAAGTGTTGACCCACATGGCCCGGGCGATGGACTTGGGCGACACGCCGTAGTGGCTGTAGAAGTCGCGGTCTTCCGTGGCTACCAGGGTTTCAAGCAGATATTTGGGTACCTGATCGATCTTGATCAGGATGCGGTCCTCGAGATTTTTCGGGTAGATGCCGCCGATCATCAGCGGCTCCAGCCGCACCACGTCAAGCGACTTGCCGTTGGCACCGGAAAGGCCCGCAACGTAATCGCCAGAGAAGCGCACGCGCACGAACTGCGCCGGTTCCATGCCCTCGTAGAACTGGAAGCCACGGGTATTGAGGTCGACGGTATTGCCGTTGACGGACGCAGCGCCGGGGCCGTTGGCCGCGCTTTCGCGACGGTAGCCAAGCGCATCGAGTTCGGTGAGGAAGTCGTTCTTGCTCAACTTCTGGCCGGTGAACAGTTCCAGCGGCCGGGCATACACCTTGGCCGGGATGGTCCAGCGCTTGCCGGAGAACTTTTCCTGGACGACGGCATCGAGGTAAACCGCGAAGCCGGCGACGATCACCAGGCCTACCAGGCTGAGCTTCAAAGCCCAGCCCAGCCAGGCGCGGGAGCGGCCGGTCGGGCGTTTCTGAGGGGTGCGGGAATTTCGGGTTCGGGTCATGGCGGCGGATTATACGCACTTTATAAAGGCTGGGCAGACGGCCCAGCGGTAGGCAGGGACGGCACCATTGACCATAATGGCGCATTCGAATTCCCTTGCCCCGGAAGGATTTGCCGTGAGCCAAGCTCTTATTACTGCGTTGCAGAACCCTGCCCTGTACCCTCATCCCGTGGATGGGTTTCAGCTCATCGAGACGCATATCTCCTGGGTCCTGCTCACTGGCGAGTACGCCTATAAGGTCAAGAAACCGATGAATTTCGGTTTCCTGGACTTCACCGGGCTGGACCAGCGCCAGCATTTCTGTAACGAAGAGTTGCGCCTGAACCAGCGACTGACCGAAGGCCTGTATCTGGAAGTGCTGCCGATCACCGGTAGCGTCGACGCACCGCAGATCGGTGGCGAAGGTGAAGCCATCGAATACGTGCTGAAGATGCGCCAGTTCCCCCAGGGCCAGATGCTCAACACCCTGCAGGCCAATGGCGAACTGAACGCCACGCACATCGACCAGATGGCCCGGCAGATTGCCGAGTTTCACCTGCAGGCCCCACGTGTGCCGATGGAGCACCCGCTGGGCACGCCAGACAGCGTGATGGCACCAGTGGAGCAGAACTTCGAGCAAATTCGCCCATTCCTCAGCGACAAAGCCGATCTGCAGCAACTCGACGCCCTGCAGGCCTGGGCCCGCAGCAGCTTCGAGCGCCTGCACGGCCTGCTGGAAAGGCGCAAGGCCAATGGCTTCATCCGTGAGTGCCACGGTGACATCCACCTGGGCAACGCCACCTTGATCGATGGCAAGGTGGTGATCTTCGATTGCATCGAATTCAACGAGCCTTTCCGACTGACCGACGTCTACGCCGACACCGCCTTCCTGGCCATGGACCTGGAAGACCGCGGCCTGAAGTGCCTGGCCCGACGTTTCATCAGCCAGTACCTGGAACTGACGGGGGACTACGAAGGCCTGGAACTGCTCAACTTCTACAAGGCCTATCGCGCGCTGGTGCGGGCCAAGGTCGCACTGTTCAGCATGCCGGCCGACGCTGATGGCGTGCAGCGTGCCACCACCCTGCGCACCTACCGCAACTACGCCAACCTGGCCGAAAGCTACAGTGCCATCCCGTCGCGGCTGCTGGCCATCACCCATGGCGTTTCGGCGGTGGGCAAAAGTCACGTGGCCATGCGTCTGGTCGAGGCCTTGGGTGCAGTGCGCGTGCGTTCGGACGTGGAGCGCAAGCGCCTGTTCGGCGAACAACAGCAGGCCGACGCCGGCCAGCTGAGTACGGGCATATACGACCAGGAGGCCAGCGCAGCGACCTATCAGCGCCTGCACGAGGTGGCAGCGACCGTGCTGCGCGCCGGCTTCCCGGTGGTGCTGGACGCCACCTACCTCAAGCGTGAGCAGCGCCAGGCTGCGGCAGACGTTGCCAGCCAGACCGGAGTGCCGTTCCTCATCCTCGACTGCCACGCGCCGGAGGCGGTCATCGCCAGTTGGCTGGAGCAGCGCCAGGCCGAAAACAGCGACCCCTCGGATGCCACGCTGGAGGTAATCAAGGCCCAGCAGGCCAGCCGTGAGGCGCTGGATGCGCAGGAGCTGGTGCACAGCACCCGCGTCGATACCCAGGCTGCTGGCAGCATGGACCAGGTGATCGAGCAGATTCGCCAGCGGTTGCCTGGCCTGTAAGTTCGTCATCTTCCTGTGCCTACCCCCGAAGGGGCAGGCACAGGCCGCTCACCCTCCGATGGCAAAAAGCCGCATATTTCCCAACCCCCGCTACACTCCTCTCAGACCTGCTCGCGATTTATCCCCCCATTCCCGTTCAGCCATCGCAAGGAGGCTCGATGAACGATGAATTGCAGCATCTGAAGAACCTTGGCAAGACTTCTGCGCAGTGGCTGCATGCAGCTGGCATCCACAGTGCATCGGATTTGCGCCGCCTGGGCGCGGTGGGTGCGTACCAGGCCGTGAAAACACGAGGGTTCCGTGCATCGAAGGTGCTGTTGTATGCCATTGAAGGCGCCCTGCTGGACATGCACTGGAACGATTTGCCGCTCGAACGCAAGGAAGCACTCAACCAACAATTGGACGCGAAAAACCCTGCGCAAAAAAAACCAAAATAATCGGGGTAAAGGGATTGACGGCTAAATGAGAATTGTTATGATTATCGCAACTGGTCGCGAGACTGGTTGGATAAGCTAAGAGCCCCTGGTTCGGACTCTCAGATTATCTCCTCATCAGGCTAATCACGGTTATTGACCCGGCAGTTTGCCGGGTCTTTTTTTGCCTGTGCTTTTCAAGGTTCAACGCCGCAATTGCGCACAGTAATCCTGCTCCGGCATCGCTGCCGTGTACCACACATAGTCAGCCTCGCCAGGCTCGACTCGCTCGCCCACCTCAGCCAGCAGCAATACCTTGCTCTCGTCCGACGCCCCCAGGTCAGCCAGATGCAAGGGTATGCCCAGGTCCTTGCGTACATGGTAAGCCCCGGCAAACAGCAGTGCCGGTTGCGGCGCCGCCAGCAAGCGCTCGGCCATGCGCCGGTCGCGCTGCTGCTGAACGGCCAGCATCGCCGGTAACTGGCTTTCCGGCAGCATCCCGCAATGCCCGGCGCGCACCTGTTCCAGCAAGGCAGCCTTTACTGCGGGTGCATTGGACTTTTCGCCCTGCACCGGAGCCGGTTGTCGATAGGCTTGACGCATCTCGGCGGGCGAAATGTTGGCTGCCAGCAACGTCACCCGATGCTGCAAGGCTTCGGTGACAATCGGCCCGTACAACTGCCAATCCCAGCCCTCCTGCCAGGCCAGCGCCTTGGGCAAGTCTTCCGGCAACGGCTGCCCCACCAGCTTGTCCACCCGTGACTGCTGTTCGGGCTGCAGCATTTCCAGCAACAGGCTGCCCTGAGTGCGCTGGCTTTGAAGAGCGCGCAGCAGCCATAGCTGCAGCGCGTGATGGTCAGGGTTGTCGTGCTTCTCGCCGACAAGCACGCGGGGTGCGACAGCCAGGCGATGCACCAGCTTTTCGGGGCTTATGACCTGCTCATTGGACAGATCGACAATCTTCCCCTGCTCGGCGTGCGTGCGACCTTCACTGCTCTGCCAGGCGGGCAACGGGGGCAGGCTGGCCTGACAGCCGCCTAGCGCCAGTACCAGGCACAGCGAGAAACCGGACAGCAGCGGGTGTCGCATCGGCAGTTACTCCATGTCATCCACTATTTGAATGGCCTGCGCAGGGGGGCGGATCTGTAGCGAGACAAGGCCGCTTCCACACAGGCCGTACATGGCTTAAGAATCAGCGGGTGATGATCAGCGGATGCCCGCGCTCGGGGTGCGCTTGCACCAGTACGTCGATACCGTACACCGCCTTCAGTGCCGCTGGGGTCAGTACCGCTTCGGGCGTGGCAAACGCGTGGCAACGCCCCTGCTCCAGCAACAGGATACGGTCACAGTAACGCGCTGCCAGGTTCAGGTCATGCAGGATGACCAACACTGCCGCACCGCAGTCGGCAAAGCGACGTACGGCTTCCAAGGTGGTGTGCTGATGCAGCGGGTCGAGCATCGAGGTCGGTTCGTCGAGCAGCAACGTGGCCCCCTCCTCGCCCGGCCATAGCTGCGCCAGCACGCGGGCCAGGTGCACCCGTTGCCGCTCGCCACCGGAAAGCGCCAGGTAACTGCGCCCCACCAGGTGCCAGGCATCTGCCGCCTGCAACGCCGCCTCGACAATTTCCGCATCACGCCGCTGCCCGGTGCCATGAGGCATGCGCCCCATACCCACCACTTCCTCGACCCGAAACGAGAAACCCAGGCTGGACACCTGTGGCAACACTGCCAGGCGCCTTGCCCGTTCCTGCCCGGCCCAATCGGCCAGGGGGCGGCCCTGCAGCGTCACCCGCCCGCGGCCGGGCGCCAGTTCACCGCACAGCACACTCAGCAGGCTGCTCTTGCCGGCGCCGTTGGGGCCGAGCACCCCCACGACCTGCCCCGGATGCAACTGCAGATGGATGTCGTGCAGCACCTCATTGCTACCCCTGCGCAGATACAGGCCCTCTACTTGCAACATCAGCCGCGTCCTCGCATCAGCAGGAACAGGAAGAACGGCGCACCAATGAAGGCCGTGACGATACCAATCGGCAGCTCGGCAGGCGCCAGCAGCAGGCGCGCCGCCAGGTCGGCGAACAACATCAGCACACCGCCGGCCAGCAGCGAGGCTGGCAGCACTACACGGTGATCGGGCCCGGCCAGCAGGCGTACCAGGTGCGGCACTACCAGGCCGATGAAGCCGATCAACCCGGCTGCAGCCACTGCCGCCCCAACCCCCAGCGCCGTGCAGAACACCAGCTCACGCTTGAGCCGCTCCACGTCAACGCCCAGGTGACGCGCCTCCGACTCCCCCAGCAACAGGGCATTCAGCGCCTTGGCCCGGCGTGGCAGCCACACCGCTACCGCTACCGCCACCAGCAACAATGGCCACAGCCGCTCATAGCTGGCGCCATTGAGGCTGCCAAGGTTCCAGAATGTCAGCGTGCGCAAGGTGGCATCATCGGCCAAGTAAGAGAACAGCCCCACGACCGCACCACCCAGCGCGGTCATGGCCACGCCAGCCAGCAGCATCGTGGCAACGTTGGTCTGGCCATCGCGGCGCCCCAGGCGGTAGACCAGCGCAGTGACCCCAAGCCCGCCGACAAAAGCGCAGAACGACAGCAGATAAGGCGCGAAGGCATCCGGCATGCCACCAAACCAGGCGCCGCCAACTATGGCAACCGCTGCCCCCACTGCGGCACCGGCGGCAACGCCTACCAGCCCGGGGTCGGCCAGCGGGTTGCGGAACAGCCCCTGCATGGCCACCCCGGACAGAGCCAGCACCGCGCCCACCGCCAACCCCAACAGGGTGCGCGGCAAGCGGATCTGGCCAAGGATCATCTCGGCCTGCTGCAGGCCATCTTCGGAAACAGGCAATCCCAAAAGACGCAGCCCAGCGCGCAGCGTATCGAGCATTGGCAGGCTGACTGGCCCCAGCGCCAGTGACAGCCAGATCGCCAACAGGCACAACAGGCTCAGGCTAATGAACAGCGTACGTGACTGGACCCGTTGTTTCATTGTGCGAAGCTGGCCTGAGCAGCCGGGTAGAAGGTGGCTGCCAGCGACTGCAAGGTCGCCGGTAGCCGAGGCCCGAGCCCGCCGACCAAAAGCGTCGGGTCCAGTGAGACCAGGCGTTTCTCACGCACGGCCCGCGAGGCAGCCAGCGCGGGGTTTTCTTTCAACAGCGCCTGCAAGGCCTGCTCATCGGCCAGCGCCCGGTCGGAAAAAACGATCACATCCGGGTCAAGCGCCGCCAAGGCTTCGTTGGAGAAGTTCTTGTAGCCTTGGTGCGCGGCCAGGTTTCGCCCACCCGCCTGGCCCAGCAGCCAGTCACCGGCAGTGCCTTGCCCGGCAATCAGCGGCTTGGCCCCGGCATGACCGACCAGCAGCAACACCCCAGGAGCCTGCTGCCCGGCCTGGGCCAGCTTGACGTTGGCATGCAACGCATCGAGCCGCTGCCGGTAGTCCGCTGCAAGCGTGGACGCTTGCTGCTCTGCGCCGAGCAACTTCCCCAGGTGCCTGAGGTTTTCATCTACCGCCGGCAGCTCGGCCTTGCTGGAGAACAACTCGACCCGCACGCCAGCCTTGCGGATTTGCGCCAGTACCGGTGGCGGCCCCATTTCCTCGGTGCCCACCAGCACATCCGGGCGCAGACTGAGAATGCCTTCGGCCGACAGCTGTCGCTGATAACCCACACTGGGCAACGATTTCAACGAGGCCGGGTGCTGGCTGGTAGTGTCCACACCGACCAGGCGCGCTTCACCCCCCAATGCGGTTATCCACTCGCTCAAGGCGCCACCAGCGCTGACCCAGCGTTGCGGCAGCTCGGCTGCCAAGGCTTGGGTAGAGAGCACAAGGCTTGCACACAAAGCGAGGAAAGCAGCTGGACGGCGCATCATCGGGTTCCTTATGAAGACGGCTACACGCCTTGTGGCGAGCGGCGGAACTGCGCACCATAGACAGCCGGGCGCAGCGAATGCGATCAATTTGATAATTATTCGCATTGAAGCGTCAAGCCAACACATGTTCCACGAGCCCTCCTTGCCATGCACTTCCTTTGTACATCCCTCGGCCTGGCCGAGGGCCAAAGCCGCGCCTTCAGCGTAGACGGCCTCGAATTGTTCGGCGTACGCCGCCAAGGCCAGGTGTACCTGTACCGCAACCGCTGCCCGCACCGGGACATCCCGCTGAACTGGGCAGAGGACGCGTTTCTGGATGACAGCGCCAGCCTCATCCACTGCGCCCATCATGGTGCGCTGTTCCTGATAGAAAGCGGCGAATGCGTGGCGGGCCCCTGCGAAGGTGAGCAGCTGCAGCCCCTTGGCTGCCACGAAGACAGCCTGGGCATCTGGTTCAAGGGGTAAGCAGTACCGGCAAGCGGCGATCGATGACGATACCTTCGGCGTCCAGGCGGGTGCCATAGGCCAGCACCTCCACCCCGTCCGCTACTGCAGCGCGCAGCGCCTGGGCGTAGGCCATATCGATTTCCTCGGCCGGGCGCACAGCGTCGATACCGGTCAGGTTCACGCAATACAGCTGCACGGCCCGCACGCCTTGCCGGGCCAGCGTTGCCAGCTCGCGCAGGTGTTTCGCACCGCGCTGAGTCACCGCATCAGGGAAGGCCGCAACTGCAGTGTCGGGGTAGCCCAGCGTCACACTCTTGACCTCGACATAGGCCGGAGCACCCTCGAACTCCAGCCGAAAGTCGATACGGCTGCCTTCCTCGCCATAGGCCACTTCGCGCTTGAGTGCAGTGAAACCAGCCAGTTCAGTGATAGTGCCGGCGCGCAGGGCCTCTTCGACCAACGCATTGGCTCGCCCGGTATTCACGCAAGCCAACCGCCCCTGAGGGGTTTCGCTGATTTCCCAGGTCCCTGGCAGCTTGCGCTTGGGGTCGTTGGAGCGGCTGAACCACACCTGCCCACCTTCACGCATGCAGTTGAGCATGGAGCCGGTATTCGGGCAGTGGATAGTCATCTGCTCGCCGCTGGCCAGTTCGATATCGGCCAGAAAGCGCTTGTAGCGACGCAGCAGGCGGCCCTGCTCGAGTGACGGAGAGAAACGCATCAGCCTTGCCAGCTCTGCAGGCCATGGGCAATACGCTGCACCGCTTCTTCCAGGCGTGGCAGGCTCTGGGTATAAGCGAAGCGCACATGGTGCCCGGCCAGGTGGCGACCAAAGTCCAGGCCCGGCGTGAACGCCACGTGCTCGGTTTCCAGGAAGTGTCGGCAGAATGCGAATGCGTCACCGCCAAAAGCGCTGATATCGGCATACAGGTAGAACGCGCCTTGCGGCTCGACGGCAATGCGGAAACCCAGTTCACGCAGGGCAGGCAGCAGGTAGTCGCGACGGCGGGCGAACTCGGCGCGGCGCTCTTCGAAAATGGCCAGCGCCTCGGGCTGGAAACAGGCCAGCGCGGCATGCTGGGCCATGCTCGGCGCACTGATGTACAGGTTCTGCGCCAGTTTCTCCAGGTCGGCCACCGCACCGGGCGGGGCCACCAGCCAGCCAAGGCGCCAACCGGTCATGCCGAAATACTTGGAAAAACTATTCAGGACAAAGGCCGAGTCGTCGACTTCCAGCACGCTTGGCGCGTCCATGCCGTAGGTGAGGCCGTGGTAGATCTCGTCCACCACCAGATGACCATGCCGCTCATGGGTGGATTTGGCCAGGCAGGCCAACGCTTCGCGCCCCAGCACGGTTCCAGTAGGGTTAGCCGGCGAAGCGACCAGGGCGCCGACGGTGTCCTTGTCCCAGTAGCGCTCAACCAGGTCGGCAGTCAGTTGGTAGTTCACGTCCGGGCCCACCGGTACCAATTGGGCCCCGCCCTCGACCAGGCGCAGGAAGTGGCGATTGCACGGGTAACCCGGATCGGCCAGCAGCCAGTGCTTGCCCGGGTCCACCAGCAGGCTGCTGGCCAGCAGCAGCGCGCCGGAGCCACCCGGGGTAATAAGGATGCGCTCCGGGTCGATATTCAGGCCATAGCGCTGCCCATAAAAGCCGGCAATTGCCTCACGCAGTGCCGGCAGACCGCGTGCGGCGGTGTAGCGAGTGTGCCCGTCGGCCAGCGCGGCCTGGCCGGCGGCAACGATGGGTGCAGCCGTGGTGAAGTCCGGCTCACCGATTTCCAGGTGGATCACGTCGTGCCCGGCCGCCTGCAGCTCGTTGGCACGGGCCAGCAGCGCCATGACGTGGAAAGGTTCGATGGCGCGGCTGCGCGCACTGTAGGGTTGGGCCATGACCTTCTCTCAATTGGGTCTAAACTGGAGATTCTACCTCTGCACACCACCGAACGTACCGCTCAGGCCAGTGTCAATTAGCAGGATCGGGCGGGGTAGCGCACCCCCGATCTATCTGGTAAGTTCGGCGGCTCGCAGTCGCAGGGCCGGCGGTCGCCGGAGATGGAGCATCCTGCGCATTGGATCAGATGAGTGAGAGGCGGTCTATTCATGTCCACCCTAGAAAAGCAAAAAGCCAACCAGAATCTTTATGGGGTTGCACCCTATCAGGAGACCAAGGGTGAGGAGTACATGGGTGAGCCCATGCGCAAGCACTTCACCAAGATCCTCACTGGCTGGAAGCAAGAGCTGATGGTCGGCGTCGACAAGACCGTTGACCATATGAAAGAAGAGGCAGCCAACTTCGCAGATCCCGCAGACCGGGCATCCCAGGAAGAGGAATTCGCCCTCGAACTGCGCAACCGCGACCGCGAGCGCAAGCTGATCAAGAAAATCGATAAAACCCTGCAGAAGATTCAGGACGAAGAGTACGGCTGGTGCGAGTCGTGCGGCATCGAGATCGGCTTGCGCCGCCTGGAAGCCCGCCCAACCGCCGACCTGTGCTTCGACTGCAAGGAAATTGCCGAGAAAAAGGAAAAAACGGTCGGCAAAGGCTGATCTTTCTTCCACCTGAACGGGGCGCATCATGCGCCCCGTTTCATTTATATGCCCAGCCTGACCATGACCGACTCCAGCTACATCGGGCGCTTCGCCCCCACCCCCAGCGGCTTCCTGCACTTCGGCTCGCTGGTCGCCGCCCTCGCCTCCTGGCTCGATGCCCGCGCCGTCAACGGCCGCTGGCTGCTGCGCATGGAAGACACCGACCCGCCCCGGGAAATGCCCGGCGCCCGCGATGCCATCCTCCAGACGCTGGAACGTTATGGCCTGCAATGGGATGGTGAAGTGGTATTCCAGAGCCAGCGCCACGATGCCTATGCTGCCGTGGTAGACCGCCTGTTCAACATGGGCCTGGCGTATGCATGCACCTGCTCGCGCAAGCAGCTGGAAAGCTACAACGGCATCTACCCGGGCTTTTGCCGTAACGCCGGGCATGCCCGTGAAGGGGCGGCCATCCGTTTGCGGGTGCCGGAGCTGATCTACCGCTTTACCGATCGTGTGCAGGGTGAATACCAGCAACACCTGGGGCGTGAGGTGGGCGATTTCGTCATCCAGCGTCGTGACGGGTTGTACGCCTACCAGCTGGCCGTCGTGCTGGACGATGCCTGGCAGGGTGTTACCGACATCGTGCGTGGCGCCGACCTGCTCGACAACACCCCGCGCCAGCTGTACCTGCAGGAACTGCTGGGCTTCTCACAGCCGCGCTACCTGCATATTCCGCTGATCGTGCAGCCGGATGGGCACAAGCTGGGCAAGTCGTACCGTTCACCACCATTGCAGGCGGAGCATGCTACCCCCCTGCTGCTGCGGGCATTGCGGGCGCTGGGGCAGGAGACGGACCCGGAACTGCTGTTGGCGACACCGGCAGAGGTGCTGGCAGTCGCGCGCACGCAGTGGCGGCCAGAAGCGATCGCGCAGCGGACCACGGTGCCGGAGGCTGATTTGCGCTGAACCTTTACCGGCCTCTTCGCGGGCGCGCCCGCTCCCACAGGGTGCTCAATAAACCTAGAGGCAACGCTTTACCTGTAGGAGCGGGTTCACCCGCGAAGAGGCCGGCACATTCATTCCTCCTCTCAAAAACAAAAGCCCAGTAAATTCAAACCCTTGGCGAACGCTGTGGATTCCCGCTAGCATCCCCCCTGCCATTTGCGCCAATAATAAGTTCAAGCCCGCAGCGCCCAACCATCGAGGCCAGCATGTACATCTATCGTTTGGTCCTGCTTCTGGTCGTGGGGATCTACCTGTTCTCCCCGGCCATCATGGACTGGTGGATCGAACCGACCGGAGCCTGGTACCGCCCCTACCTGCTCTGGCTGATCCTGATCGTCGTCACCTTCATCCTGCAGAGCCAACGAGATGCCGATGAGCTTTAGCCTGACCCAGATGATCCTGATCAGCGCCGGGTACCTCATGGTGCTGTTCGGCGTGGCCTGGATCAGCGAGCGTGGGCTGATCCCGCGTTCGATCATTCGCCACCCACTTACCTACACCCTGTCGCTGGGCGTTTACGCCAGTGCCTGGGCCTTTTATGGCTCGGTTGGCCTGGCCTACCAGTATGGTTACGGCTTCCTTGCCTGTTACCTGGGGGTGTCTGGCGCATTCCTGCTGGCGCCGGTGCTGCTCTACCCGATCCTCAAGATCACCCGCACCTACCAGCTGTCATCGCTGGCCGACCTGCTGGCCTTCCGCTTCCGCAGCACGTGGGCCGGGGCCTTGACCACCATCATCATGCTGATTGGCGTGCTGCCGTTGCTGGCCCTGCAGATCCAGGCGGTGGCCGACTCAATCAGCATCCTTACCGGTGAACCGGTCAAGGCCCGGGTGGCCTTTGCCTTTTGCACGCTGATCATTCTGTTCACCATCTTCTTCGGCTCGCGGCACATCGCCACGCGCGAAAAGCATGAGGGGTTGGTATTCGCCATCGCCTTCGAGTCGGTGATCAAACTGCTGGCCCTGGGCGGTATTGGCCTGTATGCCTTGTATGGCGTATTCGGCGGCCCGCACGAGCTGGAAGTCTGGCTGTTGCAGAACCAGACCGCCCTCGCCGCCCTGCACACCCCCCTCCAGGAAGGCCCATGGCGCACCCTGCTGCTGGTGTTCTTCGCCTCGGCCATCGTTATGCCGCACATGTACCACATGGCCTTTACCGAAAACCTCAATCCGCGCTCGCTGGTCAGCGCCAGCTGGGGCCTGCCGCTGTTCCTGCTGCTGATGAGTCTTGCCGTGCCGCTGGTGCTGTGGGCCGGCCTGCGCCTGGGCGCCAGCACCAACCCCGAGTACTTCACCCTGGGCCTGGGCATCGCCGCCAACAACCAGGCGTTGGCACTGCTGGCCTACATTGGCGGCCTGTCGGCAGCCAGCGGCCTGATCATCGTCACCACTCTGGCGCTGTCGGGCATGGCCCTGAACCACCTGGTGCTGCCGCTTTATCAGCCCCCGGCCGAAGGCAACATCTACCGGTGGCTGAAGTGGACCCGCCGTGCACTGATCGTCGCCATCATCACCGCCGGCTTCATGTTCTACCTGAGCCAGAACTACCATCAGAGCCTGGCCAACCTGGGCATCGTTGCGTTCGTCGCCACCTTGCAGTTCCTGCCTGGGGTGCTGTCGGTGCTCTACTGGCCAACCGCCAACCGCCGCGGTTTCATCGCCGGGCTGCTGGCCGGCACCCTGGTGTGGATGGTGACCATGCTGCTGCCGCTTCTCGGCAACTTGCAGGGCTTCTACATCCCGCTGCTGGACATGATCTATGTGCTGGACGATACCAGCTGGCACATGGCAGCCATCGCCTCGCTGGCGGCCAACGTGCTGCTGTTCACCCTGATCTCGCTGTTCACCAACGCCAGCAACGAAGAGGTCAGCGCGGCCGAAGCCTGCGCAGTGGATAACGTGCGCCGCCCGCAGCGCCGCGAACTGCACGCCGCCTCGCCGCAGGAATTCGCCACCCAACTGGCCAAGCCGCTGGGCGCCAAGGCCGCGCAAAAGGAAGTCGAGCAAGCACTGCGCGACCTCTACCTGCCGTTCGACGAACGCCGCCCCTATGCCCTGCGCCGCCTGCGCGACCGCATCGAGGCCAACCTGTCCGGCCTGATGGGGCCGAGCGTGGCCCAGGACATGGTCGAGACTTTCCTGCCGTACAAGTCCGGCAACGAAAACTACGTGACCGAAGACATTCACTTCATCGAAAGCCGCCTGGAGGACTACCACTCGCGCCTGACCGGGCTGGCCGCCGAACTCGATGCCCTGCGCCGCTACCATCGCCAGACCCTGCAGGAGTTGCCCATGGGCGTCTGCTCGCTGGCCAAGGACCAGGAAATCCTGATGTGGAACAAGGCCATGGAAGAGCTCACCGGCATCGCCGCCAAGCATGTGGTCGGCTCGCGCCTGGTCACCATCGACGAGCCTTGGCGCGGCCTGCTGCAAGGCTTCATCAACGTGCCCGACGAGCACCTGCACAAGCAGCGCTTGGCCCTGGACGGCCAGCCGCGCTGGCTGAACCTGCACAAGGCAGCCATCGACGAGCCACTGGCCCCCGGTAACAGCGGGTTGGTACTGCTGGTGGAAGACCTTACCGAAACCCAGGCACTGGAAGACAAGCTGGTGCACTCCGAGCGCCTGGCCAGTATCGGCCGCCTGGCCGCCGGCGTGGCCCACGAGATCGGCAACCCGATCACCGGCATCGCCTGCCTGGCGCAAAACCTGCGCGAGGAACGCGAAGACGATGGCGAAATCATCGAGTTGTCCAGCCAGATCCTCGACCAGACCAAGCGCGTATCGCGCATCGTCCAGTCGCTGATGAGCTTCGCCCATGCCGGCGGCAGCCACCAGAACAGCGAGGAGCCCGTGTGCCTGGCCGAAGTGGCACAAGATGCCATCGGTCTGCTGGCGTTGAACCGGCGCAATTTCGAAGTACAGTTCTTCAACCTTTGCGACCCGGACCATTGGGCCGAAGGTGACCCGCAGCGCCTGGCCCAGGTGCTGATCAACCTGCTCTCCAACGCCCGCGATGCCTCGCCGCCCGGCAGCGCCGTGCGTGTGCGCAGTGAGGTTAGCGAGCACACCGTCGACCTGATCGTCGAAGACGAAGGCAGCGGGATTCCGAAGAACATCATGGACCGCCTGTTCGAGCCCTTCTTCACCACCAAGGACCCGGGCGAAGGAACCGGACTGGGGCTCGCTCTGGTCTATTCCATCGTGGAAGAGCATTATGGGCAAATCACCATCGACAGCCCGGCCGATATCGAACGGCAACGAGGCACCCGGATCCGCGTGACCCTGCCCCGGCATGTCGTAGCGACGTCCCCTGAAATTCGAGACCGTCGAGAGAATTGAATCAATGCCGCACATTCTGATCGTCGAAGACGAAACCATCATCCGCTCGGCCCTGCGTCGTCTACTTGAGCGGAACCAGTACCAGGTCAGCGAGGCCGGCTCGGTGCAGGAAGCCCAGGAACGCTTCAGCATTGCCACTTTCGACCTCATCGTCAGCGACCTGCGCCTGCCAGGTGCGCCCGGCACCGAGTTGATCAAGCTCGGCCAGGGCACCCCGGTGCTGATCATGACCAGTTACGCCAGCCTGCGCTCAGCGGTGGACTCGATGAAAATGGGCGCGGTGGACTACATCGCCAAGCCCTTCGACCATGACGAGATGCTGCAGGCAGTGGCGCGTATTCTGCGTGACCGGCAGAACGCCCCGGCTGCTGCACCGCCTGCCGAGCCACGCGCCAGCAATGGCAAGGTTGCAGCCTCCGACAAAGGCAGCGCGGCAACGGCCAATGGCGAAATCGGCATCATCGGCTCGTGCCAGCCCATGCAGGACATGTACAGCAAGATCCGCAAAGTCGCCCCTACCGACTCCAATGTGCTGATCCAGGGCGAGTCGGGCACCGGTAAAGAGCTGGTGGCCCGCGCCCTGCACAACCTGTCTCGCCGGGCCAAGGCACCGATGATCTCGGTGAACTGCGCGGCCATCCCCGAAACGCTGATCGAATCTGAACTGTTCGGCCACGAAAAAGGCGCGTTCACTGGCGCCAGCGCCGGGCGCGCCGGCTTGGTGGAGGCCGCCGATGGCGGTACGCTGTTCCTCGATGAGATTGGCGAACTGCCGCTGGAAGCCCAGGCTCGCCTGCTGCGTGTGCTGCAGGAAGGCGAAATACGCCGGGTAGGTTCGGTGCAGTCGCAAAAGGTCGATGTGCGCCTGATCGCCGCGACCCACCGCGACCTGAAAAACCTGGCCAAGGCCGGCCAGTTCCGTGAAGACTTGTATTACCGCCTGCACGTGATCGCCCTGAAGCTGCCAGCACTGCGCGAGCGTGGCAGCGACGTCAACGAGATCGCCAGCGTCTTCCTCGCCCGCCAGAGCGCTCGCATCGGCCGCGACGACTTGCACTTCTCGGCCGAGGCCGAGCAAGCCATTCGTCACTACAGCTGGCCCGGTAACGTGCGTGAACTGGAAAACGCCGTGGAGCGCGCGGTGATCCTCAGCGAGAGCGCAGAAATTTCCGCCGAGCTGCTGGGCATCGACATCGAGCTGAGTGACCTGGAAGAGGACGACCTCCTCGACAATGCCCTGGTGGTGGCCGGCGCGGCCAATGCAAGCCACGAGCCGACCGAGGACCTGTCGCTGGAAGACTACTTCCAGCACTTCGTGCTTGAGCACCAGGACCACATGACCGAGACCGAGCTGGCACGCAAGCTCGGCGTCAGCCGCAAGTGCCTGTGGGAACGCCGCCAACGCCTGGGCATACCACGGCGCAAGAGCAACGCTACCAGCGAGTAATTCAACCTGCCCAGTGTTCGCCGCAGCAAGTGCGGCGCCTGTGGGATCGAGCGCCGCCCACGCGGCGCATCGCGAGCGAAGCTCGCTCCTACATCTGTTTCGGGCCAATCAATCCTGAGCCATGGCGCGCGGCCCCTTGTGTGTCCCCTTCAATATCCTGTCGTGCACCGAGGGGTATGCGCGCCAATGGCACAGGCGCTGAACGGGGTGTCGCGAACACATCTGGCCTGGGAACACCCCAGGTAACACATCACCTCCCGTAAAAATCTGTTACCCAAGCTTTCCGCCGTAACAGCCCCCGAGGCGTACGGTAACGAAATACCGACATTTTCGACCTGCCGAAAATTGCAGAACCCGCTCAAGCCCTTGATTTTACTGAGTTTTGAAAAGTTGGCACGGCACCTGCTATATGTTTGGTACAAGAACAATAACAAGCACTGCAACTCATAATAAGAACAAGACGAAACGGCTCACGCACAATAAAAACAAGACGGCGGAGGCGCAGCTAACTGATTCTTTTGGAGAGGATGCGTGTTTGGGGCTTGCCCCACAACCAGGCAGAGAACAACAAAAACTGCACTAAAAAGCAGCGCCTGAACTGGTTGGATCGACAGATCAACGTGTGATCAGCGGCCAAAGCAATCCGTTTGCTCTTTACCCCCGGTTTGGGGGTCGTTCACAAGCTTCGAGATTTGTGGACAGGGCACTCAACAAAAACAAAAAGCCCAGCAAAAAAACAATAAGAGCACGCAATGACTTCTTGGGGAGCTTAGGCTCCCCTTGTCATTTCTACCCTTCTGGCAGGCATCCTGCTACCCGCCTACACCATTCCCCGAGTAAATGCTAGAATCCCCGCCCATCATGCGGCCATTCTCCTATTCTTGGCCGAACATTCCTTCACACAGTGCATCCCATGCTGAAGAAGCTGTTCCAGTCTTTCCGCCCGCCCGTACCGGGCCCGCACCACAGGCGCACCACGCCCGAGGTGATAAACAAGAGCCAGCACTCGCTGCAGCGCCACCAGTTCAGCCGTCATGCGGTTAACATCGTGGAGCGCCTGCAAAGCGCCGGCTACCAGGCTTACCTGGTCGGTGGCTGTGTCCGCGACCTGATGCTGGGCATCACGCCGAAGGACTTCGACGTGGCCACCAGTGCCACCCCCGAACAGGTCCGTGCCGAGTTCCGCAACGCCCGCATCATTGGTCGCCGCTTCAAATTGGTCCACGTGCATTTCGGCCGTGAGATCATTGAAGTCGCCACCTTCCGCGCCCACCACTCCGAGGACGACCAGGGCGATGCCCACCGTTCGTCGCATAACGCCAGTGGTCGCATTCTGCGAGACAACGTGTACGGCACCCTGGAAGAGGACGCGCAACGCCGCGACTTCACCATCAACGCCCTGTACTACGATCCGGTCAGCGAACGCATTCTCGATTACGCCAACGGTGTGCACGACGTGCGCAATCGCCTGCTGCGGCTGATCGGGGACCCGACCCACCGCTACCAGGAAGACCCGGTGCGCATGCTGCGCGCGGTGCGTTTTGCTGCCAAGCTCGACTTTGGCATCGAAAAGCACACCTTCCTGCCGATCCGCGGTCTGGCCCCGATGCTGCGCGAGATTCCACCCGCACGCCTGTTCGAGGAATGCCTCAAGCTGTTCCTCAGCGGCCAAGGTGCCATGGCCTTCGAAATGCTGGTCGATCTGGAGTTGTTCGAACCGCTGTTCCCGGCCAGTGCCCAAGCGCTGGACGAGCGGCCGACCTACACCCACACGCTGATCAGCCAGGCGCTGAACAACACCGACCTGCGCGTGAAGCAGGGCAAGCCGGTGACACCAGCCTTCCTGTTTGCGGCTCTGCTCTGGCCAGCTCTGCCGGCCCGCGTGCTGCACCTGCAAAACCAGGGCGTACCGCCGATTCCGGCCATGAACGGTGCGGCCCACGACCTGATCGCCGAGCAGTGCGCGCGCATTGCCATCCCCAAGCGTTTCACTCTGCCGATCCGCGAAATCTGGGACATGCAGGAGCGCCTGCCGCGCCGCAGCGGCAAACGCGCCGACATGCTGCTGGACAACCCGCGTTTCCGCGCCGGTTACGACTTCCTGCTGCTGCGTGAAAGCGCCGGGGAAGAAACCGACGACCTGGGCCAGTGGTGGACCGATTACCAGGACGCAAACGACAGCGAGCGCCGCGAGATGATCCGCGAGCTTGGCAGCCGTGACGAAAGCGCCGGCCCGCGCAAGCGCAAGCGCAGCGGCAGCAAACGCAAGCGCGGTGGTGACGAGGCGTTCGAGTGACCATTCGTGCCTACGTAGGTCTGGGCAGCAACCTGGACGCACCTGCCGAGCAGTTGCGTAGCGCCTTGCACGCGCTTGACCAGGTCGAAGCCACGCGCCTGGTAGCTGCCTCGGCCCTGTACACCAGCGATTCGCTGCTGCCCGGCCAACCGCGCTACACCAATGCTGTCGCCGCCTTGGACACCGCCCTGGCGCCACTGGCATTGCTCGATGCGCTGCAGGCCATCGAAAACGACCAGGGGCGCGTGCGCAAGGAGCGCTGGGGCCCACGTACGCTGGATTTGGACATCCTGCTGTTTGGTGACCAGGTGCTCGACCAGCCACGCCTGAAAGTGCCGCATTACCATATGCATGCCCGCCCCTTCGTGCTGTATCCGTTGGCCGAACTGGTACCAGGCGATTTCCGCCTGGCCGACGGCCGCGCCCTCGCGCAACTGCTCGACGAATGCCCGTTCGTCGGCCTGGAACGCCTGTAAACCGGGCGTTCCAACCTGCATTGCCACCTCGGTAACGCCAGTAACACCCTGATCGTAACAATGCGGTAACAGGGTGATTGACTTCCCACACCTCGCTCACGACTATAGGCGTCCCGTGTGGCACCAAAGTGCCGCATACCCGTATTTAGGCCCGGACGGACCTGTGCCCGAACATCACGCGCGATGATGTGCCGCTCCGGAAGATGACTACACGCGTTGAATGCAGTCGTTTTTTACAGCGCCTGAACGAGGAATTTCCTACATGCCTGAAGTAACCCTTACCACCCTTAACAGCCTCAAGGCCAAGGGTGAAAAAATCACCATGCTGACCTGCTACGACGCGACCTTCGCCAAGGCTGCCAGCCAGGCCGGCGTTGAAGTGTTGCTGGTGGGCGACTCGCTGGGGATGGTCCTGCAGGGCCACGACAGCACCTTGCCGGTCACCACCGCGGAAATGGCCTACCACACCGCCAGCGTCAAACGCGGCAACGACGGCGCGCTGATCCTAACCGACCTGCCGTTCATGGCCCACGCCACGCCGGAGCAGGCCTTTGCCAACAGCGCCACACTGATGCAGGCCGGCGCCCACATGGTCAAGATCGAAGGCGCAGCCTGGCTGGCCGAAACCATCCGCTTGCTGGCCGAACGTGGTGTGCCAGTGTGCGCGCACATGGGCCTGACCCCGCAAACCGTCAACGTGCTGGGCGGCTACAAAGTGCAGGGCCGCGAGGAAGCCCAGGCCCGGCAGATGCGCGCCGACGCCATTGCCCTGGAACAGGCCGGTGCGGCCATGCTGCTGCTCGAATGCGTCCCCAGCGAACTGGCGGCGGAAATCACCAACGCCGTAGGCATCCCGGTAATCGGCATTGGCGCCGGCAGCGCCACCGATGGCCAGGTACTGGTACTGCACGACATGCTCGGCCTGTCGCTGAGCGGCCGGGTACCGAAGTTCGTGAAGAACTTCATGCAGGGCCAACCGGATATCCACAGTGCCCTCGTCGCTTACGTCGAGTCAGTCAAGCAAGTCAGTTTCCCAGGCAGCGAACACGGGTTCAGTGCATGAATACAGTCAAGACCGTCCGCGAACTGCGCGCGGCAGTGGCCCGCGCTCGCGGTGAAGGCAAACGCATCGGCTTCGTGCCGACCATGGGCAACCTGCACAGCGGCCACGCAGCCTTGGTATCCAAGGCTGCGCAGCGCGCCGATTTCGTGGTCGCCAGCATCTTCGTCAACCCGCTGCAATTTGGCGCCAACGAAGACCTCGACAAATACCCACGCACCCTGGCAGCCGACCAGGAGCGCCTGGTGCAGGCCGGCTGCAACCTGCTGTTCGCGCCCACCGTGGAAGAGATGTACCCCGACGGCATGAGCGTGCAAACCCGCGTCAGCGTGCCCCAGCTTTCCGAAGGCCTGTGCGGCGCCAGCCGGCCTGGGCACTTCGAGGGCGTGGCCACCGTAGTGAACAAACTGTTCAACATGGTCCAGCCAGACCTTGCCGTGTTCGGCGAGAAGGACTATCAGCAGCTGGCGGTGATCCGCGCCATGGTGCGCGACCTGAACATGCCGATCCAGATCATCGGCGAACCCACCGTGCGTGCCGAGGATGGCCTTGCGCTGTCATCGCGCAATGGCTACCTCACGCCAGAGCAGCGCGCTGCTGCGCCAGCGCTGTACCGCACGCTGCAGCACATTGCAGCCGGCATCGGCCGTGGCCAGCGGGATTTTGCCGCGCTGGTCGCTGAAGGCCAGGCACAACTGAGCACAGCGGGTTTCCGTCCGGATTACCTGGAAGTACGCCATGCCGTAAGCCTGCGCCCGGCTGTGATCGATGATCGAGACCTGGTGGTGATTGCGGCGGCTTACCTGGGTAACACGCGGTTGATCGACAACCTTTACCTGCATGTGGAAGAGAAGACCGCATAATGGCCTTGGGCTGCCTTGCAGTCCATTCGCGGGTAAACCCGCTCCTACACGTTCAGCTGTAGGGGCGGACTTGCTTGTAAAGCCCCCCCCAAAATCACCCTTCCTTACCCATTCCCAGCGCGTGGCCTTTGCCTATAATGATCCCAGCCTGAACCCGGCAATGACTGCCGTGTCCAAGCCCTCACCACGCACCAAGGGAACCCCGCGCAATGGCGTATTACCGTACACCCCACGATGTGACGGCCCTGCCCGCCTGGCAGGCGCTTCAGAAACACCGCGACGCCATGCAAAGCTTCAGCATGCGCGAAGCCTTCGCCGCCGATGCCAAGCGCTTCGACCAGTTTTCCCTTAGCGCTTGCGGCCTGTTCCTCGACTACTCGAAAAACCTGATCACCGAGCAAAGCCGCGATCTGCTGGTCAACCTGGCCAATGAAGTGGGCCTGCAGGACGCCATCAAGTCGATGTTCGGTGGTGAGATCATCAACGCCTCCGAAGGCCGCCCGGTGCTGCACACCGCCTTGCGTCGGCCCGTAGGCGACAAACTCAATGTAAACGGCGTGAACGTCATGCCGGAAGTGCACAAGGTGCTCAACCAGATTACCGAACTGGTCGGCCGCATTCACGATGGCCTGTGGCGCGGCTACAGCGAAAAGCCCATCACCGATGTGGTCAACATTGGTATTGGCGGTTCGTTCCTCGGCCCCGAACTGGTGTCCGAAGCGCTGCTACCCTACGCCCAGCGCGGCGTACGCTGCCACTACCTGGCCAACATCGACGGCAGTGAGTTCCACGAGCTGTCGGCCAACCTGCGCGCCGAAACCACCTTGTTCATCGTCTCGTCGAAGTCGTTCAACACCCTCGAGACGCTGAAAAACGCCATGGCCGCGCGGACCTGGTACCTGGCCCAAGGCGGCTCGGAAGCCGAGCTGTACCGCCACTTCATTGCAGTGTCCAGCAACAAGGCCGCTGCTGTAGCGTTCGGTATCCGCGAAGAAAACATCTTCCCGATGTGGGACTGGGTGGGTGGGCGCTACTCACTGTGGTCGGCCATCGGCCTGCCGATCGCCCTGGCCATCGGCACTGCCAACTTCAAGGAACTGCTGTCCGGTGCCTACACCATGGACCAGCACTTCCAGACCGCACCGTTCGACAAGAACATGCCGGTGCTACTGGCCCTGTTGGGCGTGTGGTATGGCAACTTCTGGGACGCGAACAGCCACGCGATCCTGCCGTACGACCACTACCTGCGCAACATCACCAAGCACCTGCAGCAGTTGGACATGGAATCCAACGGCAAGAGCGTGCTGCAAGACGGTACCCCGGTGAAGACCGACACCGGGCCGGTAATCTGGGGCGGCGTGGGTTGCAACGGCCAGCACGCCTACCACCAGTTGCTGCACCAGGGCACCCAGCTGATTCCGGCCGACTTCATCGTGCCGGTGGTGAGCTTCAACCCGGTGGCCGACCACCACCAGTGGCTGTACGCCAACTGCCTGTCGCAGAGCCAGGCGCTGATGCTGGGCAAGACCCGCGAGGAAGCCGAAGCCGAATTGCGCGGCAAAGGCCTCAACGAAGCGGACATCGAAAAGCTGGCCCCGCACAAGGTGATCCCAGGTAACCGCCCGAGCAACACGTTGGTGGTCGAGCGCATCAGCCCGCGCCGCCTGGGCGCGCTGGTGGCCATGTACGAGCACAAGGTGTTCGTCCAGAGCGTTATATGGGGTATCAACGCGTTCGACCAGTGGGGCGTTGAGCTGGGCAAGGAACTGGGCAAGGGCGTTTACCAGCGCCTGGTCGGCAGCCTGGAAGACAGCGCCGAAGACGGTTCCACCCAGGGCCTGATCAACTACTTCCGCGGCCGTCACCGCGGTTGATCCGAAGCTTGTGCCGGCCTCTTCGCGGGTAAACCCGCTCCTACGAGACTATGCATTACCTCGTAGGAGCGGGTTTACCCGCGAAGAGGCCGGCCCAGGTTGAACACCTCTCCCAGCTACACTGTCTTATCGAATAGCCGTTGCAGTCCATCGCCCCTTAAAAGAGCAGGACCACCCGCCATGTTCGATATCCGCAATTACCCGCAGGCCCTGGCCGTCAGCCAGTCTGCCACCCTCAGCACCGACGACTACCACCGCCTCTACCGCCAGTCGGTCGACGACCCTGACACGTTCTGGGCAGAACAAGCCAAACGCCTGGACTGGATCAAGCCCTGGTCAAGCGTACAGCAATGCGACCTCAAGACCGGCAAGGCCCGCTGGTTCGACGGCGCGCAACTCAATGTCAGCTACAACTGCATCGACCGCCATCTGGCCCAGCGCGGCGAGCAAACGGCCTTGCTGTGGGAGGGCGACGACCCCAAGGACTCCAAGGCCATCACCTACCGCGAACTGCACCGTCAGGTCTGCCGCCTGGCCAATGCAATGAAAGCGCGTGGTGTGAAGAAAGGCGATCGGGTGTGCATCTACATGCCAATGATCCCCGAGGCCGCCTTCGCCATGCTCGCCTGCACCCGCATCGGCGCCATCCACTCGGTGGTGTTCGGCGGTTTCTCCCCTGATGCCCTGCGAGACCGTATCCTCGATGCCGACTGCCGCACCGTGATCACCGCCGATGAAGGCGTGCGTGGTGGCAAACGCATCCCGCTGAAACAGAACGTCGACAAAGCCTTGGCCAACTGCCCGGCGGTCAGTAGCGTCTTGGTGGTGCGCCGCACTGGCGGCGATGTGGCCTGGGTCGAGGGCCGCGACCTCTGGTACCACGAAGCGACGAAGGCCGCCGGCGACGAGTGCACTCCTGAGCCGATGGAAGCCGAAGATCCGCTGTTCATCCTCTACACCTCCGGCAGTACCGGCAAACCCAAAGGGGTGTTGCATACCACCGGCGGCTACCTGCTGCAGGCAACGATGACCTTCAAGGTGGTGTTCGATTATCGTGACGGCGAGGTGTTCTGGTGCACCGCCGACGTCGGCTGGGTGACCGGCCACAGCTACATCGTCTATGGCCCGCTGGCCAATGGCGCAATCTCGCTGATGTTCGAAGGCGTGCCCAACTACCCGGACACCTCGCGCTTCTGGCAGGTGGTGGACAAGCACCAGGTGAACATCTTCTACACCGCCCCGACCGCCCTGCGCGCACTGATGCGCGAGGGCTCTGCGCCGCTGCAGAGCACCTCGCGCAAAAGCCTGCGCCTGCTGGGCAGCGTCGGCGAGCCGATCAACCCGGAAGCCTGGGAATGGTATTTCGAGAAGGTCGGGCAGAAGCGCTGCCCGATTGTGGATACCTGGTGGCAGACCGAAACCGGCGGCATCATGCTCACCCCACTGCCCGGCACGCAGTCGCTCAAACCCGGCTGCGCCACCCAGCCAATGTTCGGCGTGCAACCGGTGCTACTGGATGAAAAAGGCAAACTGATCGAAGGCCCCGGCGCCGGCCTGCTGGCAATCAAGGCCAGCTGGCCCGGGCAGATACGCAGTGTCTACGGCGACCACCAGCGGATGGTCGACACCTACTTCAAGCCCCTGCCCGGCTACTACTTCACCGGCGACGGTGCCCGCCGCGATGCCGATGGCGACTACTGGATCACCGGGCGCATCGACGATGTGATCAACGTTTCCGGGCACCGCATCGGCACCGCGGAAGTAGAAAGCGCACTGGTACTGCATGACAGCGTGGCGGAAGCCGCGGTGGTCGGCTACCCCCACGACCTCAAGGGCCAAGGCGTCTACGCCTTCGTCACGACCATGAATGGCGTGTCGCCGGATGACGCACTCAAGGCCGAGCTGCTGGCCCTGGTCAGCAAGGAAATCGGCAGCTTCGCCAAGCCTGAGCTGATTCAGTGGGCGCCAGCGCTACCCAAGACGCGCTCAGGCAAGATCATGCGGCGTATACTGCGCAAAATCGCCTGCAACGAGCTGGAAAACCTGGGCGATACCTCGACCCTGGCCGATCCAAGCGTGGTACAGGGCCTGATCGACAAACGCCTCAACCAGTAACCGGCGGCCGCCAACCATGGCCGCCCTGCACAACAGGTCGCCATGGAAGCCCTTCGTCGCCGCATCGAAACTCAGGTCATGAGCCTCACTGGGCTGGCCCTCGGCCAGCTCGACCTGGAATCGCCCAAGGGCGACCCCGGCCTGTTCGGCCCACACAGCATCAGCTGGCGGGTACATGGCGACTTCCCGAGCATGCTGGTCGGTGGCATCAGCGCGCTAATGCTGCAGTTGTTGCATCCTCTGGCCCTGGCCGGTGTATGGGACCACTCCAATTTTCGTGAAGACCTGCTCGGCCGCTTGCGCCGCACCAGCCAGTTCATTTCCGGCACCACCTTCGGCGCCACCGGCGATGCCGAGTGGCTGATCGACAAAGTGCGCACCATTCACCTGCAGGTCACCGGCACGGCACCAGATGGCCGCCCCTATGCGGCCAGCGACCCGGACCTGTTGACCTGGGTGCATGTAGCGGAGGTCAGCAGTTTCCTAGCCGCCCACCTGCGTTACCGCAACCCACACCTGTCACGCGCCGAGCAGGATGCCTATTACAACGAAATCGCCCTGATCGCCGAGCGCCTCGGTGCCCGTGACGTGCCGCGCTCGTGCCAGCAAGTTGAAGACTATCTGCAACACATACGCCCGCAGCTGCACTGTGATGCGCGCAGCCATGAGGTGATACGAATCCTGCTCGACGCCCCTGCCCCCAGCCGCCTGGCACAGCCGGTTGGCAAACTGATGCTGCACGCGGGTATCGACTTGCTGCCCGGCTGGGCCCAGGCCATGCTCGGGCTGCAGCACGGGCCCCTGCAGCAGCACCTGATCCGCCTGGGCCTGCGCGGCACCGCGCCGGTCCTGCGCTGGGCAATGCGCGACGGCTCGGCACACCGGGCCAAACGGCGCATGGGCATTGATTGAGCGCAAAAGGTCGCCCCTGCGGAACTGATTTAACGTGCCATACTCCAAGCACTCCGGCTTAGACAGACGAAGCGACACATGTACAAAGGATTGACTCGCGCCGCTGGCGCAATCGTGGCCCTGGTAGCCCTGTATAGCCTGCTCGGCTTTCTCATTCTTCCCGGTGTCGCACTGCGCATCGCCAACCAGCAGTTGGCCCAATACGCCACCGTGCCGGCCCACCTCGAACGGATCGAACTCAACCCCTTCAGCCTCGAGTTGACACTGTGGGGCCTGCAGATCGGCGAGCCGGGCAAGGAGCAGGTCGGTTTCGAGCGTCTTTATGCTAACGCCTCGCTCGACAGCCTATGGACCAAAGCCCTGCATCTGGAAGCGGTGGAACTCGACAAACCGCGCAACGAAGTGCTGTTCGCCAAAGACGGCACCCTCAACCTGACCGGGTTGTTCAAACTACCGGCCAGCGAAGCCAAACCCGAAGAGCCGCCCAGCGACCCGTTCCCGCTACGTATTGGCAGCATCAAGCTCGTCGAAGGCTACCTGCACTTCGAGGACCTGCGTCCCAGCGAGCCGATCGAGTTTCTCTACGACAACATGAGTCTGGAGCTGAAAAAACTCAGCACCCTGCCCAACGACAGCGCCGATATGACCTTGGTGGCCAGCGGCCCCAACGGCGGACGCATCGACTGGAAGGGCACCCTGAGCCTGTCGCCGATCGCCTCCGAAGGCACACTGAAGGTCACTGACGGCAAGATGAAGCTGTTCTGGCCCTATGTGCGCGATGCCGTACCTCTGGTGCTGGAAGACGGCGTGTTCAACCTCGATACGCATTACACGCTCAACCTCGCCAAACAGACCGAGCTGCTGCTGGATAACGCTTCCGTACACATCGCGCCATTCGCCATCAAGGCACCGGATGGCCGACCATTGGCACGCCTGGCCAGCCTGGCGGTTAGCGAAACTTCCATTGATCTGGTTAAACAGCAGGTCACCGTGGGCAAGGTCCGCAGCGAAAAACTCGAAACCTGGGCGGCGCTGGAAAAAGACGGCCAGCTCGACTGGCAGAAGCTGTTCGCCAGCCAACCCGCCAAGGCCACGCCGAAGGAAAAGGCCGAGCCGGCTGCCGCAGAACCTACGCCTGAAGAGAAAGCTGCCAAGGAGCCAAGCAAACCCTGGCAAGTGCTGCTCAAGGACGTGCAGTTGCGCAATTACCTGGTGCACCTGGCAGATCGCAGCCAGAAGGAACCGGTAGCGTTGGACATTGGCCCCCTCAACGCCGACCTGCAAGGTTTCGACAGCCTCAACCAGTCGCCCTTCACCGTCAAACTCGACACTGGTGTGGGCAAGCAAGGCAAGCTGCAGGCCGCAGGCCAGGTCAACCTGGCACCGATATGGGCAAAGCTGGATGTGAGCACCCGCGACATCGACCTGCGTGTGGCCCAGGCCTACATCAGCCCGTTCATCCTGCTGGAGCTGCGCAGCGGCATGCTCTCCAGCGACCTCAAGGTCGACCTGAAGAACACCGCGCCGCTGGCCTTCAATGTTACCGGCAAGGCGCAGGTCAGCCAGTTGCATACGCTGGACACCATCAAGAGCCGCGACTTCGTCAAATGGCAGCAGGTGAACGTGGACGGCTTGTCCTACGTGCACGGCGATGCACTGTCGATCGACAAGGTGACCCTGCTGCAGCCCTATGCACGCTTCATCATCAACGAAGACCGTACCACCAACGTCAATGACCTGCTGATCCCCCAACCGGCCGGCACCCCGACGAGCAGCCAGGCCAAGCCGCCCACGGCCAGCAACAGCAAGCCGCTCGGCATTCGCATCGGCCAGATCGACATCAAGGACGGCTCGGCCAACTTTGCCGACCTGTCGCTTACCCCCAACTTCGCCACGGCCATCCAGCAACTCAATGGCCAGATCGGCACCATCGACAACCGCAAGCCGCTGCCGGCCAATGTCGACGTCAAGGGCAAGGTGGACCGCTACGCACCGGTTACCATCAAGGGCGCACTCAACCCGTTCAACCCGCTGGCCAGTCTGGACATTGCCACCAGCTTCAAGCGCGTCGAACTGACCACGTTGACCCCCTACTCCGGCAAGTTCGCCGGCTTCCGCATCCGCAAGGGCCGGCTGAACCTGGACCTGCACTACTTGATCACCAACGGTCAACTCAAGGCCGAGAACAAGGTAGTAGTGGAACAACTGCAACTGGGCGAGAAAGTCGACAGCCCGGATGCGGTCGACCTGCCGATCCGCCTGGCGGTGGCATTGCTGAAGGATACCGAGGGCAAGATCTCGATCGAGCTGCCGGTGTCTGGCGACCTCAACAACCCGCAATTCAGCGTGATGCCGATCGTTTGGCAAACCCTGCGCAACCTGGTACTGCGCGCGGCGCAGGCACCATTCAAATTCATTGGCGGGCTGATCAGCGGCGGCGGCTCGGAAGACCTTGGCAACGTGGCGTTCGCCCCGGGCTCCAGCGAACTCAGCGGCGATGCCCAGGCGTCCCTGGACAAGCTGGCATCCGCGCTGAAAGAGCGCCCGGGACTGCGCCTGGAAATCGAAGGCACCAGCGCCCAGGCCAGCGATGGCCCGCTGATCGCCCAACAGCGCCTGGACCGTGAGTACCAGGCCACCTGGTACAAGATCCTGCAGCGACGGGGTGACAAGGTGCCGGCCAATGCCTCGATGCTGGTGGTCGACGACAGCGACAAGCCAGCGATGCTCGAAGGCATTTACCGCACCCGCCTGAAAAAACAGCCGCCAGCAGAATGGGAGCAACTGAGCCGTGACGAACGTACCACCAAACTGCGCGACGCGGTGATCAAGTCATGGGCTGAGAGTACCGCCTTGCTGCGCACACTGGGCCAGGAGCGGGCCAGCAGTATCAAGGATTACCTGGTGGACAAGGGCAAGCTGGAAGATGACCGGGTGTATTTCATCGATACCAGCCTGGGCCAGCCTGAAAGCGATGGGCGGGTGATTACGCCGATGCACCTGGATGCAGAGTAATCCCCTCTGGCAGGCCTGACCTCTTCGCGGGCACGCCCGCTCCCACAGAGATGGCGCACAACCTCGGACCTGCGCAATACCTATGGGAGCGGGCGTGCTCGCGAAGAGGCCAGCACGGGTTTCAAACTAACCGCTGCCCCGACACCGCCGGGTGATACAGTGGTTGAACCTTGTTCCCAGCCGGGTCCAGCAGGTGGAAGCTACGCGCGCCGTCACCATGATTGAACGGCCGGTCGAGCAAGGTCACGCCATGAGCCTTGAAGTACTGGTACCAGGCTTCCAGCTCCTCCACGCTGTCGACGATGAATCCATAGTGATCCAGGGTCTGTAACCCGTTGGCCGCCCCTGCCCCACGCCCTAGCGACAGGTTGTCGTTACCGCAGGTGAGATACACCAGGTCCTCATTGGCGCGATTCAGCACTTCCATGCCCAGCACATCGACGTAGAAGCGTTCACATTCTTCCAGGTTGGGCACCAGCAGGGCGATGTGGCGCAGGCCATTCAGGCGGCCAGGGCGTGCAGGCAATTCGGACATTGGCGAAGCTCCATTTTTGTATACAATTCATTTATGAATTTAAAACAAACGGAGCCATTTGTGTATAGCCTGTTCATCAAGACCCGAGTGAAGCCTGGATGCGCCGACGCTTTTCTGAGTGCAATCAAGGTCAATGCTGCAGCTTCCGTGGCGAGTGAGCCAGGCTGCCTGGTGTTCGATGTGTCACAGGACCGGGTCGATCCCGAGGTGATCTACCTGTACGAAATCTACCGCGATGATGCTGCGTATGAAGCGCATACCCAGACCGCGCATTTTCGCGACAGCCGCCCATTGGTAGAGCCTCTGATCCTTGAGCAGGAATGCTTCGAAAGCGATGTGATCGCACGCAACCCGGTGTATTGAGCGCAAGACAAAGCCCTGGCACGGGCCAGGGCTTTAATGAAAGTGGCCAAATCCATTTGGCCGACGGGACATTCCTTATTCGGCTTTCAGGCCGTCAGACATTACGCTCTTGACGCCTTTGATGTTCTTGGTGATGCGTACCGCTTCTTCTTTCTGCGATTCAGTAACCTTCACGTCAGAAGACAGGGACACAACACCTTGGCTGGTCTCGACTTTGATGTCGCTGCCTGGGATGCCTTTTTCAGTCAGCAAATCAGCTTTGACCTTGGTAGTGATCCAAGTGTCGGAGCCTTCTTGCTTGGCGTTGTCGACGGTGTTGGCCGCCAACATGACTGGAGCCTGGGTTGGCTCAGCGGCAAATGCACCGTTAGCCATGGTCAGGGTCAGAGCGGTAGCAGTAGCGGCAGCAATGGCGAACTTCTTCATGTGGGTCACTCCTGTTTTTCGAAAGGTCTGCGCCGTATGTCCTGGCGGCAGGTATGAAGGTAGTTGCACGGGCTGTGCCAGCTTTGCCGCTTCTATTATTTCCTTCTAAATCAATGATTTAGAAAAACACCTCACTTCCGCAGTCGTGCATTTTGCAATCAGCGCGGTAAACCTGCATGCAAGATGCAAGTCCGCAAAAGGTTCCCGTCGCCCATGAAAAAAGGGCCCCGAAGGGCCCTTTCTCTGTAGCGTGTGTCGCTTAGACGCCCGAGGCCTTGGCCGCAGCAACGTCTTTGATCGACAGCTTGATACGGCCGCGGTTGTCCACGTCCAGTACCAACACTTCGACTTCCTGGCCTTCTTTCAGGATGTCGGTGACTTTCTCGACGCGAGCATCGCTCAGCATGGAGATGTGCACCAGACCGTCCTTGCCAGGCAGGATGTTGACGAAGGCGCCGAAGTCGACAATGCGCTCAACCTTGCCGACGTAGATCTTGCCGATCTCGGCCTCAGCGGTGATGCCCAGGATGCGCTGCTTGGCAGCATCTGCCGCTTCCTTGGTTTCGCCGAAGATCTTGATCGAGCCGTCGTCTTCGATGTCGATCGAAGCCTTGGTCTCTTCGCAGATGGCGCGAATGGTGGCGCCGCCTTTACCGATGACGTCGCGGATCTTGTCGGTGTCGATCTTCATCGCGATCATGGTCGGGGCGTTGGCCGACAGTTCGGTACGCGACTGGCCAATGACCTGGTTCATCTGGCCGAGGATGTTCAGGCGCGCTTCCAGGGCTTGGCCCAGAGCGATTTCCATGATCTCTTCGGTGATGCCGTTGATCTTGATGTCCATCTGCAGCGCGGTGACGCCTTTGGCGGTACCGGCTACCTTGAAGTCCATGTCGCCCAAGTGGTCTTCGTCACCCAGGATGTCAGTCAGGACTGCGAACTTGTCGCCTTCCTTGACCAGGCCCATGGCGATACCGGCAACCGGCGCTTTCATCGGCACACCGGCGTCCATCAGGGCCAGGGATGCACCGCAGACCGAAGCCATGGAGCTGGAGCCGTTGGATTCGGTGATTTCCGAAACCACGCGGATGGTGTACGGGAACACGTCAGCAGCAGGCAGCATGGCCTGAACCGAACGGCGGGCCAGACGGCCGTGGCCGATTTCGCGACGGCCAGCACCGCCCATGCGGCCACACTCACCTACCGAGAACGGTGGGAAGTTGTAGTGCAGCATGAAGGGGTCTTTCTTCTCGCCTTCGAGGGTGTCCAGCAGTTGGGCATCACGGGCAGTACCCAGGGTCGCAACGACCAGGGCCTGGGTTTCGCCACGGGTGAACAGTGCCGAACCGTGAGTTTTCGGCAGCACACCTACTTCGATGTTCAGCGGGCGTACAGTCTTGGTGTCGCGGCCGTCGATACGTGGCTTGCCGTTGACGATGTTTTCGCGAACGGTGCGGTATTCGATTTCGCCGAAGATGTCTTTGACTTCGGAAGCCGAAGGCTGGCCTTCTTCACCGGAGAACTTGGCAACCGCCTGGTCGCGCAGCTCACCCAGACGCGCGTAGCGGTCGGCTTTGACGGTGATGGTGTAACCCTGCGAAACCGCTTCGCCGAACTCGGCGCGGATAGCATTGAACAGCTCGGTGTTGGCAACGGCAGGTTTCCAGTCCCAAGTCGGCTTGCCAGCTTCGGCAGCCAGCTCTTTGACAGCCTGGATAACAGCCTGGAACTCGTCGTGGGCGAACAGTACGGCACCCAGCATCTGGTCTTCGGTCAGCTCTTGAGCTTCCGACTCAACCATCAGTACAGCATCGGAGGTACCGGCAACGACCATGTCCAGGCTCGAGGCAGCCAGTTGCTCGTAGGTCGGGTTCAGCAGGTAGCCAGTGCTTTCGTGGAAGGCAACGCGGGCAGCGCCGATCGGGCCTTCGAACGGAATACCGGAAATGGCCAGGGCAGCCGAGGTACCGATCATCGCAGCGATGTCCGGGTCGGTCTTCTTGCTGGTGGAAACCACGGTGCAGACGACCTGCACTTCGTTCATGAAGCCTTCCGGGAACAGCGGACGGATCGGACGGTCGATCAGGCGCGAGGTCAGCGTCTCTTTCTCGGAAGGACGGCCTTCACGCTTGAAGAAGCCACCTGGGATCTTGCCAGCGGCGTAGGTCTTTTCCTGGTAGTGAACCGACAGCGGGAAGAAACCCTTGCCTGGATCAGCCTGTTTGGCGCCTACCACAGTCACCAGCACGGTGACGTCGTTGTCGACGGTAACCAGCACGGCGCCGGTTGCCTGACGGGCAATACGGCCCGTTTCGAGAGTGACGGTCGATTGACCGAACTGGAAAGTCTTGATTACCGGGTTCACGGTTTCCTACCTTTTTCAGTGGCTCTTGGGGGAACTGGTTTCTTGCGAATTCTTGGGCAGAACGGGGAATCGGCCCCATTGACCGTCCAGATACAACACGAGGCTGGGAGCCTGGCACCAAGCGGAAAAACCGCTCAGCATAGCCAGGCTGCCAACCTCGGAGATACGCGTGGCATGTCCAACGGCAGCGCTGCAAAACAGCCCTGCCGAAGCCTGCGACACCCCACGCACACCACTGACCAGGCCGCTATTAGCGACGCAGGCCCAGGCGACCGATCAGGGCGCTGTAACGAGTGGTGTCTTTGCCCTTCAGGTAATCCAGCAGCTTACGACGCTGGTTGACCATACGGATCAGACCACGACGGGAGTGGTGGTCTTTATCGTTGGCCTTGAAGTGGCCTTGCAGCTTGTTGATGTTGGCGGTCAGCAGAGCAACCTGCACTTCCGGGCTACCGGTATCGCCGGCGGCTTGCTGATATTCGGCAACGATCTGAGCTTTTTCTTCAACGCTGAGGGCCATTTGGCTTCTCCTGATAACGGATCCCGCATGCGGGGTCCAATAGGCCAGGGACAAATCCCTGTATTAATAAAAAAGGTGTGACCGTGCCTACTGACAGCCACCCTTGATGCCGTGGGGCTTGGCAAGTGCCTGACCCCGCGGTTTCGGTCATTCCGACCGAATCAGCCGACGCGGCGCAATGCGCCCGTCTTCGCTCACTTCACCGATACCGATGAAGCGTGCGTTGTGATCCTGTACCCGGACCATGCCAAATTGTGGCGCGTCCGGCGCGCGTACCGCCTGCCCATGCAGCCAGTAGAACGCACTGTGTTCCGACAGGCTGACCAACGGCCAGTCCTGCAGCCCGCTGTCCGATGGCATCAGGAAGCGGTCGAGCGCTTCGTTGCCACCTTCGGCGTGGGCCTGTTCGAGTTCCTCGAGGGTGACCGTCTGTGCCAGCGCAAAGGGCCCTGCCTGGGTCCTGCGCAGCTCGGCGACATAGGCGCCGCAACCAAGGGCTTCACCGATATCCTCCACCAGCGTGCGGATATAGGTACCTTTGCTGCATCCTACGCTCAGCCGTGCACGGGTGCCTTCGCACTCGAGCAACTCCAAGCGGTTAATAGTAACAGAACGCGCCTCGCGCTCCACTACCTCTCCTGCACGTGCCAGTTTGTACAACGGCTGGCCATCACGCTTGAGCGCCGAGTACATCGGCGGTATCTGGCTGATCTGGCCGCGAAAACGTGGCAGCAGCGCCTCGATGTCGGCGCGACCAACGGTCACGTCGCGGGTCTGCAGCACCTCACCCTCGGCATCGCCGGTGTTGGTAGTCTGCCCCATCTGCATGACGGTTTCGTAGCCCTTGTCGGAATCGAGCAAGTACTGCGAAAACTTGGTCGCTTCACCGAAGCACAGCGGCAACACGCCGGTCGCCAGCGGGTCCAGGCTACCGGTGTGGCCGGCCTTTTCCGCGTTGAGCAGCCAACGCACCTTCTGCAAGGCGGCATTGGAAGTGAAGCCCAGCGGCTTGTCGAGCAGGATGATGCCGCTGACATTGCGGCGGATACGTTTGACCTGGGCCACCACTTACTCCTTGGTGTCCGACTCGTCGGCTTCCTTGTGCAGGCGGTCTTCGGCCACTGCACGTTCGATCAGCGCCGACAGGTGCACACCACGGCTGACACTTTCATCGAAATGGAAGTGCAGCTGCGGCACGCTGCGCAGTTGCATCGAACGCCCCAGGTGCAGCCGCAGGAAGCTGGCAGCACTGTTCAATGCCTTGAGCGACTGCTGCACGGCATCCGGGGTTTCCTCGCCCATGACGGTGATGAACACCTTGGCATGGCCCAGGTCACGGCTCACGTCCACGGCGGTGATGGTCACCAGACCGACACGCGGGTCCTTGACTTCGCGACGGATCAGCTCGGCCAGCTCGCGCTGCATCTGATCGCCAATACGTTGGGTACGGCTATATTCTTTGGCCATTCTTGCTACCTGTAACTTAAAGCGGCAAACGCCCGGACAGACGAATGCCTGACCGGGCGCTACCTGAAGAGGTACCGCAAGCCGCCCTGTAGCAGGCGCTTGCGGCTCGCTCGCCCTTAAAGGGTACGAGCCACCTGGACTTTCTCGAAGACTTCGATCTTGTCGCCGACCTTGACGTCGTTGTAGCTCTTGACGCCAATACCGCACTCCATGCCCGAACGGACTTCGGAGGCATCGTCCTTGAAGCGACGCAGCGATTCCAGCTCGCCTTCGAAGATCACAACGTCATCACGCAGTACGCGAATCGGACGGTTGCGGTACACGGTACCCTCGATGACCATACAGCCAGCGATGGCGCCGAACTTCGGCGAACGGAACACGTCACGCACTTCGGCGACACCCAGGATGTTCTCGCGAACATCGCTGCCGAGCATGCCGGTCAGCGCCTTCTTGACGTCTTCGATGATGTCGTAGATCACGTTGTAGTAACGCATATCCAGACCTTCCTGCTCGACGATCTTGCGCGCACCGGCATCGGCACGCACGTTGAAGCCGAACAGTACTGCATTCGAAGCCAGCGCCAGGTTGGCATCGCTCTCGGTGATACCACCGACGCCACCACCAATCACGCGCACTTGCACTTCGTCGTTGCCCAGGCCGCCGAGCGAACCCTGCAGCGCTTCCAGAGAACCACGCACATCGGTCTTGAGAACGATGTTGAGGGTTTTCTTCTCTTCCTGACCCATGGTCTCGAAGATGTTTTCCAGCTTGCCGGCGTGAGCACGGGCCAGCTTGACCTCGCGATACTTGCCTTGACGGAACAGGGCAACTTCACGGGCTTTCTTCTCGTCGGCAACCACGGACAGCTCGTCACCGGCTTCCGGAGTACCGTCCAGGCCGAGGATTTCGACCGGGATCGACGGGCCGGCTTCCTTCACAGGCTTGCCGTTCTCGTCGAGCATGGCGCGTACGCGGCCATAGTTGGAACCGCACAGGACCATGTCGCCCTGACGCAGGGTACCGTCCTGAACCAGGATGGTCGCCACCGGGCCACGGCCCTTGTCCAGGCGCGATTCGACGACCACACCACGACCTGGCGCGGTCGGGGTAGCGGTCAGTTCGAGGATCTCGGCCTGCAGCAGCACGGCTTCGAGCAGCTCGTCGACACCGGTACCCATCTTCGCCGAGACCTTGACGAACGGCGTGTCACCACCCCAGTCCTCGGAGGTAACGCCTTCGACGGACAGCTCGTTACGGATGCGATCGAGGTCAGCACCTGGCTTGTCGATCTTGTTCACCGCAACGACCAGCGGAACACCGGCTGCCTTGGCATGCTGAACGGCTTCGCGGGTTTGTGGCATCACACCGTCGTCTGCCGCCACCACCAGGATGACGATGTCGGTCGCCTTGGCACCACGGGCACGCATCTGGGTAAATGCAGCGTGACCTGGGGTATCGAGGAAGGTGACCATGCCGCGGTCGGTTTCCACGTGGTAGGCACCAATGTGCTGGGTAATACCACCGGCTTCGCCAGCGGCAACCTTGGCACGACGGATGTAGTCGAGCAGCGAGGTCTTACCATGGTCAACGTGACCCATGACGGTAACCACCGGCGCACGCGACTCGGTCTGGCCTTCGAACTTCAGCGATTCGGCCAGGGAGTCTTCCAGGGCGGTGTCGCTGACCAGCGTGACCTTGTGGCCCAGCTCTTCGGCGATCAGCTGAGCGGTTTCCTGGTCGAGCACCTGGTTGATGGTGACCGGGGTGCCCATCTTGAACATGAACTTGACCACTTCAGCGCCTTTGACGGACATCTGGTTGGCCAGCTCGGAGACCGTGATGGTCTCGCCGATGGTCACGTCACGGATGACAGGGCCGGTCGGGTTCTGGAAGCCATGCTGGTTACGCTTTTTCAGCTTGCTCTTGCCACCACGACCACGACGAGCGCCATCGCTCTCTTCGTCGGTAGTGCGAGGAGCGGCACGCGGAGTCGGCGCTTTTTCCTTCTCCTTGACCTTGACCTTGATCGACACGCGAGGCGCCTCGCCACGACGACGGTCGTCATCACGGGTACGGCTTTCGTTGCGACGGGTCTCGTCTTTCTTGCGCTCGGCAGCACGGGCTGCGGCGTCTTCAGAAGCCGGGGCGTCTGCGACTACCGGGGCCGGAGCAGCGGCAGGAGCCGGCTCTGGCTTGGCGGCAGGCGCAGGGGCGGCGGCTGCGGAGCCGGCCGCCTGACGGCGAGCCTGCTCTTCGTTGCGCTGGCGAACTTCGGCCTCGACCTTGTCGCGAGCGGCATTTTCAGCCGCGCGGCGCTCATCTTGCTCACGCTTCTGCTCAGCCTGGATTTCTTCAGGGCTGCGCTGAACGAAAACTTTCTTCTTGCGTACTTCTACGCTGATGCTTTTGCTACCGGCGACACGCAGGGTGCTGGTGGTTTTGCGCTGCAAGGTAATCTTGCGCGGCTCTTCCGCCTTGCTCTTGTGGCTGCTTTTCAAATGAGTCAGCAGGGTCTGCTTCTCATTGTCGGTCACTACCTGACCGGCGTCGGTGTGCGGCAGACCTGCCTCACGCATCTGCTGCAGCAGGCGCTCTACCGGTGCCTCGACCTCTTGGGCCAGTTCTTTCACCGTGACTTGCGTCATGCACTTCTCTCCTCAGGCCGCGCCTAATTACTCGAACCAGTGGGCTCGGGCGGCCATGATCAACTTGCCGGCACGCTCTTCGTCGATGCCGTCGATGTCGAGCAGATCGTCGATCGACTGCTCGGCCAGGTCTTCGCGGTTAACCACGCCGCGCACCGCCAGTTCAGCCGCCAGGTCTTTGTCCATGCCCTCAAGGGAGAGCAGGTCTTCGGCCGGGTGGGCGTCTGCCAGTTTTTCTTCGGTAGCGATGGCCTTGGTCAACAAACGGTCCTTGGCTCGAGCGCGGAGCTCATTGACGATATCTTCGTCAAAGCCATCGATGTTGAGCATTTCTTCCAACGGTACGTAGGCAATTTCTTCAAGGCTGGTGAAGCCTTCGTCGACCAGCACTTGGGCCAGCTCCTCGTCGACTTCCAGTTCCTCGATGAAATTGCGCAGGATGTCACCGGTTTCGGCCTGTTGCTTGGCCTGGATGTCCTTTTCGGTCATCACGTTCAGGGTCCAGCCGGTCAACTGACTGGCCAGGCGAACGTTCTGACCGCCACGGCCAATGGCCTGGGCCAGGTTGTCCTCGGCGACGGCGATGTCCATGGCATGGGCATCTTCATCAACGATGATCGCCGCGACTTCAGCCGGCGACATGGCGTTGATGACGAACTGCGCCGGGTTATCGTCCCAAAGGACGATATCCACACGCTCACCACCCAGCTCCCCGGATACGGCCTGGACGCGCGAACCACGCATGCCGATGCAGGCACCTTGCGGATCGATACGCTTGTCCTTGGAGCGGACGGCAATCTTGGCTCGCGAACCCGGATCACGGGAAGCAGCCATGACTTCAATGAGGCCCTCGGCAATTTCCGGCACTTCAATGCGGAAAAGCTCGATCAGCATCTGCGGCGCGGTGCGCGACAGGATCAGCTGTGGGCCACGGTTTTCAGTGCGAATTTCCTTGAGCAGCGCACGCAGGCGCACGCCAACACGGAAGGTTTCGCGCGGAATGATGTCTTCGCGGGCCAGCAAGGCCTCTGCGTTGTTGCCCAGGTCAACGATGACGTTGTCGCGGGTAACCTTTTTTACGGTACCGGAGATGATCTCGCCAACGCGCTCACGGTAGGCATCGACCACCTGGGCACGCTCGGCCTCACGGACCTTCTGCACGATGACCTGCTTGGCGGTCTGGGCGGCAATACGACCGAACTCGATGGACTCGATCTTCTCTTCGATCACGTCACCGACCTTGGCTTCAGGGTGGGTGTCCTTGATCTTGTCCAGCCAGGTCTCGATCGCCGGATCATCAAGATCGGCTTCGTCGACCACGGTCCAGCGACGGAAAGTCTCGTAGCTACCCGTGTGGCGGTTGATTTCCACACGAAGGTCGACTTCGTCTTCAAAACGTTTTTTGGTTGCAGTGGCCAGGGCCACTTCCAGCGCTTCGAAAATGACGCCGGGCGGTACACCTTTTTCGTTGGATACCGATTCAACAACCAGCAGTACTTCTTTGCTCATCGTACGCCTCGCCTTGCGCAAGCCATTGGGCCCGGATAGTCCGCCGGGCCCGGCACGTCTCAGTCAAAACTGGGAATAATATTGGCCTTGTCGATCGAGTCGATCGGTAACAGGAACTCCTGATTGTCCACCTGGACCACCACATCCTGCTCCTCCACACCGCGGAGAAGGCCCTGGAAGTTACGACGACCCTCGAAGGGTGAGCGCAGCTTGATCTTCACTTGTTCGCCGGCATGCGAGGCAAACTGTTCCAGCGTGAACAGTGGGCGATCCATGCCTGGAGAAGACACCTCGAGGGTGTACTCACTGCTGATTGGATCTTCCACATCGAGGATTGCGCTGGCCTGACGGCTGACCGCTTCGCAGTCGTCCACCAGAATACCGCCTTCCTTGTCGATGTAGATGCGCAGTACCGAATGCTTACCCTGGGAAACGTATTCGATCCCCCAGCACTGATAGCCCAGACCCTCGACAACCGGGGCCAACAAGGCCTGCAACTGTTCTAGCTTGCTCGACACCTGAACCCCCTCGTGCATGCTGTGCAAATAAAAAATGGGCGAAGCGCCCATCCCTGAAAGCGCCGTAGGACAACGACGCCGAAACTGTTCGGTTAGCAAAAAGCCCCTGAAAAGGGGCTCCGCTGAAGCTGGTTGCGGGGGCTGGATTTGAACCAACGACCTTCGGGTTATGAGCCCGACGAGCTACCAAGCTGCTCCACCCCGCGACAAAGCTGGGGCAAAAGTATAAGACCGAACCCTGTTGAGGGTCAAATCCAAACATTCACCTACAAGAAAGCCCGCTAAAGCGGGCTCTCAAGCTTTAATTGGTACCGAGAAGGGGACTCGAACCCCTACACCCTATGGGCACAACCACCTCAAGGTTGCGTGTCTACCAATTCCACCACCTCGGCAATACTACTACTTGAAACCCGTTACTTCTGCTCTTGAGCCGGAGGAGGTACATCACCCGTATTATTGGTGGTTTCGCTCTTCTGCTGCTGGAGCACCGGTACATCATCATTAACTGCCGGTTTCTGCGGCTCTTTCACTTCTAGCACTGCTGGATCTGGAAGACCTGCTTGGCTAAGCTGGTGAGCTTGTTGCTTCGCGAAGTATCCTAACCCAAGTGCTGTCAAAAAGAAAGTGGCAGCGAGTATAGCAGTTAATTTACTTAGGAACGTTGCAGAGCCTTGGCTCCCGAACACGGTGTTTGAGGCACCCGCGCCGAAAGATGCACCTGCTTCAGCACCTTTACCCTGTTGCAACAGAACCAGCACTACAAGCGACAGCGCTGCCAACAGATGAAAAACAACGATGACTGTTTCCAGCATTTGTTCAGTTTCCTGCGGCGCGACAAATTGCACCGAATTCGTCTGCGTTCAGGGAAGCCCCACCAATGAGACCCCCATCGATATCCGGCATGCCGAACAGTTCGGCCGCATTGGCCGCCTTCACGCTGCCGCCGTATAGCAACTGCACCTTCGCAGCCACTTCAGCATCTTCTGCCGCCAACTGGCCGCGGATGGCTGCGTGCACATCCTGGGCCTGCTGTGGCGTGGCCGTAAGGCCTGTACCGATGGCCCATACAGGCTCATAGGCAATTACTGCATCGGCAAAAGCCTTAACACCGAATGCTTCGATGATACTGCTTAGTTGACGCCCGACAACTTCGAGCGTTTTGCCAGCCTCGCGCTCTTCAAGGGTTTCCCCTATGCAAAGCACTGGCTTCAAGCCTTTGGCTTGGGCCGCTGCAAACTTGCGATTGAGCACTTCGTCGGTTTCACCAATGATCTGGCGACGCTCCGAATGGCCAATCAACACCAACTTGCAACCTGCTTCAACCAGCTGCTCGGGAGCAACTTCCCCGGTCAGCGCACCCTGTTCGGGTTGTACAGCAGAATTCTGTGCGCCGACAGTAATTTCTTTACCTGCCAGGCCATCAATCACTTGATTGATGAACAAGGCCGGTGGAAATACGGCGACTTCCACTCCGCTCGGCAAGGCGAGATTACTCAAGCCTTCGGTCAGCTCAGCGACGCTAGCGCGGGTACCGTGCATTTTCCAGTTACCAGCTACCATAGGGCGACGCATGCTTTACCTCGTCGGTCAAAGTGGGCGCAGATCTTACCCAACCAGATCTGCGCTGGCAAGCGCCTTCAGACACAAACTTCGCCGACCAGTTTGGCCAGCGCTTCAGCATGGGCCCGCACCTGGGTTTCGTCTTCGCCCTCAACCATGACCCGCACCAACGGCTCGGTACCGGACTTGCGCAACAGCACACGACCACGCCCCGCCAGCGCTTCGGTAACCTTGGCACTGGCTTCCTTGACGGCGGGGTGCTCCAGCGGATCGACCTTGCTGGCGCCAAAGCGCACATTGATCAGCACCTGCGGACACTTGCGCAGGGCCTGACGGGCCTGGGCCAGGGTTTCGCCACGGCGCTTGAGCGCCATCAGCACCTGCAGCGCAGCAATGATCGCGTCGCCGGTAGTGGTGTGGTTGCAGCACACGACGTGACCGGAGTTTTCACCGCCGACCAGCCATTGACGCTCCAACAACTCGGCCATGACGTAACGGTCGCCGACCTTGGCCCGCACGAACGGGATGTCCAGGTCCTTGAGCGCCAGTTCCAGGCCCAGGTTACTCATCAGCGTGCCGACCACCCCGCCTTGCAGCTTGCCATGCTCCTGCAGGTCGCGCGCAATGATGAACAGCAGTTCGTCACCGTCGACGATGGCACCCGTGTGGTCGACCATCAGCACGCGATCGCCGTCACCGTCAAAGGCAATGCCGAGATCGGCATGCCCGACCAGTACAGCGGCCTGCAGCGATTCGATGTGTGTCGAGCCGCAACCTTCGTTGATGTTCAGGCCATCCGGTTGTGCATGCAGCACGGTCACGTCGGCACCCAGTTCACGGAATACGCTGGGCGCAACCTTGTAGGTAGCACCATGGGCGCAGTCGACCACCAGCTTGAGGCCCTCGAAGCTGGTGCTGCTCGGCACGCTGCTTTTGCAGAATTCGATGTAGCGGCCGGCGGCATCGTTGATACGCGAAACCTTGCCCAGCTTACCCGACTCGACAACGGTCATCGGTTGGTCGAGCAGCTCTTCGATCATCAGCTCGACCTCGTCCGGCAGCTTGGTGCCCTGGCCCGAGAAGAACTTGATGCCGTTGTCGTCGTGCGGGTTGTGCGAGGCACTGATGACGATGCCGGCTTCGGCGTGGAAGGTACGCGTGAGGTAAGCAATGGCTGGGGTCGGCATCGGCCCGAGCAGCATCACGTCGGCACCGGCTGCGGACAGGCCGGCTTCAAGTGCGGACTCGAACATGTACCCGGAGATACGCGTGTCCTTGCCCACCAGCACGCGGCAATGGCCTTGCTTGCGGAAGGCCATGCCAGCCGCCCAGCCGAGTTTCAGCATGAAGTCTGGCGTGATCGGGTATTCGCCGACGCGGCCACGAATGCCGTCGGTACCAAAGTATTTTCTGCTCATAGGGACTCCAATGTTCTTATTCGGCGTTTTGCACTGCAGCGATCATGCGCACCACATCAACGGTTTCAGCCACGTCATGTACACGAAGGATGCTCGCCCCCTTGGTCATGGCCAACGCCGCCAGCGCAAGGCTGCCGTACAAGCGCTCGCCGACCGGACGTTCCAGCGTCAGGCCGATCATGCTCTTTCGTGAAACGCCCACCAGCAGTGGGCGCCCAAGGCGATAGAGCGCTTCCATGTGCTTGAACAGGCTCAGATTGTGCGCCAGTGTCTTGGCGAAACCGAAGCCCGGGTCAAGGATGATTCTATCAGCGTCGATGCCCGCTGCTGCGCAGGCGGCCATCCGCTGTTCAAGATAACGGGTGACGTCGGCGGTCACGTCCTGGTACTGCGGATCGTCCTGCATGTTGCCTGGCTCGCCACGCATGTGCATGAGGCACACCGGCAGACCGGTATCCGCCGCAGCGTCCAGCGCGCCATCGCGCTCCAGGGCCCGCACGTCATTGATCAGCCCGGCACCAAGGCGTGCAGCTTCGCGCATGACGGCAGGCGTGGAGGTATCGACCGAAATGACCACATCGAGGCGACTGTTGATGGCCTCGACCATTGGCGCCACACGCTCCAGCTCCTCGGTGACCGACACTGCACGCGCACCCGGGCGCGTGGACTCGCCACCGATGTCGATCAGCGTTGCACCAGCGGCAACCATGGCCTCGGCATGGCGCAGGGCCTCGTCGCGCTGGCTGAAGCGACCGCCATCGGAGAAGGAATCGGGGGTAATATTGAGAATACCCATGACATGGGTATGTGACAAATCAAGAACCCGGTTGCCGCAAGGCAACCGGGTCGGGTACTGCACTGAGCTCATAGATGCCCTTAGTGTTCTGCCGCTGGGCCGCCGATTGGCGATTCCGGACGATCATCCTGGGCCGCAGGCGTGCCCGAGTGTTTATCGTCGTCCCAATCACGCGGTTCACGTGGTGTGCGCCCAGCCATGATGTCGTCAATCTGATCGGCATCGATGGTCTCGTACTTCATCAGCGCTTCAGTCATCGCCTCGAGCTTGTCGCGGTTGTCGATCAGCAACTGCTTGGCAGTGGCATAGCACTGATCGATGATGCTGCGCACCTCGGAGTCGATCAGTTTGGCAGTCTCGCCGGACACACTGGCATGCTGGCTGCCGGCACTACGGCCGAGGAACACTTCGCCCTCTTCCTCTGCATACATCAGCGGGCCGAGCTTCTCGGACAAGCCCCATTTGGTCACCATGTTACGAGCGAGCTGGCTGGCACGCATGATGTCGTTGGACGCGCCGGTGGTCACACCATCGAAGCCCAAGGTCATCTCCTCGGCGATACGGCCGCCATACAGCGAGCAGATCTGGCTGATCAGCGCACGCTTGGACAGGCTGTAGCGATCTTCTTCCGGCAGGAACATGGTCACACCCAAGGCACGACCACGCGGGATGATCGAAACCTTGTAGACCGGGTCGTGCTCAGGCACCAGGCGACCAACAATGGCGTGGCCGGCCTCGTGATAGGCGGTGTTTCTCTTTTCTTTTTCGGACATGACCATGGTCTTGCGCTCGGCGCCCATCATGATCTTGTCCTTGGCCAGCTCGAACTCTTTCATTTCGACCAGGCGCTTGTTGGAACGCGCGGCAAACAGCGAAGCCTCGTTGACCAGATTGGCCAGGTCGGCGCCGGAGAAGCCTGGGGTACCACGCGCAATGACCGCCGGGTTGACGTTATCGCCGATCGGCACCTTGCGCATGTGCACCTTGAGGATCTGCTCGCGACCACGAATATCCGGCAGGCCAACCACCACCTGACGGTCGAAGCGGCCCGGGCGCAGCAGCGCCGGGTCGAGCACATCCGGACGGTTGGTAGCGGCGATGACGATGATGCCATCGTTCATCTCGAAGCCGTCCATCTCCACCAGCAACTGGTTGAGGGTTTGTTCACGCTCGTCGTGACCGCCGCCCATGCCGGCACCACGATGGCGACCAACGGCGTCGATTTCGTCGATGAAGATGATGCACGGGGCATGCTTCTTGGCCTGCTCGAACATGTCGCGCACACGGCTGGCACCGACACCCACGAACATTTCCACGAAGTCCGAACCGGAAATGGTGAAGAACGGCACTTTCGCTTCGCCCGCGATGGCCTTGGCCAACAGGGTCTTACCGGTACCGGGTGGGCCAACCATCAGCACACCGCGCGGGATACGGCCACCCAGGCGCTGGAATTTGCCCGGATCGCGCAGGAACTCGACCAGCTCGCCAACCTCTTCCTTGGCCTCGTCGCAGCCGGCAACGTCAGCCAGCGTGGTCTTGACCTGGTCTTCGGACAGCAGGCGCGCCTTGCTCTTGCCGAAGCTCATCGGCCCGCCCTTGCCGCCCGCACCACCTTGCATCTGGCGCATGAAGAACATGAACACGGCAATGATCACCAGGATCGGGAAGCTCGCCACCAGCAATTGTGTCCAGATGCTCTGTTGCTCAGGCTGCTTGCCTTCGACGACCACGTGGTTGTCGACCAGATCGCCAATCAGGCCATTGTCGGTGATGGCCGGGCGCACAGTCTTGAAGTTGTCGCCATCGCTGCGCTTGCCAGTAATGATGTAGCCATCGACGGTCACACGCTCGACCTTGCCATCCTTGACCTGCTGGATGAAGTCGGAGTAGTTGAGGGTCTGCGGCTCGTTAGGGCTGGAGAAGTTGTTCATCACTGTCACCAGGACAGCTGCGATGATCAACCACAGGATCAGATTCTTTGCCATGTCGTTCAATTAGCTACCCTCTGAGGCCGGCGCACGACGCAGCCGTGCCTCGCATGATATTCATCGCCCTAACTTACTACATTACCTACGCAGCCGCAGGCACCGTCTGTAACCCTTTGTGAAAGCTAGACTACACGAAGTTCGGACGATCCTGACGCAGCGGCCGATTGGAATTAACTATCGGCCACCCCGCTTCACACCTTTCATTACCCTTTGAAGCCCCTGCCCAACAGGTATTGCTCCCGGGAACGGTCCCGCGACGACGATGGCTTGCGCATTTGCACCTTGTCGAACTTGCTGCGCACGTCCTTCAGGTACACGTCAAAACCTTCGCCCTGGAAAATCTTGATCAGGAAGTCGCCCCCGGGCTTGAGTACACGGGTCGCCAGATCGAGGGCCAACTCGCAGAGGAACATGGCACGCGGAATGTCTACCGCGGGCGTACCACTCATATTGGGGGCCATATCGGAAATCACAAGGTCTACATGCGAATCGCCGACCGCTTCGAGAATGCGCTGCAGCACTTCGTCCTGGGTGAAGTCCCCCTGAATGAAGGTCACGTCGGCGATCGCGTCCATTTCCAGAATGTCCGAAGCGATCAGGCGACCTTGGCCACCAATCAGACGACTGGTCACCTGGGACCAGCCACCAGGGGCCGCGCCGAGATCGATCACGCTCATGCCTGGGCGGATAATGCGGTCCTTCTCCTGGATCTCCAGCAGCTTGTAGCTCGCACGCGAGCGATACCCATCCTTCTGCGCCTGCTTCACAAAAGGGTCGTTGAAATGCTCTCGCAGCCAGTTTGCGCTGCTTTTGGAACGTTGTACCACGGGGCACCTCGATGATATGCGTCGTGATTGACTGGGCGGAGCCGGTGGCCCTCGGGTAAAATGCCGGTCAATTTTACAGAATCAGACGGAAAGGGTCAGATTATGCCGCTCAATAACGAGCAGAAGAAGCAATACAAGTCCATTGGTCATGACCTGAAGCCGGTCCTGATCGTTGCTGGCAACGGTTTGAATGAAGGCGTCATCGCCGAACTGGAGCGCGCGCTGGTCGACCATGAGCTGATCAAGGTCGAGATTCGCTCGGAAGACCGCGAGGAACGCGCCGAAACCATCGCCGAGCTGTGCAAGGCCGGCCGTGCCGAGCTGGTGCAGACCATCGGCAAGAAAGCCCTGATCTACCGCAAGAACCCACAGCCGAACAAGCAGCTGTCCAACATCCACCGTTACAAGTAACGGTAGCTCCGATCAGTGGCGCGGTGAACGCGCCCTGACCGGTACCGGCTGGGCCACCAGCACGATGCCGGAAAAGCCCAGCACCAGGAAGCAGAACATCTGCCAGCGCTCACCCACGGAAATACCGTAGCGCAAGGTGTAATACCCCACGCAGGCACCGAAGCCGAGCAACAGCATCTGGCCGCGGAACTGCCGCCACCAGGCCGCCAGGCCGTCCACCCTCGCCAGCACCGCCAGCTGAGTCAACAAGCCAAGCATCGCCACGCCGATCAACCAGCGGTCGATCTGCCCGGCAACATCCTGCACCAGCAGCGGCGCCAGGCCACTGACCTTGAGCGCAGGCACCAGCCCCACATGGAACACCCACAGGCCACCGACCCAGAAAACCTGGGCCAGCTGCCAGAGGATCCCCTCAAGGGATGGCGCCCGAAGGCGCCGGTCAGATGTGCTTGACTTCGACAATCTCGTACTCGACCGTGCCGCTAGGCGTCTTGACGACGACAGTATCACCTTCTTCCTTGCCGATGATGGCACGGGCGATAGGTGCGCCGCTCGACAGCTTGCCCTGCTTCACGTCGGCTTCATCCTCGCCAACGATCTGGTAGGACACCTCTTCATCGGTTTCGGTGTTGGCCAGTACCACGGTGGTACCGAAAATCACCTTGCCGGTGTGAGGGATAGTGGTCACATCGATGACCACCGAGTTCTGCAGACGGCCTTCGATATCACGGATACGCGCTTCGACCATGCCCTGCTCCTCACGGGCTGCATGATATTCAGCGTTTTCCTTGAGGTCACCCAGCTCACGTGCCTCACCAATGGCCTGACTCAGGCGCGGGCGCTCGGTCTTGCTCAGAAACAGGTGTTCCTCTTCCAGGGCGCGAGCGCCCTGGACGGTCATCGGGTATTTGGTAATGCTCATGCTTTCAGTCCTGCATGCAGATCTTGCAAGCGACGAACGGTCTTTTCCGGACCGAATTTCAGCGCTTCGCAGATGGCTTCACCAGCCGCAATGGTAGTGGTGCAGTAAATCTTGTGCTGCAGCGCATTGCGACGAATCGAATAGGAATCGGCGATCGACTGGCGCCCTTCGGTGGTGTTGATGATCAGCGACACTTCGTCGTTCTTGATCATGTCGACCACGTGTGGGCGACCTTCGGTCACTTTGTTCACACGGCGCACTTTCAAGCCGGCCGCCTCGATAACCTTGGCAGTGCCGGCAGTGGCAACCACTTCGAAGCCCAGGGCGATCAGGTCGCGGGCAACGCCAGCCACTTGCGGCTTGTCGTCGTCACGCACGCTGATGAACGCAGTACCACCGGTCGGCAGCACTTCGCTTGCACCCATCTGGGCCTTGGCGAAGGCTTCACCGAAGCTGTCACCGACACCCATCACTTCACCGGTCGATTTCATCTCAGGGCCGAGGATCGGGTCAACCCCTGGGAACTTGGCGAACGGGAAGACGGCTTCCTTGACGCTGTAGAAGTTCGGGATGATCTCCTGGGTGAAGCCCAGCTCTTTCAGGGTTTTACCCGCCATGACACGGGCTGCGATCATCGCCAGGGACGTGCCGATGCACTTGGACACGAACGGTACGGTACGCGAGGCACGCGGGTTGACTTCGATCACGTAGATCTTGTCGCCCTGCAGGGCCAACTGCACGTTCATCAGGCCGACCACGCCCAGCTCCAGGGCCATTTTCTTGACCTGAACGCGGACTTCGTCCTGCACTTCCTTGCTCAGCGAGTAAGGTGGCAGCGAGCACGCCGAGTCACCGGAGTGAACACCGGCCTGTTCGATGTGCTGCATGATTGCGCCGATGACCACGTCGGTGCCGTCGCACACCGCATCCACGTCCATCTCGATGGCGCAGTTGAGGAAGTGGTCGAGCAGTACCGGGCTATCGTTCGACACTTGTACTGCTTCACGCAGGTAGCGCTTGAGCTCGTCCAGTTCGTAGACGATCTCCATGGCACGGCCGCCCAGTACGTAGGACGGACGCACGACCAGCGGATAGCCGATGCTGCCCGCAGCACGGATTGCTTCTTCTTCGCTGCGCACGGTAGCGTTTGGCGGCTGCAGCAGGCTCAGGCGCTGAACCATCTGCTGGAAGCGCTCACGGTCTTCGGCGCGGTCGATGGCGTCAGGGCTGGTACCGATGATCGGCACGCCAGCTTCTTCCAGAGCGCGGGCCAGCTTCAGCGGGGTCTGGCCGCCGTAGTGAACGATCACGCCCTTCGGCTTCTCGACGCGGCAGACTTCCAGCACGTCTTCCAGGGTCAGCGGCTCGAAGTACAGGCGATCGGAAGTGTCGTAGTCGGTGGAGACGGTTTCCGGGTTGCAGTTGACCATGATGGTCTCGTAACCGTCTTCACGCAGCGCCAGGGCTGCGTGTACGCAGCAGTAGTCGAACTCGATACCCTGGCCGATACGGTTAGGGCCACCACCCAGGATCATGATCTTGTCGCGGGTCGACGGGTTGGCCTCGCACTCTTCCTCGTAGGTGGAGTACAGGTAGGCGGTGTCGGTGGCGAACTCGGCGGCGCAGGTGTCGACGCGCTTGTACACCGGGAACACTTCCAGCTTGTGGCGATGGCGGCGCAGGTTCTTGTCGGTGATACCCAGCAGTACTGCCAGACGCTGGTCCGAGAAGCCCTTGCGCTTGAGGCGCAGCATGTAGTCCTTGTCGATCGACGACAAAGCCAGGGTCTTGACCTTCTCTTCTTCCTTGATCAGGTCTTCCATCTGCACCAGGAACCACATGTCGATGCCGGTCAGATTGAAGATTTCTTCGCAGGTCATGCCCGAACGCATGGCGTCAGCCACGTACCAGATACGCTCGGCACCCGGCACGGTCAGTTCGCGCTTGAGGATGCTGGCGGCTTCCGGGCTGGCCAGGTCGACTTTCGGGTCGAGGCCGCAGGCGCCGACTTCCAGGCCGCGCAGGGCTTTCTGCAGGGATTCCTGGAAAGTACGGCCGATGGCCATGACTTCACCCACGGATTTCATCTGGGTGGTCAGGCGGGCGTCAGCTTTCGGGAATTTCTCGAAGGCGAAGCGTGGCAGCTTGGTGACGACATAGTCGATCGACGGCTCGAAGGACGCCGGGGTGCGACCGCCAGTGATGTCGTTCTGCAGCTCGTCGAGGGTATAACCAATGGCCAGCTTGGCGGCGATCTTGGCGATCGGGAAGCCGGTGGCCTTGGAAGCCAGGGCGGACGAACGCGATACGCGCGGGTTCATCTCGATGACGACCATGCGGCCGGTGTTCGGGCAAATGCCGAACTGGACGTTGGAACCGCCGGTTTCCACACCGATCTCACGCAGCACCGCCAGCGAGGCGTTGCGCATGATCTGGTATTCCTTGTCGGTCAGGGTCTGTGCCGGGGCAACAGTGATCGAGTCACCGGTGTGCACACCCATCGGGTCGAAGTTCTCGATCGAGCAGACGATGATGCAGTTGTCCTTTTTGTCGCGGACCACTTCCATCTCGTACTCTTTCCAGCCGATCAGCGATTCGTCGATCAGCAGCTCTTTGGTCGGCGACAGGTCCAGACCACGGGTGCAGATTTCTTCGAACTCTTCACGGTTGTACGCGATACCGCCGCCAGTGCCGCCCATGGTGAACGACGGGCGAATGATGCACGGGAAGCCAAGCTTCTCGAGGACCGCATTGGCCTCTTCCATGCTGTGGGCGATACCGGAGCGCGGGCACTCCAGGCCGATGTCCTTCATGGCCTTGTCGAAGCGCGAACGGTCTTCAGCCTTGTCGATGGTGTCGGCGTTGGCACCGATCATCTCTACGCCGAACTTCTCCAGAACGCCATGGCGCTCCAGGTCCAGGGCGCAGTTCAGCGCAGTCTGGCCACCCATGGTCGGCAAAACGGCGTCCGGGCGCTCTTTTTCGATGATCTTGGCCACCGACTGCCACTTGATCGGCTCGATGTAGGTGGCGTCGGCCATGGCCGGGTCGGTCATGATGGTGGCTGGGTTGGAGTTCACCAGGATGACGCGGAAACCTTCCTCGCGCAGGGCTTTACAGGCCTGGGCGCCGGAGTAGTCGAATTCGCAGGCCTGGCCGATCACGATCGGGCCAGCGCCGAGAATCAGGATGCTTTTGATGTCTGTACGTTTTGGCATGGTGGTCACTCAAATCCGGGGTCAGTCGGCAAGCCGCTTTGAACAATCTGGGTCAGGCGCTTCCGGGCACGGCAGGTGCCGGCCCGGGGCCTTGAAGCAGGATGCTCAGCGGCGCTTGGCCATGGCATCGGTGAAACGATCGAACAGAGGCGCGACGTCGGTCGGGCCTGGGCTCGCTTCCGGGTGGCCCTGGAAGCTGAACGCGCTCTTGTCGGTACGCTCGATACCCTGCAGGGTGCCGTCGAACAGCGACTTGTGAATGGCGCGAACGTTACCCGGCAGGGTCGCTTCGTCAACGGCAAAACCGTGGTTCTGGCTGGTGATCATGACCACGCCGGTATCCAGGTCCTGGACCGGGTGGTTGGCACCGTGGTGGCCGTGGCCCATTTTCACGGTCTTGGCACCGGAGGCCAGGGCCAGCAGCTGGTGGCCGAGGCAGATGCCGAATACCGGAATCTCGGTTTCGAGGATTTCCTTGATCGCCTGGATCGCGTAGTCGCACGGCTCGGGGTCACCAGGGCCGTTGGACAAGAACACGCCGTCCGGGTTGAGTGCCAGCACTTCGCTGGCCGGGGTCTGGGCTGGCACCACGGTCACGCGGCAGCCACGGGCTACCAGCATGCGCAGGATGTTCAGCTTGACGCCGTAGTCGAAGGCAACCACGTGGTACGGCAGGTCGGCAGCCTCGATGGTCGGGTGACTGTCGGTTTTCAGCTCCCACACACTGGAGCGCCACTCGTAACGCTCCTTGGTGGAGACGACCTTGGCCAGGTCCATGCCCTTCAGGCCCGGGAAGCCGCGAGCAGCAGCGATGGCGGCTTCTTCGCTGATGTTGTCACCCGCCAGAATGCAGCCGTTCTGGGCGCCCTTTTCACGCAGGATACGGGTCAGGCGACGAGTGTCGATGCCGGCGATGGCGACGACGTTGTTGGCCTTGAGGTACTCAGGCAGCGACTGGGTGTTGCGCCAGTTGCTGGCCAGCAGCGGCAGGTCACGGATGACCAGGCCAGCGGACCAGACGCGGTTCGACTCGGCGTCTTCCGGGGTAGTGCCGGTGTTGCCGATGTGCGGGTAGGTCAGGGTAACGATTTGCTGCGCGTAGGAAGGGTCTGTAAGGATTTCCTGGTAGCCGGTCATAGCGGTGTTGAATACCACCTCACCAACGGTCTGACCGTCGGCACCGATGGCTTCACCGCGGAAAATACTGCCGTCGGCAAGGGCGAGTATGGCTGGCTTTGTCAAGAAGACCTCCCGTAAATCAAGCATGAAAGGGCGATCGCAGGTTGCAAAAAAGCGGAGTGACGTATGGACACGTCACCCCGCTTTCATGTGCTGAATTCAATTCGCTGCGCGCTTTTAGTGGACACACTAAAGCTGTAGCTTACAGAAAAGTGTGTTTTCGGTCTACCGCGGATGTGCCTCTAAAACACATCAATGCGACAGACTGACATCTGTGTTGGCTTCTTCGCGGGCTCGCCCGCTCCCACAGGGATCGCACCAGCCCAAGAGCAACGCCGCACCTGTGGGAGCGGGCAAGCTCGCGAAGCAGCCAACACCACCAGAACGGCTTAACGCAGCTCGAGCACATCCTGCATGTCGTACAGCCCCGGCTCGCGCCCATCCAGCCACAGCGCCGCACGCACGGCACCCTTGGCGAAGGTCATGCGGCTGGAGGCCTTGTGGGTGATTTCCAGGCGCTCGCCTTCGGCAGCGAACAGTACGGTGTGATCGCCCACCACATCGCCGGCACGCACGGTGGCGAAACCGATGGTTTTGCGATCCCGCGCGCCGGTCTGCCCTTCACGGCCATACACGGCCACTTCCTGCAGATCACGACCCAGCGCATTGGCAACCACTTCCCCCATGCGCAGTGCAGTGCCCGACGGGGCATCGACCTTGTGCCGGTGGTGCGCCTCGATGATTTCGATATCGACATCATCGCCCAGCACCCGCGCAGCCATATCCAGGAGCTTGAGGCTAAGGTTGACACCCACGCTGAAGTTGGCGGCGAACACGATTGGAATGTCCTTGCCAGCCTCAGCCAACAACTGCTTCTCTTCGACTGTAAAACCGGTCGTGCCGATGATCATCGCCTTGCCGTGCTTGCGGCAGAACGCCAGGTTTTTCAGGGTCACCGAGGGGTGAGTGAAATCGATCAGCACATCGAACTCGTCGGCAACCTTGGCCAGGTCGTCGGACAACAGCACGCCAATTCGACCAAGTGCCGCCAGCTCTCCGGCATCAGCCCCGACCAACGAGCTGTCAGGGCGATCGATCGCCGCGGTCAGCCCCGCACCTGGGGTTTGTTGCACGGCTTCGATGAGGGTTTTGCCCATCCGCCCCGCCGCGCCCATCACTGCAATACGTCGCATAACCTGTTCCTTGTCAGAGATCGCCGAAGAAGCGCTTCACACCATCGAACCAGCCGCTGGCCTTGGGCGAGTGGGAACTGTCGCCTTCCAGCGAATCACGCAGCTCTTCGAGCAACTCGCGCTGGCGACGGCTGAGGTTGACCGGGGTTTCTACGGCCACACGGCACAGCAGGTCACCCGCACCACCGCCACGCACCGGGGCAACACCCTTGCCACGCAGACGGAACTGCTTACCGGTCTGGGTACCTTCCGGAATCCTCAGCTTCACACGACCATCCAGGGTCGGCACTTCCAGCTCGCCGCCCAGGGCAGCATCGGTGTAGCTGATCGGTACTTCACAGTACAGGTGCTTGCCATCACGCTGGAAGATTTCGTGCTCACGCACGCTGATCACCACGTACAGGTCGCCAGTCGGGCCACCATGAGTACCCGCCTCGCCCTCACCCGACAGACGGATGCGGTCGCCGGTATCAACACCTGCCGGCACCTTGACCGACAGCGTCTTGTATTCCTCGACACGCCCCTCACCGTGACACGAATTGCACGGGTCGGTAATGATCTTGCCTTGGCCATGGCAGCGCGGGCAGGTCTGCTGCACCGAGAAGAAGCCTTGCTGCATGCGTACCTGACCGATGCCGCCGCAAGTCGGGCAGGTCGACGGGGTCGAACCCTTCTTGGCACCGGAACCGTCGCAAGGCTGGCAGTTGACCAGGGTAGGCACGCGGATGCTGACCGTAGTGCCACGCACCGCTTCTTCCAGGTTCAGCTCCAGGGTGTAGCGCAGGTCGCTGCCGCGCTGGGCACCGCCTCGACCACCACCGCGGCCACCGCCACCGAAGAAGTCGCTGAACACATCACCGAAGATGTCGGAGAAGTTGGCACCACCAAAGCCGGCACCACCGCCACCCATGCTTGGGTCGACACCCGCATGGCCATACTGGTCAAAGGCCGCACGCTTGCTCGCATCCGACAGCACTTCGTAGGCCTCGTTGGCCTCCTTGAACTTGTCTTCCGATTCTTTATCACCCGGGTTGCGGTCCGGGTGATACTTCATCGCCAAACGGCGGTAAGCCTTCTTGAGGTCCGATTCAGTGGCGCCGCGCTCGACACCCAGGACCTCATAATAATCACGCTTGGACATAGGTCATTTGCACCTTGTTGGGCGTCCGGCATCTGCGCCACGCCATCAGCACCCGCCCGCTTCCCATAAGAGCCGCCGACAGATGCTGTAAAAATTCTCGAATTCCAGATACGCCAACGCGGGAGCAAGCCCCCGCGCGGCGACATCCTACCAGCTCACCGGCAAACGACGGTGAACTGGCCGACAACATGCAGGGATTACTGCTTGTTGTTGTCTTTCACTTCTTCGAACTCGGCGTCAACCACGTCATCGTGCTTGGCTTCCGGCTCGGCCTGCTGCGCGCCACCCTGAGGCTGTTCAGCCGACTGCTCGGCGTACATCTTCTGGGCAACCGGGGCAGAGACCTTGGACAGCTCTTCTACCTTGGCGTCGATGGCAGCCTTGTCGTCGCCTTTGACAGCGGCTTCCAGGGCAACAACGGCGGCCTCGATGGCGGTTTTCTCTTCAGCGGTAACCTTGTCACCTGCGTCAGCGACCATCTTGCGGGTCGAGTGCACCAGCGCGTCACCCTGGTTACGGGCAGCAGCCAGCTCTTCGAACTTGCGGTCTTCCTCGGCGTTGGCCTCGGCGTCACGCACCATGCGCTCGATCTCTTCGTCCGACAGGCCGGAGTTGGCCTTGATCACGATCGACTGAGTCTTGCCGGTAGCCTTGTCTTTCGCGCCTACGTGCAGGATGCCGTTGGCGTCGATGTCGAAGGTCACTTCGATTTGCGGCACGCCACGTGGTGCTGGCGGAATGTCAGCCAGGTCGAACTTGCCCAGCGACTTGTTCTGCGCAGCCTGCTTACGCTCACCCTGCAGCACGTGAATGGTCACGGCGCCCTGGTTATCGTCGGCAGTCGAGAACACCTGCGACTTCTTGGTCGGGATGGTGGTGTTCTTCTCGATCAGCGCGGTCATCACGCCACCCATGGTTTCGATACCCAGGGTCAGCGGGCTGACGTCCAGCAGCAGTACGTCTTTCACGTCACCGGCCAGTACCGCACCCTGGATGGCAGCACCCATGGCGACGGCTTCGTCCGGGTTCACGTCCTTGCGCGCTTCCTTACCGAAGAAGTCGGCCACTTCTTTCTGCACCAGCGGCATGCGGGTCTGACCGCCGACCAGGATCACGTCGTCGATCTTGCTGGCGTCGATGCCGGCGTCTTTCAGGGCGATGCGGCAAGGCTCGATGGTACGCTTGACCAGGTCTTCGACCAGCGACTCCAGCTTGGCGCGGGAGATCTTCACGTTCAGGTGCTTAGGACCGGTGGCATCTGCAGTGATGTACGGCAGGTTGACATCGGTCGACTGAGCGGACGACAGCTCGATCTTGGCTTTTTCTGCGGCTTCTTTCAGGCGCTGCAGGGCCAGAGGATCGTTCTTCAGGTCCATGCCCGACTCTTTCTTGAACTCGTCGACAAGGTAGTCGATCAGGCGCATGTCGAAGTCTTCGCCACCCAGGAAGGTGTCGCCGTTGGTAGCCAGTACTTCGAACTGGTGCTCACCGTCGACTTCGGCGATTTCGATGACCGAAACGTCGAAGGTACCACCACCCAGGTCATAAACGATGACGGTGTGGTCGCCCTTGGCCTTGTCCATACCGTAAGCCAGCGCAGCGGCAGTCGGCTCGTTGATGATGCGTTTTACGTCCAGGCCAGCGATGCGGCCGGCGTCTTTGGTCGCCTGACGCTGGCTGTCGTTGAAGTAGGCCGGAACGGTGATGACCGCTTCGGTGACTGGCTCGCCGAGGTAGTCTTCGGCGGTTTTCTTCATTTTCTTCAGGACTTCGGCGCTGATCTGCGGCGGAGCCATTTCCTTGCCAGCAGCCTCGACCCAGGCGTCACCGTTGTTTGCCTTGACGATCTTGTACGGCACCAGCTTGATGTCTTTCTGCACGACATCTTCTTCGAAGCGGCGGCCAATCAGGCGCTTCACTGCGAAAAGAGTGTTGTGCGGGTTGGTGACGGCCTGGCGCTTGGCCGACTGACCAACCAGGATTTCGCCATCGTTGGCGTAGGCCACGATCGAAGGGGTAGTACGCGCACCTTCGGCGTTTTCGATGACTTTGACGTTACCGTTTTCCAGAATGGAGACGCACGAGTTGGTGGTCCCCAGGTCGATACCGATGATTTTGCCCATGTTAACTCTCCCGAAACTTGAATTTGGTAGCAGCGACTACTTTGGCCAACTGCGGTAATACTTGAAGGCTTGACACCTAGATGGGGATGCCCGGAAGGATTTCAAGCCTTTTCATTGATCGAGGGTTGCGCCGCGCTCGGCGCCTTGCTGACCACCACCATGGCGGGGCGCAGCAGGCGGCCGTTCAGCAGGTAACCCTTCTGGAACACGTTCAGCACGCTGTTTGGCTCGACCTCGGCGTTTTCCTGCATGGCCATGGCCTGGTGGTGCTCAGGGTTGAACGGCTGGCCGTGCGGGTCGACCGCTTCAAGGTTGTAGCGCTTGAGCGTGTCCTGGAACATCTTCAGGGTCAGCTCGACACCTTCGCGGATCTGCTTGACGTGCTCATCGTCGGCACTGGAGTGAGCCAGGGCCAGCTCCAGGCTGTCGATCACCGGCAGCAAGTCGCTGGAGAACTTCTCCAGGGCGAACTTGTGGGCTTTTTCCACGTCCTGCTCGGCACGACGGCGTACGTTCTGCAGGTCGGCAACGGCGCGCAGCGCCTGGTCCTTGGCTGCGGCCAGCTGTTCCTCGAGCTCCAGAACACGGGTATCAGCTGCATTGCCTGCACCGGTCTCTTCCACGTTAAGGTCTTTCTCGTTCAGCTGCTCATCAGCCATGGGGTCTCTCCTGCGCAATTTTGTGGACTGCGAGCCAGGCTCGCCTTGGATGTCGGCTATATGGGGCCGGAAAAACCAGGTTCAAGGGGCAAGGTGGTTTTCAAGGCTGCAACAGAATCTGCGAAGGGGCATTGGCAGGCCTGAAAAAAGTACTGTATAAATAACCAGACCTGACTTCCGGGAGCCGCCCCCATGCTGGTGCACCTGTCCATTCACAACTACGCCATCGTCGAGCACCTCGACCTCGAAATCGCCCGCGGCATGTCCGTCATCACCGGCGAGACCGGTGCCGGCAAATCGATCATGCTCGACGCCCTCGGCCTTGCCCTGGGCGACCGTGCCGACAGCGGCGTGGTGCGCCCCGGCACCGACAAGGCAGACATCCTGGCCACCTTCGACCTGGTGGACATTCCCGAAGCGCATACCTGGCTGGCCGAGCGCGACCTGGACAACGAAGGCCTGTGCATCTTGCGCCGGGTGATCACCGCCGAAGGCCGCAGCCGCGGCTACATCAACGGCACGCCCTGCCCGCTCGGCGACCTCAAGGCGCTGGGCGAGCTGCTGATCGATATCCACAGCCAGCACGAGCACCAGTCACTGCTCAAGACCGACACCCACCGCCGCCTGCTTGACGAATATGCCGGCGCCGTCGACCTGGCCCGCCAGGTCCAGCTTGCAGCCAAGCGCTGGAACCAGACCCGCCTGGAGCTGGAGCGCCTGTCCAACTCGGGCGACGAGCAGCGCGCCCGCCACCAACTGCTCAGTTACCAACTGGAAGAACTGGACAACCTAGGACTGGGCGAGCACGAACTGGAGCAGCTGGAACAGGAACACAAGAACCTGACCAGCGCCGAAGCCCTGTTCGGCATCTGCCGCCAGGTTATCGACCAATGCAGCGAGAGCGATTCGGGCAATGTGCTCAGCGCCCTCACCTCCAGCCTCAACCGCCTGGGTGCCGCCACCAACTCGCCCAAGGCACTGAACGAAGCAGCCAATCTGATCGCCAGCGCGCAGATTCAGGTTGAAGAAGCCGTGGGCGAGCTCAACCGCTTCCTCGACAACTTCGACGCTGACCCGATGCGCCTGCAAGCCCTGGAAGAGCGCCTGGACACAATCTATACCCTGGCGCGCAAACACCGGGTGCACCCCACCGAACTGCCCCACCTGCAACAGCAATTGATGGAAGAGCTGGAAGGCCTTAACGCCAGCGACGAGTCGATCGAGCGGCTGGGCGAAGAGCTTGGCGCGTTTGCCCAGCACTATAAAGAGAAAGCCCGTGAGCTCAGCGGCCTGCGCCAGCAAGCGGCGCAGCAGCTGGCGGGTGCGGTGGAGCAGGAAATCCAGCGCCTGGGCATGCCTGGCGGGCGCTTCTGCATAGAGCTGACACCCAACGAAGGCACAGACCTGTCACCCCATGGCCTGGAGCAGATCGAACTGCTGGTCAGTGCCAACCCGGGCCAGCCGCTCAAGGGCCTGGCGAAGGTGGCGTCGGGTGGCGAACTGTCGCGTATCAGCCTGGCGATCCAGGTCATTACCGCGCAGACCTCGCGCATTCCTACCTTGGTGTTCGACGAAGTCGACGTGGGTATTGGCGGGCCCACGGCAGAAATCGTCGGCCAATTGCTGCGGCGCCTGGGCGAGCGCGGGCAGGTACTGACCGTGACCCACCTGCCGCAGGTGGCAGCGCAGGGGCATCACCATTTATTCGTGCACAAGGTGCGCAACAGCGACACCACCCACACCGCCGTGGCTAGCCTTGGCAAGCGTGAGCGCGTGGAAGAAGTGGCGCGGATGCTCGGCGGCATCGACCTGACCAAGGAGTCCCTGGCCCACGCGCGCAAGATGGTGGTGAGCGGCAAGGCCTGACCCCTTCTTTTCCAGGACGATTCGCGGGCACGCCCGCTCCCACAGGGTGATCACAGGATCTGAAACCCGAAGTGTACCTGTGGGAGCGGGCGTGCCCGCGAAGAGGCCGGCACAGACAACACATCGTTCAATCCCAGAAAGCACAAAGGCGACCCGAAGGTCGCCTTTGCTATCCATAACGAAAAATCGTTACTTCTTCTTACGCACGTACAGGACCAGATTGTGGTCCACCAGCTCGAAGCCATGCTCGGCCACGATTTCGCGCTGGCGCTTCTCGATTTCGGCATCCATGAATTCGATGACTTCACTGGTATCCACGTTCACCATGTGGTCGTGGTGACCGCCATCGGCCAGCTCGAACACTGCATGACCGCCGTCGAAGTTGTGGCGAACCACCAGACCCGCCGCCTCGAACTGGGTCAGCACGCGATAGACGGTGGCCAGGCCTACGTCCTCGCCAGCCTCCATCAGCGCCTTGTAGACATCCTCTGCACTCATGTGACGCTGCTCGGTAGAGTCGAGCATCTGAAGGATCTTGACTCGAGGCAGGGTCACCTTGAGACCGGCTTTGCGCAATTCGCTATTTTCAACCATGGTCAGCTTTCTCGCCGATGCTGCTTCGCAGCTTCTCTTAATACGGGTATGATCGGGGTTTACGTTGTCCAGCCAAGATAGTGGAAGTCGCCCACCGATGCAAAACACCAAGCTCTTGCTAACCAGCCTCACCCTAGTGGGACTGCTCGCACTCGCCGGTTGCTCGTTTCCCGGGGTTTACAAAATCGACATCCAGCAGGGCAATGTCGTCACGCAAGACATGATAGACCAATTACGCCCGGGAATGACCCGCCGGCAAGTAAGGTTTATCATGGGCAACCCGCTGATTCAGGACACTTTCAACACCAATCGCTGGGATTACCTGTACAGCCTGCAGCCTGGTGGCGGTAAGCGCCAGCAAGAACGCATGAGTGTATTTTTCAACGAAAGCGATCAACTGGTCAGCCTGTCTGGCGACTTCATGCCAGGCGTCAGCCGCGATCAGGAAATCCTCGGTGGCAGCAGCGACACCACCGTCAGCCCGGCCACCGAGCCAGGCCAGACCGAACAGCCGGCAGCGCAGCCTGAAGAAAAACCGGCCAAGCCAGGTTCGACTGAAGAGGCCATCCAGCGCGAGATCGACACCATCGAGACCACCCCGGTCCCGACCCCCGCACCGCTGGAAACCCGCTAACCGGGAACAGCAGATGCAAAAAAGCCCGGACCTGGTCCGGGCTTTTTGTTTGCGCCTTATCCGTCAGGCATTCAATTGCTTGGCACGCTGGCAGAACGCATCGACTAGCGTATTCGCCGCCTGATTGAATAGCGGGCCCAACGTGGCGCGCACAATCGGCCCGGCGTAATCGAAGGACAGGTCCAGGCTGATCTTGCAGGCCTTTTCACCCAGTGGCTTGAACACCCAAACACCATGCAGCTGGGTGAATGGCCCTTCTTCGAGGTTCATCTCGATGGACTGCCCCGGCACCAGCACGTTGCGCGTAACGAAGTGCTGGCTCATGCCACCCTTGGCCACTTCGAGCTTGGCACGCATGTGTGTATCGCTGGTTTCGATCACCGTCGAGGCCGAGCACCACGGCAAAAACTCAGGGTAGCTGGCCACATCGTTGACCAGATCGTAAAGCGCCTGGGCGGGGTACGGCAGCAGGGCGGAGCGTTGAATATGGGTAGTCATCCAGGCGTCACTTCCAAGGCTGGGTGGCGACGCTTCGCAGCGTGCCGAAAACAGGTTCTGTGCGTATGACAGGGTTTGTATTGTCCGGTATTCATTCCAGTGGCTCAAGCACACCGAAATCCCATAGCGGACGACGCGCGGACTTGCCTATAATGCCGCCCCTATGGCTAAGCAAAAAAAACATCCGACCGGGACCATCGCGCAAAACAAGAAAGCGCGACACGATTACTTCATCGAACACAAGTTCGAGGCCGGGCTGGTCCTGTCCGGCTGGGAAGTAAAAAGCCTGCGAGCCGGCAAGGCGCACCTGACTGACAGCTACGTGCTGCTCAAGGACGGTGAAGCCTGGCTGTTCGGCAGCCACATCACCCCGCTGACCACGGCCAGCACCCACGTCATCGCCGACCCTACACGCACCCGCAAGCTGCTGCTGAACAAGCGCGAGCTAGAGCGCGTGGAAGCGGCTGTGGCGCAAAAAGGCTACACCTGCGTGGCTTTGGCGCTGTACTGGAGCAAGCACCTGATCAAGTGCGAAATCGCACTGGGCAAGGGCAAGAAGGAATTCGACAAGCGCGACACCATGCGCGAGCGCGATTCCAACCGCGAGCTGCAGCGGGCTGTGCGGAACAAGGGCAAGGAAGACTAACTGGTCTTTAGCCTGTTCCGGCCTCTTCGCGGGTAAACCCGCTCCCACAGGAAGAGCACCAGATTCAAGCCCGGTGCCTATCCTGTGGAAGCAGCCTCTTCGCGGGCACGCCCGCACCCACAGGAAGGGCACCAGATTCAAGCCCGGCGCCTATCCTGTGGGAGCTGCCTCTTCGCGGGCACGCCCGTTCCCACAGGAAGGGCACTAGATTCAAGCCCGGCGCCTATCCTGTGGGAGCTGCCTCTTCGCGGGCACGCCCGCTCCCACAGGAAGGGCACCAGATTCAAACCCGGCGCCTATCCTGTGGAAGCTGCCTCTTCGCGGGCACGCCCGCACCCACAGGAAGGGCACCAGTCTCAAGCCCGGCGCCTATCCTGTGGGAGCTGCCTCTTCGCGGGCACGCCCGTCCCCACAGGAAGGGCACCAGATTCAAACCCGGCGCCTATCCTGTGGGAGCTGCCTCTTCGCGGGCACGCCCGCCCCCACAGGAAGGGCACCAGTCTCAAGCCCGGCGCCTATCCTGTGGGAGCGGCCTCTTCGCGGGCACGCCCGCCCCACAGGAAGGGCACCAGTCTCAAGCCCGGCGCTTATCCTGTGGGAGCGGGCTTGCCCGCGAAGAGGCAGGTACTGCCCATAAAAGTCTCAGCGCCCGCTGCGCCGCTCCGCCCGCGCCACCCGCTGAGCTTCCTCGTGCGCCTCTTCCAGCACCTCCTGCACATACAAAATGTGCCGGCTGGACACCTCCCGCGCATCCTCCGCCCTGCCCTCGACAATCGCCAGGTACAGCTCCCGGTGCTGACTGATCAGCATGTCCCGGGTTTCGGTGCGCTGTTGGTACATGCCGCCGATGTTGGTCACCACGTTGCGCTTGAGCAGGTCGAACAACCCCCGGATGGTGTGCAGCAACACCGCGTTATGGCTGGCCTCGGCGATCGCCAGGTGGAAGCGCGCATCAGCCGCGCCCTCCTCCGCACGGGTTACCTCGTCGAACCTGGCATAGCAGTCCTGCAGCGTATCGAAGGCCGCCTTCAAGCGCGCCCGGTCTGGCTCGGTGGCACGCTGGGCAGCGTAGTAGGCGCAGGACGCTTCCAGGGTATGGCGGAACTCGAGCAGGTCACGCTGCGCTTCGGCACTGTGTTCGAGCAACTGCAGCAACGGGTCGCTGAAGGTGGACCCCAACGACTCCGCCACAAAATTGCCCCCGCCCTGACGGCTGACCAGCAGCCCCTTGGCCACCAGCTTCTGGATCGCCTCACGCAGTGACGGGCGGGACACACCAAACTGCTCGGCCAGGACGCGCTCGGCCGGCAGCCGCTGCCCCGAGGTCAGCGTGCCTTCCAGAATCATCCCTTCCAGCCGATCGACAATGTCGTCGGACAGGCGCCGTTGGCGTACCTGATCAAAAACCATCACATGCTCTCCACAAACCCCCGGGCAAATGTCAGGGGGTGTCTATTCTCGCCGATCCAGGCCACGCAAACACCCATCAAGCCGCGATTTTCCCGCCACATCAGATGCCCGCTCATCGGTACGCGACCAAAGTTTTGCACAGGACAAATTGACACACCCACGACAGCGCTTTTAACCTAGCGTCCAGCCATTGTAAATTGGTCTTACCAATTATCCAATGCCAGTGCCTGACCAACAACAATTAGGGGCCACCCCATATGCAAACCTGGCAACAACTCTATACCCCGCTTGGTAGTCTCGGCCTGTCCGCACTGGCGGCGGTCATCCCTATCGTGTTCTTCTTCCTGGCCCTCGCCGTGTTCCGCCTCAAGGGCCACGTAGCGGGCAGCATCACCCTCGCGCTGTCGATCCTGGTGGCGATCTTCGCCTTCCAGATGCCTGTCGACATGGCCCTCGCCGCCGCGGGTTACGGCTTCCTCTACGGCCTCTGGCCAATTGCCTGGATCATCGTTGCCGCGGTGTTCCTGTACAAACTCACGGTCAAGAGCGGCCAGTTCGAAGTGATCCGCAGCTCGGTGCTGTCGATTACCGACGACCAGCGCCTGCAAGTGCTGTTGATCGGCTTCTGCTTCGGCGCCTTCCTCGAAGGTGCGGCGGGCTTTGGCGCACCGGTGGCCATCACTGCCGCACTGCTGGTGGGCCTGGGCTTCAACCCGCTGTACGCTGCCGGCCTGTGCCTGATCGCCAACACCGCGCCAGTGGCCTTCGGCGCCCTGGGCATCCCGATCATCGTGGCCGGCCAGGTCACCGGTATCGACGCCTTCCACATCGGCGCCATGACCGGCCGCCAACTGCCGCTGCTGTCGCTGTTCGTGCCGTTCTGGCTGGTGTTCATGATGGATGGCCTGCGTGGCGTGAAGGAAACCTGGCCTGCCGCCCTGGTCGCCGGCCTGAGCTTTGCCGTCACCCAGTACTTCACCTCGAACTTCATCGGCCCGGAACTGCCAGACATCACCTCGGCACTGGCCAGCCTGATCTGCCTTACCCTGTTCCTGAAAGTCTGGCAGCCCAAGCGTGCGTTCAGCGAGGCCAAAGGCAGTGTCGGCGCAGCCGTTGTGCAGCCAAGCGGCAGCCAGCCTAGCCCGTACAGCTTTGGCGAGATCTTCAAGGCCTGGTCGCCGTTCCTGATCCTCACCGTGCTGGTCACCATCTGGACCCTGAAGCCGTTCAAGGCGGCTTTCGCTCCGGGCGGCGCGATGTACAACTTCGTGTTCAACTTCGCCATCCCGCACCTCGACCAGCTGGTGATCAAGACCGCACCGATCGTTGCCGCGCCAACCGCTATGCCAGCGGTGTTCAAGCTCGACCCGATCTCCGCCACCGGCACCGCGATCTTCCTCTCGGCGCTGATCTCGATGGCGGTGCTGAAGATCAACTTCAAAACTGGTCTTACCACTTTCAAAGAAACCTTCTGGGAACTGCGTTGGCCGATTCTGTCGATCGGCATGGTGTTGGCCTTCGCCTTCGTCACCAACTACTCGGGCATGTCCTCGACCATGGCCCTGGTGCTGGCCGGTACCGGCGCCGCGTTCCCGTTCTTCTCGCCGTTCCTCGGCTGGCTGGGCGTGTTCCTGACCGGCTCGGACACCTCGTCCAACGCCCTGTTCAGCTCGCTGCAGGCCACCACCGCGCACCAGATCGGGGTCAACGACACCCTGCTGGTAGCGGCCAACACCAGCGGCGGCGTAACCGGCAAGATGATCTCGCCGCAATCGATCGCCGTGGCCTGCGCCGCTACCGGCCTGGTCGGCAAGGAATCCGACCTGTTCCGCTTCACCGTCAAGCACAGCCTGTTCTTCGCCACCATCGTCGGCCTGATCACCCTGATCCAGGCTTACTGGCTGACCGGCATGCTGGTTCATCACTAAAGTGAAAGGGGCCGGGCGCCGTCGCGCGCCCGGCACTCCCACAAGCAACGCTGCGAGAATCCATGATCATTTCTGCCTCTACCGACTATCGCGCCGCGGCCCAACGCAAGCTGCCCCCCTTCCTGTTCCACTACGCTGACGGCGGCGCCTACGCCGAGCACACCCTGCGCCACAACGTGTCGGACCTGGCCGGCATCGCCCTGCGCCAGCGCGTGTTGAACAACATGTCCGAGCTCAGCCTGGAAACCAGGCTGTTCGACGAAACCCTGAGCATGCCGGTGGCCCTGGCCCCGGTCGGCCTCACCGGCATGTACGCCCGCCGCGGCGAAGTGCAGGCAGCGCGCGCGGCAGCCGCCCACGGCATCCCGTTCACCATGTCGACCGTGTCGGTGTGCCCGATCGAAGAAGTGGCGCCCGCCATCGACCGGCCAATGTGGTTCCAGCTGTATGTACTCAAGGACCGCGGCTTCATGCGTAATGCCCTGGAGCGGGCCAAGGCCGCCGGCGTCAAGACCCTGGTGTTCACTGTGGACATGCCCGTACCCGGTGCCCGCTACCGCGACGCCCACTCTGGCATGAGCGGCAAGAACGGCCCGCTGCGCCGCGTGCTGCAAGCCATGACCCACCCCGAGTGGGCATGGGACGTGGGCGTGATGGGCCGCCCGCATGACCTGGGCAACATCTCCAAATACCGTGGCAACCCCACCGGCCTTGCCGACTACATCGGCTGGCTGGGCAACAACTTCGACCCGTCCATTTCCTGGAAAGACCTGGAGTGGATCCGTGAGTTCTGGGACGGCCCGATGATCATCAAGGGCATTCTCGATGCCGATGACGCCCGCGATGCGGTCAAGTTCGGTGCCGACGGTATCGTGGTGTCCAACCACGGCGGCCGCCAGCTCGACGGCGTGCTGTCCAGCGCCCGCGCCCTGCCGGCGATTGCCGACGCGGTCAAAGGCGACCTGAAGATTCTGGCCGACTCGGGCATTCGCAGTGGCCTGGACGTGGTGCGCATGATCGCCCTGGGTGCCGACACCGTACTGATCGGCCGCGCCTTCCTCTACGCCCTTGCCGTGCATGGCCAGGCCGGCGTGAAAAACCTGCTTGAGCTGTTCGAAAAGGAAATGCGCGTGGCCATGGTGCTGACCGGTGCCAAGTCGATCAGCGAGATCACCCGCGACTCGCTGGTACGCGAACTGGGCGCCTGAACGCCTGCAAGAACCACCGCCTGAATGACCCGGGGCATGTAGCGCACAGACGCCACAGCCCCGCGAGGAGACTGCATGAGCCTGCCCGCCGCGTTCCTGCGTGATGCCGAGCGCCTGATCCCCGCCGAACGCCGCTTCGACGACCCCACCTCCACCCTGGCCTTCGGCACCGACGCCAGCTTCTACCGCCTGATCCCCAAGCTGGTGGTGCGCGTCGAGTCCGAGGACGAAGTGGTCGGCCTGATCAAACTGGCCCAGCGCGAGCGGGTGCCGGTCACCTTCCGCGCTGCCGGTACCAGCCTGTCTGGCCAGGCCATCAGCGACTCGGTGCTGATCGTGCTCGGCGATAACTGGAACGGCCGCGAAATCCGTCGCCAGGGCGAGCAGATTCGCCTGCAACCCGGCGTGATCGGCGCCCAGGCCAACGCCTGGCTGGCCCCCTTCGGGCGCAAGATCGGCCCCGACCCCGCCTCGATCAACGCCTGCAAGATCGGCGGCATCGTCGCCAACAACGCCAGTGGCATGTGCTGCGGCACCGCGCAGAACACCTACCACACCCTGGCAGGCCTACGCCTGGTGCTGGCCGACGGCACCCGCCTGGACAGCGAAGACCCGGCCAGCGTGGCCGCCTTCGAAAGCAGCCACGCCGAACTGCTGGAAGCACTGGCCCGCCTGGGCCGCGAAACCCGCGCCAACACCGCGCTGGCCGAACGCATCCGGCACAAATACCGGCTGAAGAACACCACGGGCCTGTCACTGAACGCACTGGTGGACTACGACCAGCCGCTGGACATCCTGCAGCACCTGCTGGTCGGCTCCGAAGGCACCCTGGGCTTCATCAGCGCCGTCACGTACGACACCGTGCCCGACCACCCGCACAAGGCCAGCGCCTTGCTGGTGTTCCCCAGCGTCGAAAGCTGCTGCCGCGCGGTACCCGTGCTGAAGCAGCAGCCGGTCTCGGCCGTGGAACTGCTCGACCGCCGCAGCCTGCGCTCGGTGCAGAACATGCCCGGCATGCCGCTGTGGGTAAAAGGCCTGTCGGACAATGCCTGCGCCCTGCTGATCGAATCCCGCGCCGCCAGCCAGAGCCTGCTGCACGAGCAACTGCAGCAGGTCATGGCCTCGATCGCCGACTTCCCACTGGAACAGCAAGTGGACTTCAGCGAAGACCCGGCCGTGTACAACCAGCTGTGGAAAATCCGCAAGGACACCTTCCCCGCCGTCGGTGCCGTGCGCCAGACCGGCACCACGGTCATCATCGAAGACGTGACCTTCCCCGTCGAGCAACTGGCCGAAGGCGTCAACCGCCTGATCCAGCTGTTCGACAAGCATCACTATGACGAAGCGATCATTTTCGGCCACGCGCTGGAAGGCAACCTGCACTTCGTCTTTACCCAAGGTTTCAACAGCGCCGAAGAAGTCGCCCGTTACCAGGCGTTCATGGACGACGTGGCGCAACTGGTGGCGGTGGAGTTCGGCGGCTCGCTCAAGGCCGAGCACGGCACCGGGCGCAACATGGCGCCTTTCGTGGAGCTGGAGTGGGGCCACGACGCCTACCAGCTGATGTGGAAGCTCAAGCGCCTGCTCGACCCCAACGGCATCCTCAACCCCGACGTGGTGTTGAGCGACGACCCGGATATCCACCTGAAAAACCTCAAGCCGCTGCCTGCCGCCGACGAAATCGTCGACAAGTGCATCGAGTGCGGCTTCTGCGAACCGGTGTGCCCGTCCAAGGGCCTGACCCTCAGCCCGCGCCAGCGTATCGTCATGTGGCGTGACATCCAGGCCAAGCAGCGCGCCGGCATCGATACCCGCGCACTGATGCAAAGCTACCAGTACCAGGGCATCGACACCTGCGCCGCTACCGGCCTGTGCGCCCAGCGCTGCCCGGTCGGCATCAACACCGGCGAGCTGGTGAAGAAACTGCGCAGCCAGGCCGCCGACCACGCTAAAACCGCCGACTGGCTGGCCGAGCATTTCCACACCGCCCTAAGCGGTGCACGCCTGACCCTGACCGCCGCCAATACTGCACGCAAGCTGCTAGGCGCCCCGCGCCTGGGCCGCCTGAGCGCCTCGCTGAGCAAAGCCAGTAAAGGCCGCCTGCCCCAATGGACCCCGGCCATGCCGCAACCGCTGCGCCCGCCGGCTTTTGGCGCCACCAGCAACGACGCCCGCCCCCGCGTGGTGTACCTGGCCGCCTGCGTCTCCCGGGTAATGGGCCCGGCCTATGCCGACCGCGAACAAAGCTCGCTGCTGGACAAAACCCGCGCCCTACTGGAAAAGGCCGGTTACCAGGTGGTGTTCCCCGACAACGCCGACAGCCTGTGCTGCGGCCAGCCGTTCGCCTCCAAAGGCTACCCCGAGCAGGCCGAACACAAACGCCAGGAGCTGATCACCGCCCTGCTGCACGCCAGCCGCGGTGGCCTCGATCCGATCTATTGCGACACCAGCCCCTGCACCCTGCGCCTGGTGCAGGACCTGGGCGAAACCCGGCTGGACCTGTACGACCCGGTGCGCTTCATCCGCACCCACCTGCTCGACCGACTGGAGTTCACCCCCCAGGACGAACCGGTAGCCGTGCACGTGACCTGCAGCACCCAGCACCTGGGCGAAAGCCAGGCCTTGATCGACCTGGCGCGGCGCTGCAGCAAACAGGTGGTGATCCCGGAAGGTATTCATTGCTGCGGGTTTGCCGGTGACAAAGGCTTTACCACCCCCGAGCTGAACGCCCACTCGCTGCGCAGCCTGAAGGACGCCGTGCAGTATTGCAGCGAAGGTATTTCCACCAGCCGCACCTGCGAGATTGGCCTGTCGAGCCACAGTGGTATCGACTATCACGGTTTGGTTTACCTGGTAGACCGCGTCACCCGGCCGCGCAGTATTTAGGCCGGGGCGGTTCGCCGTGATGGGGGCGGCGCCTGGGAGATCGAGCGCCGCCCGCGCGGCGCATCGCGAGCAAGCTCGCTCCTACATCTGTTTCGGGCCAATTATTCCTGTGGGGTTTGCGCGCGAGCGCCTTGGCGCATGGCGTGATATCGCGTTGCGCTACCAAGGCGGTCGCGCGCGCCTGTCACAGGCGTAACTGGCCCGAAACAGATGTAGGAGCGAGCTTGCTCGCGATGCGCCGCGCGGGCGGCGCTCGATCTCCCAGCCCCCGAACATCCCACGCCGAGCACCTGCCCCCCCTCACACATCCCGATTGAACCCCCGTCAATCCCCCACAGTCCACCTTACAGGCCCACCTTCCAGAGGCCCCAGAGGAGACACCCATGAAAGGTACCGCACTTTCGGCCCTGTTCGCGGCCGCCACCCTGCTGGCTTCGCCGGTGTTCGCCGCCGAAGACCTCTGCACCACCAACCTGCAGAAAATCGACGACAGCATGGCCACCGCCGGCGCCACCTCCGAGGGCCTGGACAAAGCCATCACCGAGCACGTCGACAAAGCCAAGGCCGCCCAGGCCTCGGGCGACACCAAGGAATGCATCGCCATTACCAGCAAAGTGTTGGAGCGCCTGGAAAAAACCGAGAAAGGCAGCAGTAGCGGCAACGGCGGCGCATAAGCCCCAAAGCGGGCGACTGGACCGGCTGTCGACGTCGCCCGCGCAATGGCGTATACTCCGTCCTACGCGCCGTAAGGTGCGTTAGCCAAGAGCTAGTGCGGGGCCGATTAGGATTCGACGCCGGTAGCGAAACTCTAGGTGCATGCCGAGTTGGTAACAGAACTCGTAAATCCACTGTTGCAACTTCTATAGTTGCCAATGACGAAACCTACGGCGAGGAATCCTACGCTCTCGCAGCGTAAGTGACCTTTGCTTCTGGTAGCTTCGGCTCCAGCAATCACTAGGGGATGCCTGTAAACCCGAAATGATTGTCATACAGAACAGGATCGTCGCGTAGCACGTTGTGGGCGAAGTGACTAAAACTTACACAACTCATCCAAAGCACCCTGCCCGTCGGGCGGCTGCGGATTAAATCAGTAGACACGGCTAAGCATGTAGTACCGACAGCGGAGTACTGGCGGACGGGGGTTCAAATCCCCCCGGCTCCACCAAATCCAAAGAAGAAGACGCCCTCGGGCGTCTTTTTTTGTGCCTGGTATTTAGGCGCTGCGGGTCGAAAAAACGGATTTAACCCCTTTCTTGTAGGGCGTTTCCCAAACCGCATCGAAGCCGGCATTCCTTGCCAAAACGCCCGCGAATAGGCCTCGGAACTGATGGGCTATGAATAGGGTAGGCAACGCGTTGAGATCAGCAATTTGACTCACCAAAGCGCAGTCGCCCTCACCCCACCAGCGACAATCCCCTACCCACCCCACCACGCGGCAGGTCCTCGAGCCCGTCGATACCATTGGCCAGGTACCGACTACGCCACTTGAACACCACTGGTGCGGTAACGTTCAGCCGCAAGCTGACCTCCTTCGGTGTCAGTCCACTGTCCAGCAACAGCAGAATCGAGGCCCGGGTAACGCTACGATAGGGCATTCGCCCGGAGCGGGCAGTCTTCCTCAGATGTGCGCGGTCGTCATCCGACAGCAGGAATTCCAGTGCCTTCCTGGCCATGCAGCCTCCTGGTTACATTCAAAACGGTTCATTTGCTGGCCGACGCCATCAGCATGCCAAAACAGAAGAAAGTGACGCCCGAAAGCTTGCCGACAATCCGAGCGCCGCGGTTGGTCGACAACCAGCCCCTGGCGCCGTTGGCCACCAGCGCATAGCCGGTGTGCACCAGCACCACCAGCAGGGCGTAGGACGACACCAGTATGAAGAACTGGCTGTAGTAGCTGTCCTGCGCACGGATGAACTGCGGGAAAACCGCCAGGAAGAAAAACCCTGCCTTGGGGTTGAGCAACTGGATCGACAGCGCCTCGACAAAACGGCGCCAGGGTTGCGTGGCGGTCACCGTGAGCTCGGGGATGAAGCGCTGCGTGCGCCACATCTTGACCCCCAGGTACAGTAGGTACAGGGCACCAACATATTTGAGCACGGTGAACGCCGTCGCCGAGGTCGCCAGGATCAACCCGACACTGCTGGCCGAGAGTCCGGCGACGATGAAGGCGCCCAGGGCGATACCGAGGATCCCGGGCAGCGCGCCGCTCCATCCATGGCGCAGGGCGTTGGAAAGTGTCAGCACCACTCCGGGGCCAGGGCTGAGTACGGTAAGCGTCGCGAGAATGAGGAACAGTCCATAACTAGCCATGCAGCATGCCTCCTGGCAGCAGGTTCAACAACGTCCGCGCCGCCCAGCGCAGGTATTGCCCCAGCAGACCGGTGAACAGCAGGCTGGCACCGAGCACATAGAGGTACGGTTGCAAGCCTCGATAACGCCTCCACCCGCTCGCCACACAGCGCCTGGATACAGGTGGCGCCATCCGGCGGCTGCACCGGCAACAGCAGATACAGCAGGACATCGCCGGGCAGGCACAAGCCAACTATCACGGCAGCGCGCAGCGAATCCCGATCGGCAGCTTGGGTGGTGTTCACAGCCATGGGGCGGCGGCCAGGGCAGAAAGAGCGGCCTTCAGGGTGGCGCGAAGTGCGACTGCTGACAAACGCTTTAATTGCACCTCTGATGTGACTAAATTAGACAGATGATCGCCGACCTCCCCCCCTTGAACGCCGTCCGTGCCTTTGCCTCGGCTGCGCGTCACCAGAGCTTCAGCCGTGCCGCCGAAGAGCTGCACGTTACCCACAGCGCCGTCAGCCGCCATATCCGGCTGCTCGAGGAACACCTGGGGGTGGTGCTGTTCGAACGCCGCAACCGGCAATCGCTGCTGACCCCGATCGGCCAAGCCTATTTCGAACAGATCAGCCAGGGCCTGGCGCAGATCGCCAACGCCACCCACGCCCTGACCCGCGGCAGTGCGGCGCGCAAGGTAATGATCAATGTCCGACCGTCTTTCGCGGTGCGCTGGCTGATCCCGCGTCTGCCCGATTTCATGGCGCAGCATCCGGACATCCAGCCTGAGGTGGTCACCAGCACCCTGGCCCCGGACCAGTCACGGGAAGCCTTCGATGTGGTGGTACGCCGTGGCAGCTCGGGCTGGGCGGCCAACGTAGAACCGCACGTCCTGCTCGAGGACGACATGCTGCTGGTCGCCGCACCCGCCCTGCTGCAGGCGATACCGGTAATTGCACCGAGCGATGTGCTGCGCCATACCCTGCTCTCGGGCCGCACCCGCAGTGGCGACTGGGCGGCCTGGTGCAAACTGGCCGGTGTCAGCCAGCCGCAGCGCCAGCCAAGACTGCAGTTCGACCACATGCACCTGGTGCTGCAGGCCGCCGTCGATGGACTTGGCGTGGCGCTGTGCCCGGCCTCGCTGCTGGGCAAGGACCTGGCCACCGGTCGCCTGCACAGCCCACTGCCACACCTGCGCCTGCCACTGACCCGTTACTACTACGGGGTATCCCAGGATGCGGTCGCCGAGACCCAGGTGTTCATCGACTGGATGTTCTCGCAGTTCAGTCCAGGCAGCGACCCGTTGCCGTTATGAGCGCCACTGACCCGCAGCGCGCCGTCCTGCACCGGCAACGGCACATCGAGAAGACACCTGCAGTGTTATCGAAGGGGGCCTCGGGCGTCTTTTTTTGTGCCTGGCATTTGGACGCTGTGGGTCGAAAAAATCGGATTTAACCCCTTTCTTGTAGGGCGTTTCCCAAAGATACTGCCTGCGCCTGTTTTCCGTTGCGGTCATTTTTTCAGGGTTTTAGTCTCGGTGGGTCGTTGCTCATCAACGGCATGACTTTGACAGGTCGCGACGGTAAACAACAAAACGGCTCGTCGTTATGGCGGCTGTACGTGCGGGCACGCTTGCGTGCGCCGGAACTTGTTGTTTCCGCCGGTCTGTCAACCCGCGTACAGCTGCCACCCTCTGTTTGACAGCAGACGGTGACGGCCCTGAAATGGAAGCAATCATGTTGAAGATAGTCCCCGACCCACCCCACCACTTCCACTCCCTGGAAGACACGATCATGATGGCCTCGGACTACGCGCTCTGTGCAGAAGCCGTAGCCCAGCAGGCAATACTGATGCAGCCCAAGTCACCCGCATCGGTGTTGATCATGGCCTCGATGCACGAGCTTGAAACCCTGCGGCGGCTACTCGAATCCGCGCTGACGCAAATACAGCAAACAGCCAACCCGCAACCGATGCATTGATTCGCATACCGAGCGAAAGCCTGTGCCAGCCCGGCTTACCGGCGCATCAGCAGAACCAGGGAGATTGAACAATGACAACCGAAGACACCCAATGCACAGTGGGTAAAACCATCTTCTTTCAAGGCGAAAACCAGACCCACCCACTGTTCCGCATCGAAGCAGGCATTCCTTGTCAAAACGCCCGCGAACAGGCCTCGGAACTGATGGGCTACGCGCGGGACCTGACCATAGACGGGCTGATGGAAGACAAGCCCAAATTGATCTGGGCGGCGCATTACCTCTGTGCTTTGGGCAAAGCGCTACTGGATGATGCAGAACTCGGCATGATGCGTTGAGCCATACACCGCGATGCTTAAAGGGGTCAGCTGATTGGCCCCTGTTAATCCAATCGATCATAAGCGCTCCCACATTCAAAGCGCCTACTTGATCTCTGATGCTGTGCTCCCGATTTTTTCTGGAGCTCGCTCACATGATGCGACCGAACGTGCCATCCGGCCGTTTGTCATTGGCAGAAAGAACTGGCTCTTCAGTGACACGCCCAAGGCGCCACAGCCAGCGCATAACTTTACAGTCTGGTCGAAACCGCCAAAGCCAATGGTTAAGAGCCCTATGCGTGGCTGCGCCACGCATAGGAATGCCTGCCGCATGCATCCTCAGTGGAAGACTACGAAGCGCTGCTACGGTGGAATTGCAGTAAGGGATCCATCATCCCCACATTCCAACCGTCCACCTGATTCCCGATGCTGTGCTCCCGATTTCTTTCTGGAGCCAGCCCGCCATGATGCGCCCCGGCAGCAAAGTCGAAAAGTCTACCTCTACCCCAAGCCCGTGGACTTTCGAAAGTCCATCGACGGCCTCACAGCCCTGGTCGAACTGGACATCAAGGTCGCCGTGTTCGACCCGGTACTTTTCGTCTTCCTCAATAAAGCCCGTAACCGCATCAAGGTGTTGTATTGGGAGCGCAACGGCTTCTGCCTTTGGCTCAAGCGCCTCGAAGCCGAGCGTTTCAAAACTTCACCCGACGCGACCGACGAAGCTATCGTACTGACCGTCCAGGAACTGAATTGGCTACTCGACGGTTTCGATCTCTGGCGCAACCGTCCGCATCAGGTTTTGACTCCTCGTTTCGTCGCCTGACCGGGTATAATCCGGGCCATGATTTCAGTGCCCGATAACCTTCCTGACGACCCTGCCGCGCTCAAACTACTGCTTGCGCAGTTGTTGGCCGAGCGCACGGTCGACAAAGGTCAGATCGTCGACCTTAAAGAACAGGTCAAGCTGCTGCGTGACCGATTATTCAATCGCAAGTCCGAGCAAACCGTCGAGTCCAACACGCCCCAACTGGCGTTGTTCAATGAACCCGAAAGTCAGTGGGTACCTACCGCTGATGATGCCGACGAAGAAGTTGTTGCGCCAAGCAAGCAGCGCGGCAAACGCAAGCCACTGTCGGCTGACCTGCCACGCATTGAAGTCATTCATGACTTGCCCGAGCACGAACTGACTTGCGCCTGTGGTTGCCGCAAACACGTGGTTGGCGAGCAAACCAGCGAACAACTCGGGGATGGGTTTACCACAATACAACCCATACCCCGAACTCAGCGTGGGAAGAGATTAGCCTTTAAGTTCAACCAGCACGTCTGTTGCCCATTTCTGCTCAGAGTTCTGTACTAGTGCGGTCTCAACCACCCTCGCCATGTGCATTAGCTGATCCTGCGAAGCCTGATCAAAGCAAACCACATGTCACTGTGCGAGCCGAAGCGCACCTGCCAATAGGCAACCCCTTGATCAAACCTGACCTTCAGCGCTCTGCCGTCTTCAAACTCAAGCTCCAAAGCACGATGACTTCCTTCACTACTGCAGGCCGGAGAAGGCTTTTTGGCTGACAGACTCGAACAGGGATGCATCTAACGCCCCCGCACCCAATGCTCGCACTCTAAGGACCGCCTTTTTTATGGATTCGAATTTTCTCTGAAGCTCAAGAGGTGGAACTCTAATTTTAAACTTTTTACATTCAGGAACCGATAAATGAGTAACTGTGGACCCCGAATGCATTTTATTGATCTGAGTCCTCACCCCACTACCCATCAATTCAAACAGTAGATAATCACTCGAAATCAACATATAAATCGGACGAAAAAGCATTGTTCTCTGTCCAAGAAAAATCTTATCCTCCGTACGTATCACGGCCGCCTCACCTGCAGGGGCCTCCCGAGTAAAGACTATATCGCCGACTTCAGGAGTTAATCGCCTAACCCAATTCTTATACGTCTCCTCGTCCACATACCGCACATTATTAGTATCGAGCGTGTAATTTCGAACGTTAGTTGTCCGAATCATCTTGTATGGCGTCAAATAAGCAACAGTAGGCGCAGTTCTATTTACACAATCGACGATCTCTGAACATAGGTCATCAATAGAGCGAACCTCCCAACCCATGGGATTAGTCACCGGGTCGCCGAACATGTCCAGAAATACGGCGCGAAGGAAGTCGTCGGCGAGCTGGATCGCTTGCTGGCGTTTACGGCGGATGGCGTCGGCCTTGTCGAGTATAGCGGCGATTCTTTTTTGTTCGGGCAGGGGTGGGAGAGGGATTTCAAGTGACCGAACATACCCCGCTGAAAGATTTTTTTGCGCAACACCTTGCGCATCCCGATCGAACTTCGGCTGTTGCGATCGCAACCAAAACTTTAAGTAATTCAAGTCAAGTCGAGAAGCGTCTGGTTTAATCCCGAGGATCGCTTGATTCGTAGAAATTGAACCCCTTACAATCGCTGACTTACCTACAGAACCATACATTGCAAAAAGCAATGTGCCATCATCAAAAATGCGACCTCGAATAGCTTCCAGCCCCTCCTCTGAAATATACTCATCAGTATCCGAGATATATCCGTTTCCAGATCCTTCTAGATCGCTTATTTTGGCCCATGGAATACTCCCACCCCAATACGACTCAGTGCCTCGATTAGGAGTTCCACCACTTTGAATTGAACAAACATTGTCCAAAGTAGCCATAATCACAGCATCACCTCCAGCTCATCCAGATCCGCCAGAATCTCCTGCTCCAAACTTTTAAGCCGTTGCAGAATCACCTTCGGCTCTTCGTACTGCTCTTGCTCGTAATCCACTTCCTTATAGCGATTGATGGAGAGGTCGTACTTATTGGTGGTGATAACCTCGGCGGGCACGACAAAGGCCTTTTTGCGCCTGTCGCCGAACAGCGTGTTGATGGTGCTGGCGCTGATATTGCCTTCGACCATCTGCCGGTATTTGTGCCACTGGGCGATGGCATCAGGCAGGTCATTGCTGCCCTCGCCTTTCAGCTCGGTGCGCTTGTCGTCCAGCGAATAGCCGTCGGCCTGCAGGTCGTAGAACCACACGCGTTCGGTGGTACCACCCTTGGTAAAGATTAGGATAGCGGTGCTGACCCCGGCATAAGGTTTGAATACGCCGCTAGGCAGACTGACGATGCTTTCCAGCTGGTTGTTATCCAGCAACTCCTGGCGCAGTTGCTGGTGGGCCTTGGATGAGCCGAACAGCACGCCGTCCGGCACGATCACCGCGGCGCGGCCACCCAGCTTGAGCGAGCGCAGGATATGGGCGACGAAAAGTAGCTCGGTCTTTTTGGTTTTCACCAGGCCGAGCACATCCGGGTTGGTGTTAGTTTCGTCCAGACTGCCTTTGAACGGTGGGTTGGCCAGCACCACATCGAAGAAGTTCTGTTCCTGACGCGGGTAGTGCTCTTTGATGGACTTGCTCAGGGAGTCCTGATAGCGGATGTTCGCACCGTTCACGCCGTGCAGCATCATGTTCATGCTGGAGACGCGCAGCATGGTGGTGTCGAAGTCGAAGCCCCAGAACATCTGGCTGTTGAGGTGCTGGCGGTAGGGTTCGAGCAGGTCGCCAGAGTAATGCAGGTTGCCGTCATCATCGGTGAAGGTGCCTTCCGGGCTGGAATACACGCGGTTGAGGTATTCCATGGTGCGAGCGAGGAAGCCGGCAGTACCGCAGGCCGGGTCGCAGATCACCTCGGTCGGCTTCGGGGCGATCAGCTCGATCATCGCGTCGATGATATGGCGTGGCGTGCGGAACTGACCGTTGATACCGGCGGTGGTGAGCTTGCTGAGCAGATATTCGTAGATGTCGCCCTTTACGTCACTCTGGGTCAGCGGCAGCTCGTTGACCATCTCTAGGGCTGAGGTGAGCACGGACTCGTTCTTGATCTCCAGATCGGCGTCCTGCATATATTCGCTGATATGGCCAAGGCCTTCGCGCTCACCGCCCTCACCTTCGGCGCTGCCGAGTTGGGCGAAAAACGGATAGACCTTTTTCTTGAGGTGACTGTGCAGTTCCTTCCCGCCCATGTTGCGAAAATTTTTCCAGCGCAGCAGTTGGCCTTCCGGTGTATTGGGAAACAGACGGTCGAAGGCCTTGCCGGTGCGGTTAGCCTTGCGCTCAGCCACGTCTTCTTGCATGTCGAGCATCCGAGCGAACATCAGGTAGCTGATCTGTTCGATCACGGTCAGCGGGTTGGTGATACCGCCAGTCCAGAATTTTTCCCAGAGCTTGTCGATATCGTTGCGTATCTTGCCGGTGAGCATCAGGCGTTCTCGTAGTCGGTTTCAGTGTCGGATTCAGCGAGCAGGTCTTGATCTTCGGTGCTGTCAGTAAGCGCCTCAATGTTCTGCTCGGCAGGGATAAAGTCGATTTCCAGCGCAGCTTTGTCGGCGAAATAGGCAGGTAACTGGGCTTTGATGGCAGGCGCCAGATTCTTGAATTCGCCCACCTGTTTGACCAGGTTGCCTTTGCCGCTGACCAGCTGGCCTTCGGCCTTAACATATGCTTCGGTGGCGGTTTCCAAGCCCTTTTTTATTTTCTCAAAGCTGGCCAAGAAGGTGTTGAGCTTTTTGAACACGCCCTCTGCCCGACTGGCCAGCGCGGCGGTGTGTTTGTTCTGATCCTCATAGCGCCAGAGCTGGCGCACGATATTAAGGCTGGTGAGCAGCGTGGTAGGTGTGGCCACCAGCACGTTATTCTCGATGGCCTGCTGGAACAGGGTTTCGTCTGCCTTGAGCGCTTCGACGAAGGCCGACTCAATAGGGATAAACATGAATACCATGTCCGGAGAATTAAGGCCCGGCAGTTTGTAATAGTCGCGGTCAGCCAGTTCCTTGATGCGGCTGGCCACGGCCTGCACATGCTCTTTCAGGGCCTGCTTACGCTCTAAATCGTCTTCTGCGTTCACATAGCGGGTATAGGCGTTAAGCGAAACCTTGGCGTCGATGATCAGGTGCCTGGCCTGAGGCAGGTACACCACGGCATCGGGGCGCTGACGCCCTTCTTCGGTGGAGATACTGACTTCGCGCAGATAGTCCTTGCCCAGTTGCAGGCCAGAGCGGTCGAGTACGTTCTCCAGCACCAGCTCGCCCCAGTTGCCCTGCAGCTTCTTTTGGCCACGCAGCGCGGTGGACAGCTCATGGGCTTCGGTGGTGATCTGCTGGTTTAGCGTTTTCAGTTGCTCCAGCTCTTTGCGCAGCTCACCCTGCTGGGTGGTTTCGCGGTGGTGGATCTCGTGCACTTCACGCTTGAAGTTGTCGATAGACTGCTGGAACGGCGTCATCACGGCACTCAGGCTGAGCTTGCTGCTTTCCTGCAGGGCCTGGGTTTTCGCTTCGAGAATTTCGTTGGACAGCAGCTTGAATTGCTCGGTTAAGCTGGCTTTCTGCCGTTCGAAGTTGGCGAGCTCACGGGCATGGCTGGCCTCGCGCTCATCCAGTTCGGCCCTTAGCTTGGTTTCCTGGCGCTTGGTCTCTGCCTGGTCGCCCTGCAAGGTTTCAATCTTTTCGCCTGCGGTCTTCATCTGCTCCTTCAGCTCTGCCAGCTGTGTCCGAGCATCCGAGTTAGCAGCCTCAAAGCCTTTGGCTTTTTTGCCCTCCTCAGCCCATGCTGACTTGAGACCACTGACCGATTCACGCTCTTGCTGAAGCCAGGTATTCGCCTGCTCCAGACGATTCTGGTAGTCCTCAACTTTCGCGTTAAGGCTCCGAATTTCAGTCAACGCCGTTTCATGCTGAATGACCGCTTCATGATGTTGTTTGGCAGACTGCTCCAGCTTGGTCTCCAGGGTTGTATGACGATCCCTAGCTTCCTGCTGTTCCTGAGTCAGCCGGGTCACGCTGTCGAACGCGCCCTGCAGCTGGGTTTTCAGGGTACTCTCGGCGACCTGGAGCTCATGCCCTCGTGCTTCCGCGGCTTTGAGCTGCTCACTCAAAGCGGCGCTGCCGGCCACTGCTGTCGTTTTAGCCAGTTGGGCCTGCACAAGCTCGGCCGCCAACTGACTGAGTTGTCGGCCCTGACGCAATGCTGCCGCGAAATAACCCAGCAACGCGCAAGCCAGTGCGAGTACAACTGTGATGACGATTATATCGGTGGTCCATTGACTGGCTTGCATGTGCACTCCTAGTGACTGGTAGACGGGTTATCCCCGCGCAAGAAGGGCTTGAGCACGGCCACCAGCACGCCCACATCGGCGGGGGCAAACACACCGTCGATACCTTCGTGGGAAATGCTAGAAAACGGTGCGTCGTAGAGCTTTTCGATGACGATGCTGCCGTGCTGGGCAATGTAGCTTTTTAGCAGGTTCATGAAGCGCACCTGCTGGGCCGTGAGGCTGGGATGGGTATGCAGGAACTGGGCAAAATGCTGCTCAATGGCCTGTACATCCAGGCCAATCAGCTCGCGCACAGTCAACTGCAGCTCGCTGGCGGTGCGGCCATAGAACTCGTTCAGCACTTGCAGACTGATGCCAGGATGAGTAGTGAGGATGGTCGAGGTGAGCGAGTTCAGCTCCTGCTCAGCAATAGGCTCGCCCTTGTGGATTTTCTGCAGCGTCGGGTTGGCAGCCAGCATGCCGTCGAGGATGTCCTTGAGGCGGTGCCGGTAGATCATGGCCTCGTTGGCCCCTGGGATCTTGATCTGACGTTCAGCCACCTGCACGCCGCCATCGGCGGTGCGGGTGCCCGGCGTGCTGTAGAGCACTCCCTCACCGGACTTGCGATATTTCATGATGCCACGCAGCTCCTGCCGAGCTCGTTCCAGCTTGCCCACATTGGCGTTGAGCCAGAAGTCCGCGCTACGCACCTCCGCAATCAAGGCATCCTTCTGGCGCACGGCCTGAATATTGATGGCGAGCTTGTCGATCTCTTCCAACAAGGTGATCTTGCCATCCTCGAAACAACTGGCGTTTTCCACCAGGCAGCGCTCGATGGCGGCGATAAGTTTGTCGAGCGCAGTGGCATGTTTGTCGCGCAGCACACGAGCCGACATCAGCGGGGCAATGGTATTTTGCAGCAAATGCTGGGTCTTGGCGTCGAACTTTTGCAGCTGGTCGCCCTGCTGCAATTGGTGCACAGCCCGCAGCTCGCGCTTGACAGCAACACTGCTCTCCGGCAGGTCATTGATGTCGGCACGCAGCAGTTCAATGGCGGTATCAAAGGCGGCGGCATGGTTCTGTTTGAGAGCCGCCTGCGCCAGCTCCAGACGCGCTTCGAAGGTGGTTTGCAGGAGCGACTTGCCGCTCTTGTCATCTGGTTCTTCGTACTCCTGCTCGAAGAAGTCGAAGTTGCCGTAGTGATCGAAGATGAGGAACTCACTTTTGTGCTTGCCCTGACCAAACAGATTGGGGCGCAGGCGTGTGCCGCGACCGATCATCTGCCAGAACTTCACCCAGGACTTCACCGGCTTAGCGAATACCAGGTTAACCACTTCGGGCACATCGATGCCGGTGTCGAGCATGTCTACCGAGATGGCGATGCGGAAGTCGTTCTCTGGTTTTTTGAATTCTTTGATCAGCGTACCCACGTGCGGGATTTGGTTGTGGATGACCTTGCAGACCTTGCTGCCATACTGCGGGTAGAGCTTGCAGAAGAGTTTTTCCAAGTGCTCAGCATGGTCCTGACGCTGGGCAAAGACAATGGTCTTGCCAACCAGTGACCCGGTCTCATCCTTGATGCCGTTGTCGATCAGGTTTTCCAGAATGAGGCGGTCGGTGTCTTCGCTGAATATCTTGCGACCGATATCCTTGCCGGCGATGGTGGTGCGCTTGGCCTCCTCCTCGCCGAGGTCCTCTTCAAGCTGACGCTGCTGTCCTTCGTTCAGGTCGTTGTAGTGAATGCCGTCGCGTAGGAAATCGGTGGTAAGGTCCTTAACGCGGAACGGCACCAGGTACGGCGGATCATTGTTGATGGCTGCATCGAGACCGAACTCGAAGGTCGGGTCGGTCGTCTCGCAGTCGAACATGTCGAAGGTATTGCGGCTGATGAACTTCACCGGAGTGGCGGTGAGACCTACCTGCAGGGCATCAAAATAGTCGAACAGGTCGCGGTACTTGTTGTAGATGCTACGGTGGCTTTCGTCGGCAATGATCAGGTCGAAGAAGCCCACATCAAGCTGGGCGAAGCGACTCATCATGCCCGGGTAGGTGGCGATGTAGACACGTGCGATCTGATCGACCTTGTTGGTTTCACCGATCACGCAACGCGGCTCGCTGGGTAGGTTCTGCTTGAAAGCATCATCAGCCTGGACGCGCAGTTCCTTGCGGTCACACAAGAACAGCACGCGCTTGGCCCAACCGGTGCGCAGTAACAACTCGGCCAAGGCGATGGACACGCGAGTCTTACCAGTGCCGGTGGCCTGAATGATCAGCGCACGACGACGCTGCTGCTGGAAGTTAGCGGCAACCGTCTTGATCGCTTCGATCTGATAAGGGCGGTCAGCGATATTCAGATCCGGGTTATGACGCTCCAGCTCCGCTTTGCGGTATTGGCGCTGATAGATCAGGTATTCGAGGCTGTCTTTGCTGTAGAGGCCGTACACCGGACGGTAGGTGTTGTATTGCGCGTCGTCCCAGATGAAGGTCTCGTAGCCGTTGCTGTAGAAAACCACCGGGCGCTGCATGCCCATGCGCTCGAAGCCATCGGCATACATCCGGGCCTGTTCGCGTCCGGCCTGCAGACTGACATTGCCGGATTTCTTGGCCTCGATCACAGCCAGCGGTTGGCCGTTGTCACCCCATAGCACGTAGTCAGCACGGCCCTTGCCAGAGACGTTATCGGGAAAGTCGACGTCCACTTCCTGGCCGACCTGCGAGGGATTGCTGATATCCCAGCCCGCCTGAACCAGCATGGCATCAATCAGCAGAGCGCGGGTCTTGGCTTCGTTCCACTGCAGGCTGTCGGCAACTTTCTGACTCTGCTGCTGACGGTTCTGCTGATCCGGCTTAGCAGGCGGCTCCAGCTTATCAAGATTGCGGGTGCGCTCCTGCTCCAGCTTATCCATGACTCGCTGTAGCTCTTCCTGCTGCTGAGTGAGCTCCCTCTCGTAGCTGGAGACGGTCTTCTGCAGGCTGGCAAGAGTCGCAGTCGGGTCCTGCACCTCGGCAAAGGGAGAGATATCAGCCTGTGCGGTGCCGTAGTACCTGATGGCCATGTACATGGCCAGTTGATGAGCGGTTTTCAGTGCCAACTGCGCATTGCGCAGATCACCTTCCGCACCATGAGCGGTGTCATTGCCCTGGATACGCAGGAAGTTGATTTGGTGAACCAGAGGCTTGCTGACGCAATCGGTGAACACCGAGCTTTTAACCAGTTCGTAAAAGGTCGACTGCGGCATACGCGGCAGCAATTCTTCCTTGTAGATACCTTTCGTCAGCTCCTCGGCAAAACTGCGCAAGCGCGTCAGGGCGCTGCCCGGATCAATATGAATCACGGCCTCGGCCAGGCCAGCTAGGTTTGCCAGCAACTCGTTGCCGGGACGAAGGAACTCGAAGTTGACTGATTTCATATAGGCGATTCTGTCCATAACCATCCTCCAAGCGAGGATCGTGCCAAGTTTCTATTCGACGTCGTACTTGCTCATCCAGTTTGTCAGCGTTTGCTGGCTTTTCAGCCCAAGCAGGCCGGCTGCCCGGGTCTTATTGTGTCCGGTCACTTTCAGGGCCTGACGCAGATAGCGCCTTGCGGTATCTGCAATTATCCCTTGTAAATCAATAGGTTGATAAAAGCTCTCAAGCTGTTCAGCATGCCCTTCTTGAGGCATCTGGAACAGCGCCTGCTCTATGTCTCCAGCCTCAATCAAATCGCCTCGGCACCACAGCGCTGCACGTAACAGGGCCGATTGCAACTCACGAACATTTCCGCGCCAAGGATGGCGAAGAATAAGATTCTTTGCCTCTGCGGAAATTTTCTTATCGCCTAGAGTGTCATCTTGCTTGGCGGTCTCCCCGAGCAAGGCGTCAGCCAGGAGCAACAGATCACCCTCTCGCTCGCGTAATGGCGGCAAGTGCAAAACGCCAACGGCGACTCGATAAAACAGATCCTCACGGAAACGCCGCTCCGCCACCGACTGCATGAGATTGCGGTGGGTAGCCGTAATCAGGCGTACATTGACCCGCACCTCCTGACTACTGCCCACTGGCGTAATCACTCCATCCTGCAACACCCTCAGCAAACGCACCTGGGCGTCCGCCGTCAGTTCGCCAAACTCATCAAGGAACAGAGTTCCGCCATCCGCCTGCTGGAACACCCCAGCACGATTCTCCACCGCGCCGGTGAAAGCGCCTTTACGATGGCCAAACAAGGTAGAGTCGATTAGCTCTGGTGGGATAGCCCCGCAGTTGAGAGCAATGAAAGGCGCTGACGATCGCGGACCGGCGTTATGGATGGCTCTGGCAAACAACTCTTTACCGGTGCCTGTCTCTCCATAGAGCAATACCGGCACCTGCTTCTGAGCCAGCACCTGTGCCTGGGATTTGAGCAGCAGCATGCGCTCGCTTTGCGTGATGATGCTGGCGAAAGCGGCATCAACCGGCGCCCGACTGTCGGCGAGGCGCAACAGCTTGTCGGCACTGATGGAGTTGGCGGCTGGCACATACTCGGCCGCAATCTCAAATGGCACATCAACCTGCTGCACCCCCTGCTCCAACGAAGACTGATAGAAAGTCGCCGGGTAGCGGGTCTTGCCCAGGAGAATCCACACAGCCTGCATGGCCGGAGTGCCGGGGCTAAGCAGAATGGAAAGCTGGTTGGTATGAAGGTGCAAGCGAGTCAGGTGAGCACTTGCAGCCTGGTAGATATCCCCGAAATGTACAGGGCTCGTCAGTGACTCATAACTGACGGTGACCGGCGTACTGACCTGCTCACGGAGCCAGGCGATATAAGGCTCGACCAGCTCAGCCGGATAAGACGAAAGCAGTTCTGCACGATCGAACGTTTGCGCTTTTAGCGTTGCCAGTACAGGCCCTGCTTCACTGCCTGACAACGCCTTCAGATCGTTCCCTCCGACCCAGCAGAGCAACACCTTCTGCTTTGTAGACACGCCTTCCAATCCCCTAGGTCCTCTCGCGTCCAGATGCGCGGCTTGCTGGCATTGTGCCTTGTGGCAAAGATGCCGGAAAGTAAATCGTCGGGTTAGTTTCAATCACGCTACCGCCCTGGCTACGAAAGGTATGAAGATCATCCTGAGAACCACTTAATGAACCGACTAGGCATAACCCGGAATATGTGCTGCAGCGCTATCAGATCGCCCCTAAGAGGCTCGATCGAAGCCTGAGACGCGGCAGGTTGTGATGGGACCTGAATGGGGCGCGGTAGGGACGGTAGTTACCTGCCGTCCCCGGCACTGATCCGTATGTGCGGAACTGACGGCAACCTGCAGGACGCTGAATGGCCGGTCTACGCGTGCATAACACGCAACAAGTATTCAACAATTTTCCCGCTCGATACGTTGCTATCATCTTTCGAATCGTGCACTGCTCGGTTTTCTTGATCTGAAAAATATATCTCCTTCAGCCCCGGTAAATTCTGACGGCGTAAACGCGCAGGCATACAAGGCGCAGTAAATGCCAGTAGCAAGCAAAGGATCACTTTCTCGCGCAAGGCTCCACGTGGGCGATGGTCTCCAGACCTAGCCATGGCCTCGAACAATTTATGCATGAAGCACGACAGATGAAAAATGTCGTCTTCCCCCACTAAAGCCTGCGGATGAACGCCTATATTCACGTAGCAGGTGTAACGTATCTGGCTGTCGACTGGCGGCAGCACGGGCCGAGGCCATATCAGTTCGCTCGCGGCCTGGAGCACATCGGGCTGTACGCCAGGCACAGTAAAGTTGAATCCTTCGCGCTCGCGGGCTTCCTCCCCTGAAGGCTGGCTGCGATGCAATACGATAGTGGGGGCTTTTTCTTTGCGCGGCGAATCATCTCGTAGCTCCACATCAACGTAAAAGCCGCGCAACTCCAAATCAACCAGGGCGTTGAGAATGATTTCAACCAGCTGCTGTCGGAAGTCCCTGTTCAGCTTGCCCTGGTGGTCGAAAATTGCGCCTTGTATTTCTTTGACGTCCCAAAGAATACGATGCAAGTCTGGTGTCACAAGGCTGTACCAATCGCGCAACCGTCCGGCATCCTCGGATACATTTTCGCAAAGCGCGGCACGTTGTCGAAGCGCAGCCAATTCAGCTTGCAGCCTTGCAATTTCGGCCTGGGCAGCCTTTAGTGAGTTCTGTGCCTGCTTGTCACGTGCTTTCACGGCTTTGGCGAGGCCATCACCGTCAGTAAGGTTCGAAAACCGGGTTTGCCCAGCAACGTCCCCATGGAAACGGGCTACAGGCACGCGCTCAATCGGCCCAAGCAACTGATCATGCCAAGCAGCAAAAGTGAGATCTTGTGCAGCGCCTGCGGGAACGCTGCCTTTAATCGCACGGTCGAGAACGCTTTCTTCGACCCCAGAAAAATCAGCCAGAACACCATATTTGATCAGCACATTCAGTTGCGCTTCTCTAACCTTCTTCTCCAACCCCACGCTCGCGCTCCTTTGCGTCAGCCCTACTTGCTAGCAGATTGTGCAAAGCATGCCCGCAGCACCGGCAAAGTGCTAGCATTCGAACGTCGGGAGGAAGAGTCGATAGACGGATAGCCTTGAATAGCGAGAGGCTCGGAATACCACCCGTCCCCCGCGACGCTCACCTCAATCGTGCCATAGCGTCTGCAAGCACCTGATCAGCGTTAGTGGACTCACGTTCAATGCTAACCAGCGCCGCTTCCGAAGTGCGTAACTCATTGCGCGCGCTCTGTGCATTCAGAACGCGACCAACACACTGAAGCGTGTCCTGATAGCCCTGCTCGATCCACGATGGAATTTTCTCGCCATCAAAACCGAGCAAGTCGCGAGCCCCCGCCAAAGGCCCATTCGCACGGGCCAAACTCGTGCTCGGGCGAATCTCCAAAATGGTAGCGTCTGGGAATCGCTGCCTGCTCCAAACTGATCCATCACTTAGGTGCGTGACGATAACCAGGTTGCAACCCGCCTCTAACAAGGGCGTAATCGGCGTATTGCCTTGCATGGTTTGCCAGCCACCCTGACCGCCATCTGACCAGCTTCGCCCATCATGGCGACGTGATTTGAAAAGCAACGGAAGCGCCGCAGAGGCCAGCAAGATACGTTTCTGTTCCTCCTCATCTTCAATCGACTGGACATGGAAAAACTTTGAATGTGGCGTGTCACCGAAGCCAAGTTCAGCACAAAGAGCACGCGCTATATCCTCGAACCCTCCCAAGCTTTCGTAGAGAGAAACGTAAAGTGGCAGGCCTCGCTGCAGATCGTTGCTGACCAAAAACTCATCCATCAGTTGCTGCAACGGTTTGTCGTCTAGAAAACCGTCCTCCCAGCCATTCAGCCACTCGGGGAACTCGACATCAAAGCGCTGGGCTAGCTTCTTGGCGCCATGAGCTGCAGCAAGAATGGCAGGCGCGCCGTTCATACGTAAACCTGCAGCTACCAGCAACGACACATAGCCAGGCATTTTCAAACTCAAAGGGGAGCTTTTACTCAAACGCCCCCACAATTCATCCAGACGCTCTATGGCAACATCCAGCGAAGGCGCTGACGCAAGAATGCCCCCATTGAGTGCTCCGATACTTGCACCTGAAACAGCATCAATGCGAGTACCCAGCTCGCGCAAGGCTTTCAGCACACCAACTTGGTATGCACCTTTCGCTCCTCCACCCGACAACACCAAGCCCACTTTCAAGGATGCACTCATGCTGAGGTCTCCAAAAACAATTCAGTGACCAACCCCTCAGTCATACGCCGGGCAGAGCCCAGCAGAGGCACTTGGAGCGGTAACTCGTCAGGCACCTGCGAAATTGCATAGGTCATTGGCGAACGATCAGGGCACGACCAATCTCCCAAATAAGCAAGTGTCTCTTCGTTTAAGTTCCATGGTACGTCAGGCGATGGCCTCGCCAGCCAGCGGTTTCGGGTATCGATGCGCTCCGCTTGCCCCACCTGAGCGTCGTGACTCAGCTGTATGATTGCCCGGTTGGCTAGGTCCTCCAGTAGTTGCTGACGCTCAGCACCAGAAATGGTTAAGCAATGATCGCCGAATGCCCCCCAGCGCAACTCTTCCAGCACCGCATAACAGCAGCCAGTCAGACTAAGACCAGCGAACCGACCCGCGCCCCACTTGCCCATAACACTCTCGAGGTGTAACTGGGCACGTTGCGTACAATCGATTCTTGCAACATTTTGCTCTAACGCACTGCACCGATCGCCAAGGTGCTGCGAAAGTCGCTCCAACGCATAGCGAGTATCAGCTGAATAGTTAGCGACCGCAGCTAGATCGTGTTTCAGTCCATTCACCCGCATCTGCACCTGATAAATCGCGCGGTTACTCTTGGCCAACGATTGAGTCAAGTCGCCCAGCCACTCCAGTGCCCCTTCGACACCATCGGTGAGGCTTGCATTGATTTCCGCCTGGTTCTGGGCTGTTTTGCCAGTGAACCCATCGTAAAGGCGGTCGAACATCCCGGTTCGAGCCGACATATGTCTCTGGCGCTCGCGCACCACATCGATACCATTGGCGAAGTCCACCACGAATTTTTCCGGCAGACAGGTAAACAGACGGGTCACTTCGCCAATCAACTCATCGTTTTGCACTTCGCTCATGCTGGCACCCCAGCCGGGCTCACATCTCGCAGCAGTTCCTCGCTGTCGCGCTTGATGGGCACAACCCGGTGTTTGTAACTAGAAAGCAAACCAGCTAGTGCAATTTGCTCGTCCTGGCTGCGCTCCTGATCGCGAATACTCTGCTGCAGGTCGCTTCGAATACTTTCTATGCTGCCTTTTAGCTGATCGAAGAAAGTGTGAAGCCCTTCCTTCAGAGGCTGAGCGATAGTGTCCGCAGCGGAGGCTTCTAGGTCTTTAAACAGAAGCTCGATAGATACGTCGATGGCTTTTCGGACCTTGTTGATATCAACTGCGTAATAACCCTGCTTGACCGTGTACTCTTCCCAGCCCCAGTCAGAGGTCCCGAACCAGCTACAAATGGTGCCCCATGCCCCTTTGCTGCGGCGAGAGCGCGTGACGTTACGGTTCTTACTATCCACCGAATCACGCAGAACCTCGCCAGCGGTGTACTTGAGAGTCAGAGGGGTTGTGTCAGGGATTTTCACATCGATGGAAAAGCCGCTGCGATTGAGCCGCTCATTCAGGCCCGCGATAAGCTTGTTAGCTTCGGCTTCGATATCAACTGCGAAAGTAATGCGGAAATCCTTGAGAATTTCACCCATGCGCTTTACCAGTTCGACTTCACCATCGCTAATGATGCTGTGCACACCATCTTCGATTTTTTTCAGCAGCGCTTCAGCCTCAGACTTCTTATCGAAGTTGATCACAGGGCTTTTTTCGTCGAACTCAAAATCGAAACCGTTGCGCGCGCGACGAGCCCCTTCGCCCCCCAACCAAGTGCTAAACGCTCCCTTGAGGAGCCCTGCCATGGTTGGTGCGTGCTGCTCTTGCATTCGGGCGACGGCTTGTTGCTGCTCTTGCCGCTTTCCCGCTTTGAATCCTTCGCCGACCTCATGCTTGATAGCCTCCGCCAATTCGGTGAAAGTCATGCTCATCTCGCACTTGATTTCCGCCAGCGCGTTCTGCGAAGACTCCTCGCTATCCTGTTCCAGGCGATCAATCATTGCAATGTCATCGCGCAGCGATCCAATCTGCTCCTGAAGTTCTTCGGCACTCTTGGCCAGCGCTGTATCACGCACTTCCAGGAAGCGTGCAAGGCGGGTCGCCGTGTCAACCAGCTTCGACGCAGCAGAGGACAACGCCATGACGGCTGCCTGCCGGTGGGCCTTGAAGATCACTTTCTCAAGTGGCTCGGCGAAATTTGATTTCTTCCAAAGGTGACTGGCACCGCGCTGGACAAGTTCGGTGTCTTGCAAGGTATCTTCCCACTCCATGCCCAGCACCAACTGGCCGAAGTCTTCGACCCAGGAATTTTGGCCTCTCTTGGCCTCAGGTAGCTTGCCGTGGCTGGCAATTTCTTGTTGAGCACGGCTGGCCAGATATCCCCAACGCGAAGAGACTGGATAGACATCTGCTGCATCGAGCCTGCGATTCATCAACGACTCAGCCACGAAGGTACGTGTTTGGTCAGCACTGTCGCCGTTGCGGTCCCTTTGATCGAACTTGTTCACCAAGGCAAACAGTCGCCCTTCGGCAATATCAGCGATCTCATCCAGCTCCTTTCGCACCTGCTCGTCGGCGTCAGACTTAAGTTGCGTGAAGTCCATAACAGCCAAAACAGCCGAAGCCTTCTTCAACTGCTCCTTGAGCATTTTGCGAAGATGCTGCTGGCCCGCCTCATTGGGGCCAGGTGTATCGAGCAATGCCAATTTACCCTGACCAGCCGCCTGGCCGAGATGAGAAAATTCGATGCGGATGACAGGGTAATCGTCGATACTGGAGTAGCTGCCAAAGGGGAAGTCCACCCCTAAAAACGCCGCAAGCCGTACCAAATCGTTCAGGCTTTTGAGAAACCAGAAGATATTCTCCGACCCCTCATAGAGCGCTTTGAAACTTCCCCGCTGATCAATCAGCTTCAGCAGGTCAAGCATGTCATCGGTACGCTCCAGATTCTGCAGCGCCGCGTCCCCTCGGTCAGATGAGATTACTTTGCCGAGCTGCACAATGAGGTCGTTGATCGGTTTGCAGTTTTTCAGCTCCAACACTGGCTCAACTTGGCCAGGGGTGTGTTCGATCAGGGTCGGCAACGCAGTCATTGGCCGGTTGCGGTTTGGCAGCACTTCATGCCCAACGATGGCATTGATTGTGGTCGATTTACCGGCCTTCATGGTGCCGACCACGGCCAAGACCATCTTCAATTCACGGACTTTGGCTAGCTCGCCTTCGAGGTAACCAATCTCTTTGATGACATTCGTTTTGCTGAAGGTCTGATGCTCATCATCCTGATCATCAGACAGCACGCCCCCGCCTTCCTGCAGGTGATGCAGCAGGCCTAGCTCCAAGCTGAGAAGCCTACGAGCCTCATCACGTAGCAGATCTATCGATTGTTCCTGCATCAAAAACTCCTTGCGCGAGGTCCTATTGGCCCCTAGTCATCCGTAAAACGCCTACCGCAGACAAGCGGCCTGTGATCGTCACGCCGATAATATCAAAATGGAGGCAATATACTGTTAACTCAAAATACGATTGCCAGTGGAGCAAACAAAGAACGGCATAACCCTGGCCACGCCAGCCCAGACATGGCGACAGCCCGCTAAGCAAACGCCCTGAACGGTACGCTACTCAACCGCCGCTGATCACTCCTCAACTAGCAGCAACGCCTCCAGCAGCTCCAACTTGCGGCGCAACTGCACCACATGCTCTCGCTCCGCCCGCAACGCTGACCGTAGCTCGCGGTTCTCCATCTCCCAAATTTGCAACCAACGCAAATCCCGCTGGCAGTGCTCCACCTTCTTGCCAAGCTCCCCCAGCTTCAACCCTTGCTGGATCAGCACCAGCAGGATGATCCCCATTGCCACCAAGGCCCCCGTCGCAACCACTTCCGGCATCGTCATGTTCATGTCCTTTGATGCCTCCGATGCATTCCGAAGGCGAACCAAAGGTATGTAATGAAAAACTACACGTCTAGAATGTAGACTTATACAGGTAAAGTAATCGCGCACATGGAGAGGGTATGAAACGTAAGCAATCCATCGAGCAGGTACGCTGGGACCTGGCACTTCGCTATCGCTTGATCGAGACCGTTGCCTGGTGGGAAGGCCGGCTGACCACGGGGCACCTGATGCAGAGCTTTGGCATCAGCCGCCAGCAGGCGTCGAAGGACATCAATACCTACATCACCGAACATGCGCCCGAAAACTTGACGTATGACAAGCAGATCAAGGGCTATGTACCGAGCGAGCAGTTCGAGCCACGGTTCATCGACAACAGCGCCAGCGCCTATCTGCACCTGCTGTACCAGAACAATGAGCGCGCCCCGCACATCGACGGGCTGGCACTGGCCTATGCGCACACCCGGGTGCTGGAAGTACCCGATCGCCCAATTCGGCCAGAGGTGCTGCGCCCTTTGCTCAAAGCCTGCCGTGAAGGCCTGCGCCTGGAAACCGAATACGTGTCCTTCAACACCCCCAACGTCGAGGTACGCCTGATCGCCCCGCACACGCTGGTGTACACCGGCATGCGCTGGCACGTACGGGCTTACTGCGAAAAGAACGGCCAGTACCGCGACTTCGTGCTGAGCCGCTTGCGCGGGCAGCCGGACTTGCTCGACGCATCGCCGAACACGCGCGAGCAGGATGAAGACTGGAATGTGGAAGTGCCCGTCATCTTCGAACCTGATGGGCGGTTGAACGCGGCGCAGAAGGCAATTATCGAAACCGACTTCGGCATGACGGATGGGCAATTGGTGGTACCCAGCCGCAGGGCGTTAGTGAAGTATGTGTTGCAGCGGTATCAGATCGACCACCGCAACATGGCGATACTGCCCGAGGCCCAGCAACTGGTGGTGAGCAATCTCAAGGAATTGAAACAGTGGTTGATGAATGACTAATAGCTGAATGCCGGGACCGGGAATTGCTGCCGCAAGTCTCAGCCCGGCACACGCTCTCAGCTACGACCACCTCTTACAGCGCTGGCTGGTTATCTGGGCTCATTTGCGCAGCAATTCGTGCCTGAAACGTGCTTCCAGCGAGGGAATTTCAAGCAGTACATCATCGTCTTCCCACACATCGTAGGAGCGTTCCATCTCAATGTTTCCGGCCATGAAATCTTCATCGAAAGGGGCATCATCATCGATTTCCTCGTAGAGCGACGAGGTGTAGCCCTTGATCCAGAGCTTGCGCTTTTCTGCACTGATCACATAGCCGGAAGAATACTCACTCCCCGGCAGGCGCTGGGGCTCCGCAGAGCCTTTACGGCCAAGGGCGGTAATGGCAATGACCAGATGCGCCAGTTCATCCATGTCTGGGCAGACGGACTCATGAAACGCTGGCCAAAACTCCACATCGGCGTCAGAAGCGCGCCAACCTTTCGCATCGTTGACCTCGCTAAGGTCTTCGTATGGGTGCGAATGGAACGTGCCGATGAGCTCCAACTGCGGCCAGTACTCTGCGAAGAAGTCGCGCTTCATCGCGATGGATTCGAAATCAGGCTTTACCCATTCCGAGTGCCTGAGTGCCGAAGTTTCGACCGTGGCGAGCACGGCAACCAGGCGGGCAGGAAGGTTGTTGCGCACGGGTAAGGCATACCCCCACAGCAAGCCGAATGTTTCGAGCTTCTTGTTGCTTCGTCCCCGCGCGTGCGCCCTGTGCGACACTTCGTACGCCTCGATCGCCGAAGTAAGCAACTGCGGCAGGACATGATCCTCAATAATTACCTGTGTGCGCATTTATTCCTTCCTGGGAGTTGTTGATGGCTTGCGCCGCGTTATCAATGCCCAGGACACGCCAGGCAGATAATGGCAAATAGCCTTTATCCTACCTCATTTAGCTGATCAGAATACGGTGGAGGCTGGCCGAATGCCCAGCGTCCACCCGGTACACATTTCCCCTACCAGCTATAACTCACCTTCGCCGTCACCTCCCGCCCCGGGTTGTAGTAATTCGCCGTCCCCGACCCCACCACATGCTGCTCGTCAAACAGGTTGCTCACATTCAGCGCCAGGTCGGTCCCTTTGGCGATCTTGTAGTTCAGCGCCGCATCAAACAACGTGGTCCCATCGCTCTTCTTGGTATTGGCAGCATCCATGTAGTACGCCCCCACATACCGCGCGCCCAGGCCGACGCTCACGTCAGTGCCCGGTATGTCGTAATAGCTCCACAGCGATGCAGTGTGTTTGGGCGCCGTGGTGAACTCGTTGCCCTTCAAGGAAGAGCCGTCATACAGCGACCCGCGCAGCACCTCGGACTCCATGTAGGAGTAAGCACCAATCACGCTGATGTCCTGCGTGACTTGTGCCTTGGCTTCCAGATCAAGGCCACGCACGCGTGACTCGCCCACCGTCTGCTGCTCGATGATGCCGCTTGGCAACACCACGGCAATGGTGACGTTCTCCTGGGTCAGGTTATAAACAGCGGCGGAGAAGAGTGCGTCCATGCCCATGGGCGAGTACTTGATGCCCACTTCGTATTGCTTGCCGGTCTGCGGGGTAACGCCTACTTGCGGGGGCGAGACGGACTCCACCATGCTCACGTAGGTAGACACTTCATCGTTGACGATATAGGTCAGTGCCGCGCGGTAGGAGGTTTCGGAGAAGTTGTCCTTTTCCGTCTGCTCGCCACCGATGTATTCCTTGCTCGACAGGTCCATCGAGTCGTTACGCACGCCTGCGGTCGCGATGACGCGGTCAAAGAACGACAGGTTCTGCTGCAGGAAAACCGCCTTGGTGGTGGCGTCATTCTTTTTGCGGGTATAGGGCGTGATGCCGCCAGGCACGCCGGTGAATACCGGGTTGGCGATGTCGATGGAGGGCGCCAGGCCGTAGACCGAGCTCTGTTTGGTCGTCGAGTCGAGGTACTCGACGCCCACCAGCGTGCTGCTGTCGATGTGCTCGAACTGGGCATCGTACTGCAGCATCAAGTTGCCATTGAGCTGGTCGGCATCGCTGTCGGTGCCGAAGACATAGCGCGGAATGGTGGTGCCAACACGCGAGGCGTTGTCGCTCAGGTAGGCGTAGCCAAAGTCATCGGTCAGCTCGCTGTAGCGCAGGTTGCTGCGCAGGGTGAAGCCGTTGTCGAAGTCGTGGGTAATGTTGCCGCTCAGGCTGGTGCGTTCGACATCGTGGAAGTTGTAGCTGGGCTCGCCGTAGAAATCGCTGCGGTCGTACTCCTTGTCCAGCGGGTAGCCACCGCTGTTCGGCGAGCTGTTGGTCTTCAGGTAATCCAGCACCACCGTGGCCGAGGTGAAATCGGTCGGCGCCCAGGTCAGGCCGCCCATCACGAAGCGGTTGTCATCCTGGGAGTGGTCGTACTCGCGGTCGCTGTTCTGCATCTTGGCCGTGAAGCGGCCGGCCAGGGTTTGTTCGTCGTTCAGTGCATCGCCTACATCGATCCCGGTTTCGGCATGGTCATAGGAGCCGTAGGTCACGTAGCCTTGGCCAAACTTCTCGAAGCGCGGTTGCTTGGTCACGAAGTTGACCGAGCCACCCGGGTCTGCCGGGCCGAACAGGGTGGAGTTGGCACCCCGCAGAATTTCGATACGCTCGTAGGCGTAAGGGTCTTCGCGCACACCGCGCATCGAGCTGAGGGTCAGGCCGTCTCGGTAGGTGGTGGCCTGGAAGCCGCGGATCAGGAAGTAGTCGTTGCGGTCGTCCGAACCGTAGTAGTCGCTGACCACGCCGGGGGTGTACTGCAGCGCCTCTTCGGTGGTGCTGACGCTGCGCTGCTGCATTTCCTTGTTGGTCACCACAGACACGGACGCGGGCGTGTTGAGGATGCTGGTCGCCACCTTGCCCCCTACCCACAGCTCCTTGGCAACCACCGAGTTGGCGTCATCGTCGGCGCTGGCCTTGACCTTGGCATTGATGATGACAGGCGCCAGGCGGTAGTCCTCGGTCGCGCCCAGCTTCAGCGGGCCGGCAGGTTTTGCCTGGGGGATGACCAGGTAGGCGTTCGGGCCCTGCTGCTCTACCTGCAAGTCGGTACCCTGCAACAGCGTCGACAGTGCTGCCGATGGCGCCAGGCTGCCCTGCACGCCTGGGGTCGTGCGATTTGCCACGCTCTGCGCATCGAAGGACAGGCTGATACCTGCCTGACGGGCAAAGCGGTCCAGCGCCGGCGCCAACGGACCGCCAGGGATATTCCACTGCTGCATCTGGGTGTTCTGATCAGCGCCCGAGGTTTGCGCCAGCGACGGCAATGCATAGCTGCTCACTACCAAACCCAGAATTGCTGCGTGCAAGGCACGATTCAATGGATGGCGCTGTGGTACCGGTGTCGAACTCATTCTCTAGCTCCGTGGAGGGTCGGCAACTGGCCTGTATTCCGGCCTTATCCACAGGCCGAACGAGAATGAGAAATCACCTCATTTATTTTTCGCTGCTGCGCAATGCCATCGTGCTATCACGTCAATTTCGGTAAAGTCCGCAGCCCCATGGAACCTTGGAGCAACTAGAAATGGACTTCTTCGCAGTTATCAGCCAGAACGCGGGCACCCTGAGCTGGTTCGTCCCGCTCGTCATACTCCTGATGGTACTCAAGCAGCCCACGACCAAGGGGTATCTTGGCGAGCTGCTGGTGCGCTACTTCGTTTGGCTGAAGCTGGACGAGCAGGTCTATCGCAGCCTGCACAACATCACTCTGGATACCCCGGACGGCACCACTCAGATTGATCATGTGTTCATCTCGGTGTACGGCATTTTCGTGCTGGAAACAAAAAACATGAGCGGCTGGATCTTCGGCAGTGAAAAGCAGGCGCAGTGGACGCAGAAACTCTACAAGCGCACTTTCAAGTTCCAGAACCCATTGCGGCAGAACTACAAGCACCTCAAGGCGCTGGAGACAACGTTGGGCGTTGACGCCAAGCACCTGCATTCGGTCATCACCTTCGTGGGTGACAGCACGTTCAAGACCGCAATGCCGGCCAACGTCACCCAAGGCAGCAAATTCATTCGCTACATGAAGTCGTACGATGAAGCGGTTTTCAGCGAGGCCGAAGTCGATGCCATGTTAGAAGCCCTGCAGGCAGGACGCCGCGCGCCGACTCTTGCCACCCATCGCGAGCATGTGCAAAACCTCAAGCGCCGCAGCAACCCGACAACCGAGCGACAATGCCCGAAATGCGGCAGTGCCCTACTGGTTCGGAGCTACAAGTCGGGCAACAAGGCAGGCCAACAATTCTGGGGCTGCTCGGCATTTCCCAAATGCCGAATCATGCAGAGTCTCTGAGGCTGGCGTTCACGCCGTAGGATCAGCCCCACCCTCCTCCTGACCGAGGCCTCCCTTCTCCCACCTCATGCAAACCCTGCGCACCAGCCGCTGGTTACGCGCCGCGAGCCGCTCCCGAATGAGCAAGGTCTGCGGCCTATCAGCGGCCACCATCCCACTGCGCAAGCCACGCCAATCAAGGCATCCAATTGAATTATCAGGCGCGAACCGCCCGCTGCGCAGTGGCTATTTGCCAACATTGCGCTCTTGTAATTCACATGTCAAAAAGTTGATACGCCAGCATTTTTGATACAGAATTAAAAAAAGGATGCATTTTAGCGTATTTCAGTATGCTTTAACCGAGTGCAGGGAATGGACGAATACACAACCGCCGGTGCGCACATACCGCCCATCGACTCGCTGGACCTCACGGCACACGGCGTCCTTGGTCATTTCGCGAAATCGTCGCGCAATGCCCAACTGGTGAAGTTTCTGGTGAGCATGGACCGCCTGGACCGCTGGACGGTGGACTTCGAAGAGGATGCCTCGACGCATCAGTTCGAGATCCAGTTGCTGATGCAGGAGCTGCAGTCGTTCGTCGAGGCCTATGCACGCGTCCTGCATCAGGTTCCACAGGCATTTGCCGAGTTGCTGGCCCACCTCACCTCTTCGCGCTGCATGTACCTAACTCGTTATGTCGCGCAACACAACGACGCGTTTAGCGGTGCGCTGGCGCCGCTGCTGGCTGGCGACCTGTCGCAACTCGCTGACCTCACGGTATTTCGCCGCCGGCTGGATGCCTTCAGCAAAGCTCACCTGCTCAGCGAGATTTTCTCTGCCGAGCGGCTGCGCGAGATTTCACAGATCATGGAGAGTTACGCAGATGTATGACGGACGACTGAACCCTGTCGCTGTGGCGGTGGGCAAATCTGTGGGCAAGCGCGCGGTGATGGGTGGTGTGCTGGGTGCCTGGCTATTGCTGGCCGGGCCGGCATTCGCCGCCACCAGCAGCCTGGGCTCCTCGTCGAGTACGCTGCTCTCGGAGCAAAGCTCCGTGGTGGCCGAGGCCATCAAGGCCGATGCGCAGGACTGCGCCGACGGCACCAAGCAGGGGACGATCGGTGCCTCCATCAACGACGCGTTGAGAATCCATACTGAACTGGCTGCCGCAACGCCCAATGTCGAGTCGCTATTCAGCGCCACCGCGGATTGCTTTGGGGGCCTGGGCAGCCTGTTCGATCTCTCCGGCTCGATCCCGAGCCTGGGCTCCATTTTCGCGGCAGCCCAGCAAGCGGTATTGAAATACGCGCAGAAGAAGGTCTGTACGGCGATACAGCAGGTTTCATCGATGGTCACCACCCCCATCAACCAGGCGATCGGCAAGGTCAGCAGCGGCACTTCACTGGCGGACCTGAACGGGCTGACCAATGGCTTGGTCAGCAAGGGCATGAGTACACTCGACCCGGAACTGGGTAGCAGTTACCACAGCACACCCGCCGGCTACGAGGCCACCTACACCGTCGACGTCAACCCGTTCAACTACATACAGACTGACTTCGGCGGCGGCGCCAGCACTGGTAACGGTACTGGCACCACCACCAGCAGTGCAGCCACCACCAGCACCGTGGCGCCCGCAGCGAGCACCTCATCTTCGAGAACTTCGAGCAATACCAGCCGTTCGTCGTCCGGGTCAGCCAGCGGGTCGTCCGGCTCGGCTGCAGGCCTGTTCAACTAAGGGGGCTGGAGATGAAGAAAGTCGCGGCAGTTCTGGCCGTTGGCCTAGGCCTGGGCGCTACGGCGCTTCCGGCCCAAGCACTGACCTGGGCTTCGGTGCTGACATTCATCAGCACCATGCAGAGCGAGATGAGTGCCTGGTCGGTGACCGTCAAGCAGACCGCGTTGTCCGCCAACGTGATCTCGCAAATGGACAACGATTCGAAAAAGCAGCTTGCCAACGCGGTTGGCGCCATCGAGATGTCCGACCGGGCGATGGCGGCCGTGACCTCGTTCGACTCCGCGGTGGGGCAACCGGTCACCAGCAAGTGCATTGCCCAGCAGCAGGGCAAGCTGATGGTCGAAGCGGTGTCACAGCGTGACAAGGACGCAGCGCGGCTGATGGCGACCTATTCCTCGCAACGGGTGGGCTCCAGGGCAGTGGCCGACCGTGAGACCCTGGCCATGCACCGCGACAACTACTGCAGCGTGTCCGAAGCCAGGCAGGGCATGTGCACGCTCAACGCCAACGGCATGCAGGGCTGGGATGTGGACTACGCCGGGCCGTTCAGCGAAATGACCCTCGCCCCGGAAGGCGAGACCGCAGCGTATGCGTACACCGCCATGATCACGGATCAACGTGCGGAAGCGTACATCGACTGCACCACGGTCGCCTGCAATGCTGCCCAGTCGCAGCAACTCGCCGCCTCGGCCATGACCGCGATGGCTGCCAACTCTCTCGTAGGGCAGGTGACGGACCGTCGCGTGCCAATGCTCACAGGGCAGTGATATGAACTTTCGGCTCAAGCTAGCCAGCATTGTCGTGGGCTCGACAATGCTCTCGGGTGTTTCCTACGGTGCACTTTACGGTTTCGGCCCTGCCGAGATGTGGACCGCGGCGCAGATCAGCGCGCTGTCAGCATCCGTGGGCACCAACATCACCACGTTCGGCACGACATTCGGTAACCAGATGACCATAAAGTTCGAGCAGATCATCTCGGCCGTGGCCGTAGCCACCAAGCAGGAAGCACTGTCAGCGAGTGTGATCGCGGACAACAGCAGGCAAACCGCCGAGCAACTGATCAATGCCAGCCGCGCGCAGCAACAGAACGCGGCCGCGACCAAGGCCTACCTCGACTTCAACGCAGCGACCGGCCAAGGTTTCGACCCTTGCGGCACCGTGATCAAGAACAAGTCGATGGACATCGCATTCACCAGCATGGCAGCCAAGGCCAAGGCAGCTGTCGGTGAGCTGGATGCCTCTCCAGGTCGGCTGGTGGCTTCCACAGGCAAGGCGATGCAGCAACGCCTGCAAGAGCACCGCGACAAGTTCTGTACCGCCGCAGAGGCAGACGCCGGGCTGTGCACGCTCAGTACGCTACCCGGTGGTGACACCAACGCCGCCCTGCTGTTCGAAGCCGCGGATGCTGACTCGCTGGCCACCGAAGCGCGTACCGCCTACATCCAGCACGTGATCGGCCCCCCGGACGAAGCCTTGGTCAAGGCCGCTGGCGCTACGCCCGCCGGCGAAACCTACATGGTGCAGAAAAACCGCAAGGACTCGATGTTGTCTGTACCGGCCTACAGCCTGTCGATGATCAATGCCGCCAACACCCGCAGCACGGAGTTCGGCGGCAAGTCCCCCAATGAAGTGCTCAAGCTGCGCGTGAACCAGTACTTCGGTGGCAAGGAAGCGCAACAATGGTCGGGCAACCTGGCCCGCCAGACCCAGCGCGGGTTGCTGGTGGAGGCTGCCAAGATGGGTGGCCTCGAAGTCTGGATTCATCAGCAGCAGTACGAGCAGAACCAACGGCTGCTCGCTAACCTGGCAACGCTGGTAATCGCCTCCTCTGACGGCCTGGACGCCCCTTTGGAAGCGCGCTACCAGAAAGTGTTGTCTGAAACAGCAGCGCAGTCGGTACAGTGAGGTGCCCATGAAAAAGGATTTCGACGCAGCGCGTGAAGCGCGCAAATGGAAGGTCTCGCTGGGTGCTTCGCTTGTGCTGACCTCTACGCTGGCTTGGGCCTATTGCCCACCCCAGTATCAGGAAAATACCGTAGCGCCGGCATTCACTAAGGCCACCCAGGCACTCAACGGCCTGGTGTCCCGGGTAGATGCTTCGCTGTCGGCCCTGCTTGAAACCGAGAGCCAACGCCTGACCTCGGCCATCGCGATCCTGACCAAGCAGAAAGCCCTGGCGGCAAACCAGATCGCGGAAGCTGGGCACAATGCTGCCCAGCAAACGGCGACGGGGCTGAAGGTGCTGGCCCAGACCCAGCGGGTCAAGCAGTCACGCTTCGACTACGGTGGCGAATTCGGTCAAGGCTTTTCGCCTTGCTCGGTCTATGCGACACGAACGCTGATCAGTGCCCGCGATGCCGACATGGGCACCGAAGTGCGCCAGCGGGTCAAATCCGAGATCGTGGCTGCACCAGGCACCTACGCCGAGCCCATCAGCGCCCAGGCTGCACTGGTCAAGGCGCGCAAGCAGTTCTGCACCCAGGACCAGGCAGATTCAGGCTTGTGCGAATCGGTCGGCTCGCTGCCGGGCGCCGACCTGACCGTGGCCACCCTGTTCGAACCCGTCATGGAAAACGAGCCGCTGTACCAGGCGAAAGTCGGGTTCGTCAATAACGTAGCCGGCCTGCCGGACGGCCCGGTGCCAGCATCGGCAGGCAAATCCGCAGCCACCGAAGATTACGCGCTTTCCAAGGCCCGCAAGGATGCGCTGGTATCGCCGGCACTGGCCAGCCTGAAAGCAATCCAGCTCGACTATTCCGGCGTGGAAGGCACGGAAACAGGCACCGACCTGCCACTGGCCGTGCACTTTCGCAACGAGGTCAAACGCTATTCGGGCAATACGCCTCAATATGACAGCTGGGCCCGGGTCATGGCCGCACAGAACGAGCGAGGTGCGCTGATCGAGATCTTGAAGATCAAGGCGCTGGACCTGGCCATACTGGAAAAACAATATCGCCAGTACGAAAGCATGGAGGCCCAACTCGCTTCGCTGGTGTCCATGTCGGTAACTGCCGCGGGTGCGCAAACCCAGACCACCCGGGCAGCGGAAAATGCCGCCAGGCAGAACGTACAGCAGAGCGTGCAGTGACGGAGCGCAAGGGATGAACAGAACGATCTTGCGCGGCCTCGCCGGCCTGAGCCTGCTGGCGTGTGCCCACGGCGCCATTGCGGACACCTGCATGGTGTCCCCCACCGACAAGGAAATTGTTTCCGGTCGTTTCGGCAAGTTCCGGGGTGGCGGCGCGGCCAACCACGGCTCGGCCAACCAGAAGGCACACATGCACGATGGCCTGGACTTTTCCACCAGCGGTACATCGCAACCGGTATACGCCACCACCGAGGGCAAGATCACTTTCGCCGGCTCTCGCGGATCTGCGGGTAATACGATACTGATCCAGCGGGCCAATGGCGATATCGTCGCCTACTACCACCTTAGCGGCTTCGCCAACGGCATCAAGCAAGGCGTCACGGTCAAGCCGGGGCAGCAACTGGGCCTGTCAGGCAACACCCCCAGTACCTCCATGGTGAAGCACTTGCACTTCACCTATGGCACCACGAAAAAAGACGAGGCCAGGGCCAAGGCGTTCAGGGAAAATGCTCACCGAGGGCCATTCAACCCGGCGCAGTTGCCTTCCGCCGTGGTCAGCCCGCAGGCTGGCATTGGCTGGAAGACTGACCCGGCCCCCTATTTCTGCCAAACTTACGCCATCCAGGATGGTCACCCCGAGCATTATCCAATCCTCGGCAAAGACACCAAGGCGCAGCACCAGATCCTTTTCGGTAATGTACCTTCGGGCGGGGTTGCGCCAGACTCCACGGCTGAGCCTGTCCAGGTGGCAGCAGCCAACGCCGATGCAGCGCTGGCCGAAGCGGATGGCAAGACGCCTGCGATGTACTTGTCCGACGCTGATGGCTATGGTGCCTTACCCACCGCTCCGATCGGTGGCTACGACACCATGTCGGTTTCAGAAATGCTGGCGACTGAAGCCAACCGGCGCTTCAGCGATGCCGAGTGGAACAACAGTATCACCCATGTTTCCAGCCGAGCCCTGTGGGTCGACTACAACCGGGCGGTCGGTGTCGGTAATTATTTGTCGGAAGCGATTTATCGCAAGAAGGAAAAAGTTGAAGCATTGCTTGCCGTTTACGCGTCGCAGAAATTGGCAGGTCAACGGATGCAGACCGACAGGGCCCAGCAGCGAGCCCAGAGAGGAGCTGTTTCCAGATCCATTGAATAACGCGGCGCCCACGAAAGGTAAACACAGATGGAACCCAAAGAACTCGATAAGCCTGATCAAGCCGTCGCTGATTCTGCTGCCGGGCAAACAGCCCAGCCAGGGCGGAGTTATGCAGGCATCCTGGTCCATCATGGCGCAGCACCCTATCAAAACGACCCTGCCAAGCAGGGTAGCTACTACGTAACCCTGCAAACACCTGCCGGTCCACAGACCCTTTGGGGGGCAGGCCTTGAACAGGCCATGCGCGAAACCGCACCCGCCGTCGGCAAACCCGTGCAACTGGATTACCAAGGTGGCGCCGAAGCCGGCAGCGAACAGTCGACACAAGGTCGCTGGAGCGTGCATTCGATCGATACGGCTGCCCTGCAGGCCCACAATAGCGGCCAGCAAACAAACGCCAGGCCGTCGCCAGGCGCCGCGCCAGATATCGACCCAAGCGTATTTGACGCCATCATGAAGGTTGCCGGGGAGGTGAAACCCAAAGGATCGTCCCTCGACCCTGATGAAGTACGCCGCATCAACGCAGCCCTTCTCGACAACGCGAGCAACGCTGCAGAGCCACCGAAACCCGCAGAACCGGCAGAACAGGAGCCACAGCACCCGCGGGACGCCAACGGTGCCGAATCACTGCTCAGGGGCGGCGCCCAACTGGTGGGGGGCGTAGCCTCGCTCACCGGCGCCGCCATGCAAGGTATCGGCAAGGGCGCGAGTGCCCTGGCCTCTGCCCTGCGTGGGGATGGGCAAGTTCAGGATGCACAGGTGCCCTCAGCGCAATCGGCCACTGCGGAAAAACACAGCGCGGCGGTTGAGCCCGGCTCGGCCGAAGAAATGACCGGACGCGTGCAGGTGTTGCCGCGCCTTTCCGAGTACCGGGTAGATCAGGTTGAAAAGGCCGCGACCAACTACGAAAAAGCCCACTCGGCCTTCTGGAACGCTGGGAGCCTGCCTCAGGTGCGCGAGCAGATCGAAACCCGCGCCGAGCAAACCGGCCTGAGCGTTCCCGAAGTGATCGAGAAGATGAAACCCGACGGCGAATACACCGACCTGCACGAAAGCTTCGTCCAGGCCGTAGGTGAGTCCCCCGACGCCCAGAACAGCAAAAAAGCCATGGACAAGGCCCTCACCGGCTGGGCCCGGCAGTACGGGCGCGCCCAGGAAGAATTGCTGAACCCGGAAACCCAGGACAACCCGCACTACGACAAGCTGAAGAACCGGCTGGAAAGCTCCAGCGAGAGCATGCACCGCAATGCGGGCAGCATGCCGGCTTTCGCGGGCGAAACGCAGTCGCATCTGGAGCGCCTGAGGGAAGTGATGCAGCGTATTGGCGAACGCCTGAAGGAAATGGTGCAAGGCATCGTCAGCCTGGTTCGCGGCAAGCCTTCGGGCCCTTCACAGGGCGATGACTTCACCCCTTGAGACAGCCCCCAGCTCAGCCGATTCCCAGAGGGAGCCATGAAGGCGCACGTAATCATCCACGCAAGGAGAATGGAATGACCGAGTACAGCAACTGGAAAGAAATCACCGCCACGCCGGAAGCCCACCTGGAGTTCCTGCGGGTGATCGACGGCAAGCTGGAAGAAGGCCTGGGTGGCCGGAACCTGTATGAAAAACTGTCCAAGGAAATCACGGTGGAAGGCAAGGCCTTCAGCCAGGCCTTCCACCTGAACAAACTGGAAGCCAGCTCGAACGGTTGGGACACCGACGAGACGCCCGACCCGGTGAAGCTCGAGATCGTCGAGTTGACTTCAAGGATCAAGGAGGCTGACCCAGGCTACGACCTGGCCCACTTCATGGTCGGCTATGAGTACATGATCAGCGAGATGAAAGAGCGCGGCGTGGAAGTGAATGCCGGGCTGGACCACAGCGACCCTGTACCAAAGAACCGCAGCGGCTCGGACTACGAGCCGGGCATGTGACGCCGGGAGGCACCTGTGAAAGCGACCATTTCACTCATGCTGGCCTTCGGTATGTCGGCTCTGGCGAGTGCTGCCCAGGCCCAGGAAGCCCCCGTGGCCGAGGAGCAATGGCAGGAGCTACCGCGCAATACCACCATCTACGTGCCGGTGCCCAAGCAGGTCACGCCGGTTGCAGCTTATCGTTCGTGCTCGAACCGCTACGAAGGTGAGCGCTGCGATTTCTCCACCCCTCGCCAAGGAGTGGTCGAAGGCACATGCCAGGCACCGGAAATGCGGCAGCCGCCCGCCTATGGCTACGAGATGCAGCAATACCCCGCCCAGGTGCGCACGGCCTTGGTTTGCATGCCCGTCGAGGGCCCGGCTGCTGGCGGCCCGGACAACCCGGGCCACGAGTCGCTCCAACCGCCTTCGACAGCCCCACAAGCGCAACAGCCAGCCCCCTAGCCCAAGGGTGCTGAGCTCTGCAACTTCGGACTCGCTCGCCGTCGGTTTAGCCTTGGCGCGCTTGGCCGCGCCGGCGACCTGAGGCAATTGCTGGTACGTCAGGTCTAAGCTGCTGCCGCCCCTGGTGGCTGGATGTTTACCAGGCCAACACTCACACCGTCGGGTCGGGCGCGTCATCCTGCGGCGTTGCTGACGACTGCGCCATCTTCGCCATCTGTCCGTGCATCAGCTGAATCAGTTCGCGCAGGCGCTCTGCTTCGGCCCTGAGCTGAACGGTTTCTTCAAAATACTGGCGCACATACCCACGCAAGGGCTCCAGCTTCTCGTTGGCTTGCGCCACACCGGCATCCCAGCCTTCAGCATAGCCATGGGAGCGCCCTTTCCTGAAGCCCTCCTTGCGGCCCTGCCCCAAGCCTTCCTGGTAGCCCGCCTGATAACCCTCCTGCAGCCCTTCCTGCCGCCCTTGGTCGCGGCCTACATGGAGGTTGGCAATGGCCTGCTGGACAGAGCCGTTGTAACCGCCATCCAGACTCATGTTGCCCTTGCGTGCAGCCCAGTTATCGTCCATTTCGCCATCTCCCCGGATCGGCGCTTTCCCGGAGCATGCGCCGCTAGATTGTGGTCAATGCCAAACCCGATACTGTCGGCCGGGTTCAACGCGTAGTCTTTACCTCGCTCCCAGCTGCTTGCTGGGCTTCGGCCTGAGGCAAGGCAAAACTGGCCAGCCGATGCAGCGCAACCGCTACCCAATCGCCACCGAAACGCTTGTCCTCCAGCACCGACTTTAGCGCCAGGATCGGCACACAGTGCCTTGCCAGGCCTTGGACATAAAAAGCAGCCGTCCATTCGGGCAGCAAGTGTTTTATATCTTCGTGGGTTTCCACGCTGAACACCAACGCAAGAATACCAGGCAGGGTCTTGACCTCCCGGCTGGGCAGCGCGTCCGCCAGCCAGAAGGCCACTTCGCCAAGCTGGCCGGCCTGGATCGGCAACAGGGCAACGACCTTGTTCCCGTCATGATCAACGACAATACCCGGCTCAAGATCGAGCGTTTCCGCGTCAAAGCCGAGCGCTGCCTGGCGAATGGGCAGCGACTTGAGGAAATGCTCCAGCAGCGTGTACATCTCGAAAGCTGCCGGAATGTCCTTCTGGATGGCCGGCGCACTCTTGGCCATCACACTGACGAAGCCGCCACCCGCCTGGGCGAGAACATCGCCACTGATGGCCTGCGCCACGAAAGCCTCGAGTTCACACAACGAATACATGGTCCCACTCCCGCACAACGGCTCGACTAGACTGAACTTAAACCTGCTGACAGGTCCAAAAACCTCAGTCGTTCGTGTTTTGTATGTTTGCAGCCCAAACTTCAAGGATGTACCAATGACCCATCAGTTTCACTGTGCATTTCATCCCGCGCCGGGCAATGACGGTGGCGTGCTGAACATCGGCCCTGCCTCGGTCAGCATCGACCTGGAAAACCTCTGCCTGTTCGCCAATGTGGTCGGGCAGATCGAAAAGCGCCGGGCGGCCGGCGTAGCCAGGTCAGAGATTCTTGGTGAGTGGGTGGGCAGTGAAGATATCGACTGGGCGCATATCGGCTTTCACCCCTGCCGCGAAAGCTACAGCCTGCGTTACAACGGGGTAGCCTGGGAGGCGCCTGCCGACGCCACCATCGCCGCCGCCGCCGAGGCGCGCTTGTTCCTTGACAACATGCGCCTGCAGGCCTGACCTGACAGCCCTTGCTACCTAGCGAGCGAGGGCCGTGCTCGCGTGGTACTGACCGAAGAACTCGAATTCAACCCGGCGGTTGGCTGCACGGCCAGCGGGGGTGTCATTCGCAGCGATGTAGTCGCCCTCCTGCCCCTCGGCGCTGATTTTCGCCGCTGGTACGCCACGCCGAACCAGGTACATCTTCGCCGCCTGCGCCCTGAGCAAGGCAACCCGGCGATTTGCCTCCACCGTGCCCACACTGTCGGTAAAGCCCACGATCTTCACCTGCAGCGCGTCCTGCGCCGAGCGCACCAGCACGTCGCCATCCTCGGCGCTGGGGCTGAAGCGTGAGTGGCCGAACGCAAAATTGAGCGTCATGTGGTTGATCGAAGTCTGGATCTGGTCCTGTCTGGCCCTGATTGCCAAAAGCTCCTGACGACTGCCATTGGCGTCGGCTTCAGCCGCAGCCAACCGCACCCGCAAGCTCTGGATCTCGATGTTCAGGGCATTGATGGTCTGTTGCATTTGCGCGGTGTTCTGCCCTTGCGCCGAGGGTGCTACATAGGGCACCGGGGCGGCGGGGCTCTCCACCAGCTCGAACCCTGCGAAAGCCTTCGGGGCAAGTGCCACCGAGAGGGCGGCAAGTACCAGCGGCAGCAACCTGCGAGGGGTGGAAACGAAGGTGCTCATACATCTCTCCAATATCGCAGGATCACGAAAACGATGCTCGACCAGGCATACCCCAGCAGCATTACCAGGATGCCTGCCAGCAAGTAGGTACGCAGCGGGTCCAAGGCATCCTGGCCCAGCGGCTGAAGCCCGGGAACCAGCGTGGCCGGGAACCAGGCGAACAGCAGCGCCACCAGCGGTGCGAGCCATAGGCCAAGGCGCAACTGGCGATGGTCGCCCCCGCGCGTCCACCATGCGTACCAACCCAGGCTGAGCAGGTAGGCAGGCAGCAACATGACGCTCAGCAACAGGGCTGAAAAGGACAATGCCGCGGCGTAGAAGCGCGGCGACCCTTGGGCCATTTCACCCATCAGGGTCGCAACCACCGCGATGGTAAAAGCGACCAGCGCCACCAGCAGAGGCACCGACAGCAGCCACAGGGCTGCGCGACGATCGCCCACGGCCCTGAAGCCTGGCTTCACGGCAGGTGGAGGTAATGCGTAGGACATGCCTGGAAACTCCTTGTAAGGGTCAGCCGGGCGGCCAGATTCAGAAGAACTGCCGCTGCGTGCCAGCCAACGTTCGACACCCTGTCATCTATCAAAATGACCTGTTAGAAAAATGTAGAAATTGATGGCGAGTATGAATTTGGGGCCTTTTGCCGTCAAGGTTTGAATCTTCGTCACTGGCAGGCACTCACTTGACCAAGCGCAGGGCGTAGCGCACACTCCAGGCATATAAAAAACGTTTTTCTAACAACACGAATTAATAGCAATTTGTCATCCAGAAGGATCTGACGCATGAAAGCCCTGCACCTCGCCCTGCCGCTGCTGGTTTCGCTCGCCTGCACATCGGCATACGCCGCAAACATCGATCAGGCCGAAGCCAATGCCCGCATCACTCAGGCCCTGACCTGCAAGCGCAAGGTTTCCCCTGAACAATTCGAGGCGCTGGTCAAGGCCGCCAACGGCAAGCCCATCGTGCAGGCCTCGGACCTGTCCGACGGCGAGTACACCGTGCCTAACCCACTGGACGTTTACGGCCGCGCCGTGACCAAGCTTGCAATGCACCCAGGCTCCAATGGTGAAGGTGACTTCGATACCTACTCCGGCGTATTCACCGGCGAGAGCATCCAGGCAGTGGCCAAGCTCGCCGACATTCCCAAAGACGAATTCGGCCAGTACAAGAAAGAAGTCGGTAACCACGACCTGTGGCTGTATGAAGATGGCAACAGCACGTACATCAGCTGCTCGTACGACATGCGCACAGTGGTGAAGACCATCAAGAGCACAGCTCGCAAGGCAGCGGATGCGGTACAGCGCGCCACCCAGTAACGCCTTGCGGACCTGTATGCGCTGAAAGGAGTCACGCCATGAGCTTCAGGACACTGGCTGCGAAGTTTCTGGAAACGGTCAAGGACGACCTGGGCATCCCTGCCCGTTTACGCCGGGTCATCGCCGACACTCCCAAGTTGCGCATGAGGGTGGATGACACCGCCGCCGTCATTGCCTCATCGAGCGTGGTGCGCTGGCATGAGTGGTCGCAGCGTATCGGTTTCGGCCAGGGCAGCGAACAGAACGGTCAGGTCAGGGGCTGGCGCGCCAGCGACGGCCATTACCACAGCGAGCATCGGCAGATCGCCGCACTGGCGCGGCTGGGCAAAACCGAAACCGTGCATGAATTTGCCTGTGACATCGGTGAGATAACTGGCCTGTCCGCCTCCAAATCCGAGCTGTACAGGTTTTTCTCCCTGCAGCAGATGGCCGAGCAAGCCTGCCAGGCTTTCACTCGCGACATGAGCCAGGAGGGGCTTGCGCAGAACCTGGGCTGGCCGGAGATCGGCATCGTGCATGGCGGCAGCGACTTCATGGTGCGCTACGACTGGGATGTTGGCCTGTACCTGGCCAACAGCGGCGGCTCGCACCACTTCGTCGCCGCCCGGCATATCGCCACGCAGTTGCAGCAACCGGTTACGCTGCAGGGTCGCCTGGTCCGCAACGGCCTCGATGCCGAGGCCGCCGCTCAGTTGAACGATGAATACGCCATCTATGCCGTGAACAAGGATGCGTTCTTCAATGATGCACTCGATGCCCTGCGCGACTTCAAGGCCACTCACTATTGGGGCGACCTGCCGCAGCCGTATAACAACGGCATGGCGATCTTCCTGCCCAGAGAAGAAGCGCGCTCACGCAAGGTTGCGCAAATCTTCGCCAGCGAAGGCTTCACCGATGTAGGTGAAATGCTGGTGGAACTGGCGTCGCCGAATGCGGCTGTGGAGCGCCGGGCGCGCCAGGAAGAGGTACGCGCGCGCATTGAGGCCCTGCCAGGGCTGGAAGCAAAAGCCAGCGTGGCACACCTCTTCGGCACACACGCGGCAGCCGCCCTGCGTGATGAACTGGTGACACAAGTGGACTGGCAAACCGTAGAGCAGGCCACCCTGGATGAAGCCTTCGGCATTCACCAGCTCGACGCCCAAAGTGTTTACGAAGCGCTCGCCCAACATAGCCCGGGCGCCGTCTCGAGGCATTCACTGCAAACCCTGCGCGCCACAGTCGATGGCTACGCAGCGCTGCATGATCGCCAATTGGCCAACCCGCCTACGCCCGAGAAACCAAGCCCCGACTGACTGCGGGGACGCCTGGTCATCAGGGACGACCCACGCAAGGCGTCCGCCGAAACTCGAAGTGCTAGCAGCTTGCAGGTGAGAGCAGGAAATGCGGCTCTGATGAACCGCAGAAAATCAATTTTTCAACAATGCAACGTTGGCATAAAACAGCTCAGCCAGAGCAGTATTGCCCAGCCAACTGATGAATGCGCGCTGCTGCTTGCTCCTGAGCGCGAGCCTGCTCGCAAGCCCACGACAGCGTCGCCGAATCAGGAATATTCTCAGGGATAGCCTTTTTAGCGATAAACCACAGGGCGCGCATGACAAACAGCGGGTCTTCAGTCAGTCGCGTATCTCCCGAGATCTGCAGGTAAGTAACCAGCGCCTGGGTCGCACTGACCAATCCCTTGTCCTGACTGAACTGGACCAATGTACCCAGTGCCTGCGGATTCATTGAAGGATGAATCGTCAGCGGTGTGCAGCGCTCGGAATCGAGCAAATCCCAAAACGTCACGCCGTCCTTGCAGACCATACCCACGCGACGGCCACCCGCCATGTCATCGACCTCGATGAAGGTGCCTGGCTGGTATTTGTGGATTTTCATCTTCTCGCCCTTAACGATTGAATGGCCGACCACCGCCGGCAACAGGTGCATTCTAAGCAAGCAGGCAGCAAAAAGCCTTACTACTGTGATTAGCGAAACTCAGCCTGACCGTCAGGGCTCGGGAGCTTGCCAGATAACAGTTCGCTGCAACTCGTGGGCGGCTGAGCGGGCAACCATCGCACGCACCAGCGGCTTGCCATCTTCCCCGGGAATTTCGTAATCATCCGTCAAACTGCCTTCCGGCCGCTCGGCAATCCATTGCGCGGCCTGCTTGAGGCCATCATGAAGGAAACCTGCCTGCGCATCTTGTGCCACGTGCCGCATGTCGATTGCGATCAGGACACCGCACTCACCAGCGAACGTCGGCGCCTCATAAGCAGCCTCCAGCCCGCCCACCACGTTGCCGTTGGTGTCGTGGAGCATGATGGGGTCACCAATACTCAGAGGGCCTCGATTGCGGACATAGTCACCGGCATCTTCGACAATACGGCTGGCCTCGTACTCGAAGCCTAGGTCAGCAAAGGCCGATGAGCCTTCGCGGTCGATCCGAAGCACTGCATACTTCGGCGGTATGTTCGGGGTTGGCAGCGGCACCTCTTCAAGGCCGAGCCGTTGAATGTGCTCTATCTCTGGCTTCGAGCCCGCGAGCAATAACGAGAGCTCAGCCACTTGCTTCCGTGACTGCGCAGCCTCTTCTGCCTCGAAGCGTTCTTGTCGAGCCTCTACTGTGCTGCTGAAGCTGCTATCGGGCTGGTAGTCAGGCAACGACGAAAAACCTTCGGCCTTGTCGCTCCACCCGAAGAAGTTCTGACCTAGCTCCTTGCCGATGCGTCGGATAACTGGCTCGCCGCGCGAACCATCATTTTCAAATATGACTTTCCGGCCGCTCACCGCGTGATCGAAGGGCTGTTTCTGCCACTCCAGACGCCCCAGGATTTTCCACCCCAGCACATTAGCCGTACCACGCTCCGTCGGAAACGGTCGATTGTTGAGCACTGTCCATGAACCGTTCGCCTCGCGCCTGAATGCCTCATTGCCTTTGAGCAATCGAGAATCGATCAACGCATCCTGCAACCGGTCAGGGTGCTTGATCAAGGCGTTGTATTGTTCGATGCGCTTCATTTCTTCCGGCGGCAACGGCGCCAATTCGACGCCTGCAGACTTCAGGCGATCGTACATGAAGGCCAGTGGACCAGCAGCCAGCAGATCGTTGCGGTAGCCGCCCCCAACTTGAGAGTGCGCGCCTGCGAACTTCACCTCTTCGACCCTTGAGTTGTCGTCGTTACGCAACGCGCTGGTCAGCGGAAACGTCGTACGATACTCATGCATTGCCACCAGGTGAGTGGTCGACTTTACGTTCCTGCTTATTTCCAGGTTCTTGTCAGTGTGGCTTTCAGTTATGGGCAAGCCGTAGGAGGCAACAGTGTCGAATATGGCGAGTTTGTTCACCTGCGCCTGACCAGGCGGAATCAGGTACTCCCGGGTCGCTTTCCACTGGCTATCAAGCTTAGGTACACCCCGATCAATGATCTCGTTTGCCAAGGCACGTGCTTGCGCTGCGCCGCGACTGAAGCCGATCAGGTTCAGGTCGACCTGCAGATCCTGGTTCTTGTTACAAAACGCGACAACGGCCTCGTAGGCTTGCTCGATACGGCTCTCGCTACCGCGCCCGGTACCACGCTCGACCAGGGCAGTCGGTGTGCTGCGCTGATGGCTACCCACCCCGTCGAAGTAGAGCTTTTCTGAAAGGCCCAGGTAATGTGCGGGATCATAGGCGACGGCCTCATGGCCCGAGTTTCGGGAAAGGTTGGTACCTTTCGCTGCATCACACTCATAAAGACGGGCCACGTTAGTGTGGGTGCCCAAAGGTTTGTCGTTGTCTTTGCTATTAGCCGTACCGTCAAAGTACACGCTAAAGTATACAGTCTTACTCATGTCATATCCCTATGAACAACTGCAAGCGTCAGCCTTCATTCAACTTCAGAATATGGGCCTTTATGGCCGCACCGGCCCGTTCGATAAAGTCGCCGAAAAACGCCTTGCCCAAGCCCCGCAACGGTGAGCCGTCCAGGGAATCCGCAGCTGCCTCCACGGTGACAATGGCAAACTGCTCGGCAATTATTTCGACACTACGCTTGCGCATCCAGGGCTCGTCATACGGCTTCTGATACCACGTGGCGATCTGGTATTGAATGTCGTCCCTCTCAAATGCCCGGTACAGATGCTCGGCCAGCGCGATAACAGTTTCGCGGATCAGACCGGGATCAATATTGTGCGCTTCAAGCAGCGCCTCCACAGGAGCGTTGGCAACTGCCAGAAGGTCCCCAGTGGTGTAGCCTGGCATCGGTGGAAATACGCCGGGAGGCAACTCAACACCCGTGCCCTTGTTGTCGCCCAAGTTGTCTTCGTCCTGCATATGAACATCCTCATCCAACATACCAAATCCAGATTACCGAGGCTGCTCCAGTACTTGAAGGATTGCCCCGCTCGACTAGTCATCGCCCAACTAGCCAGCTTGCTGCAAGCGCTGAGCAGCAGCATGGTAAAGAATTGTCAGATCCTGCCTGGCACCCATCACTTCATTGTGAAAAACCGCCGACACAAAAGGCGCCACCTTGAAAAAGTCCGGCAGCACTTCCGGAGCGCTGGCATGGATCGGAAAGACCGGATTGGCCGGCGCCGCCAGCTGGAACTGATAACCAAACCCGCCCAACCCGGCGCGCTCAGACAGCGCCTGGGCAATGCACAGCACTGCCACCAGGCCGATTTCCGCCACATCATCAGCGTACAGTTCACCACCATCGTAGATAAACTGCTCACCGCGCACCATGGCCTGGTCTGCCAGGCCGGTCAGAAGCCGTCGAAGCTGGTCTTCCAGTTGATTGTCATCCATGCCAAGCCTCCGCCAAGCGATCCGAGTCAGGTATCAAGATACGCACATGATTGCGCGTCACCGTCCAAGACAACCTGGCGCGGGTAAAATTCCGCCCACACTGGCAAATTGCCAGACCATTGTTGCACCTGACAGCGCCAAGCCATGTGCGGCAGGACAGCACCGTGGTTCAGCGGCTTTCATCATCGCCGTCTTTGTCGCTTGCCGAGCCGCTTCCGGCTGGAAGCGCAGCGTCGTTGAACGCGTGATTCTGGCTCGCTGAATGTTCTGCACCCGCATCAGGCGAGGCAGGCGGCTCCTGGGCCTTGTCGCTGCCGGCAGGTGGCGCCCCACCGGTCAGCGAAGCCTTGTACGCGTCGATCCGGGCGTCTGCACCTTCATGGTAGGCCGCTTTGCCTTCAGACATCGCTGTCGAAAAGGCTTGCTTGTACTCGGCCCCAGCGGCACTTGCAGTAGCGGCTAAACCCGCACCTGCAGTCAGCGCGCCAGCCGATACTGCGTCACGCACCCGGCCACCCAGGGACGCAGAACCCGAGTTGCGCAAAGATTCCACGCCAGACCGCCCCGCAGACAATGCAGCACTGCCCGCGCCACGCATGGCCCTGCCTGTTGCAGCAGCCCCCCCGGCGACCGCCCGCCCGAGGGCGACGCCAGCCGCTTCGCTGCGCTTCTCGCCGAGCGTACGATTGTCAGTCGACGCAGTCTCACCCTTGTTATCGCTGCCTTGGCTTGCACCGCCCGCGCCTTGACCGTTCGCGCTGAGCAGTGGCGTCTTGCCCCCGCGACCACCGCGCGGCCCACCACCCCTCGGCCCACCACCCTCTGGGCCACCATCCTCAGGGCCACCATCAGGAGAACCGCCGCCCTGGGATGTCAGTCGCTTCTGTCCCCCACCCAGGCGCATACCCGAGCCACTCCCGTGCAGCCTCGAACCCACAGAGGCGACGCCGCCGCGCATTTCCGCTGTTGCGCTGGTTTCACCCATGCTGCCGAGGCCGCCGCCGATCCACCTCAGCACCTCGTCAGGCAAGGTCTGAGGCAGACCGAAGATCATGTACAGCACCGGCAGAAGTGTCAGGCCGAACACCATGAACCACCAGGCAAAGGTCAGGAACTCGGCAATGACCCCAACGCCCCCGCTCGAGGAAACGACCGCCCCCCGCATGGCGAAGAAGCCCTGCGCTATGTAGTCGATCACAGGGTCGGATACCAATATCGCGGCAAACAGCCCCAGAACGGCCAGTGCCGGGCGAGCGAACAGCGACAGCAGCAACAGGTAGCCCTGCGTCTGCGAACCCACGAACGTCCGGTCGGGTGTCATGTGCATCACGGCCCAGAGCGGGGCAGCAATGATGGATTGCAACACGGCGAGCACCCAGCCGACGAACACGATCATGAACAGCGTGTAGGGCAAGCTGGGAAGGAATACGCCAAAGTAGAAGGCCAGAGGTTCAATATAGGTCGCCAGCAGCGCGAGCTGCTTGATCGGCACCTCCATGACCCAGTCCCACAGCGGGATGACAATCTTGTCGAGATCCAGCCCGTTACCCAGCGCCTTGACCGATGAAACAGTACCGGCCAGCACCCGTACTGCCGTCGCAGCACTTTTGATGGCAACATCGGCGAGCAGTATGCCGCCACGGGCAACGCTCAGGTAATCGCCCACGCACTTCATGCGGTTGAGCGAGCCCCCCATCTGCCCCGCCGTGCCACACAGTGGCGTCTGCCCGTTACTGCCCGCCCCCGTGGCAAGCTCGACCACGTTCTGCATCATGCCGTTGACGAACGAGGACATCTTGCTGTCCATGTCCGCCCTCAATGACCCTACGTTGATATCGCTTTGCGGATCTTTGGGGATGAGGCTCGCCAGATCATCGGCCTTGGCGGGCTTTGCACCGTTGTACGCGTCTTTCTCTTCAGCCTTCTTGTCGATTGCCTCGGTCACAGTGGTGAGGCTGTTGCTCAGCAACGAGAAGCGCGCATCCGAGGGCAGCCCCGCAAGGGATGGCGCACCCACCGAACCCACCGGTTCGGCAAGCACGTTGGCGATCTGCCCTCGCACCATGCCGACTCGCTGGAACCAGCCCCCAGCCGCAGCCCAGCCATCTTTCGTGAGCGTATCCAGAAAACCCTTCAAGCCACTATCGACGTCGCTCTGGCCGTCAGTGACCTCTTTGACGAGGTTCGTCGCAATCTGGTCTTCCTGCGTCCTTACAATCGTATTGAAGCGGTTTGAATCGACCTTGTCCCAACCGGGATCGTTGATGGTCGCTGGCCATGAGTTGACCCACTTGTCCAGCTCGCCCATCAACTTGCCAGCCGCTTTCACCTTCGCTAACTGAGTTTGTTCATGCACCTTCTCCAACGCCTGGGGAATGGGGTCGGTCTTGGTCTGTGCCGCGTAGGTAGACAGCTTCACGGTGCCGCAGAATGGCTCGCCACCGGCCAGGTTGGTTACCGCATTGCGATCCTTGAGGAAAAACGTGTATTCGGTACGCCCATCGACAAACGTCTGCTTGTCATAGACCTGCTCGACCTGTCCATTGCCCAGGCTCGTGCTCTTGGACTGGACAGCGGGCTGGCTACCAGACCCACTGTTGGCGTAGATGGCGTTTGCTGCCCTGGCACAGTAGGAAACAGCAACGTATTGCCGCGCAAAGTCACGCAAGCCGTAGAAATTACCCGCCTGGTTGACACCCTGAACGATCCCGTCCGACGACAGCACGCCAATCGCCATGCCGGCCTTGTAGGTGCCATTGGCAAAGCCGATACCCCAGAGGGCGAACATCAGGACGATCAACTGGATGAACGAGTAGCCGCTGGTCGTCGGCAGCAATACGGCACCGCCTGCCACGATCCGCACCGGCGTCCACAAGGACGACCAACTCTTGCCCATTGCCTCCCCGTCGTTGGCCGTGTTTGTTACCCCCATCACTGCCACATACGAGACGATCAGCGACCCGATGATCAGGATGCCGCTGTTGAAGAAGCTGAACATGGTGGCAAGGATGTTCGCGCCGGCTTCCACAGCGTTAGGGTCAGTACCTGCAACCAGGCTATCGATCACTGGCCCGAAAATTCTGCCAAGCATCTTGACCGATTGATCGGAGCAGTCGCTTGGGTCGCTGCACGGTGAAAACGGCATTTGAGCCATTGTGAATACCTACCTGAATCGAGTTGCGGACGGTTGATCTGAATCGTTCGCGACGAATTCCCTTGGAATGCTCCGTCGTCCTTGAATTGGGCTGTCATCCAACCCGGCAAGCCACAGGGCACAGGCATGCGTCGAGCCCAAGCCATGGCGCTACCCGTGCAACGTTGACTGCCAGGATAGCGAAAGCGCGCTAATCTTAAACCAGAAATCGCCTAATTATCAAAATATTGTTATGTAAGAAAACTAACAAGAAATGACATAAGGATGCTAGCTACCTGAAATTTTTGATAGCGACGCTAGATCGAGGCAAAATGTAAAGTCGTGTAAATATTGGCATTTAGCCATCAAACGATGGATAAATAACCGAATTAGCGTGATAACCTTCGCATTCCGCGGAAAACCCCTAGCGCGCAATGGATCATTCTTCAGATGGTGCTTCCACAGGTTTTGAAGTCGGTTTTCAGGCGCCAAAAGCACGACATCGCGCGCTTTCTCCCTGAAGCAAGAATGAATGGCGCGCTTGCGCAGCGCCTGCAGAAGAAGGGTGACGACGTAGCCAGACCCTGACGAAAAGGCTGTTTTACGGGCAGTTGAGCTAATTCGGCAGCAGTGGCAATTTGGCATTAGCGATCTTGGCTTAGTACGCCCCGACTCGCTCGGCGGGGATACTTAAAGTAACCAAAAAAACGATGATTTCGGGGCAGGCCCAAGAAATGCGAAAGCAAAAATGCTAAGGTCAAGCGAATCGATGAACCCATAGGGTTCGCAAGGGTTTATCCAGCACGTCAGCGGAGATCAGTGGATATCCGCATCAGGCCTACGCGACGCGGCGAGCCGCGCAGGGAAGCAGACGATGCTGAATGCCGACTGGTTGGGCGCGTTCAAGCCCTGTGAATAAATGATGGACATAGATGCAGCTATCAATACGTGATGCCAGCCGATTCGTGATCGGTGCTGGGTTAATGCGCGAGAGAGCCATAGAGGCCTCAGGCAATCCGGCAATCAGCTTTGAGAACGTAGCGCAAGCGGCGCTGCGCGAGGGCCCTGACGGCCAGAAAGTCCGGCAGACCATCGACACCCTTGCCGAACATGAGTCGGCATGGCTGCGCAGCACGCCGCCGCACACCCTGCGCACCGACCGGATCATGCAAAGCAGGGCAGCCGAAGCCAACGCTTTCACGGCCATTCATTGCGCCGTGATCAGTGCCATTGCCTTTGAGGTTGCCACCCCCAACGAAAAGCCCCATGCAGAATCCGGCCTGCGCCAGTCACTGACCCGTGCTATCGATGCGATCGACAATACCCCAGGTTCGCGAGCGGATCGTGAAGGGCTGCTGGGCAGCCTGCGAGACCAGGTGGTGTCCGCAGCCTCTGACGGCGACTTCATGAAACAAGCGCTGCGCCAGAGCGAACAGGCCTACCTGGCTGCCGAGCTGGACAAGACATTCGCCCGCTACACCAAGCCATCGCTGTCGCGCAGCGAGGACCTCAACGACAACAGCATGTAAGGACGAGACCATGCCGACTGCCCAGGACTTCCAGAGCTTCACAGCCTCCGTATTCCCGTCACAAGCGGAGGAAATCGTTATTGCCAAGCAGCCGGTGCTGGCCGAGTACGGTCAGGAGTTGCGCGGTGCAGTCAATCAGCTTGCGCCGGAGGCGTCGCGAGCACTGCTCGCAGAATATGGCGCTGCCTCGCCCACGCTGCTCAGCAGCATCGAAGCGTCCATCCTGCAACGCGAGTTCGCCCATGAACATGCGGCTCAGCAGGCGAACCTTAATCAGAACTGGCTGAACGCGGCCGACGCGCATGCGGCCGGTATCGACGAGTCGGTGGCAGCGGCTGACGATATATGGAATGCGGCTCAGTGATACCCCCAGCCTGCATCGCCTCCCAGCCTGAAAGAAGGGCCGGGTGCCACGGCGACTCGGCGCTTATTCACCACGCCGGCGCAGGGCACCCCACTGCTTAGCGCGAAGCGCTCTTGTACCCGTGCAAGGCATCCTTGCACGAGAGCGACGATACAGTGAAGCGCACCACGTACTGCATATAGTCACCAGGCGCGATATTGGCCGGACGCGCGCCTCTGTCAGCCACCGAATTGTAGGCAAGTACGGCATCACACGTTGTCCAGTCGCCAACCTCGGTATTCTGCTTGGCCGACTGCGTGCGCATCTGCGCAGCAAACCCTGCATCTTCCATGACAACCGGGATACGCTGAGGCGTGGTCGTCAAAGCCACATGCTGCCCACTGCCCACCCCCATGAAGCCTACGCTGATAGTGATGTTACCGTTGCGATCGACACGCGGGAGACCACCAAAACGCGTGGCGAACTGCTGCGTGGCCGCCAACCGAGCAAGGGTCTGCCCTTTCAACCTGGCCCAGTATGCATCGGGCGGATTGTCTGCATCATAGGCAGGTGCCGCCCTGTCGTACGGCTTGCCCGCAAGTTTCAGCGCCAGTTGCCGCTGGAAGTAACGGTCACGGCACCCTTCGTTGACATCGCGATCCAGTTCTTTGCCAGATTTGGCGCTGTACAGCAACGCGGACGCGCAGGTGTAGTCATACTGGCCGTTGAAATACAGGTACTGCCCATTACCAACAGGGCTCTTGGTCGGTATCAGGTCGAGCCCGCCGCTACCTGCACCACCAGCAACACCGGTCACAAGGCCATTGGGCATCATTGAAGTCAGCGAGCTGACCGTTTCGTCCGAGAAGCGAATCTTGGTTGTCCCGTCCGGCATCTGCTCGGTCGTGACACAGCCCGCCATTGCCACGGCGGCCAGCACGGGCAGGATGAATTTACACTTGGTCATGCACGTATCCTTACTTGTAAAGTCTGCTTGAACGCATCAGAAGAACCGCCCCATGTCTTGCTGCTGCACCTTCGCTTGACGGGTCTCGCGGAGCTGGCGCACCACGTCACCCGGGCGTATCTCGACAGGATCGCCACACGGCTCGCCCACCTCGACCACGTAGCCGTCACACACCGACACCTGGATGAGCTGGACGAAACGAGCAGCGGCCATTCGCGCACGCTTTTCACCCTCGTCGACGAATATGCCCAGCGCCAGCGGTGGCATGCGCGAATCCATGAAGTTCACGCCCTCGACAGACAGGTACAGCCGGTCAGAGACGTAGGCAGCCTCGAAAGGCATGCACGAAGCCCAGGCAGCCTCGAATGGCTGGACACCCACATACAAGGTGTCGCCCTCCAAGGCAAAGCTGAAACGCCCACTTTGCATGGGCGAGAGGAGTATCACGCGGTCGTGTTCAGGATGGCGCAGCACTTCGTCCCGCTTGAAGTTCGCCGTCCAGCGCAGAAAGTTGGCATACGCCACCACCTGCCTGGCCGCCCGCGCTACACGGGCCCGCTCCTCTGCACTTATTGCCGGCCCGACATCCTTATGGCCCTGGATACCCATGTAAATCAGTCCTCGTGCTTTTTGCGTTTTTCCAGCATTGCGAAGAAGTCATCCAGAATCTTGTTCAACATCTTCTGCGGCGTGTGGCCAAAATTCTTGGCGTGCTCCGACACCCGCTCATGGTTGTCATTACGCAAGGTGTAGGAGTTGGACGGGTCCTTTTTGCGGTTGCGGAACGAAATCAGCCCGGAACGCCGCGCCATCGACATCATGCGCTCGTAGTCCGTGTGCGAAATGTTGAATTTCTTGCGGATATCGACCTTGGTCAGGCGTTCGTCCGCCTTCATCAGCCGCACCGACTCCACCATCAGGTTATGCAACTGATTCAGCCGCACCAGGTGGTTGAAACCGCTATCGATCTGCCCCCGCTCCACAGCCCCGCGATCGGTGTCCGGACGCGCCAAGCCACTCGAGAGGTTCTTCAATACGACCTCGTCAGACAAGTCGAGCGGGTTTCGGTTCTTCTTGGTTTCCTTGAAATCGGGTGATTCACCGCTCAGGTAGTACACCGAGCCTTGCTTGGCGATTTCCACTTCCAGGAACGAACAGGCAACCATGAAGATGTCTTCAGTACAGAGCTTGCGCGACACGCCCTGCTGAATAGCCTCGCGACTAAGCGGCTCGTCGGCAGCGCGCATCGCGGCCTGGGTATGCTTGGCCCGCTGGATGTCCTGAACCATGTTGAAATACGACTTCAAAGGCAGCACCTTGTCGGACAAATTGACCAACGGGTGCAACTCCTTGACGGTGTCGGCCAGTACATCTGGCGAGGGGACCAGCAGCGACCTCAGGCCCTGGGCAAGGGACAATAACTTGGCCCCGTCTTTAACTTCATTCGCTGGTCGCATAAACGTACCTAAGATTTCCAATCCAAAATAGTCTTAAAGTGCCTGCGCAGGCTTACACACTCCGCTCAAGCAGAACAGCAGCACCAAGCTTCGTAGGCCGGGCCCGCTCTCATTCTCCAATCCTGGAAAAGATCCTCCTTCGGCACCACAAGGCAGCATTCGGGCGACGCGAGAGGACTCCCCGCCATTCTAAGCGCCCGCAAACCAGCGAAAGGCATACCCCATCCATGGAGCAGGAAGCAATGGTAATCATTGCGGCGCCAGGCACCCAATGTCACCACCCTGACCTGGATCAAGCCCCATGGACTGCAGGGTCTGCTTGGTCAATTCCACCTGCGCCTTGATCGACTCCGGGTCGTTCGCCATCTGCTGCGCGACAGCATTTTCAATCGGCGACTGGGAGGAAGCAAGATGAGACATGGTCGCCATCACCGCAATTACCACCAAAGGCGGCACCAGCCAGGCCATTGCGGTCTTGCGCCGGCGTGACCTGGCCTGGCTCTCGGCACTGCTTGCGGCCTGCTCGCGCAAGGCCTTGCGCGAAGGCTGGGACGCTGCACCCTGGTACTGCGAAGCAGTCAACGAAACCGGGCGCACGACCTCTGCAGGCACAGACGCCCTTTCAGTTTCCTGGCGCTGGAAGTAGTCGTTCAGGGCCTCGTTCAGGCATTCCGAAAGGGCCTGGCGCACCGTGTAGGCAACCAGCGCAGGCTCGATATGGGTAAGCGCACCCTTGCGGTCTGCCTCGGCATGAAACACCAGTTGCAGGGCCGCCAGTTCGTGACTGACCAGCAGCCCGCCATCGCCCTCGATCGCCAGGCTGACGCTACCTTTGAGCACCCGCAGATGGCCATCATCTTCAGCCGCATCGAAGCCGGCCACCACCAGCGACAGCTGCTGGAACGCCCTGGCGATACGCACGGTACGGGTAGCCCGCTGTGCGTCATGGGGACTTTGGCTGTCGAACACCACCAGCAAGTGCTCGCCCGAACCGAAGATTCGGATACTGGGGTCGAACTCAAAGTTCGGCGCTTTGGCTTTCATGTACTTTGCTCCTTAAAGTTTTCCAAAGATGTCTTCAAGCACGACCGCCTGTGAAAGGCCGGTCATCATCCTTGGCTTCCCTGTACGGTGATCGATGAAGAATGCAGCCGGCACACCCGCCTGTTCCTTGCCGTTGTGTTCGAATGCGGCGAACAGAAACGCGAGGTTGGTGCTCAGCTGCTCGACGGTTTCCGGCGATGGCTCGGAGCGGACCTGTTCGTGGTTGCCCAGTACCCGCGCCAGCATCTTCTGGTCCTTGGTCTGCAGGATGGTGGCGGCCAACGGCACGCCATCCGCCGGGTTACCCAGTGCTGCAGACGGGATCCACTTGATCGAATGACCCTTTGCTGCGTAGGCCCTTGTCAGGTTGTAGGCTTCGCGGCAGTACGGGCAACGCGGGTCGATGATGATGTAGACGGTATCGCCGATGCCGCCCTTGCCTTCCTTGATGCCTGCCAGGGAGTCGACGGTTTTCATCGACTCCGGGACCGCGCCTTTGAAGGTGCCGTCCATGGCTGCGGCCTCACGCACATTCGGCGCCTCAACGGGTGACATCTGCGGCGCAGCTGGCGCGGCCGCGACCGGGGCAGCTGCAGGCGGCGCAACGACGGCCTGGGCGACGCCAGGCAGGAAGGCATCGGAGATATTGCTGCCCGTTTCGGCATTCCAGGCCACACCGGTGAACAGCACCGCAGAGTCCGGCGTACTGAAAAGCACCACTTGATGGCCGTTCTTTTCAACAGTCCAGGCGGTCAGCCCGCCGAGGCCGACCGGCCGGGCACTGACGATACGCCCATAGCGCGACACCCGTTGCGCGGTCAGGTCATCAAACGCCTGTTGGCCAGCGTTTACCTGCGCGGTGCCTTGAGCGGTGATGAAGGCAGAGAGGTCCGCCGGTTGTGCCGGGGCGGCATGGGCGACGGAAACCCCCGCCGCAAGCGCCGCCAGCACGGCGACAGGTCTTGCAATCACACCCTTCATGGCTCGATGTCCCTATTAAGAATCCAATACGACCGCATTCTAACAAAAAAGCAAAAAAAGGCACCAAAAAAACAAAAAATGGCCATCTATATAGATGGCCATTTGCTTTTATCCAAACCCTCAAGACTGAGCTTCAGGCAGCCCCCTCATCGAGCGCTGCCCCTTGTGCCGCGGCATACCTCTCCTGCTGTAGGGCCTCATAGCGCTTCTTGTCGGCTTCGGAATACTTGTACGCCGACATCGCCAGTTCAAGCCCGTTGACCGCCTTGTCCAGCTGCGGCTCCGCCAGCGATACCCCCGCTTTGCACTCATACAGAAAGTGCGACAGGATCCCCGGCGCTTCCGGGAAACCGGCCTGGCGCCCGATCGTCTGCAGGGCATACCACATGTCACGGTCGAAGAAACGCAGCCAGCGCATTTCTGCGGGTGGCAGCACACCCAGGCGGCGCGCCTGGAAGAACATGGCAAAGATGATGGTGCGGACGAATGCGTGCGCGTGCAGGATCGCACTGGCATTGGGGTGCTTGATGTACTTCTGGATGATCGCCCGAGGCTCTTCCAGCGGCACTTCGGGCTTCAGCCAGGCATAAGGGTCGCCCCGCTGCTCGGCCTTGCCGGCAGGTGCCTTGAACTGATCCCAGCACCAGGCAACCATGTAGTCGCTGTCGGCCATTGCCGCCTTGAAGGCATTGTCATCCAGCGCCGTATCAGTGGCGACCACCCGCGGCAACGCTATCGCCACCAGCAGTGTTTCTGCCGGCGTCAGATTGGCAACCCGGGTCCAGTGCTGGCCCAACTGGCGACGCATCACCTCGGTGGTTTTCTCGCGATCCAGGGTTGGTGCCCAGCTGCGATCCGATTGCTCCTGCCAACCACTGATCAACGAGTGCCGGTAGGCAAACTGGCGGGAGGTCTGCGACATGCCGAACACTGGGTGGTCCAGCGGCTGGGCGATCAGGTCGAGCTCGGCGAACATGCGCAGGTGCGGGTACTGCGCCTTGTTCTCTTGCACAAAGCTCTTGATATTGTGCGTCTTGGTGAACCTGAGCTTGGGGTGGGTCTTGTTGATACGCAGGAACATGCGCACCGACAGGATCACCATCAACAGCAGGAAAAAACCATTCATGAGCAGCGACGACGAAGTGATTTCACCCCACGCCACGCTGGAAAAATCTCGCTGACAGGCACCGATGATGCCTTCCGGCGCACACATGCGCCCGACCCACTGGTTGATCGAGGCAATACCTGGCAGCGCGACAAAGTCGCCCAGCACACTTGGCAACCACAGCTCGACGTAGCGAATGTAGGTGTACACCTTGGCAATCTTGTCGTGAGCGAAGTACCAGGCACCCCACCCCCCGAGGTAAAGCACTGCCATGATCCCGAGCAAAATGGCGGGGTCATCCCAGGTAAAGCTCTTCTGCCCACCTCCCTGTTGCTTCATTCAACGCCTCCTCTGGCCGCCACAAAGACTCTGCCGGTCATGTCTGTCTTGCCAACTACCTGGCCAGTTCCTTGAGCAAATTGTGCGTGGTACGCACTCGCCCCACCATGAACACTGCGGCTCGGCGGCAAACCGCCCGCACAGTCATTTTCTTCACCACCTCGATGTAGACCAGGGCAATCGTCATGCACAGCGCCAGTGGCAGCAGAAACTTCCACAGCGCCGGTACCAGCAGCAACATCAACCACGGCAAGGCGGCACTTGCATTGATCACGAAAAAACGTGCGGGGGGAGCGCATCTGCTCCAGTGATACCGTCCTGTTGCCATAACTTCTCCGTAAACTCGTTGCAGTCAGCATTAATGGGCAGCCCGCACCTCAGCCGTGGCGCAGGTCGCGGGCAGTCGCCTCGCTGATCAGGCCTGCGGCCAGCAGGCGATCCGCCTCGGCAGCAAAGGTATGCCCTTCTTCACGCACGAACTCGGCAACCCGCTGGGTTACCCGGCCCATGTCGGTCAGGTCCATCAAGGTGTCGCGCACCTGCTCGGTAAACCTCAGCCACGATCGCGCAGCGGTGCGTTTGCCATCCACCGTCGGCACAAGCTTCTGCGCCATCATGAAGCGGCTGGTATCGACGAGGTCGTAGATGGCGGTGGCACGCTCCTGCTCCGGAAAGCGGGAAATCATCCGGCGCATGATCGCCGCCACATCCTTGGCGTGCACCGTGCCAAACACCGGGTGCCCCGTCAGCGACAGCTCCACCGCCGCGCGAATGGTCTCCTGGTCGCGCAACTCGCCGATCACGCACAGGCCAGGCGCACGTCGCATGGCCTCGCGGTTTGCCCGGTAAAAGTCTTTGAAGTGCGTGGGGATCTGCGACTGCACGAAGATCGAGTGCTTGCTCTGGACCTTGTCGTAGGTGAATTCGATCGGTTCTTCATGGCTGATCAGGTTGCCCTTGATCGGCGTGTCGTTTTCCAGGATGAAGCGGTTGATGGCGGCAAAGGTGGTGGTCTTGCCATGGCCGGTGGCACCGGCCACATAGACAATGCCATCACGTGGCGTGGCCATTCTGACGATTTCCTCGCTCAGGCCCACGTCCTGGATGCGTGGCGGGTCATCGGGAATGGCCCGGATGACAATCTGGCACGAGGTATCGCCATGGCAGGCGATAGGCGAGGCGTTTACCCGGTAGGCATAACGCAGGCGCGCACCGCGGGCATCCTTGCGCTCCGGGTCGAACAACTCGTAACGCTCGTTGACCGCCGTGCCGGAGACGATATCGGTGGTGGCGGTGTCCCGATTGGCCGCCATCTTCAGCAGTTCGTTGACTTCCCCGACATCCAGCGCACGCCGGGTGACCGCATACATCCGCCCATATTTCTTCACCACCACCGGCAATGCGGGCTGGATGAAAATGTCGCTGACGCCATGGGTCAGGGTTTCCAGCATCATGGCCTTGAACTGGTCGGCGCGATCGAAACGAAACGGGTCTTCGTAACTGGTCAGGCGCTCCAGGCGCTCGATCATCGCACCCGGCTCCAGCATCATCACGTCGTCGTGGAAGTCCTGCTTCATTGCCGCCCGCCTTCAACGCCCGCGGGCTGTCGGGCTGCAGCAGGCGATGACGCCGGGCTGCCAGCGCCGGTTACCGGCGCACGGCGTGGAGGGTTGGCAATGGTCGAAGTAGCGATCGAACTGCGCCACACGTTCATGTTTTCGTTGAACTCGGGCAAGGCGGTGATGCGCAGCAGGGTTTCGTCCACCGCCATCGACCGTCCTTCCCGGGTAACCGGGATCGCCGCACCGGAGATGATCGGCATGGTGACCTGGCCGTGACGGGCAAACTCATTGAAACGGCGCATACCATCGATATCGCGGTTCATCCGGTCGAAGCCGTAGGTCAGCATCAGGTTGGCCTGCTCGACACCTTGTTGCCAGCCCTCGCGCACGGCCAGTTTCCACACCCGCTCTTCCTCGTCGGAACGCGGCACCAGCGCCGAAACCAACGAGGTGCGGTCGAAGGTGGGCGGCGGGAAGTTCAGGTATTCGCGCCAGCTGGGCGGCACGGAGGAAAAGCGTGCCTGTGACTCGATCTTGTAGGCCGCCCCCGACAGGCGCAGCGTGTAGTCGCCGTCCTGGTTGTACAGGTGGCGCGCCTCGGTGATGACCGGCGGCACGACGCGATCCTGGATCATCAGGCTACTGAAGTCATAGACGGTGTCGAACTCACGCTCGCGCAGCTTCAGGGCTTTGTTAATGTTGGTCAGCTGCCACGCCAGGCCAGCCTTCACCCCCACCTGCAATGCCGCATCGAGAATGGCTTCGCCGCGCGCGGCCGATGCCTGGTTCTTCTCATCACGCATGGCCTCGATAGCCGACCTGGCATCGCCGGCGTCACCCTGCTGCTGCACGTAGGCGGGTTTGTCATAGAGGCGCTCGGCGTCCTCGAGGGTCATCGGGGGCATGTCCATCGCCATGTTCAGCCCCTCCCCAGCGCCAGCGGTACCGGCTTGTAGATCAGGCGCAGCGTGTTGGTGCTCTTGTCCAGCACCACATCGGCACCGGTATCGATCTGTGCACCCACATCCTTCAGCACGTTGATCGGCGTTGCTTTGCGCACCCACACGTTGATGGGCTTGAGATCGACGCGCTTGCCGCTCTCGACATAGGCGTAGCCATAACGGCTGGCGAAGGTCTGCAGAAGCTCCTGAGGCTTGCCAATGAAGTCGATATCGACCTGGTCGGTGTCTACTGCAGCCTGCCGCGAAGCAGCTTGCACACGGTCGGCGTTCAGCCGCGAAACGTAGGTGTGCTGAGAATTGACCGCTACCGACACCTTGTCGGCGATGATCCGGCTGGCAAACGCCTCGGTGTCTTCGGTAGTAGGCTTGGCAGAGCTGGCACAACCACCCAGCGCAACCAGTGCCACCAGCACACCGCCAGCCTTGCAGGCGCGTGCACCCATGCGTATTCCTTTCATGTAAAAACTCCTGAAGTTGTCTTGTTCATCGACCCGGGGTAACCCTTACCCAGAAGCCTTGGCATTCTGCGGCGACCTGCGTTACTGGTAGCTGACCACCAGCCTGGCGTGGCGCTGCCGCTCGAGGTACTTGCCCCATTTCACCGCCAGCGGGATCAGGTCTTTCTTGTAGATGTCGTTGAATTTGCGGGTACGCGAGTGGTAATTGGCGGCGCGGGTCCAGAAGTCCTGGCCGTTGTTCTCGTCCAGCTTCTGGCGCAACAGCCATGCCGCCAACTCCGCGTTGTAACAACCGCGCCAGGCAACATCGGACTTGGTGATCGCCGGGTATGCGGCAAACACACCTTTCGGGCCCCAGTGGGTGGTATTGATCTGGAAGTGGCCAAGGTCGAAGGTGCCATTGCGGTTCGACACGCTTTGGCCGTTCTTGCCGCTCTCCTTGCTGGAGATGGCCAACAGCACGTTGGCCGGCACACCCTGGCGCTGGGCGGCCTGCACGACGCAGTCGATATCCGCAGGCCGCACGGCATAGAAGTCATCGGCCAATGCCTGCATGGCGCAGCACATCAGGGCGATGAACAACCACTGGGGCCGCTTGCGCATCATGGTCAGATGATCCATTTCTGGTGCTGGAACCAAAACCAGAACGCGCCCTCGACGAACAGCTGCCCGGTCGAGACCTGCCAGCTGCGATAGGACTTCTTCATGCCGAATACCCACAGCGCGAAGCCGATCGACAGCCAGTTGAGGGCGATCAGGATGCCCGCGCCGGTCGCCAGCATGTAGATGAACCCGGCAATCGCAGCAGCGCTGGCAATGAAGAACGCCCTGGAGTGCAAGCGGTGGCTACGGGCAATCCGGTCGATCTCGTCACGCTCAATGGTGGTCAACTGCGCCTTGACTCGCTCGTTGCGGTAGCGCGCGGCATGCTCCTTGACCTTCTTGACGTCATCCTCTTCAAGCAAGGCGAAGTCGCAGTTGTTGCAACCCCAGCTGTGCAGCACACGCATCTTGCCTTTCGGCTCCTGCTCGAACTCCTGGTGGTCACCTTCCGTCTTTAGCAGCACACCTCGCTCGCACTCGGGGCACGCTGGGCTGAAGTTGGAACGCCAGAGTGCCTTGATGTGCTGGTTGCCCATGCGCAGCTGATTCACGCCAAGCGCCGCCATCGGCATGGTGATGAACGCGAACTTCGCAGCCTTCTTCCCTGAACTGAACAACCCCATCGCCTCACCTTAGCATGCAAAAATTCTTGTTTCTGATTATCTGTCAGATATCTATCGTCGTCAATTTATGACAAAAAATAGAATCACACGCCGATCTAGGGCTCTGACGTCCGGTCTTACTTGGGCGGCTGCTCTTTCATCATCAGGCGGCACTTGGCCTGCAGGTCATTCAGCCGCTCGCGCATGCCGGCCACACCTTGAGCAGCGGGTTCAGGGGTAACGCTGTAGTCCGTTTGCCGGGCAATTTCTGCGCAGGTTTGCTCGATCCGCTCTTGTGCGGCCCACTTGTCCGACAGCGATGCAAAGCCTTCGCCGCTGGCCATCAGCTGCATGTCGAGCATCTGTTGAGGCACGACCATGGCCAGCTCACGTGCCCATTCATCGTCCAGTTCCTGCTCGTCTACCGGTGCAATGGCTGGCGTTACTGGCGTCACGGCCAAAAGGTCGGCAACGGCCAGGATGCTTGCCTGGATCCCCTCCGGGCTCATGGGGTCAATTTGTGGTGCGGGCACTGGAGCTGCTGTAACCATTACCGCATCCGGCACCTCGGCGGGGGCCTGCGGCGCCGGTTTTTCTGCCAGTGGTGCTGCTGGAGCCGGCTTCTTCAGGTCGCCGGACAAATACGCCCCAAGCACGCCGAGCGAGGTGTCCAGCCGGCCCAGCAAAGGCCGGTCAGGGTCGGCATAGTTATGCTCGAACACACTGTGCATGCGGGCAAGAGTTGGGTCACCCTTCACTACCGCGCGTACCCGTTTGGCGAAAGAGCCATCCTTCAGGCTGTCGACGAATGCCTGGCGCGACTGCCGGTTCTGCGGCAGGTCCGAAGGCTCAGGCGGCTCGACCGGAATGAAATCGTTGATGCGCATTTCCTTCGGCGCCGGGCCGGCCGTGTAGAAGCCCAGGCCGCGAATAAGCGCCACGCCACCGGTCTTGCCATTTTGCGATTTCTTGCCGATCAGGAAGGTGAACTCGCCGTTCTCCTGCATGGCGACGTCGTCGTAGTTCAACCGGCTGCGCTGCTCGATGGCAATGTTGTCCGACTGCCGCAATTTTTCGTTGCCCGCAACACGTTCGAAGTTGCCCAGCATGGCTTGCGAAGACTCGGCCGCCGCACCCTGCACGCGCCGCCAGGTTTCCGATTCGGTGCCCGAGGTCAGGCGGCCAACGGCGCGAATGTTGGTGTTTTCCCAGGTGGCATCCGCTTCTTCGGCGCTGGATTTCTTCAGCGAGGAAAAGTCCTGCGCCGCGAAGGTGACACTGAAGCCCAGGCTACGCGCTTGGGCCGGGGCCACGGCAAAGCCGACCACGGCGTAATAGCCATATTCGTCGAGAATGGTATAGAACGGGAACTTCGAACCGGTCGGTCGGCTGTCGATGATTTCGCGCACTACCCCTTCGACCCGGTTGCCCAGGCAGCCGGCCATCATCTGCTTGATGCTGCCTACAATCATCTTGCCAAGCATGCGCATGCTGTCCGGTGCACGCTCCAGCGCCGGCAGCAGCACCACCAGCAAGCGGCGGTTGATCACCACATCATAGAAGTCCACGTCACCGACGCGGGTCTTGAAGATATGGCCGTAGTTGAAGGTCAGGTCGTTGAAGATCCGTCCCAGCTGCATGACGATGTAGCCGTGCTGCTCCAGGGTCTTGGTTTCCTGCTTCTTGAACTTCGCCTTCTGGTAGCCTGGCAGCGTTAGCAGGTACGAGCGCAACGGGGCGACGATCACGTCGAACATCTCACCGTACTTGCCGCCGTGCTCCCACACCAGATCTTCGATGACGTTGAGCTCGAAATATTCCAGGTACTTCTCGGGCGACAGGTTGATGTGCCCCTTGTCCCGCAGGTAGGTCAGCGGCCGCGTCAGGGCTGCCACGAACATGATCGCCCGCCCCTTCCACATGTCACCGCCGCCGCCGGAATCATCCATTAGCGACACAATCAGCTCGATCAACATGCCCGACGAGGTGTTGCCCATCATGTTCATGTTGTTGGTCACCTTGTCGACTTGCTTCTCGACGAAGTCGCGGCCAGAGGTGATGAAGTTGATGATCAGCAGGTCATCTTCGCGGCCCAGGTAGCGCGACAGGCGGAAGATTTCCTTCTGCAGCTTGGGGTCACCCTTGCCGTCGACGTAGATGAAACCAGTGTTCTGCACCAAGGCGTTGAAGACGATGCCGAGCAACAGCTCGGTGTTATGGGTGACCAGGCTGTCGTCAGTGATGTAGAGGTGATGCGGGTGATCGATCTCGATGCACTGGCAAGGTGCCTGGCCGGCAGCCGTCACTTTCCACACCTCGGCCCAGCCATTGAACTTGGCCGAGCCGCGCTTCTTGCGCACCTTGGGCAGCATCACCACGATGCCGCGCCCCATCAACTCGCGAATGGCGTCGGTGGTCACCGTATGGGCTTCTTCGCTGCCATCCTGCCCGCGGGTAAGCACCCGCCACAGGTGGTCACCCGTGGCTTGCGCCCGGCGCCCGTCACGCGTGGCCACGGTCCAGATCGGCTGGATGCCCTGCTCAATCACCCGCAGCACCGCAGCCTGCTTGCCATCGGGCGTGCACACGCTGTCGCCGACCCGGATGCGGCCCATTTCCACCCAGCCGCCCGGAGTCAGCACCTTGGCATGCTTGGGCTGCGGCTTACCGGAGCCAGTGGTACCCAGCACCAACTGGTGGGTGCGTAGGTCACTGTCGCCGGCGTAGATCTGCTCTTTGCTCTCCAGGTCATTGCCGAAGAGAGTCACGCCCTCACCTTTCTTCTTGCCCTTGTACGAGCCGTCATTGACGTCCGCCAGCTTAGGCACCCGATAAGGGAAATCGAACGTGCGATTGTCGACGTCGACGAACTTGCGCTTGAACGCCCAGGCCAGCAGCAACAGCAGCTCACCGGAAAAGGGCACCTTGATCGAAATCAGCGCCAGGACCGGTAGCGCGAAGGTTCCGAAAACCGCGCCGTCGGCCGACTGGAAGAAATCACTGAAGCGCTGCCCGGCCAGGCGGGTATCCTTGCGCCTGCGGCTGCTGCTGATTTCATGCTGACGGGATGCGCCCTTGTACTGAGCCATCTGTCACTCCCTCACACTACGTCTTCGAATGCACTGGCGCTGATGTAGTCAGCCACCAGGTCTTTGGCGATCCGCGCGATCACCGACTGCTCCATGTCGTCATCGACGAACTCGACGTCCTTGAACGTCTCTCGCTTCAAGCGTTCGACCATGTCTTTGCACCCCCCTGACGGGAAGCGCCGGGCCAGCAGGGCCAGCGCATCGGGGCGCGGCATGTGCTCGTAGAGCATGGTGCGCAGCTTGCGGTCCTCGGCGGTCGTGGTCAGTGCCCACAGGCGCATCGGCCCGGCAGACATGGTGAACAGCTGGCTGTAGGTGGCATTCTTGGTCTCGAAGCGGGCCAGGAAGGTACAGCCATGCTTGTTCGCACCGTGCACGAAGTTGACCAGCGCATGCTCTTCGGTGTCGGACAGGCCGATGTTCTTCCGCAACCAGTCGCGGGTTTCCTTGGTGCCCGAGTCGAGGATGAAGGTGGCCGTGGCGATCTTGGTCAGCTGGCCGAAGTCTTCCATCAACTGCGAAGCCAGAATGATCTCCATGTTCCACTTACGGGCCTCGCGGCCATCGGTCTGCATCTGCTCCTGCAAGCCCACGTGGCCACCGGTCTTGTGGAATTCGTCCATGCACATGACCTTGTATTCATCCACCAGGTCGGCCACCAGGCGCTCGTAGAACGGCAGGTACTTCTCGGTGAAGAACGGGAAGTCCTCCTTCGAGAATGCCACCTTCTTCATGAAGCACTGGCGGGCGATCATGTACATCAAGGCAGTCTGCTTCTTGGCCGAAGCAGAGCCCTGCAGCGCCACGTCCTGCAGGTCGAGGGCAACGATGCGGGCACTGCCGACGTCGAAACGGGTGTGGTCGGCGAACACCGGGAAGTCGCCGACCGCCTCGCGAATGCCGAGAATGAACGCATCGACCAGGCTGCGCCCTACCTCACCGGAGCCTTCGTACTCGGCACGCACCTCTTCGGTGGATGCCACCGCCACCAGGTCGTTGAGGGTAGGCACCGCATAGCGCTGGGTGACTTCCGCTTCGTACACCATGCCGGCATCGAACATTGCATCGACCAGTTCCCAGTAGGTGGTGGCCGGCAGAATGCGAAAGCCCAGCGCCGCCACGGCGCCGTCGACCACGTCGTTGTGCCCGGGCTTGTAGGTTTCCGGGCTGGCCCTCTCGATCTTGTCGTCCTTGCGCCGGTAGGCCAGGTCAACCATGCGGCCGACGAAGTTGCTCATCCCTTCATAGGGCTTCTCGCGTTCGGGCGGCGTCACCAGGATAGTGAGAAAGTTCTTGTTGAACTCGCGGTCCTTCGGCAGCGGGTAACGCTGGCCAAGCGGTGTATCCAGTGGGTTGATGCAGTCCTTGCGAGCGTTCTGCAAACGTTTGTACACCACCAGGTGATGCAGCCGTGGTGGCAGGTTGTCGCGCACCAGGTCGCAGAAACCGGACGAAGAAATACCGATGTCGGTGATGCCGATGTAGGGCAACCCGGTCAGGCCCGGCATCAGGCACGATTCGAAGTGGTTGTTGTTCATCAACACCGACTTGCCCGAGCCTGGCTTGCCTGCAATCAGGGTGATCCAAGTGGTCTGCTGCGAGGAAAAACGCTGGTACTTGAGGATCTTGCCATCCAGGCTGCGGTAGATGGTCGACCCTTCCTGGAACGGCGAAGCTGGCCGGGTCAGCGGCAGCATGGCCACGGCATCGCCCAGCGGCGCAGCGGCCGGGTCGCCCAGGTGCTTAGTGGTCAGGGCCAGACAGTTGGACTGAAACGCCTGCATCGGGTTACCGGTACGTTCGATGAAAACGGGTTGGCCCCAGGCTTCCAGGGTCCGCCAAAGCTTCGACTTGCGCAGCGCCAGTTCCTTCACGCCCTTTTCGTCCGGGCTGGCCCAGGTCATCGCGGCCACCTGCAGCTTGACCATGCATTCACCGTCACGCACGCGCTCGCGCAGTTCCTTGGTGGCGAGGTTGATGTTGCGGTTCTGCTCGGAGGTGACCGACAGCAGCTGGGCGAACAGGCTCTTCCAGGCCAGCACACTCATGCCGTCGGAGGACAGCATGATCGACACCGAATACGGCAAAGCGCGCGACACACCGTTCTCTTGCGTTTCCGCGCGGTTGAGGCTGTTGAACAGGGTGTTGAAGTATTGCGGCTCTGCCGGTGGAATCGACATCAACAACGGCGCATACACGCGCGAGCCAACCCGCACACTGGTAGGGTCCGGCAGCAGGCTGGTGCGCTCGCCACTGCCGATTTCAGCCGAAGTGACCATGATTTGGCTGGGCAGCGTGGGGTACATGAACTCCGACATGTCGCCATTGCGCTTGCTGGTCTTCCAGCGCATGGGAATGGCGCTACCCGGAATATAGGGCTTCCAGGTACGCGGCGTGATGTCGGGGTTTACCTTTGCACGGATGGCGCGGATCGCTTCACTGACGTCGAGCACATCCGCCGAGCAACCGAACTCAGGGGACGTCAGGTCTTCGGAAATCTTGGTGACAAAGGAAAGGTGGCGGTCCTTGAGGTAGGAAATAGGCCGCAGCAGGTTCTGCGCTTCGGCGGTGGCCGGCCACTCCGATTCCTTCCTGAACTCGTTCAGCGCCTCGCGCGCCATCGACCTTTCGGTCTGGTCGAGCAGCGCGGGCCGCGACCAGAACACCAGGTAGCATTCTTCGTCATACACATACTGAGCGTACTTGCTGACACCTTCGTTGATCAGGTGCCGCACGTTGAGATTCAGCCGCTCGGCGGTTGCTGCCTGCTGCAAGGCGTTCTGCTCCAGCGGCGCGGTCGCATCCAGGTCGCGGCTGAAGACAATCTGCAGGTGGTGGCCGCGTACCTTGAAGTACACCGAGAGCGACGCTTCCAGCAGGCTGACCAGGCGTTCGAACTGTTCGCGCCCAAGCACGCTCTTGGTGCCGTTGAAGCGCACGATGGAAGCCAGCGAACCGTCGTTTGCGACGATGGCCTGCCCGCCATCGACCGTTTCCAGGTCGCAATAGTCCTGCACGTCTGCCTTGAGCTGGCTCAGCACCGTCAGGATCACCGCCTCGAGTTTGTTAAACATTTCCTTGTTCTCCCTTGCCAACGCTCTCAACGGCGAGACTGAGCAGCAGTACGAGCGGCTGCATCAAGCAAAATTCTTCAGTAACTGGCCGGTCAATGCCGACCAGTTAGCTGGCAAAAACACCGCACGGTTATTGGCCGCGTAGTATTCGAGCTGTCCATCTTTGAACGCGCTTTTGGTTGGGAACAGCCGTAACGGCGCCAACCATTCAGCGCGCTTGCTAAATTCTTCATCGCTGACAAGTTGCTTGCTCGCGAGGGTTTCCGCCACGCCAAGCACGGTGATGACTTCGCCACCGAATATTTCTTTCAGCGTGTCATTACCACGAAACTTGAAAGCTGCCAGCAGGCTGGCCAGCTTTTCATTGGCCGCCACGTCATCGAGCAACTCATTAACGTAGATACAGCGGGCAATGTTATTGATCTCGGTTTGCGTCAGTTCCTGCACGGCGACGAAAAAGCCGGTGTCATTCATGGCGCAGGCGCCAAGATGATGAACCTGACGACACAGGTTGCAGGCGGTGATCAGGTTTTCCTTGGTGCAGTTGTCGGCATTGCCGTCCAGTGCATGAAGTTCCTGAAACTTTGCAGACTTGAACCCGCAAAAGCGGCAGGTGTAATTGTCGCGCTGCCACACCGAAGTGCGAAGTTTGCTGTTTTCATCGCTGAACAGTTTGCGCTGGTCATCGTCCGAGCGCCACAGCGGCCGACGCACGCCAAATACCGGCTGGTTGGCAGTTCGACTGAGATAGCCACTCGACAACGTGGGCACAGTGTTTGCCTCGCGTTCAGAAGCGTTTGTTTCGCTCACGTCCGAATATTCCCGAAACTGTTCTTGAGGTGCGGGGCATGACGCCCCGCAATAGGTTCAGCGGCGTGCAGCGTTAGTTGACCAAAGTGTTGCGCATGATCCACATCACGGTACCGACACCCGCCATCAGGCCGCCGATGAACAGGCCGACAATCGCCGACATCGGCTTCTCACGCTCATCCTTGGAGGCTTTCCACAGAGTGTAAAGGGAGATGGCGACAACTACGAAACCACCAACCGACACCAACGAGATCAGCAGCGTGGCGCCGCCCTGAGCAGTGTCGTCGATGTTGCTCATGACATCACTGGCCGTCTTGCCACCCGACTTGTCCTGGGTCAGGTCGGTTTTTTCGATGGCAAAAGCCGACGGTGCCGCCAGGGCCCCGATAACAGCGGTAGTTGCACGAACCTTGGCCGAATCGTATGCAGCTTTCAGAGTTTTGAGTGCTTTCATAAGTGACGCTCCTTATATTTCATGTTTCGAAAAGCCGTTACGACCACGGCGTGAAGAGGCCAACCAGATTGAATCCGATTGTGTTATTGAGTACATCGCTGAACCATTTGAAGTTCCACGCCAGGACGCCGCCGATGATCCAGCCGCTGGCGGTGCCGAGGCCGGCTTGAGTTTGATTGTTGTAATAACCGTTTACCGTCAACCAACCTTTCACCATGGCGATAAAGCCGACAACCTGCATGATGCCCAGCAGGGCCAGGGTTGCCAGTTGTGCCTGCTCTTGCAAAGTCGTCCCGGTCGAGGAATAGGACAACATGCGCGAGTTGGCATAATCCCCGGTCAGGGTTCGCGACATGATGCCCATCCACTCCAGCGTACCGATCGCCAGCAAGATAGAGCCGATCACCAATTGCACACAGGCAGAGCCGACAGAAAAACGCTGTCTTCCGGCCACATATTTCAATGCGTTGTCATGGGTCACGCCCCACAACTCGATCAACGCCGCACCGGTCAGATAGAGGCCGATAAGCACGGCAATACCCTGGCACATCATGATCGCTGTCGGGATGACCTTCCCGATATTGACCATTACATCTACTAGATCGGCAAATCCGGCCGCCATGACAACGTCCCTGTTTTAAAGAGCGGGTGAAGTAACAACGATGCCGCTGTCGCGATCGACGGCAAGCACTTTCAATTCGCGCTGCACCGGTGGCAACGGGTCGCCGGCCTTGACGCTGTCTTCGCTATCGCCATTTTTCACCCAGGCCCGGTGCCCGACCACCGCCTGCACCTTGTAGCCCGAGGACTGCGGGATCGGGTGAGCGCGCCTGGTGTATCCTTGCGAGGCAACGGGCGCCGGCTCCCGACGCGGTGGCTTGATCACCTCCACGCGCTGACGGCTGTCTTCGTAGAACTGCATGCGCTGCTGCAGGCCGGACAGGTTGTTATCCAGGGCCTTTATCTGGCTCAACAGCAGTTGAGTATTGCGCTGCGATTCCTCGCGCACGATCTTCAGCTGTTTTTCGCTGTTTTCCTGGGCCTGCAGCGCCGCCTGCGCCTGCTCCCGGGACTTGGCCAGTTCGATGCTCAGCACATCCATGTGTGGCTGTTGCGCCAATTGTGCCTGGGACTGCGGGATGCGCCTGGCCTTGGCCGCTGGCGACGAGGTCGCCTTGATCACAACCACGGCGAGCACGATGAGCGCCAGGAAGCTGCCGGCAAAAACGCCAATGAGTTTTCCGAACGACCAGTTCTTCATGTCGAACTCCTTATCGAGATTGATCGTGAACGTCTTGCAGGAAGAACAGGCCAAAGCCTTTGTTCGCAGGCGTTGCGTAGGTTGCCGGGCGGTTGAAGCCGCGGCGCACTTCGCCGGCGATGGCGGTGCCCATTTCACCGACCGACGAACCGATCACCTGCTTGGTCGAGGGCTCGGTAGTGGTCTGTGCCACGACGCCACTCGGGCTGATGACAGTGGTACCCGCTGTCTGCTGGTAAGCCCGGCCGTAGCCGGACAACAGCGAGGCGGCACCCAGGGCGAAATAGCGCTCCATGGTGTGGTGGTCCTTGGTCTCGGCAATGCCCTGCTTGGCATCATCCTCGCGCAATGCCACAGCGCTGATGCGCATGGTCGGACGAGGGTCGTTGACCGGTGGCGCAAGAATGGTGAACTTCACGCGAATGTTGTCGGGCGCCTGCTCGATCTTGCCGATCAGCTTGGAACCGTTCCACTTGCCGCCTCGAATGGTCGCCAGCACGTCACCACCATCATCGGTGTTGACCTCGGCATCGAGCGTGGCGTACATGATGGTACCGGTCTTGATCAGCATCGCCCGGTCGGTGTCACCCACGGCCTCGATGGCATTGGGGTCCTTGTCCTTGGCAGCCCGTACTGCGGGGCCTGTGACACTGCCGCCAACGCGCTCGGTCGGGTAGTAGCTGACGGTGCTGAAGCTGCTTCTCTCAGCGAAGCCCTTGGCACTTTCAGACTCGCCCATCAGTTGCTTGATCGACTTCAGCGTTTCGCTTTTCAGCTCGCTGACGTACTGGTCGCGCTGCTCCTCGGCCTTTTTCAGCTCCTCCTCCAGGCGCCGGCGCTCCTGCTCCTGGGACTGGGCGCTGGCCACACCAGGCCGCTGTGAAACCTGGGCTGAGTCACGAGGCGGCATACCCGCCCCGATGTAAATCTCGGGCGAACGCTGATTGCCGTCATTGTAAGGCTGCCCAGGCACGTTGAACTGCGCGCCCTGGCCACGAGCCAGATCCCGCCCGGTGGACTGCACGATGTTCGGATCGAAGCCAGGCTGATAGGACATCCCGCGCTCGGCAGCCTGTTCGGCCTCCAACATGCTGCGCTGCGCACGGCGCTCTGCTTCGGCCTTGGTAATAGGGTCGATCGACACTTCAGGTTGCGGCGCATTCGGCACGTCCACCGTGGACGCCTTGCCCGCAGGCGCATCCTTCGAAGACATGCCGTTGTAGGCCAGGGCGCCCAGCGCCAGCACGACCAACCCGGCAGCAATCAGCGAGACCTTGCCGACACCGGAACCGAACACCGCCTGCAAGTTGCGCTGCATCTCATCGGACTTGCGCGCCTTCTTCACCTGCGGGCCAGCCGGCCCGTCGCGGTCGGCTACCAGGTGCTCGTCCTCTTCATCGAAGCCCGAGTCGTTCGGCGGCATGTTGTTATCACTCATTGCAGATTCCCTTGCTCGATGAAGACGGTTACGGCTTGCCCGCCAGTCGTGAACGTGACGCTGTTCTGCATGCCCGCATAGCGATACACCGCCACACCGGTGGTGCTTCGCGCTGCGTTGGTGTAGGCCGGATATTGCGCATCAGCCTTGGCTTTCACGTACATGTTAGGGCCATAGCTCCAGGCCTCGACGCCCTCCAGCCCGGTCACCTTCAGGCGGTTGGCATCTTTCGGCGGCACACCATCCAGGAAGTAGGTCAGCGCATCGTCGATCGACGGCATCCGCAACATCGCCACACTCGCTGTCGCATCCGGGTTGCGCCCCGGCACCTTGGCATCAACACGCATGTCCACTTCTTCCTGGCCGGCGGCCAGGATCAGGATTATCGGCGTGGCCAGGCCGCGCAGGGTGACGGTGACATTGCCGTAGGCCGCCGCTGTGGCGGGGTCCAGGGTGAGGATGTTGGTCGGTGCGGCAGTACCGTTCTGACCGTTCTGCCCACCTCGCTCGCGACCGTCGCTGAACAGCTCGCGGTTGATCGACACGTTCTGGATCATCCACGGCTGCCCGGCATAGTCGGAGAACACGATCGATGACTGCTGGCCCTTGCTCAGGCGAACGATGGGTGGCGATACCCCCGGGTCGAGGTTGAGTGCCAACGTGCGGGTCACCGGCTTGGCCGGGCTGACATAGGCGGTGGCCTTCTGCTTTTCCCGCTCCAGCCACAACTGCTTGATCAACTCGACTTGCGACGATGTCAGCTGCGAGTCCTGCACGTCGTTGACCGTGTCACTGATGACATCCTCCGGGCGCGGATAGACCACTTGAGCAGCGCTGGATACCTGCCGGCCCAGGCCATTCATCGGCGGCTGGGGCGGAGCCTCGCTTCCTTGCGCCGCGTCAACCTGCCCTGCGCGACCCTCGGCAGCGGGCGCAGTTGGCGCCTCGTTGGCAAATGCAGGCAAAGCGATAGCGCTCGCAAGCAACGATGCGATCAGATGCTTCTTCATGGTCACTTCCTTGAGGTGTACGGCGACAGCTGAACAGAATCGACGGCAATGCCTTTGATGTTGGTGGCCGAGGCGGGGATCTGGACGATGGTCACGGCGGCGAGGAAGTCCTGGCGCGAGCGCGCCTGCTGGTCACCGCCGACATAGAATTCGATGGCAATCGGTACCTGCACCAGCCAGTAGTTCTGCCCGCTGGCCAGCACACCAGCCTCCTCGACCTGGGCAACCTGGGTGGCCATGGCGCGCAGGATCATCCGCCCCTTGAGCACGCGTTCCAGGTTGCCGGAATCGTCCAGGGTCTTCAGGAAAGCCTTTCGCCCCTCGTCGGTGTACCAGCGGGCGCCCGCAGAATTGAGGTTGGAGCGGTAGTTCACATAGTCGTAGGAGTACGAATTGACCACGGCATCCTTGGCATACTCGGCAAGGGTGGCCGGGGTGACGCGCGGATTGCTCTCGGTCGAGACTTCACAGATCGCGTGATTGTCAGTGGTCGGGATCCAGCGGTACTTCGGGTACCAGAACACCACCGCAGCGATGGTGACGCCAAACACGCAAGTCAGCGCCAACAGTTGGCCCCATACGCGCTTGTTGCGGCGCTTGAGATCGAGGCATTCCAGCTGCAGGCGTTTGACTTCACGCACGGTGGCCGCTGCTTCACCCGGCGTTTCATCCAGCGCCAGCTCCAGCAGTTTCTCTTCGTCCGTGCCCCGCCGAGTCTCCTGCGCTTCGCCACCAGGGGTTCCGTGTTGGGTTTCCTTACTCGACATTGCGGATTTCCCCTGTCGTTCCGTCGTAGATGCAAATCGAGTCGGTTCCGTCATAGAACACGACATTTTCAAAGTTGGTTTGAGTCACCAGCCAGATGGCAGCAACCGCAACAAACGGCAGCAGGCCTATGCACGCCCACTCGCCAACATTCAGCAACACGCCAAGCAAGCGGTTGTAGCGTCGCAGCGCGCGAACATCCACGTCCTGCCCTGCACCGCTGCCCCATGACGTAGTGATAGACCCCAGCTCATCCATATCTCGCTCCATGCGGCGGCATTTTCATCCAAAACTTAGAAAGCTGCAACAGCGAAATTTTGACAGATTGAGATAATACCTGCAATCCGCGACGCATTTTGACACGCCAGCACCCGAGCCTTTGACGCTAAATGAGCCAGATCACGCGAGCGCGCAGCCAAACAAAACCCTGCCGAAAACAGGGATTTTATCCAATAAATGCTAATAAAATCAGAATGTTGAGATCGAGCGCCCAGCCACCAGATGCAACCGAGCACTTGAGTACAGGAGGTTTTAAAAAATGAAGGCCTTCAGATTATTATGATGCTAGAAACCTGACCATTCAGTCATGCGCAGAGGCCAAACGAGCCTGTTTTGAAAAGCCTTTGAGAAACTGTATAACCCACGAATTGCGTGGCTTACAGGGGTTTTAGAGGGCCATACTTCCAGGTTGGCGGCGGAGGGGTTGCGACACTTCCGCCATAACAATCCTAGAACTTGCTCCAGCCTCCCTCCCTGACCTTCACCGAGGGCCTACACCCACACACCTCGGATTAAAAACCCTTTTAAATCAAGGGAAACGGCACATCAAAAGCGCGTTCTGCCGCTTGGCATGTTGCGCAGCGCAACCGCAGAAGCGGCGGATAAAGTCCGACCGAGGCGCATTAGCCTAACGCCAGGGTAACGAACCTGTATGGCTAAAACGTGATTTTCCAACAAATACACAATATTCCGAGATAGCGGCTTTTTGACATCAAATTGCCAGCATGCTTCCTATGTTTGGGTGCCATGCAAATCGAACGCCGCCAGGGCGACGCTCGATCTCATGGATGATAAAAAACTTGCGACAAGCACCCTTCAGCGCCGCCGCTATTTCACACCCGAAAAAAAAGGGCACCCATTCACGGGTGCCCTCTGCTCTACTGCCAGGTGAACTTGATCACCCCATTGATCGCGCGCCCACCGGTTGCGCATGGCCCCTCGCCGTCACGATCCCCAGGAAGGAAATCACGATCGCCAGGCCCAATGTCGAGCTCACTTCCGCCCGATGCTCAGGCGTGTACATCATCACCGCCAGCGCCCCGGCAATGAAAATGATCACCGCCCAGGTCAGGTACGGGAACAGCCACATGCGGAACTTCAATTCGGTGTTCTCGCGCTCCAGACGGCGGCGCATGCGCAGCTGGGAGATGGCGATAACCATGTACACCAACAGGGCGATGGCGCCGGAGCTGGCCAGCAGGAACTCAAACACGCCCTTGGGTGCGAAGTAGTTGAGGACCGCGATGGCCGCACCGATCAGGGTGCTGCCGAACACTGCAGCACGCGGTACACCGACCTTGGAGGTCTTGTTGAGGAAGGCCGGGGCGTCACCGCGCTTGGCCAGCGAGAACATCATCCGCGAAGCGATGTAGATCGACGAGTTCATGCAGCTGGTAACAGCTACCAGTACCACCAGGTCGACCATGAATGCCGCGTTGGGGATGTTCATGATTTCCAGCGCACGCTGGTACGAACCCACCACTGCAAGCTGCGGGTCGTTCCACGGCACCACCGAAATGATCACGAAGATCGACAGGATGTAGAAGGTGCTGATACGCCAGATCACCGAGCGAGTGGCCTTGGCGATGTTGCGCGACGGGTCGCTGGACTCGGACGCGGCGATGGTCACCGCCTCGGTGCCGATGAAGCTGAACATCACGGTGATGAACGCACCCACCACTGCCGACCAACCTTTTGGTGCAAAGCCGCCGTACTCGGCAACCAAGCTGCTCAGGCCACTGACCTCGCGGTTGGGCAACCAGCCCATCAGCGCGGCAAAGCCCAGGCCGATGAAGCCCAGAATGGCGGTGACTTTGAGGATGGCGAACCAGAACTCGAACTCGCCGTACTTGGCCACGCTGAACAGGTTGGTACCGGCCAGCAGCAATACCGAAGCCAGGGCGAAGATCCAGCTGTCCACCTGCGGGAACCAGGCGTTCAGCACATGCCCGGCGGCCAATGCTTCGATAGGAATTACCAGTACCCAGAACCACCAGTATAACCAGCCGATGGTATAGCCGGCCCAGCGGCCAATGGCCTGGTCGGCATAGGTGGAAAACGATCCGGTGTCGGGGTGTGCCACGGCCATTTCGCCGAGCATGCGCATGACCAGTACCACCAAGGTTCCGGCCACGAAATAGGAAATTATGGTTGCTGGCCCGGCTGCCGCGATGGCATGGCCAGAACCTACGAAAAGTCCGGCGCCGATGATGCCGGCGATGGACAGCATCGTTACGTGACGTGGCTTGAAACCTTGTGCAAGGTTGCCATCAGATCCCACGGTGTTCATTGATGTTGTTCTCTTTTTGCTGACACAAGGAAGGACGGGCAGGCGTAGGCGAAAAATATCTCCTTTGAAATCAATAAGTCGACACGTTACTCGCGCTCTGTTGTTGATCTTTGGAGCGCTTCACAGAGCAACGTGTCAGTGCAGGGCGGGCTTCATTTAATCCCCGCATGGCTGTGGGGAATTACACGAGAACGCCCCGGAACTGTTCGATCACGACAGGGCATTTCCATCAACGCCAAATGTCGCGAATGGCATATCCGAACGCGCCACAGGCCCAAATGGAGCTTTTATTTTTCATATGAATGTGTGTTGCCTGTGCCGGCCCTTTCGCGGGTGAACCCGCTCCTACGACGGGACGTGGCGACGGTAGCGATTGATGAATGCGGTGGCGGCTGCGGCGGTGAATGACTGGGGGTATTGGCCGGCAGGTCCGGCCTATTCGCGGGTGAACCCGCTCCTACGACGGTGCGTGGCGACACCACCGGTTGATGTAGGAGCGGGCTTGCCCGCGAAGAGGCCAGCAGCCTCAACGCACCAGGCAAGGCCGTTTGTTATCGAAGCTCCAACCCGGAATCAGGAACTGCATCGCCACGCTGTCATCGCGCGCCCCCAGCCCCATGTTGCGGTAGCACTCATGGGCCTTGGCCAGCTGGTCTTCATCCAGTTCCACGCCCAAGCCCGGGCGCGCCGGCACCCGCACATGCCCGTCGACAATGCGCAGCGGCTCACGGGTCAGGCGCTGGCCATCCTGCCAGATCCAGTGGGTGTCGATCGCCGTGATTTCACCCGGCGCCGCAGCCGCTACCTGGGTGAACATCGCCAGCGAAATGTCGAAGTGGTTATTGGAGTGAGAACCCCAGGTCAGCCCCCAGTCGTTGCACATCTGCGCCACCCTTACCGAACCCTGCAAGGTCCAGAAGTGCGGATCGGCCAGCGGAATGTCCACCGACTGCAACTGAATGGCATGGCCCATCTGTCGCCAGTCGGTGGCAATCATGTTGGTCGCGGTAGGCAGGCCGGTGGCGCGGCGGAATTCGGCCATCACCTCGCGGCCCGAGTAACCATTCTCGGCGCCGCACGGGTCTTCGGTGTAGGCCAGTACATCGTGCTTGTCGCGGCACAGGGCGATGGCCTCCTTGAGCGACCACGCGCCATTGGGGTCGAGCGTGATGCGCGCTTCGGGGAAGCGTTCGGCCAGCGCTGTCACGGCCTCCATCTCTTGTTCACCGCGCAGCACGCCGCCCTTGAGCTTGAAGTCGCTGAAGCCATAGCGCGCCTTGGCGGCCTCGGCCAGCCGTACCACTGCTTCCGGGGTCAGGGCCTTTTCGTGGCGCAGGCGGAACCAGTCGTCATCGCTGTCGGCTTCGTTGCGATAAGCCAGGTCGGTCTGCTGGCGGTCGCCGATGTAGAACAGGTAGCCGAGCATCTTCACCGCATCCCGTTGCTGCCCCTCGCCCAGCAGTGCCGCCATCGGCACGTTCAGGTGCTGGCCGAGCAGGTCGAGCAACGCCGACTCGATGGCCGTTACCGCATGCACGGTGATGCGCAGGTCGAAGGTCTGTAGGCCACGGCCTGCCGAGTCGCGGTTGGCGAAGGTCTGGCGCATGGCATTGAGCACACGCTGGTAATGGCCGATCGGCTGGCCGACCACCAGACCGCGGGCGTCCTCCAGAGTCTGGCGAATGTTCTCGCCGCCGGGCACTTCACCCAGGCCGGTATTGCCGGCGCTGTCGCGCAGCACCACTACGTTGCGGGTGAAATACGGGCCATGGGCACCACTGAGGTTGAGCAGCATGCTGTCATGGCCGGCCACGGGGACCACGCGCAGGTCGGTGACCACCGGGGTGCTGGTGTGAAGGGTCTGCATATTCATGAGGGTTGTCTCGCAGTCATCAGTGGGTCTGGCCCAGGGCCGAAGGGGCCTTGAGGTCATCGGAAGGGACGCCCTTGGGGCGAATGCGTACGAAGAAGATGGCAATCGCCGCCAGCACCGAGGTCACCGCCAGGCCGTACAGCCCGCCCTGGATCGAGCCAGTCTGCTGCTCCAGCAAACCGAAGGTGGTGGGGGCAACGAAGCCACCGAGGTTGCCGACCGAGTTGATCAGGGCAATCACCGCCGCAGCGATGCGGGCGTCCAGATAGCCCTGGGGGATTGGCCAGAACAGTGACGACGCTGACTTGAAGCCGATCGCGGCAAAGCACACGGCGACGAAGGCGAACACCGGCCCACCCGTGGTGGACATGAACATGCCCGTGGCAGCGACCAGCAGGGCGCCCGCCACCCAGGCCTGCTGGAACTTCCAGCGAGCGGAACCGGCGGCGAAGGCGTACATGGCCAGGATCGAGATCAGCCAAGGGATCGAGTTGAAGAAACCGACCTGCATGTCACTGAGGTCGCCCATCCGCTTGATGATGCTAGGCAGCCAGAATGTCGCTGCGTAGATGGTCAGCTGGATACAGAAATAGATCAGGCAGAACAGCACGATCTGGCGGTCCTTGAGCAGGCTCCAGGCCGACGGCCTGACCGCGCCGATGGCCTCACGTGCTTGCTGCTCGCGGTCGATGGTGGCAACCAGCGCGGCCTGCTCGGCCTTGCTCAGCCACTTGGCGTCCTGCGGCCTGGAGTCGAGCCAGAAGAATACGAAGAAGCACAGTGCTACCGAGGCCATGCCCTCGATGAACAGCATCCACTGCCAGCCATGCAGGCCCAGGCCCTGGATTTGCATCAACGCCCCGGCCAGCGGCCCGGAAATCAGCGATGCCAGTGCAGAACCGCTGAGGAAGATAGCAATGGCCTTGCCGCGCTCTGCCGCTGGCAGCCAGCGGGTGAAGTAGTAGATCACGCCAGGAAAGAAACCTGCTTCGGCCACCCCGAGCAGAAAACGCAACACGTAGAACTGGGTTTCGTTCTGCACGAAGGCCATGGCCGTGGCCACCAGCCCCCAGGTGAACATGATGCGGGTGAGCCACAGCCGGGCACCGACCTTTTGCAGCAGCATGTTCGAAGGTACTTCGAACAGCGCGTAACCGATGAAGAACAGCCCGGCACCAAAGCCAAAGGCCGCAGCGCTGATGCCCAGGTCGCTTTCCAGGTGCGGGCGGACGAAGCCAATGTTGACGCGGTCGAGGTAGTTGACGATGAACATGATGACGAACAGCGGCAGGACGTGGCGCTTGACCTTGGCCACGGCGCTGGCCAACGCGTCGCCGTCATGCCGGGCAGACGGAGCGAGGGTGTCGTTCACTTGCGAATCTCCCACTAATTGTTTTTGTGCGGGTCGGGTTGTCTGACAGGGAAGTGGGGAGGAGCTTATTCGCAGCGAAGTTGTACGACAAGATCATCAACGTCGGCAAAATAGCAAAATACAAGCTGTCATAATGCCAATTTGATACGAACATGCAAAAACACATCAACTACATGCCGAATTGGATGCGCGAAAATTCGGCAAAAAATATTTCTATCGATTAACTTGTCGTACAAGCAAATCAAGAAGCGGATCACACATGGAACCGGAACACGTTCGCAAACGCGGCCATAGCCGCGCCCATGACCTGGTTTCCAGCCTGACCCAGCAGATTCTGCTGGGCACCTTCAAACCAGGCGACAAACTGCCTTCGGAAAACACCTTGGTGCGCGAGCACGGGGTCAGCCGCACGGTGGTTCGCGAAGCCTTGTCGAAGCTGCAAGCCTCTGGGCTGGTGGAGCCGCGCCACGGTATCGGTACGTTCGTGATGGAGCGCCAGGCCCAGGCCGGCCTGCGCGTTGCCGCGGAGAGCGCGGCGAATGTGCGCGATCTGCTGGAACTGCGTATTGGCCTTGAGGGCCAGGCTGCCGCGCTGGCCGCACTGCGTCGTGATGAGGGGCAACTGGCACGCATGCGCCAGGCACTGGATGACTATCAGGACCTGGCCGCTGCCGGCGACAACTGCATCGAAGCCGACCGGCGCTTTCACCTGCTGATTGCCGAGGCCACCGGTAATCTGTATTTCACCGAGATGCTGCTGCAACTGGGTAACGGCCTGATCCCGCGCAACCGCATGGCCCAGGCCGAGCGCGCGGGGGCCAAGCTGGCGCGGCAAGCGTACCTGGCCAACCTGGAGCATGAGGCGATCCTCAATGCCATCCGCCGACAAGACCCGGATGCGGCGCGGGCGGCGGTGTGCCTGCACCTGTCCAACAGCCGCGACCGGCTACTGCCAGACTGACTGTCAGGCAGTGCAAGGCCTCGGGCTTGATGCTACGAATTAGAGTGGTGTGCAGGGTGGCCGTCACGTCCAGCTACCCTGCCCTCACTTCACCAAGTCAGGCAGATCTTGCCGAAGTGCCGGTTGCTCTCCTGGTAACGGAACGCCTCGACGATCTGTTCCAGCTCGAAATGCTTGTCCACCACCGGCCGCAGGCCGTTGGCGTCGATCGCCCGCACCATCGCCTGCTGCTGCGCTCGGCTGCCGACCAGCACCCCTTGCAGCCGAATCTGCCGCACCAGCGCCTGCACCAGCGGCAACTGCCCGGCCACCCCGGTAAGGATGCCGATCAGCGAAACATGCCCGCCAATGCGCGCAGCAATCATCGACTGCTCCAGCGTCGCCGGGCCGCCTACTTCAATCACATGATCGACACCACGGTTGCCAGTCAGCTCGCGCACCTTCTCACCCCAGGCCGGGGTGCTCCTGTAGTTGATCAGGTGGTCGGCACCCAGGGCCTTCAGGCGCTCCAGCTTGGCATCGCTGGACGAGGTGGCGATCACGGTCGCACCCGCCAGCTTGGCGAACTGCAGGGCGAAAATCGACACACCGCCGGTCCCCTGCACCAGCACCGTGTCGCCGGGTTTGAGGTGATCATCGCTCATCAGCGCGCGCCAGGCGGTAAGGCCGGCGGTGGTCAGGGTGGCAGCCTCGGCATGGCTGAAACCCTGGGGTGCCAGGGTGAATGCGGTGGCGCGGGCGGTCACCTGCTCACGGGCGTAGCCATCGATGCCGTCGCCGGGCACCCTGGCAAAGCCCTCGACATTGGCCTGGCCATCGAGCCAGTCGGGGAAGAAGGTGCTGACCACGTTGTCGCCGACCTGGAACTCAGTGACGCCAGCCCCCACCGCAACCACCTCGCCGGCGCCATCGGCCATGGGGATGCGTCGCTCGCTCGGGCCCCACATGCCGCTAACCACGGCGAAATCGTGGTAGTTGAGGGAACTGGCGTGCAGGCGCACGGTAATCTCGTCGGCTTTGGGGGCCTGGGCCTCGCAGGTGCCGACCTCGACCTTGTCGTAGCCGCCGCCGGGTTGTACGTAGATGGCCTTGCTGCTCATGGGTGGGTCTCCGTATCAGAGCAAAGATGGGGTTCAGCATAGACAGATCCGGCCCTTTCGCGGACACGCCCGCTCCGACAGGGGCACCACAGGCCCCGAGACGTGCGCAATACCTGTGGGAGCGGGCATGCCCGCGAAGAGGCCCGCATTGCCAAAACAAGCGTCAGCCCAGCATCACCTTCAACGCCCGGCAATCCGCCGCATGCCAATCCACCAGCTCTGGCCACGGGTTGTCCGGCAGGTTCACCAGCACCGTGCGTGCCCCCGCCGACCGCCCACAGTCCAGGTCAAAACGGTAATCCCCCACCATCACCAGTTCGCTCGGTGTCACGCCCCAGGCGCTGGCAATCTTCAGCAGCCCATCCGGGCTCGGCTTGGGCGCAGCCTCGTCACGCCCGAGAATGTGTTCCACCGGGAAGCAGTCCGCCAGGCCGATGGCCTCCAGCGTTACATGCGCAAGCTCACGTGCATTGCGGGTCAGAATACCCAGCCGGCACCCGCGCTCGGCCAACTCGCGCACCAGTTCCACCGCCCCGGTGGCCGCCGTGGAGGCCGTTGCCAGGTCCCTTTCATGTTCCAGCAACCAGGCATGCTTGGCCGCCGCTTCCGCCGCCGGCAAGGCCGCCAGGTGGGTGAGGATGTCGTGTTCGGCCGGGATGTCCAGCGCCACCCGAATGGCGGCGAAGTCGTGCACGGCCACGGTCAGGGTGCCGTCCATGTCGAACACCCAGTTGCGCACTTCGCCCAGGCTCATGCCCAGTCCTTGCGATGGCGAATCAGGCCTTCCTGGCTCGACGATGCCACCAGCTGCCCGGCCTGGTTGAAAATGCTGCCGCGGCAGAAGCCACGGGAGTTGCCGGCCCAGGGGCTATCGGTGGCGTACAGCAGCCACTCGTCGGCGCGCAGGTTGCCGTGAAACCACAGCGAATGGTCGAGGCTGGCGATCTGCATGTCGCGCTGCCACACCGATTTGCCATGGGGCAGCAACGCCGTGGTCAGCAGGCCGAAGTCCGAGGCGTAGGCCAGCATGTACTTGTGCAGGGCAGGCACGTCAGGCAGGTTGCCGTCGGCGCGGAACCAGGCGTATTTCACCGGGTCGCCCGGCTTGGGGTTGAACGGGTCGCGCTCGGTGACCGGGCGGATCTCGATCGGCTTGGCGCACAGCACCTTGTCGCGGATGCGCTCGGGCAACTGGTCGGCCATGGCACGGGCCAGTTCGACTTCGGTAGGCAGGTTTTCCGGGCCGACCACGTCAGGCATCTGCGCCTGGTGCTCGAAGCCTTCCTCGTCGTACTGGAACGACGCGCTGCAGGTGAAAATGGTCTGGCCCTTCTGGATCGCCGTCACCCGCCGTGTACTGAAGCTGCCGCCATCGCGCACGCGGTCTACCGAGTACACCACTGGAAGGCTGGCATCGCCCGGGCGCAGGAAGTAGCCGTGCAACGAATGCACATGGCGCGCGTCCTCGACTGTCTGACTGGCAGCCGACAACGACTGGCCCAGCACCTGCCCACCGTAAAGCTGGCGGAAGCCCAGGTCCTGGCTACGTCCACGGAACAGGTTCTCCTCGATGGATTCGAGGCTCAACAGGTCGACCAGGTCGTCCAACACATGACTCATCGGGGGATCTCCGTAGGAGCGAGCCTAGCTCGCGATGCGCCGCCCGAGCGGCGCTCGATTTCACAGGCGCTGAACGTGTTACGGGCAAGCGCCTTCCAAGTAGGCAAATGATACAGCGTTTGTCATTCGTGCCGGGCATGGCCGTGCATTCAGGCGCGCAGGGTGCGCTCCCAGTGCGCGCGGTCAATGCGGTACAACACATGCGGGCGCAGTGGGTGGCCAGTGGGCAGGCGGGGGTGCTCGAAACTGCCGTGTGGGTCCTGCTGCATGCCGATGGCCTGCATGACCTTCTGCGACGGCAGGTTGCATTCGCTAGTGAATGACACGACCTCCTCCAGGCGCAATTGGGCAAAAGCACAACGCAGGCAGGTCCACGCCGCTTCGCTGGCAAAGCCAAGGCCCCAGTGGCGACGGGCCAGGCGCCAGCCAATCTCTACGGCGGGGGTGAAATCGGCGTCAAAGCCCACGTGCAGCAAGCCAGTCATGCCGATGAACGCGCCGCTGTCCTTGCGCTCCAGAGCCCACAAACCAAAACCGTATTCATTGAAGTGCCCACGCACCCGGCCGATCAACGCAGCAGCCTCAAGACGCGTCAACGGCGCCGGAAAGTAACGCATTACCTGCGGGTCGGCGCACAGTGCGGCGAACTCGCGCAGGTCGTCGTCATGCCATTGGCGCAGCACCAGCCGTGCGCTTTCCAGTTCAAGAATAGGGGTCATCGGGCCTGCTCCGGTTTTGCCGTGTTGCAGTTTACAGCGTAGGCGCGGGCGCGGGTTTCACCCAGCCGGCACTAGCCAAATGCAATTTTCACACGCCCTTCACCGGCCCCCGACAGGCCACTTGGCAGGATGCCGCCATCCCTGCCGTGCCAAGCACGGCCATGCCAACGGAGCCACGCATGCAATCGAGCAATACCCTGGGGCACTCTGCCATTCACGCCCGGCGCAAGCGACGCCTGACCCGCAAAGCCCTCGGAGCCGCCCTGGGCCTGTGCATGGTCGTGGCGGCGTTGACCACCTGGCTGGCGACGAGGACGCATATCGTGGACCTTGGCAACGAGCAACAACTGAGTGACAGCGGCCTGCTGCAGGACTGGGCCGACGGTGCGGTGATCGTGATGATCCGCCACGCTGAACGCTGCGATAGCGCCCCCGGCCCTTGCCTGGACGACCCTACGGGTATCACCCTGAGCGGTAGCCAGGCCGCTGCCCGCGTTGGCCAGGGGCTGCACCGGCTGGGCCTGAACAACGCCGACTTGCTCACCAGCCCGAAACTGCGCACCCGGCAAACCGCGCACTTCATCCTCGGCCAGGCGGTGGCCAGCGAAGACTGGCTGGAAAGCTGCGATAGCCAGTTCGCCAACGAAGCGCTTGCGCACAAACGCGCGGGCCACAACCTGGTGCTGGTGACTCACAACGGCTGCATCGACCACTTTGCCCGCCAGCAGCACGTTGCCGGCGGCGAACGTCAAAGCAACTATGCCAGCGCCCTGTTCGTATCGGTGGATAGCAATGGCAAGGCCCGCATCCTGGGGCGCCTGAACGAACCGGACTGGCAACGGGTACTGGCCAGCGCCGCAAAGTGATGCGGGCCACAGCAATCCCGTGCAGGCGATTGAGCAGCAAAGCTGGCCCGGCCATGGCAAGATCAGGACCTGGCCCTGCTTACGACCTCAACCATGCCGTTGCCGCTGATCTACCACGAAGATTACAGCCCGGAGTTCCCCGCTGAACACCGCTTCCCGATGGACAAGTTCCGACTGCTGCACGACCACCTGGTCGGCAGCGGGCTGACCACCGACCAGGCCCTGCTGCGCCCGGACATCTGCCCCAACGACATCCTCGCCCTGGCCCATGACCGCAGCTACATAGAGCGCTACATGAACGGCGAGTTGTCGCGCGAGGACCAGCGCCGCCTCGGTCTGCCCTGGAGCGAGGCCCTGGCCCGGCGTACCGTGCGCGCCGTCGGCGGCTCACTGCTGACTGCCGAGATGGCGTTGCAGCACGGCATCGCCTGCCACCTCGCCGGTGGCACCCATCACGCCCATTACGACCACCCCGCCGGCTTCTGCATTTTCAACGACCTGGCGGTCATCAGCCGCTACCTGCTGGAAGCAGGCCGGGTACACCGGGTGCTGATCTTCGACTGCGACGTGCACCAGGGTGACGGCACCGCGCGCATCCTGCACGACACGCCCGAGGCCATCACCGTGTCGCTGCACTGCGAACAGAATTTCCCCGCCCGCAAGGCACAAAGCGACTGGGACATCCCCCTGCCCCGAGGCATGGGCGACGCGGCCTACCTGAAGGTGGTGGACGATGCCCTCAACTACCTGCTGCCGCTTTATCAACCCGACCTGGTGTTGTATGACGCCGGTGTCGATGTGCACAAGGACGACGCCCTAGGCTACCTGCAGCTGACCGACGCAGGCGTTGCCGCCCGTGACGAAGCCGTGCTGCGCCACTGCCTGGGCCGCGATATCCCGGTGGTGGGCGTGATCGGCGGAGGCTACAGCAAGGACCGCACAGCCCTGGCCAAACGCCACGGCATCCTTCACCACAGCGCGGCACGTGTCATGGGTTGTTCACAATGACTGTGGAACCGCTTGTGGATAACCTGCGCGAAAGGCGCTGTAGCCCTTTACTGGCAAGGCCTGCGTGACGCTGGCTATTTTTTGACCAGTGCTTCCGTGGGCAGCGCTGCGGTAGAATGCGCCTCTTTTCCACAGCCTGCTGCCCACCATGCCCGATCTGAACCCCGCATCCCCTCCCCCCGCTGTCGTCATCGGTGGCGGCCCCGCCGGCCTGATGGCTGCCGAAGCACTGGCCAATGCAGGCCTGGCGGTCGAGGTGTTCGATGCCATGCCTTCGGTTGGGCGCAAGTTCCTGCTGGCGGGTGTAGGCGGCATGAACATCACCCATTCCGAGCCCTACCCAGCGTTCGTGGCCCGCTATGCCGAACGCCAGGGCGAAATCGAGGCCCTGCTACGCGACTTCGATGCTGACGCGTTGCGCCAGTGGATTCATGGTTTGGGCATCGAAACCTTCGTCGGCACCTCGGGCCGGGTATTCCCCACCGACATGAAAGCCGCACCGTTGCTGCGTGCCTGGCTCAAGCGCTTGCGCGACAACGGAGTGGTTATCCACACCCGCCATCGCTGGTTGGGCTGGAGCACCGATGGCAGCCTGCGAATTGCTTATCCACAGGGCGAACGGCAGGTGAAAGCCTCGGTCGTGGTGCTGGCGCTGGGTGGCGCCAGCTGGGCGCGCTTGGGTTCTGACGGCAGCTGGCAACCGCTGCTGGCAGAACGGGCTGTGGATATCTCGCCTTTGCAGCCGAGCAACTGCGGTTTTGAAGTAGAGGGCTGGAGCGCGCTGCTCAAGGACAAGTTCGCGGGCGCACCGCTGAAGAACATCGCCCTCAGTGTCCCGGGCAGCGCACCGCGCAAGGGCGAGTTCATCCTCACCGCTCAAGGTGTGGAAGGCAGCCTGGTGTATGCCTGGTCGGCACCGGTACGCGAGGCCATCCACCGTGAAGGCCGTGGGGTGTTGTTGCTCGACCTGCTGCCGGACAAGCCTGTGGACAAGATTGCCCAGGCACTGGCCAGACCACGCGGTTCACGCTCCATGGCCAAGCACCTGCACAGCCAGCTGGGGATTGATGGGGTCAAGGCAGCACTGCTGCGCGAGCTGACGGATCCGGCGACCTTTACCGACGTTGATGCCTTGGCTCGAGCCATCAAGGCATTGCCCATCACCCTGGTACGCACGCGGCCGCTGGATGAAGCGATCAGCAGTGCCGGCGGGGTCCGCTTCGAGGGACTGGATGAGGGGTTGATGGTCAAGGCCGTGCCGGGGGTGTTCTGTGCCGGCGAGATGCTGGACTGGGAGGCGCCAACCGGGGGTTATCTGCTCACGGCGTGCTTTGCCAGCGGCTTGCGCGCCGGGCGGGCAGCGGCGGATTGGCTGATGCGGTCAGCCTGATGGATTGCGGGGCCGCAAAGCGGCCCCAATACCTCAAGGCTTACGCTTGCGCGGCCCACCATTGAAGCTCGGCACCTTGCGTACAGCCTTCACCGCCGGTTCCGCGCTGCCGGCTTCAGTGCTGTCCATCCAACGCCCAAGCCCGCGCTTGGCGCTGTTTTCTTTCGGCTTCTTGGGCTTCTTCGGTTTCTTGATAACCTGCCCGCTGGCATCGGTCATCGGCACCCGGTGCTCGGGGATGAAATCCGGCTCTTCATGACGCGGCAGGGTCTGCCGGGTCAGCACCTCGATCGCCGCCAGCAGTTGCACTTCATCCGCACACACCAGCGAAATCGCCTCGCCCTTGTTGCCCGCCCGCCCGGTACGCCCGATGCGGTGCACGTAGTCTTCGGCAACGATCGGCAGGTCGAGGTTGACGACCAGCGGCAAGTCATCGATATCCAGGCCACGGGCCGCCACATCGGTCGCCACCAGCACTTGCACCTCACGGGCCTTGAAGCTGTCAAGCGCACGCTGGCGGGTCGCCTGTGGGCGATCACCGTGGATGCCATCGGCATTCACGCCTTCAGCCAGCAAGCGCTCCACCAGTTGGTCGACGCCATTGCGGGTCTTGGCGAACACCAGCACCTGCTTCCAGCGCTGTTTGCGCAGCAGGTGACAGAACAGGTCGGCCTTGCGCTTCTTGTCCACAGGCACCAGCCACTGCTTGACGCTGGTGGCCGTGGCGTTGCGCGGGCTCACTTCGATACTGAGCGGGTCATTCAGCGCCAGCCCCGCCAGCATGCGAATCTGATCAGAGAAAGTGGCAGAGAACAGCAGCGTCTGGCGCTTGCGCGGCAGTGCCGCATACACCGACTGCAGCTCTTCGGCAAAGCCCAGGTCAAGCATGCGGTCGGCTTCATCCAGCACCAGGGTCTGTACCTGGTTGAATTTGACTGCGTTCTGCCGGAACAAGTCGAGCAAGCGACCTGGGGTAGCCACCAGCAGGTCGACCCCACGGCGCAGGCGCATCATCTGAGGGTTGATACTGACCCCGCCATACACCGCGTAAGTACTCAGCGGCAGGTTCTCGGCGTATTCACGCACGTTGTTGTGCACCTGCTCGGCCAGCTCGCGGGTGGGTACCAGCACCAAGGCGCGGATCGAGTTGCTGGCCACCTTCTCGCCCTCCAGCGCCAGGCGCTGCAGCACAGGCAGGGCGAAGCCTGCGGTCTTGCCGGTACCGGTCTGGGCTGCGGCCATCAGGTCGCGGCCGGCCAGCACGGCGGGGATGGCTTTGGCCTGCACCGGGGTCGGGGTGGTGTAGTCCAGTTGCTGCAGCGTGCGCAGCAGCGGTTCGATCAGGCCGAGTTTGGCGAAATTCATGGCAATACCGTCAGGGGGTTCAGCGAAGGCGGCAAGTTTACCGCATCGCCCCTGCCTACTTGCAGATTTCACCTTTCAACGGTGGCACAGTTACAGGCGCCTTGCGCCACTGCGGCAGGCCGATCAGCACCACCGCGCCGATGATCACTGCCATCGCCACGCACTCTTCAGCGCCAATCTGCTCACCGGCAAAGACGATACCCAACAGCACCGCCACCGCCGGGTTGACGTAGGCGTAGCTGGTGGCCGCTGCTGGGCGCACGTGCTTGAGCAGGTACATGTAGGCACTGAACGCCAGGATCGAACCGAAGCACACCAGGTAGGCTAGCGCACCCCAGCCAGCAGCGGTCGGCAGCTGTGTCATGCGTTCGCCCGACAGCACACTGCCCAGCAACAGCACCGCACCACCGACCAGCATTTCCGCTGCGCTGGCCATCGGCCCCTGGGGCAGTGGCAAGGTCTTGCTCCACACCGAGCCGAATGCCCAGGACGCCGCCGCGAAGATGATCAGCGCCGCTCCTATCGGGCTTGCCTGCAGGTTGGAACCCAGGTTCAGCAGGCCGATGCCCACCAGCCCAAGGGCGATCCCCGCCCATTCCAGCTTCGAATTGCGGTGCCCGAACAACAGGCCGAACAGCAAGGTGAACAGTGGTACCGTCGCCACCGCCAAAGCCGCCACGCCCGAAGCCACACCGGCATGCTCGGCCACGGTCACCCCGCCGTTGCCACAGCTGAGCAGCAAGAAACCGATCGCCCCTGCCGCCCGCCATTGCGGCCAGGTAGGCGCCGGCACGCCGCGCCAACGCAGGAAGCCGTACAGCAGGCCCCCGGCGATCAGGAAGCGCACCCCGGCCATGAGCATCGGAGGCCAGCTCTCGACGCCGATGCGAATGAACAGGTAAGTGGAACCCCAGACCAGATAAAGGGCCAGGAAGGCGCCAATCAGCAACAGCGGGAAACGACGGGAGGCAGGCATGGGGAAAACTCGAAATCCGTTTACGGGTGGCTCAGTTTAACGGCCTGCCTGGGTGAAGGGACGTTACAGAACGGGTGCAAATGAGCGGCACAATTCTGGTGCGTGCGGCGTAGGCGACACCCCAGACGATCACCTGCTAGCCCTGACGATACTTGGCCAGCGCTTCGCGCACCTTCGCAGCTGGGGTTTTCTGCAGCCGGCAAAGCAGATCGTGCGAGAGCTGCTGAACCCCGTGGTCCTGGTGCAACACACCCGCCAGATGCTGCAGCAGGTTGGCGGCCATTTCGGCATCGGCCATGGCCCGGTGCGCGGTGCCCGTGTCAGGCAACCCAGCCCAGCGTGTCAAAGTGCCCAGCTTGTGGTTCGGCGCCGCGGGCAGCAGGCGCCGTGACAGCAACAAGGAACACGCGAAGGGCTGACTGCGGCTGCGGCCAATACGGCCCAGCTCATAGTCCCAGAACTTCTGGTCGAAAGCAGCGTTGTGCGCCAACAGTGGGGTGCTACCAACGAACTCGGCCACCTCGTTCATTACTTTGTCCACCGGCGGCGCACCACGCAGCATGGCGGTGGTGATGCCGGTCAGCCCTGCGACGAAGGCAGGCACCGGCACGCCGGCGTTCATCAGGCTCTGGTAGCGCTCGACAATGCGGCCACCCTCAAGCATTACCACCGCCACCTCGGTGGCACGGCAGCCGGTACCGGGGGAAATGCCGGTGGTTTCAAAGTCGATGACAGCGATACGTTCCATGAAAAGACCTTAGTGTTTAAGCAACAGCGCGCCTTCGATGGGCACATAACGGGTGGCAGCACGAATCAGTGACAATGCCGTCAGCCCCGGCACGCCATACACCACCGCTTCGGTGCCATGACGCTGGATTACCCGCTCCAGCAGCAGGTCGAAATCACCGTCACCGGAGGCCAGCACCACCTGGTCGACCCGGCTGGCCGCGTCGATCACATCCAGGGTAATGCCCACATCCCAGTCGCCTTTGGCCGAGCCATCGCTGCGCTGGATGAACGGTTTGAGGCGCACATCGAAACCGAGGTTGCGCAAGATCTGCTGGAATTGCTGCTGTTTGCTGTCGCCACGGTCGATGGCATAGGCCACGGCCTCGACGATCTGGCCTTCGCGGCTGACGTCGGCCCACAGGGCGGTGTAGTTGAAATGGCAGCCGTGGGCCTGGCGCACGGTGTAGTAGAGGTTCTGCACATCGGCGAACAACGCGATCTTTTTCACCTGGGAACCTTATTTATGGCCTGGAGTGCTGGGGGGCTGCTCCGCTGCCCTTCGCGGGCAAGCCCGCTCCCACAGGTATCGCGCGTACATCTGTGAGAGCGGGCGTGCCCGCGAAGGGGCGCAAAGCGCCCCCGGAAATGCCAGCAGTATGCCAGACCTGTCAGACGAACGAGTCGTCGTCCGAGAAGAACCCGCCATCATCGCTGCCGTAATCACTGTCAGCGTAACCGCCCTGGTCACTGCCCCAGCCACCGTTGTCAGCCACTTGCTGCTGCCCGCCCTGATCGTTCCAGCCGCCACTGTCACTGGCTGGCACCGGCTCTTCCTTGATGACCTCGACCACTTCCTCCGGTTGCGAGTTGTGGTTGAACAGGCTGCTGATACCCTGCGCCAGCAACACACCACCGGCCACGCCGGCGGCAGTCTGCATGGCCCCGCCAAGGAAGCTGCTGGCCCCACTGCGCGCAGGCGCGGCGCCATAGCCAGGCTGCGGCGCCTGAGGCTGTGCGAAACCAGGTGCCGACGGCTCGCGCCAGCCACCACCGGACGCTACCGGGGGCGCCGAAGGACGCGGTGGCTGCGCCGCCGGGGCCGCGTTGCGCCCACCCGAACCAAAGATGCCGGACAAGAAACCACCCCCGCCATTGCTCGGCGCACTGCTGGCGGCTTGTGCCGCCTGAGCCTGGGCACGGGCCTGCTGCAGCTCGGCTTCCAGCTGCTTGTTCTGTTCGTCGAGGCGCTTTATCGCGGCCTCCTGCACCAAAATCGCCTGGGCCATGTAGTAAGGCGCTGCCGGTTGCTGACGCACATGCTGCTCGATGCACGCCTGGGCTTGTGCGTCACGTGGCTGGCTCGGGTCTTCGGCTTGCTTGAGGCGGCCGAACAGGCCGTCGATAAGGGTTTGTTCTTCAGTGTTCATGGGGCGACCTCGTGGGGTAGCGGGACAACGGACAGCGTCAAAGATGGGGCGCACAGGCGCGGGATTCAATCACTGTTGCGGTGAAACTTTTTTCAGCAAGTGACAGCCCCAGGCCTGCTTTGGGCTAAAGTTAGGCCCCTGTTTTTACTGCCATGCGATGTTGACTGATGAATCCGCTGAGCGTTCTGCGCGACTCCCTGTACTTCTTCCGCCGTCACCTGCCAAACATCCTCCAGCTGTGCCTGCCGCTGGTGGTGGTGGAAGCCCTGCTCACCCAATTGCTGTACCGGCAGATGGGCGACCAGGCATCACCGGCCTACGGCATGCTGGTCAGCCTGTTGTTCTACCCGCTGTACAGCGCAGCCCTGATCCTGTACCTGGACACACGCAGCAATGGCCAGGAAATCGCCAAGCGCGACCTGTTCGCCCGCGCCCTGCAGCTGTGGCCGCAGTTGGCCCTGCTGATCCTGATCAGCTCGCTATTGATCATGGCCGGCCTTGCGCTGTTCATCTTCCCGGGGGTGTGGATCATGATCAACCTGGTGTTCGCCGAGTACCTGCTGGTACTGCGCGGCCGGCCGGTGGTGCAGGCGATGCGCGAAAGCGCAAGCATGACCACCGGGCACTTCATGCGCATCATGATCTGCGTTGTAGGCGTGCTGGCGCCGATCTGGCTGATCGACGGGCTGCTGCTGATGGCCTTCCCCGAGCCATCACCTGGGATGGAACTGGCCATGGACAGCCTCAGCGGCTTCCTGCAACTGTTCAGCACCGTGGTGCTGTATCGCCTGTTCATGTTGCTGGAAGGCGAAGCCGGCACCTGAGGCCACCGGGGAATGTTTTCGATCTGACGGCTACCCAGCCTTGGCGCCAGAGTGCACACCCTCAACACCATTCAAGGAGTGCACCATGAACGAAGACATTCAGGCCGGGTACGCCCGGTCATTTCGCGGCCAGCTGTACATGCGCGCCCTCCACCGGGACATCCCGCTGCGACTCAGCCGCAGTACAGACAAGTTCGGCTGGGGCATTACCCCCGAGGATGACTGGTTACAGGCGGGGGGAAGGCAGGACTCGCCGGTGATGGACTTTCATTACCACTCGCGGACCAACGATCGCCTGCACTACCGCATCAGCATGCCAGGGCGCCCGGAGACCAAGAAGCTAGGACTCAGCCGCAATGGCTATCTGGGCTTTTACTGGCATGCAGATGTTAGCCAATACTGGAAAATCGAGCCGCTGGCGCTGACAGATGAAGGCCTTGTCTGCCATCTGCGCGACCAGCGAGGCTACAGGGTCGGCGCCCTCAAGGATACGCCGCACAGGAGTGGGGAGTGGGTAGCCTTGCTCAACGTCGAGGAAGGCGAAGTGATCACCTTCCTGCTGAAGCAGGCAGATCAAGCCTCACTGACGGGGGCAATACGATGAATGGCACGACCACTGACACGGCGTGGCCAGAGCGTTATTCTTTTGGCCTGCCGCACTCGGTGTTGAGCATCAGCTCCCCCTCGGCTTGGCCCTCGCAGTAGCCTCGGCCACCAGAGGGTCGTCCGGCCAGTAGTGCTTCGGATAACGCCCTTTCAGGTCTTTCTTCACCTCGGCATAGGTCGTGCGCCAGAAGTTGGCCAGGTCCTGGGTCACCTGCACCGGCCGACGTGCCGGTGACAGCAGGTGCAGCTTGACCTGCTGCCGGCCATTGGCGATGCGCGGGGTGTCGGCAAGGCCGAACAGTTCTTGCAGACGCACGGCGAGAATCGGCGGGGTTTCGCTGTAATCCAGGCGGATGTTCGAGCCGGACGGCACGGCCAGATGCGCCGGAGCCTGTTCTTCCAGGCGTTGCGGCAGCGGCCAGGGTAGCAGGTTGCGCAGCATCGACGGCAAGTCCAGCGCAGCAAAGTGGCTGAGGCGCGATACTTTGCTCAAGTAAGGCTGTAACCAGTCTTCCAGGCTGGCCAGCAGGGCCTCGTCCCCCAGGTCAGGCCATTCACTGTGGCCATCCTTCTGCAGGTCGAGCTGCCGCAGCAGCGCCACACGTGCCTGCCACTGCCGCAGTTCCGGCGTCCAGGTCAGCAGGTTCAAACCTTTGCGCCGGACCAGGCCAAGCAGCGCACGAGCCCTGGCTTCGTCATCCAGCCCGGGCAGCGGCTCGCGGCTTAGGACCAGTTCGCCAACTTTGACCTGACGCTCGGCGCGCAACACCTGCTCGCGCTCGTCCCAATCAAGGATATCGACCCGCTCGACCTGCTCGGCCAGCACGCCATCGAGCAACGCCGGATCGAATTCGGCTGCCAGATAGATCCGCTCCTCACGCTGCCCCTGGCGGCTCCCCAGGTCAGCGATCACCAGCCATGGGCACTTCATCAAGGCATCGACTTCGGCAAACAGCGCCGCACGGCCGTTGGCGAGCCGATACTCCGCCCCGCCCGCCCGGCGCTGCTGGGCGACCCGGTCAGGGTAGGCCAGCGCCAGCAGGGCGCCCAGCCAGCGGGTGTGGTCCGGGTCGGCGACCGGCGCACCGACCTTGCCACGCAACAGGCCACGGTATTGGCGGGCCAGTTGGCGAGCACGCTGCACCCCACCCTGGCCGCCACGCGCAGCCTTGCTCTCACCGCTGACCAGCGCAAGCCGGCTGTGCAAGTCAGCACCACCGCCACGCTGAATGTCCCGCTCCCCTAGAAGTGCAGCCACATCGCATGCCATCTGTGCCAGGCCCAGGTCCTGGCCGCGCAGCAACAAGTGCGCGATGCGTGGGTGAGCCGGCAGTTCGGCCATGGCCTGGCCATGCTCGCTGAGGTTGTCGCGGCTGCCCGGCTTGAAGGCGCTGAGTCGCGCCAACAGGTCCTGTGCCTGGGCGAACGCTGCAGCAGGCGGCTGGTCCAGCCAGCGCAACTGCTCGGGGGTTACACCCCAGCGCGCCAGTTGCAGGGCCAGCCCGGCCAGATCGGCCTGTAGGATCTCGGCACTGCCATGGGCGGCCAGTTGGTCATGCTGGGCCTCGGACCAAAGGCGGTAGCACACGCCAGGCTCCAGACGGCCGGCACGCCCGGCGCGCTGGGTGGCACTGGCGCGGGAAATGCGCTGGGTGTCCAGGCGGGTCATGCCGCTGCCGGGGTCGAAGCGCGGCACCCGGGCCAGGCCGGCATCGATCACCACGCGTACGCCATCGATGGTCAGGCTGGTCTCGGCGATGTTGGTGGCCAGCACAACCTTGCGCAGGCCCTTGGCCGGCGGGTCGATAGCGGCGCGCTGGGCATTGAGGTCGAGCTCGCCATGCAACGGGCACAGCAGAATCTCGGGGCGTGCCCCCAGGGCGTCCTGAAGGCTTTGGTGAACCCGCCGAATCTCGGCTTGCCCAGGCAGGAACACCAGCACGCTGCCGGTCTGGTCGGCCAGCGCATGCAGCACGCTGTCCACCACCCGTGGCTCGATGAACTCGCCTGGCTGGAACGGCCGCCCCCAGCGGATATCCACCGGATGCATGCGCCCTTCACTGCTGACCACCGGGGCGTCGTCCAACAGCCGCGACAGGCGCTCACCTTCCAGCGTCGCCGACATCAGCAGAATCTTCAGGGGCGGGTCGTCACGTAGCAACTCGCGGCCGTTAAGGCTCAGCGCCAGCGCCAGGTCGGCATCCAGGCTGCGCTCGTGAAATTCGTCGAAGATCAGCAGGCCCACACCTTCCAGCGCCGGGTCGGCTTGCAGGCGGCGTGTGAGGATGCCTTCGGTCACCACTTCGATACGGGTTTTCGGCCCGACCTTGCTGTCCAGGCGGATGCGGTAACCCACCGTTTCCCCAACCTGCTCGCCCAGCTCACTGGCCAGCCGTTCGGCTGCTGCCCGCGCTGCCAGGCGCCTTGGCTCGAGCATGAGGATGGTCTGCCCGGCCAGCCACGGTTCGTGCAGCAGCGCCAGCGGCACGCGGGTGGTCTTGCCAGCACCGGGCGGGGCTTCAAGCACCACTTCGTCACGGTTTTCCAGAGCCTGGCGCAGGGCGGGCAAGGCAGCATCAATGGGTAATGAAATCATGGTGGTCCTCGAACAGTGTCGCGAGTATAACGGCGAACCCAGCCTGCTCTATCATGGTCTTAGCATCAGGCGCAGGCGCTTTGCTTGCCCTGCTGATTACTTTTCGGAGATTTACATGCGTATCTCGACCCGCGTCATCGGTGGCGCCCTCATCGCCACCCTGCTGACCCAATTGACGGCCTGCGGCACCATTTTCTACCCGGACCGGCGCGGCCAGATCGGCGGCAAAATTGACCCTGTGGTTGCCGCCATGGATGCCATCGGCATCCTGTTCTACGTGATCCCGGGGCTTATTGCCTTCGGTATCGACTTTGCCACCGGCGCCATCTATTACCCGGGTGGCCGTACTGCCCAGGTTGACCCGGCCAAACTGCAAGAAGCCGTCAGCCCCGATGGCAAGGTCGACAACCTGAAGTTGCAGGCCATTCTGGAAAGCGAACTGGGCCAGCGCCTGCCGCTGAACGACCCAAGGCTGATCCAGCACCGTGGCAGCATCGAACAACTGGCCAGCCTGGGCCTGGTCCCGGCAGCCTGATCCACAAGGACACTGCCCACGGATGATCACTACCCCAGCCGAACACCAGCGCCTGCTGCGCCTGGCCACTCGCGCGTCACTGACGGTCGCCAGCATCCTGGTGCTGAGCAAGGCGCTGGCCTGGTGGCTGAGCGGGTCCGTGAGCCTGCTGGCAGGGTTGACCGACTCGGCACTGGACGCAGTGGCCTCGTTCCTCAACCTGCTGGCGGTACACTACGCCCTGCGTCCGGCCGACGACGATCACCGGTTCGGCCATGGCAAGGCCGAGGCCTTGGCCGGTATGGCTCAGGCGCTGTTCATCGGCGGCAGTGCGGTGCTGATTGGGGTGCAGGCGGTCGAGCGCCTTTACACCCCACAACCGCTGGGTGATACCTCCATCGGCATCGCGGTGATGCTGCTGTCGCTGGTGCTGACCGTCGCCCTGCTGGCACTGCAGCACAAAGTGGTCCGGCTCACCGGCTCTACTGCAGTACGGGCAGACTCCCTGCACTACCGCTCGGACTTGCTGCTCAACGGCAGCATTCTGCTGGCCCTGTTGCTGGCGCGCTTTGGCTGGCCGCAGCTGGATGCGCTGTTCGGCCTGGGCATCGCCTTTTACATCCTCTGGAGCGCGCTGCAAATTGCCCGCGAAAGTACGGCGATCCTGATGGACAAGGCGTTACCCGGCGATGTCGGCGAGGACATGGCCGCGCTGGTGCTGGCCGTTGCAGGCGTGAAAGGCGTGCATGACCTGCGCACGCGCGTCTCGGGCAACCAGTGGTTTGTGCAACTGCACCTGGAACTGCCGGGGCACCTGCCGCTGCATGAGGCGCATGGCTTGTGCGTGGAGGCCTCGCGGGTGATCCGCCAGCGTTATCCACAGGCGGACGTGATGGTGCACGCCGACCCGGTATGAGGTAACCACCCATGCCCCACCCCTTGTAGGCGCGGGTTCATCGCGAAAGGGCCGGGGCTGCTGGCCAATTTCCACCCGCCGATCACCGTTGCCGCCGCTACCGTATTCGCGGGTAAACCCGCTCCTACACACGCATGAGCTGCGCCCCGGTGTTGGATTTTTTGTCCAACATCCGGGGCGCAGCTCAGCACAGGCCTTTGTAGGAGCGGGTTCACCCGCGAAAGGGCCGGGGCTGCTGGCCAATTTCCACCCGCCGATCACCGTTGCCGCCGCTACCGTATTCGCAGGTAAACCCGCTCCTACAGGGGTTTGAGCAGGGTTCAGTTGATGCTGTAACCCCGACCACTGAAACAGGCACCCAGCGCCCGCCGATAATTGTCGAGCACATTGGCCGCAGGTGCGTACGTTGCCGTCGCCGGGTCGAAGCCCGACTGGCTCACCGCCCAGCGATGGCACTGGTAGCGGTCCTGCTCCTGCTGTTCCTGACCCTGGCCATACATCGGATAAGCCACCACGTCATACCCGCCATTTGCCGGGGCCACCGGCACGGGCGACGGCACGCCGACCGGCGGGCTGACCACCACATATTCCTGGCTGTCTGCCAGGTACTGGTAATAGGTATCGGCCACCAGAAAGAACAGCGCACCACCCAACCACACTTCCCGCGCATAAGGCGGCAGGTAATTGACCCGCACGCCGTACGGCGGGGTCACCACGATGTAATTGCCCCCGTGCGGGCGGTACCAGTAACCCCCGGAGTAGAAATAGTCAGCGCCCCGGTAGGGTACTTTCCAGTAGCGGTCAGAAAAATGGTCCACCCTGTGCCCTGGGCGAAACTGCGGCCCAGGCCCCCAGCCATTGCCGTGGCCATCCGGGCGCCCCTGCCAGTCGCCACCGGGCCGTTGCCCCGGGCCACCGGCTTGCCAGTGGTGATCATCACCGTGGCGGCGGGGAATGTCCTGGTAATACCCCTGGCGCGGCGGCTGGGTCTGGCGCACTTCGTCGCGCGAGTTGAGCGAGCGCCCCGACGGCCCCTCGCCAGGCCCTTCAGCCAGGGCCCCAAGGCTGATGCTCAAACCTAGCAAACCAACACCTGCCAACTGCCAGATGCGCGACGTCATGGTGTTCCTCTCGGTAGAAAAAACTGCAACCATCGCCAGTCTACCGCGCCCATGACACAGGCCAATTAAAATTCCCGGCATGAAAAAAGGGAGGCCACAGGGCCTCCCTTCAGGAATTGTCGTCCGTGCTCGGCACTTGTGGCGCCGGCTCACCTCACACCGTCTTCTGGAAGGTGTGTAGCCCGGGGGCCTGCAGATCCTGTTGGATGGCTGGCCGCGACCGCCCGCCTAGGGCGCGTCGCCGTGGACTGATGTCCGGGCAGTGATTCTGGTGATAAAGATACCGGAGGGGTTGCGACAGAGGATTGCGAAGATTGCTCAGATAAATAGCACTTGCGCAATTTTTCACCCTGGATTGATAATTCGCAGCAATCCGAACAGAGAAGGCAAATGCCATGAGCAAACTTGACCGCTACGACCTGAGCATCCTCGCCGAATTGCAGCGCGATGCGCGCATTTCCAACCAGGAACTGGCCGAACGCATCGGCCTGTCGCCATCGCCATGCTCACGTCGGGTCAAGCAACTGGAAGACGACGGCTACATCTCGCGCCAGGTGGCCCTGCTCGACCGCAAGAAGCTGGGCCTGAGCCTGACCGCCTATGTGTTGATAGGCATGGACCGCCACACCCCGGAGCGCTTTGAAACATTCGAGGCCGCCATCCGCAACCTGCCGCAGGTGCTCGAGTGCAGCCTGGTCACCGGCATGGATGCGGACTATCAGCTGAAAGTGGTGGTGCCGGACATGGACCACTACCAGAAACTGCTTCTAGGCAGCCTGACGCGTATCGAAGGCGTCACCAGCGTGCGTTCGAGCTTCGTGCTCAACCAGGTACTGGCCAGCACCGAGCTGCCATTGACCCACCTGCGTTAAATGCTCACGCCAGCCGGCGTATAATCGGACGCTCAACCCGCCTGGAGAACACCGATGGATCCCGCCGTATTCGAAGAATGGATGATGATTATCCTGGTCACCGTATTGATCGGTTTCATGGGCTTCATCGTCTGGGACCTGGCGAAAAAGTCCAAGGCAGGCAAGTTCGGCACGCTGATCCTGTTCTTCGTGCTGGGCCTGGGGGTGCTGGCCTTCATCATCAAGAGCGTGGTGGTGGGGTTTCTGGAAGGCGTATAAAACATTTCAGGACCATTCGCGGGCACGCCCGCCCCCACAGGTTTGGCGCTGCCTTCAAGTACTGCGCCGTCCCTGTGGGAGCGGGCGTGCCCGCGAACAGACCCTTGACCTGAGCTAAAGCTTGGCAGGGGCCTCGCGCCAGCACCCCTGCTCCAGCCCATCCAGAGCCCAGTTACCGATCCGCACGCGCACCAGGCGTAACGTCGGCAAGCCCACAGCCGCCGTCATCCGCCGCACCTGGCGGTTACGCCCTTCGCGAATCACCAGCTCCAGCCAGCTGGTCGGCACACTTTTGCGAAACCGTACCGGCGGGTTGCGCGGCCACAGTTCGGGTTCTTCCAGGCGCCGCGCCTCGGCCGGCAAGGTCGGCCCATCGTTCAGCTCCACACCATCGCGCAAACGCTGCAACTGCTCGTCACTCGGTTCACCTTCCACCTGCACCCAGTAGGTTTTGGCCAGCTTGTGCTTCGGGTCGGCAATCCGCGCCTGTAGCCCACCATCATTGGTCAACAACAGCAGGCCTTCGCTATCGCGGTCCAAACGCCCGGCCGGGTATACGCCCGGGATGTCGATGAAGTCCTTGAGCGTCGCGCGCCCTTCACCGTCGCTGAATTGGGTCAGCACGTCGAACGGTTTGTTGAACAGGATCAGACGCGGCTCGGCGGGTGGCGCCTTGGCCTGGCGACGCGGGCCGGCGGCAGGCCGCGCCGGGGGGCGGCGCGGCTTGTTACGGGGTGGCAGTGACATGGATCCTCAGCGGAACGGCGGCTCATCGAAGCTGCGCAGTTTACGCGAGTGCAGCGAGTTGAGCTCGGTGCGCAGCAAGTCGAGGGCGGCAATGCCGATCTTCAGGTGCTGGCTGACCGCCCGGTTGTAGAAGGCGTTGGCCGAACCTGGCAGTTTGATTTCGCTGTGCAGCGGCTTGTCGGACACACACAGCAAGGTGCCGTAAGGCACGCGCAAACGGTAGCCCTGGGCAGCAATGGTGCCGCTTTCCATATCCACCGCCACGGCACGCGACAGGTTGATCAGCGGGCGTTCCTGGGCCCAGCGCAGCTCCCAGTTGCGGTCGTCGTAGGTCAGCACGGTGCCGGTGCGCAGGCGCTTTTTCAACTGCTCGCCACGCTCGCCAGTGACCTGTGCGGCAGCCTCCTGCAAGGCCATCTGCACTTCGGCCAGGGCCGGGATCGGGATATTCGGCGGCACGACCCGGTCGAGAATGCCGTCACGGCGCATATAGGCGTGTGCCAGCACGTAGTCGCCGATGGTCTGCGACTGCCGCAGGCCGCCGCAGTGGCCGATCATCAGCCAGCAATGCGGGCGCAGCACGGCCAGGTGGTCGGTGATGTTCTTGGCGTTGGACGGGCCGACACCAATGTTGACCAAGGTAACGCCATTGCCGTCGGCGGCGATCAGGTGGTAGGCCGGCATCTGGAAGCGGTGCCAGACCACGCTGGCCACCAGGGCCTGGGTTTCGCCATGGTCCATGCCCTTTTCGATCACGACGTTGCCCGGCAGCACCATACGCACAAAGCGCGAGTCGTCACGCAGCTGTTCCAGGCCATGGCTGATGAACTGGTCGACATAGCGGTGGTAGTTGGTCAGCAGGATCCACGGCTGTACATGGCGCCAGTCGCTGCCGGTGTAGTGCACCAGGCGGCGCAGCGAGAAGTCGACCCGCGCGGCATCGAACAACGCCAGTGGCATGATTTCGGCACGGTCCCAGTCGTACAGGCCATCAGCGATGTTGTCGGTGGCCGCCGACAGGTCGGTGCTGGGGAACACCCGCGCCAGCTGCGCAGCGGTAATGCCGCTGCCGGCCAGCTCGTCGCCCTGGTCGACCACATAGGGGTAAGGGATGTTCTGCTCGCTGACGCCGACTTCTACCGTGACGGTGTAGTCATGCATCAGCGGGCGCAGTTGTTCCAGCAGGTAGCCACGGAACGCAGCGGGCTGGGTGACGGTGACGCTGTAGGTGCCGGCAACCTGGACCTTGGCGTAGGCGCGGGTGGTGGCGGCGACTTCGCCATGGCTGTAGTAGGTCAGACGCAGTGCCGGGTAGCGGAACAGGTCGCGCTCATCGGCATCGGGCTCGGTACGGTCCTTCAGGTAACGCTTCAGGGCCTTACTAAGGGCCCCTGTGGCCTGTTCATGCAAGGCCGCCAGACGGTCGACGGCCTGTTCGGGGGTATCAACGACTACAAAAGCGTGGCTCACACTGTGCTTCCTGTCTGGACATGCATGTGATCCATCTTGCCTGCCTTCTTGGTTAAATACACCCCCATTGATCGCTGTTGGGTTGATTCGCGGGCGAGTCCGCTGCTACAGCGGCCAGGCAGGCGTAGCCCTTGTTACCAATGCCATCACATCCACACCTCGCGGTAGCGCCCCATACACCCGGCCACCACCGGCCAAGCGGCTGCCGATAAACGCATCACTGACCTCTGTATTCCCCGCCTCCAGCAGCAGCTTGGCCTGCAACGCCAGGGCAATATCCTCGGTCAGTTGGCGCGCGCGGTACTGCATGTCACCGGTGTCGGCAAACGCCCCCTTGAGGTTGCCGATATGCGCCGCCAGGCGCGGGTCGCCATGCCCGTCACCCAGCTCGGCAAACAGTGCATCGAGCACTCCCGGCTCCTTGGACAATGCCCGCAGCACATCCAGGCACTGCACGTTGCCCGAGCCCTCCCAGGTCGAGTTGACCGGCGCCTCGCGGTACAGCCGTGGCAGAATGCTGTCTTCCACATAACCCGCGCCACCCAGGCATTCGGCGGCCTCGTTGATCATGGCCGGCGCACGTTTGCAGATCCAGTACTTGCCCACCGCCGTGACCAACCGGGCGAAATGCGCCTGCTGCGGGTCGTCCAGTTGCTCCAGCGCCTGGCCCATGCGCAAGCTCAGGGCAAGCGCGGCCTCGCTTTCCAGGGCCAAGTCGGCCAGCACGTTCTGCATCAGAGGTTGCTCATTAAGCACCCGCCCGCCGACCTTGCGATGCGCGCAATGGTGGGCTGCCTGTGTCAACGCCTGGCGCATCAGTGCGCTGGAGCCGACCATGCAGTCGAACCGGGTCATGGCGACCATCTCGATGATGGTCGCCACGCCACGCCCCTCTTCGCCAATCATCCACGCCAGCGCACCGCGGAACTCCACCTCGCTGGAGGCGTTGGAGCTGTTGCCCAGCTTGTTCTTCAGGCGCTGGATATAGAACTGGTTGCGGTTGTCATCCGGGCGGTGGCGCGGCAGCAGGAAGCAGCTCAGGCCTTTTTCGGTTTGCGCCAAGGTCAGGAAAGCGTCGCACATAGGCGCCGAGCAGAACCACTTGTGGCCAACCAGCTCATAGGCTTGCCCCGGGCCCGGTGCACCGACCGGATAGGCACGGGTAGTGTTGGCGCGCACATCGGTGCCGCCCTGCTTTTCGGTCATGGCCATGCCCAGGGTGACCCCGGCCTTGTGGCGGTCACCAACGTTGCGCGGGTCATATTCGCAGGCAAGAACTTTCGGCAGCCAGTATTCAGCCAGCTCAGGCTGCAGGCGCAATGCCGGCACGGCAGCAAACGTCATGGTCAGCGGGCAGCCGGTGCCGGCCTCGGCCTGGCTGTGCAGGTAGGTCATCGAAGCCCGTGCAACATGGGCGCCAGCACGGGGTTCGGCCCATGGTAAAGAAGGCAGGCCATGTTCGACGGCGGTACGCATCAGTTCATGGTAGGCCGGGTGGAACTCGACCAGATCGATGCGATGGCCATAGCGGTCGTGGCTGCTGAACTCCGGTTTGTGCGCGTTGGCCAGGAAGCCTGCCTGCATCAGCGGGCCGCCGGCCAGGGCACCATAGGCGTCGATCCGCGACTCGGCCCAGCCCGCGCCAAAACGCCTTGACCATTCTTGCAAGGGCAGGTCGAGGCGGTACAGGTTGGCGCCGTCGAGCGGCGGCGGCTGGTTGGTGACTTCGTGGGTTTCAGCGTACTGGTGCAGGTTCATCGGAGGGCTCCTGGATCCGGGTAAGCTTGAGAGACCCAGTGAAGCACTGCTTGCGGGGTAGTCAAAGGGGTATTCATGACTAAACGTGTGGTTGCTGGCGTGCGCGCGTGTAGGAGCGGGTTTACCCGCGAATACGGTGGTGGCGGCAACGGTGAACGGCGGGTGGATATCGGCCAGCAGACCCGGCCCTTTCGCGGGTGAACCCGCTCCTACAACGACCTGTGTGTAGGAGCGGGTTTACCCGCGAATACGATGGTGGCGGCAACGGTGAACGGTGGGTAGATATTGGCCAGCAGGTCCGGCCCTTTCGCGGGTGAACCCGCTCCTACAACGACCTGTGCTGTGTAGGAGCGGGTTTACCCGCGAATACGGTGGTGGCGGCAACGGTGGGTGGATATTGGCCAGCAGACCCGGCCCTTTCGCGGGTGAACCCGCTCCTACAACGACCTGTGCTGTGTAGGAGCGGGTTTACCCGCGAATACGGTGGTGGCGGCAACGGTGAACGGTGGGTGGATATTGGCCAGCAGACCCGGCCCTTTCGCGGGTGAACCCGCTCCTACAGCGAGCGCCGCGCCTGCAGCATGTTCGGGTTCATCTGCGCCTGCGAAATCGCCATGTCCAAACTCAACTCGAAGCGGCTACCCAACCCGCGCGTCGATTCATGTGCCAATCTCGCCCCCAGCAACTCCCCCATCTGCCGGCAAATCGACAAGCCAATCCCCAAACCGCCATACCGCCGGGTCATCGAACCATCGACCTGGAAGAACCGCTGGTACAGGGTCGACTGCTCCAGATCATCGAAACCGATACCGCTGTCGCTGACGGTAAAGGTCAACGCCAGATCACCCGGCCCCACCCGGCGGCCGCGCACCTGGATCATCACCCCGCCCTGATGGGTGAACTTCAAGCCGTTGTCCACCAGGCAACCCAGGCAGTGCGCCAGTTTCTGCCCGTCACCGAGCAACTCGTCCGGCAGGTCGGCCGGAATATCCAGGCTCAGGTACAAGCCTTTGCCCAGAGCCTGCCCGGCATAACCGGCGCGCAAGCCCTGCAACAGGGCGCGCAGGCTGAACGGTGCCGGCTGCACCCGCAGGCGGCCGGCCTGCAATTCGGACAGGGTAAGAATGGCGTCGACCATATCCATCATGCCTTGGGCGGACCCCACTGCCGTGTGATGGTACTGAGCCATTTCGGTATCCATCGGCAGGGTATGCATCAGCTCGAGCGAGCCAATCACCCCGTTCATTGGGGTGCGCAGCTCATGAGTCACGCTGGCCAGGAACTCGTCCTTCAGGCGATTGCTCCTGGCCAGTTGCAGGTTCAGTTGCTCCAGCGTGCGCCCAGTGTCGCGCAAGGTCTGCGCCTGCTGCTCGCGCAGGCTGTTGATGCGGTCGGCCAGGGCCAGCGACAGCAAGGCCACCTCCAGCGCCGAACCCAACTGGCTGGCATACATGGTGATGAACACGTTCGGCAGGTAACCCAACACCATCAAGGTGTTGACCAAGCCGCCAAGCAGGAACGCCGTCCAGGCGATGATGAACCAGCGCGCCACTCGAAAGCCGCGCCACCAGGCGTACAAGCCGGCGCTGAAGACGCTTACGGTGAACAGCAGTGCCAGCAGCGTGGCCATGCGCAGAGCAGTACCGTAGGGCATGCTCACCGCCAGCACCATGACCAGCGCACCACCCAGCATCAGCAGTTGCAACAGGCGGTCGAAACCACGGCTGATGCCGCCCAATTGCAGGAAGTGCCGGGCGAACTGGCAACCGAACAAGCCGGCTGCACCAATGAACAATGGCGTGGAGGCATTCGCCCACCAAGGGCTGTCTGGCCAGAAGTAGGCTACACCGGCGCCGTTCACCGAGACCTGGTAAAGGCCGAACGAAGCAATGTAAAGGATGTAGTAGAGGTAGCTGACGTCGCGCACGCTCAGGTAGATGAACAGGTTGTATACCAGCATCACCAGCAACACGCCGTAGATCATCCCCAGCACATACAGGCGCGTGGGCTGCTCTTCCAGGTAGGCTTCAGGGGACCATAGCGCCAGCGGCGCTTGCACCGACCCCTGGCTGTGCAGCCGCAGGTACGCGGTAGTCACCTTGCCAGGGGGCAATTGCAGTTCGAACAAGTAGTTGTTCTGCCGGATCTGCCGGCTGTCGTAGGGCAAGGCATCGCCGGTGCGCTGCGCCAGTCGGTACATGCCGCTGCTGTCAGGCAAATAGAGTTCGAGGTGGTCCAGCGGCGGGTAGGCCAGCTCCAGCAACCATTGCCGCGGGGCTGCACTGGGCGCGGCAACGGGGCGCAACTCGACCTTGAGCCAGAACACCGAGGTGGAGTAACCGGCGTTCAGCACATCTTCATGGTGGGGCTGAAAGTGTTTGGCAAACCCGGGGGCACTGACCTGAGCGATGCTGGCATTGCCATCGGGGTCTTCATAAACCTGCATGGCCTTGCCCAGGGGAAGATGCCGGGTAGCGTCGTCGAAATCGACCGCTCCGGCCAGCACGGGCAGCAAGCCCAGAAGCACAATCAGCAAATAGCGCATACAGCCCCAGCATGGCCTGTCCGGTCGCGTCGCGGTAGCCTCCCATCCGTTTGAGACGACGTGATCCTGCAGAACCCGTTTGTAGAGTTATCCGAGCACTCTAGCATAGCTTCACAACCTGGCAATGGGCCATAAAAAACACAAAGAAAAGGCTCTAAATCAACGCTTTCAATAGAAAAACAACAAGCAACCTGACCGATCGATCAGTAAAACTCGTTTGTCGGACGATCCGCCCAAACAGGTTTGGTGGTAAGCTCGCCGACCATGAATACCTACAGCTCCCGCCCCGTTGTCCTCTGTCTCTCCGGCCACGACCCCAGTGGCGGCGCCGGCTTGCAGGCAGATATCGAAGCCCTTATCGCCCAAGGCTGCCACGCTGCACCTGCAGTGACTGCCCTGACCGTACAGGATACCGTCAACGTTTCCGACTTCCGCGTGCTCGACCGCGAGTGGGTGCTGGCCCAGGCCAACGCCGTGCTGGCCGACTCCACGGTGGCCGCCGTCAAGTTGGGCATGCTCGGCTCGATCGAGATGGTCGACACCGTCGCCGAGCTGCTGGCCGCCCACCCCCACCTGCCGCTGGTCTGTGACCCGGTGCTGCGCGCCGGTGGTGGTGGCCGCCTGGGCAAGGACGAGGTGGGCTACGCCCTGCGCGAACGCCTGCTGCCGCTGGCGACCATCGCCACACCGAACCTGCCCGAAGCACGCATCCTCGCCGAACTGCCCGAAGGCACCGCTGACGAATGCGCCGAGAAACTGTTGCCGTTCTGTAGACACCTGCTGATTACCGGCGGTCACGGCGACGAAGACGAAATCCACAACCGCCTGTACACCCAGGACGGCCAGCACTTCACCTGGACTTGCCAGCGCCTGCCAGGCAGCTACCACGGCTCGGGCTGTACCCTGGCCAGCGCCCTGGCCGGCCGCCTGGCGCTCGGCGAGCAGCTGGAAAGCGCCGTGCGCACCGCCCTGGACTACACCTGGCGCACCCTGCGTGACGCCGAGCAACTGGGCAAGGGCCAGTACGTGCCGCGCCGCCTGCCCCTGGACTTCTGCTCCTGATACGAGGCCTTCAATGAAGCTACGCGGTCTGTATGCCATCACCGACAGCCAGCTGCTCGCCGGCCGTTTCCTGTCCCATGTCGAGGCGGCCCTGGAAGGCGGCGTGTGTCTGCTGCAGTACCGCGACAAGAGCGACGATGCAGCGCGCCGCCTGCGTGAAGCCGAAGAGCTGATGAAGCTCTGCGAGCGTTACGGCACCCAGTTGCTGATCAACGACGACGCCGAACTGGCCGCACGCCTGGGTGTCGGCGTGCACCTGGGCCAGACCGACGGCCCGCTGACCCCGGCCCGCGCACTGCTCGGCCGCCAGGCAATCATCGGCTCCACCTGTCACGCCAGCCTCGAACTGGCCACCCAGGCTGCCAGCGAAGGCGCCAGCTACGTGGCGTTTGGCCGCTTCTTCAATTCTGTCACCAAGCCGGGCGCGCCCGCTGCCAACGTCGAGCTGCTGCAGCAGGCCCGCGCCCAGGTGAAACTGCCGATCGCAGTGATCGGTGGCATCACCCTCGACAACGCCGCCCCGCTGGTCGCCCACGGTGCCGACTTGCTGGCGGTGATCCACGGTTTGTTCGGTGCCGACAGCGCGCAGGAAGTCACCCGCCGCGCCCGCGCCTTCAACGCCTTGTTCGCATCCTGATTCGAGAGATACTTCATGTCCCGTTCCGAAGCCCTGTTCGCCCAAGCCCAGAAGCACATCCCCGGCGGCGTCAACTCGCCAGTCCGCGCTTTCAAGAGCGTTGGCGGCACGCCGCTGTTCTTCAAGCATGCCGAAGGCGCCTATGTCGTTGACGAGGACGACAAACGCTACGTCGACTACGTCGGCTCGTGGGGCCCGATGATCCTCGGCCACGGCCACCCGGACGTGCTGGACTCGGTACGCAAGCAACTGGAGCACGGCCTGTCCTACGGCGCGCCGACCGCCATGGAAACCGAGATGGCCGATCTGGTCTGCTCGATCGTACCGTCGATGGAAATGGTGCGCATGGTCAGTTCGGGCACCGAAGCCACCATGAGCGCCATCCGCCTGGCCCGTGGCTACACTGGCCGCGACGCCATCATCAAGTTCGAAGGCTGCTACCACGGCCACTCCGACAGCCTGCTGGTAAAAGCCGGCTCCGGCTTGCTGACCCAAGGCGTGCCAAGCTCGGCAGGCGTACCAGCGGATTTCGCCAAACACACCCTGACCCTGCCATTCAACGACATCGCCGCCGTCGAGAAGACCTTGGCCGAAGTTGGCCAAACCGTGGCCTGCATCATCGTGGAGCCCGTGGCCGGCAACATGAACTGCGTACCACCGGCACCGGGCTTCCTCGAGGGCCTGCGTGAGCAATGCGACAAGCATGGCGTGGTGCTGATTTTCGACGAAGTGATGACCGGTTTCCGCGTCTCGCTCGGCGGCGCCCAAGGCCATTACGGCATCACGCCGGACCTGTCGACCTTCGGCAAGATCGTCGGTGGCGGCATGCCGGTCGGCTGCTTCGGCGGCAAGCGTGAAATCATGGGCTGCATCGCCCCGCTCGGCCCGGTCTACCAGGCCGGCACCCTGTCGGGCAATCCGCTGGCCATGGCCGCCGGCCTGACCACCCTCAAGCTGATCAGCCGCCCAGGCTTCCACGCCGAGCTGACCGACTACACCAGCCGCATGCTTGACGGCCTGCAGCAACGCGCCGATGCCGCTGGCGTGCCGTTCGTCACCACCCAGGCCGGTGCCATGTTCGGCCTGTATTTCAGCGGCGCCGACGATATCGTCACCTTCGAAGACGTGATGGCCAGCGATGCCGAGCGCTTCAAGCGCTTCTTCCACCTGATGCTCGACGGTGGCGTGTACCTGGCACCGAGCGCATTCGAAGCGGGCTTCACCTCCATCGCCCATGGCGACAAGGAGCTGCAGATCACCCTGGATGCGGCTGAGAAAGCCTTTGCTGCCCTGAAGTGATGGCCAGCCTGTACCGGCCTCTTCGTGAGCCAACCCACTCCTACACTCATGAAAGCGACACCCCCTTGTAGGAGCGGGTTCACCCACGAAGAGGCCGGCACAGGCAATAATTACGCACACACAATCAGCTGACTTCCCCAACCAAGCAGAAATTCGAGTAAAACTTTGTAAGGTTGGCGCTGCTTATCCCATAATGTGCCACCAGAGACATTGGCCGCAGCTTTGCAGAGGTAAGTCGATCCCCATGAACCGCACCGGCCGCGCCCTGACCCTGGGCTGCCTGTTGCTTCTTCAGCCCCTGCTGGCCCTGGCGGAGGGCGGTAACTCGTTGCTGATTCCGGCGGCGGGCCGCTGCACTTTGAATGTTCAGCCTGAAGACCTGGCAAACGCCCTCAAGGCCTGCGAGCAGACGGCGACTGCGGGGGATGCCCAGGCGCAATTCGAACTGGGCGAGTATTACTACACGCAAACGCCAAAAAACCTGGGCAAAGCCCTGGACTGGTTCCAGAAGGCTTCGCTGCAAGGCCATGCCGACGCCCAATACCGCCTGGGTGCCATGTTCTTCCATGGCGAAGGGGTCAAGGCCAACAACGTGCAGGCCTACATCCTGCTGAAGATGGCTGCGGTCAATGGCGCTGAAGATGCGCTGGACATGGCCGACGAAGTGACCGAGCAAATGCCCCGCGACGAACTGGAGCATGCCACCCAGGTGCTCGGCCAGATTTTCCGCAAGTACCTGCTGGAACTGCAAAACGCCGAAGGGCGCACGCCGTTCTCGCCGCTTCCCTGAAGGTCACTTTTCCGGCATTGGCATCGGGAACGGCATCACATTGCCGCCACCCTTGGCCTCGCTGATCTTCGCCGTGCCCAGGCGCTCCACCTCATCGATGCGCACAATCGAGTGCATTGGCACGAAACTGCGGACCACTCCGTCGAACTGGCTCTTGAGCTTCTCCTCACTCGGGTCCACTACCAGTTGCGAGCGTTCTCCGAACACGAACTCCTCGATCTCCAGAAAGCCCCACAGGTCACTCTGGTAGATCTGCTTGGCGTACATCTCGAAGACCTGGCCCTGGTTCAGGAAGATCACTTTATAGATGGCGGGTTCGGGTTTGCTCATGTTCGGTCAGATAACACATGCGTAAGAAATGATGGGCATGATACCTGTTCTGGCCTCTTCGCGGGTGAACCCGCGCCCCAAGGATCTCCACCGGATTTGGAGGTGCGGGTTCACCTGCGAAGAGGCCAGAACAGCCCGTACATACCGTTGAACGTTTCAGTGCTTTCGCCACTGCCATTCAAGGGTTATTCTTGAGTTCAACTCCATCGCCGTCGAGCGGCTAAAAACGACCTTGAACGCACCCATAGAACCCCATCGTTTCATCCTCGAACCCTTCGAGGCCCACCGTTTCGCCAACTTGTGCGGCCAGTTCGACGAGCACCTGCGCCTGATCGAGCAACGCCTGGCCATCGAGATCCGCAACCGCGGCAATCAGTTCGAACTGATCGGCGAACCCAGGACCACTTCTGCTGCCGAACAGCTGCTGCGCCGTCTCTATCGCGAGACCAAGGCCACCGACCTGTCAGCGGAAACCGTGCACCTGTACCTGCAGGAGTCGGCTGTCGAAAACATCGACAACCCGGCCGTCAACGAGGTCAGCGTGTCGCTGCGCACGCGCAAGGGCAACATCCGCCCGCGCGGGCTCAACCAGCAGCGCTACGTCAAGGAAATCCTGGCCAACGACATCAATTTCGGCATCGGCCCGGCCGGTACCGGCAAGACCTACCTGGCCGTAGCCTGCGCCGTGGACGCGCTGGAACGCGAACAGGTGCGCCGCATCCTGCTGGTGCGCCCGGCGGTCGAGGCAGGTGAAAAGCTCGGTTTCCTGCCCGGCGACCTGGCACAGAAAATCGACCCGTACCTGCGCCCGCTGTACGACGCCCTGTACGAAATGCTCGGCTTCGAACACGTGGCCAAGCTGATCGAACGCCAGGTGATCGAAATCGCCCCTCTGGCCTACATGCGTGGCCGCACCCTGAACAACAGCTTCATCATCCTCGACGAAAGCCAGAACACCACGCTCGAGCAGATGAAGATGTTCCTGACCCGCATCGGCTTCGGCTCTACCGCGGTGATTACCGGTGACATCACCCAGGTCGACCTGCCCCGCGGCACCAAGTCGGGCCTGGCGCACGTCATCGAGGTGCTGAAGGACGTTCCCGGGATCAGCTTTACCCATTTCCAACCCAAGGATGTGGTTCGTCACCCACTGGTGCAGCGTATTGTCGAAGCCTACGACCGCTTCGAAGCCCGCCAGCCCAAGCCCGAGGCGCCCGGCAAAGATGCTTGAACTTGATATCCAACGGGCCACGGATGCTGCCACTCCAGATGACGTCGCCTTTCGCCGCTGGTGCGAATTGGCGCTGCGCCAGCGCAGCGCCGACTCGGAAATGACCATTCGCCTGGTCGACGAAACCGAAGGCCGCGAGCTGAACCACACCTACCGGCACAAGGACTACGCGACCAATGTGTTGTCGTTCCCGGCCGATGTGCCCGATGACCTGCTCGATATCCCGCTGCTTGGCGACCTGGTGATCTGTGTCGCGGTGGTCGAGCGCGAAGCGGCCGAACAAGGCAAATCGCTGGAAGCTCACTGGGCGCACCTGGTCATCCACGGTTGCCTGCACTTGCTCGGCTATGACCACATCGAGGATGAGGAGGCCGAAGAAATGGAAAGCCTGGAACGGGAATTGCTGGCAGAACTGGGTCACCCCGACCCGTATGCCGATGATGAAACCGACACAATCACACACTGATACACGAAGGATCACGAGAACCGCCATGAGCGAAGATCGATCGAGCAACGGGCAGAAGTCCTGGCTGGGTAAACTGACCCAGGCTTTTGCCCATGAGCCGAAAAACCGCCAGGAGCTGCTTGAGCTGCTGCGCGAAGCCCATCAGAACAAATTGCTGGACAGCGAAGCGCTGACCATCGTCGAAGGCGCCATTCAGGTCGCCGACCTGCAGGTTCGCGACATCATGGTGCCGCGCTCGCAGATGAACAGCATCAAGGCCGGCCAGTCGCCTCGCGAATTCCTGCCGGCGGTGATCGACGCCGCGCACTCGCGCTACCCGGTAATCGGCGAAAGCCATGACGATGTACTCGGGATCCTGCTCGCCAAAGACTTGCTGCCGTTGATCCTCAAGGAGAACGGCGACAGTTTCAACATCAAGGACCTGCTGCGCCCGGCCACCTTCGTACCCGAGTCCAAGCGCCTGAACGTGTTGCTGCGTGAATTCCGCGCCAACCACAACCACATGGCCATCGTCATCGACGAATATGGCGGCGTGGCGGGCCTGGTCACCATCGAGGACGTGCTGGAGCAGATCGTCGGCGATATCGAAGACGAGCACGACGTCGAGGAAGACAGCTACATCAAACCACTGCCCAGCGGTGATTTCCTGGTCAAAGCGCTTACCCCGATCGAGAACTTCAACGAGTTCTTCGACAGCGAGTTCTCCGATGACGAGTTCGACACGGTCGGCGGCCTGGTGATGAGCGCCTTTGGCCACCTGCCCAAGCGCAACGAAACCACCGAGATCGGGTCTTACAAGTTCCGTATTCTCAACGCCGACAGCCGGCGGATACACTTGCTGCGCCTGACCCCGATCACCCATTAAGGACAAACATGCGTTGGCTCACCCGCCCCGGCTGGCCCGGTAACCTGCTGGCCCTGGCGGCCGGTGCTTCCACCCTCCTGGCCCTGGCGCCGTTCGACATCTGGCCGTTGGCGGTGTTGTCCATCGCGGTGCTCTACCTTGGCCTGCGCGAGCTCAGCCCGCGCCAGGCCATGTGGCGTGGCTGGTGGTTCGGGTTTGGCCTGTATGGTGCCGGCACCTGGTGGATCTACGTCAGCATGAACACCTACGGCGGCGCCTCGCCGCTGCTGGCAATCGTGTTGTTGCTGGTGTTCTTCGCGGCACTGGCCTGGTTCTTCGCCCTGCCCACCTGGCTGTGGGCGCGCTGGCTACGCCGCAACGAAGCACCACTGGCCGACGCCCTGTGTTTCGCCGCCCTCTGGCTCCTGCAAGAGGCCTTCCGCGGCTGGTTCCTGACCGGTTTCCCCTGGCTCTACGCTGGTTATAGCCAACTGGACGGCCCATTGGCCGGCCTTGCGCCGTTGGGCGGCGTATGGCTGATTTCCTTCACCCTCGCCCTCACCGCCGCCCTGCTGTGCAACCTGCACCGCCTGCGCACCCGCCCCTCGTTCCTGGCCGTGGCCAGTGTGCTGTTGCTGGCCCCCTGGGTGCTGGGCCTGACGCTCAAGGGCCATGCCTGGACCATTCCGGCAGGCGAGCCGCTGAAAGTGGCGGCGATCCAGGGCAACGTCGAGCAGGACCTGAAATGGGACCCCGCGCACATCGACGCGCAACTGGCGCTATACCGCGACCTGAGCTTCAGCTCCAGGCCGGTGGACCTGCTGGTGTGGCCGGAAACTGCTGTTCCGGTGCTCAAGGACCAGGCCCAGGGCTACATCGACGTGATGGGCCGCTTCGCCGCCGAGCGGCATTCGGCGCTGATCACGGGGGTGCCGGTGCGTGAAGAAGTGCACCACCAGCGCCGCTACTACAACGGCATTACCGTCACAGGCGAAGGCGATGGTACTTACCTCAAGCAGAAGCTGGTGCCGTTTGGCGAGTATGTGCCGCTGCAAGACGTGCTGCGTGGGGCCATCGAGTTCTTCAACCTGCCCATGTCGGACTTCGCCCGCGGCCCGGAAGACCAGCCGCTGCTGCAGGCCAAGGGCTACCAGATTGCGCCTTACATCTGCTACGAGGTGGTCTACCCCGAGTTCGCCGCCGGCCTGGCTGCACGTAGCGACCTGCTGCTGACCATCAGCAACGACACCTGGTTCGGCAAATCCATCGGCCCCTTGCAGCACCTGCAGATGGCGCAGATGCGCGCGCTGGAGGCCGGCCGCTGGATGATCCGCGCCACCAACAACGGCGTGACTGCACTGATCGACCCGTTTGGCCGCATTACCACGCAGGTTCCGCAGTTCCAGCAGGCAGTCCTGTATGGCGAAGTGGTGCCAATGCAGCAGCTGACGCCTTACCTGCAATGGCGCTCATGGCCGCTGGCAATTGTCTGTGCATTGCTGCTGGGCTGGGCGTTGCTGGCAGGGCGTATTGCAAAAACCGTCTGATTGGCGATACGCGGCCACTGTAGGAGCGGGTTTACCCGCGAATACGGTAGTGGCGGCAACGGTGAACGGCGGGTGGAGATTGGCCGGCAGGGCAGGCCCTTTCGCGGGCAAGCCCGCTCCTACAGGGGATTATGTAAGCCGGTGAATCAGTAAAACACCCGGTACCCCACCAACCCCACCACTTCATTAAGCAGTTGCCCGCTCTGCCACATCGCCCGGCTTTCTGGCAGCAGCCCGCCAAACGGCCGTGCATGATCGCGCCCCAGGAACCCTACCGGCGCCGGCACCACCTCGAACCCCGCCTTTTCAAAACTCCAGCGTGAGCGCTGCATGTGCCAGGCCTGGGTCACCAGCACCACCCGGCGAATTCCCAAAGGCTGCAGCACCTTTGCCGTCAGCTGGGCATTTTCCCAAGTCGTGCGGCTGGCCTCTTCGCGCCATTTCACCTCGACAGCGAAATCTTCACGCAGGCGATCAGCCATCAGTCTCGCCTCGCTGGGCGGCGTCCCGTAATGCAACCCGCCACTGGTCAACACTGGCAGGCCCGAGGCCTTGGCCAGGCGCGCCGCAAAGCGCATACGCTCCAGCGCCGTGGCCGTGGGCTGGTCACCGCCGCCCCAGGCCGGATCCCCGCGCTCGCGCCCAGCGCCCAGCACCACAATGGCATCCGCCTGGCTCGCCAGGCCGGCCCACTCGCTCACGGCCAGCGGCGGCTCACTTTCCAGCGCACGGGCGGTTTCCTGCACCACCAGCGGCAGGCTCATCAGCCACAGGCCACCCAACCCTACGGCAAAGCAAAGCGCCGCCAACCGTGGCCGCCGCGTGCGCAGCCACCAGGCCGCAAGCAGCAGCAAGAACAGCAGGCCCGGCGGCATCAGCCATTGTTTGATGAAGAATCGGATCGGCATCGGCCACACCTCCTTGGCAGGCGTGCAGCCTAGAAGGATCGACGCCGGTCAACAAGTGCGTACCGGCGTCGATCGTGAGTTATGTGATAGTGAAGAACCGGCGCGCGATGGCCTGCACCTGGCGTCCTGAACGGCTAGCGATGCGGCAGCGTCCTGGGTCTCGCCTTGCTGGCGGGGCGTTTCTTGTCCTTGAGCCAGATGATCTTGGCCGATGTCGGCTCCGCTTGTGGGTAACTGCCGACAGAGGCATTGTGGCGCTCCGGAAGGGAATCCAGGTAGGCCTTGATCACTTCAAACTCCGCGTGGCTCAGGCCACGCAACTCAAGCTCAGCTGGCATCTCGTCGCGCAATCGAACCGAAGTCCTGGCCGCTTCCAGTGCCAGGCCAAGCCGGTCGATCAGGCGCTCGTAAAGCTCCGGTCTGATTGCGGGTAGCTGCGTCTCTCCCATCCGTTCACCTCATTGAAGGTAAGAATATCCCCCCCACACCTGAGCTTAGCGTCGCTGCAAAAAGCAGCCGCGTGCCGCGACCAGCGGGCATTCGCAACGAAGGTTTCCCACGATACGCAGCGCTGCTGTATGCTACGGCGTTCACTCTAAACGACACCGGAGTGCCGGACGCAGCGAGGTTCCGCTGCCTGGAACAAGGTCTCTTCTCTCTCAGCCAAAAGTAGCCATGCACGAACAATACACGCCCCGTGATATCGAAGCCGCCGCCCAGAAGTTCTGGGACGAGCAACAATCGTTCGCTGTTACCGAACAGCCAGGCAAAGACACCTACTATTGCCTATCGATGTTCCCGTACCCGAGCGGCAAGCTACACATGGGCCACGTGCGCAACTACACCATCGGTGACGTGATTGCCCGCTACCAGCGCATGCTGGGCAAGAACGTCCTGCAACCGATGGGCTGGGACGCTTTCGGCATGCCCGCGGAAAACGCGGCGATGAAAAACAACGTCGCCCCGGCCAAGTGGACGTACGAAAACATCGACTACATGAAGACCCAGCTCAAGAGCCTGGGCCTGGCCATCGACTGGGCACGTGAAGTCACCACCTGCAAACCCGACTACTACCGTTGGGAACAGTGGCTGTTCACCCGCCTGTTCGAGAAAGGCATCATCTACCGCAAGAACGGTACCGTGAACTGGGACCCGGCGGACCAGACCGTACTGGCCAACGAACAAGTCATCGACGGCCGTGGCTGGCGTTCGGGCGCGCTGATCGAGAAGCGCGAAATCCCGATGTACTACTTCCGCATCACCGACTACGCCGACGAGCTGCTGGAGAGCCTCGACGAGCTGCCGGGCTGGCCTGAGCAGGTCAAGACCATGCAGCGCAACTGGATCGGCAAATCGCGCGGCATGGAAGTACAGTTCCCGTACGACCAGGCCAGCATCGGCCACGAAGGCACCCTCAAGGTCTTCACCACCCGTCCGGACACGCTGATGGGCGCCACGTACGTCGCCGTCGCCGCCGAGCACCCGCTGGCCACCCAGGCTGCACAGGGTAACCCGGCGCTGCAGGCGTTCATCGATGAGTGCAAGAGCGGCAGCGTTGCCGAAGCCGACATGGCCACCCAGGAGAAGAAGGGCATGGCCACTTCCCTGCTGGTCGAGCACCCGCTCACTGGCGAGAAGCTGCCAGTATGGGTCGCCAACTACGTGCTGATGCACTACGGTGATGGCGCGGTAATGGCCGTGCCGGCCCACGACGAGCGCGACTTCGAATTCGCCCACAAGTACAACCTGCCGGTCAAGGCCGTGGTGCGCACCAGCGCTGGCGACGAAGTCGGCAGCGAGTGGCAGGCCGCCTATGGCGAGCACGGCCAGCTGATCAACTCCGCAGAGTTCGACGGCCTGGACTTTGCTGGCGCCTTCGACGCCATCGAAGCGGCCCTGATCCGCAAGGAGCTGGGCAAATCGCGTACCCAGTTCCGCCTGCGCGACTGGGGTATCAGCCGCCAGCGCTACTGGGGCTGCCCGATCCCGATCATCCACTGCCCGTCCTGCGGCGACGTACCGGTGCCGGAAGACCAGCTGCCGGTCACCCTGCCGGAGAACGTGGTGCCGGACGGCGCCGGTTCGCCACTGGCGCGCATGCCTGAATTCTACGAATGCATCTGCCCGAAATGCGGTGCTGCGGCCAAACGCGAAACCGACACCATGGACACCTTCGTCGAGTCGTCCTGGTATTTCGCCCGCTACGCCTCGCCAAACTACGACAAAGGCCTGGTCGACCCCAAAGCCGCCAACCACTGGCTGCCGGTAGATCAGTACATCGGTGGTATCGAACACGCGATCCTGCACCTGCTGTACGCGCGCTTCTTCCACAAGCTGATGCGTGACGAAGGCCTGGTCACCTCGAACGAGCCATTCAAGAACCTGTTGACCCAGGGCATGGTGGTCGCAGAGACCTACTACCGCGTTGCCAGCAACGGCGGCAAGGACTGGTTCAACCCGGCCGATGTCGAGATCGAGCGTGATGCCAAAGCCAAGATCATTGGCGCCCGCCTGAAGACCGACGGCCTGCCGGTGGAAATCGGCGGCACCGAGAAGATGTCGAAGTCGAAAAACAACGGCGTCGACCCGCAGTCCATGATCGAAGCCTACGGCGCCGATACCTGCCGCCTGTTCATGATGTTCGCCTCGCCGCCCGACATGAGCCTGGAATGGTCCGACTCCGGGGTCGAAGGTGCCAGCCGCTTCCTGCGCCGTGTCTGGCGCCTGGCTCAGGCTCACGTCAGCCAAGGCCTGCCAGGCAAGCTGGATGTTGCCGCCCTGGACGACGCACAAAAGGTCATCCGCCGCGCCATTCACGCTGCCATCAAGCAGGCCAGCATCGACGTGGGCCAGTTCCACAAGTTCAATACCGCCATCGCCCAGGTGATGACCGTGATGAACGTGCTTGAAAAGGCCCCGCAAGCCACCGAACAGGACCGTGCCCTGCTGCAGGAAGGTCTGGAAGCCGTCACCCTGCTGCTGGCACCGATCACTCCGCACATCTCTCACGAACTGTGGCAGCAACTGGGCCATGCAGGCTCGGTGATCGATGCCACTTGGCCAAGCGTCGACGAGCAGGCGCTGGTGCAGGACACCATTACCTTGGTGGTTCAGGTCAACGGTAAACTGCGCGGCCAGGTCGAGATGCCTGCCGCGGCCAGCCGCGAGGAAGTCGAAGCCGCTGCCCGCAGCAACGAGAATGTCCTGCGCTTCATCGATGGCCTGACCATCCGCAAGGTCATCGTGGTACCGGGCAAGCTGGTCAACATCGTCGCCAACTGATGAAAACGCCCACCTGCATTGGCTGCGGGCGGGCGGAACAGGCCCAAAAGGGAGCAACAACATGATCAAACGCAATTTGCTGGTAATCGGCCTGGCGGTCATGCTCAGCGCCTGCGGTTTCCAGCTGCGCGGCACCGGCTCCACCGAGCTGAGCGTGAAGGAAATGGACGTCAGCGCGCGCAATGCCTACGGCCCGACTGTGGTCCAGTTGCGTGAAGTACTGGAACGTAGCGGCGTCAACGTGCACGCTGGCGCACCGTATCGCCTGGTGCTGACCAACGAACAGGAGCGCGAGCGCTCGGCTACCTACAACAGTGGCAACCGTACCGCCGAGTACGAGCTGACCACCAAGCTGGATTACAGCATCCTGGGCCTGAACAACCTGGAGCTGATGAGCGACAAGCTGGAGGTGCGCAAGGTCTACGTGCGTGACGGCTCTAACATCACCGGCTCCGAGCAGGAAGCCAAGCGCGCCCGCGAAGAAATGCGCCGCGACCTGGTCAACGCCATGGTCGTACGTTTGCAGATGCTGTCCCCGTCCCAACTGGATGAGCTGCAACGTAAAGCCGACGAGCGCGCCAAAGCCGAAGCTGCCGCGCTGGAGGCTGCCCGCCGCCAGCAGGCCGAGACGCCTCAGCAATCGCCACTGGAAGTGCCGGGCAACTAAGCCCGTGAGGGGCGCCCTCGGGCGCCCCGCCTGCTCCCCATGAAACTCGCCCCCGCCCAACTCAACAAGCACCTGCAAGGCGCCCTGGCACCGGTCTACGTGGTCAGCGGCGACGACCCGCTGCTGTGCCAGGAAGCCGCCGACGCCATCCGCAATGCCGCGCGTCAGCAAGGCTTCGATGAACGCCAGGTATTCAGTGCAGACGCCAACTTCGACTGGGGCACCCTGCTCCAGGCCGGTGCAAGCCTGTCGTTGTTCGCCCAGCGGCGCCTGCTGGAACTGCGCCTGCCCTCAGGGAAGCCCGGTGACAAGGGTGCTACCGCGCTGATGGAATACTGCGCCAACCCCGCCGAAGACACGCTGCTGCTGATCAGCCTGCCCAAGCTCGACAGCAGTGCGCAGAAGACCAAGTGGGGCAAGGCGCTGATCGAAGGCGCCCATTGCCAGTTCATCCAGATCTGGCCGGTGGATGTGCACCAGCTGCCTCAGTGGATCAATCAGCGCCTGCAACAGGCCGGCCTGTCAGCCCAGCGTGATGCCGTCGACCTGATTGCCGCGCGTGTGGAAGGCAACCTGCTGGCAGCCGCGCAGGAAATCGAAAAGCTCAAGTTGTTGGCCGAAGGCAGCCAGATCACCGTGGAAACTGTGCAGGCTGCCGTCGCCGACAGCGCCCGCTTTGATGTCTTCGGCCTGGTCGATGCCATTCTCAACGGCGAGGCTGCGCATGCCCTGCGCATGCTCGAAGGCTTGCGCGGTGAAGGTGTGGAGCCGCCCGTCATCCTTTGGGCCTTGGCCCGTGAGCTGCGCCAGCTGGCTGGGGTGGCCCAGCAGTTCAGCCAAGGCGTGCCATTGGACAAAGCGTTCAGCCAGGCCCGCCCGCCCATCTGGGACAAACGCCGACCGCTGGTCAGCAAGGCCCTGCAGCGCCTCTCGGCGCAGCGCTGGGCGCAACTGCTGCAGGATGCCCAGCGTATCGATGCGCAGATCAAAGGGCAGGCAGAAGGTTCGCCCTGGATTGGCCTGGCGCGACTGTCGCTGTTGATGGCTGGCCAGCGCCTGACCCTGCCGCCCATGTAGGCGCGGGTTTACCCGCGAAAGGGCCGGGGCTGCTGGCCAATCTCCACCGGCCGTTCACCGTTGCCGCCGCTACCGTATTCGCGGGTAAACCCGCCCCTACACCTGATCGGTGGAGGACACACATCAGGGGTTGAACACAGGCCGTCGCAGGGGCGGGTTTACCCGCGAAAGGGCCGGGCCTGCTGGCCAATCTCCCTGGCCGGTCACCGTTGCTGCCGCCACCGTATTCGCGGGTGAACCCGCTCCTACGCTGATCGGGGGTGGGCACTGATCGGTGGTTGGGCGCAGGCCGTCGTAGGAGCGGGTTCACCCGCGAAAGGGCCGGGCCTGCTGGCCAATCTCCACCTGCCGTTCACCGTTGCCGCCACTACCGTATTCGCGGGTAAACCCGCCCCTACGCTGATCGGGGGTGGGTACTGATCGGTGGTTGGGCGCAGGCCGTCGTAGGAGCGGGTTTACCCGCGAAAGGGCCGGGCCTGCTGGCCAATATCCCTGGCCGGTTACCGTTGCTGCCGCCACCGTATTCGCGGGTGAACCCGCTCCTACGCTGATCGGGGGTGGGCACAGATCGGTGGTTGGGCGCCGACCGTCGTAGGAGCGGGTTCACCCGCGAAAGGGCCGGGCCTGCTGGCCAATCTCCACCGGCCGTTCACCGTTGCCGCCGCTACCGTATTCGCGGGTAAACCCGCCCCTACACCTGATCGGTGGAGGACACACATCAGGGGTTGGACACAGGCCGTCGCAGGGGCGGGTTCACCCGCGAAAGGGCCGGGGCTGCTGGCCAATCTCCACCTGCCGTTCACCGTTGCCGCCGCTACCGTATTCGCGGGTAAACCCGCTCCTACGCCGATCGGGGGTGGACACTCATTGATGATTGGGCCCAGGCCCGCTCCTGCATAGCACCAGAGCCTCGATCATATACACAATCAATTGGCCCCCACCCCTCGGGGGGCCTACAGTGCGCCCGAAACCCACCCAACCCCGGGATACCGCCATGAGCAAAAAGCCGAAAAAGCACGGCCCCAACAAGGCCAAGTCCATCATCGCCCAGCCACTGTTCCGATGCCGCCAGGAACAACCGAACAAGGGCAAAGGCAGCTACCGCCGCGAAGCCTTCCAATCGAGAGATTGGGAGGCTTCCTACTTTTTGGCTGCATGAAAGCATCGCAAGCGCAGGCATGGTATGGTCGTCACCTGACCTGCAACTCTGGATCTGTGCATGCTCTTCCGTATTATCCCCCGCTGGGAAACCCGCCAGCTGATCGCGGCCTCCAGCTTCATCTTGCTCGTGGCCTGTGCGGAAAAGCCCACCGCCGCCGACGCGCTGCCGCTGGCCCCTGCCCAACCCAATCCAGTGGTGACCGTGCCCGGCGCAACGTCCGACGTCAGCACTGAAATCCAGCCTCTGCAAACCTTCGCCCAATGGCAAGCGGGCTTCCGCGAGCAGGCCCTGCAAGCCGGCATTTCGCCGAGCACCTTCGACCGCGCCTTCCTCGGTGTCACCCCTGACCTGGACGTGATCAAGGCAGATCGCAGCCAGCCGGAGTTCACCCGCCCGGTATGGGAATACCTCGAAGGCGCCCTGTCGCCCCTGCGTGTGCGCAACGGCAAGAAGCTGCTGGCGCAGAACGCTGAGCTGCTGACTCGCCTCGAGCAACAATATGGCGTGGACCGCCAGGTGCTGGTCGCGGTGTGGGGCATGGAAAGCAACTTCGGCCAGTTCCAGGGCAGCAAGTCGGTGATCCGCTCGCTGGCCACTTTGGCCTATGAGGGCCGCCGCCCACAGTTCGCCCAGGACCAGCTGATTGCCGCGCTGCAGATCATCCAGCATGGTGACATCCAGCCTGAAGCCATGCGGGGCTCGTGGGCCGGCGCCATGGGCCAGACCCAGTTCATCCCGACCACCTACAACACCCATGCCGTGGACTTCGACGGCGATGGCCGCCGCGACATCTGGAACAGCACACCAGACGCCCTGGCCTCAACAGCGCACTACCTGCAGAGTTCGGGCTGGAAACGCGGCCAACCGTGGGGCTTCGAGGTACAGGTGCCGTCTGATTTCGACTTCTGGCAGGCCGATGGCGCACAGCGCAAACCGGTGAGTGAATGGCTGGCGATGGGCGTGAAACTGCCAGCAGGCACCCGCCTGCCGGCAGGTAGCAACCAACTGTCTGCCGCCCTGCTGCTGCCGGCCGGTGCACGCGGCCCGGCGTTCCTGGTGCTGGACAACTTCCGCGCCATCCTCAAGTACAACAACTCGTCATCCTATGCCTTGGCAGTGAGCCTGCTCGGGGATCGCTTCAGCGGCTGGGGCTTCATTGCCGGCAGCTGGCCGAAAGAGGATCTGCCGCTCAGTCGCAGCGAGCGCATGGAGCTGCAGCACTTGTTGAACAGCCGCGGGCATGATGCGGGTAATGCCGATGGCATTATCGGGGCCAATACCCGCAAGGCGATCCGCAATGCCCAGCAAGGGCTGGGATGGCCGGCGGATGGATACCCGACCCATAAGCTGCTTGAGAACCTGCGCCAGCAGTAAGCATTTCGGGGCCGCTGCGCGGCCCCGGCAATTTCATGCCCTGAACAGATCCTGCTCCAGCACCAGTGTTTGCTGACCACTGTCCAGCCTCACCCGAGCCCCCAGCGGCAAGCATACATTCGGGTCACAATGCCCGCTGCGCCAGCCCGCCAGCACCGGCACCCCCAGCGGTGCAAACATATCCTCCAGCAACGGCGTCAGCGCCGCTGTGGTAATCCCGGCAAAGTCGCCCACCAGCACGCCTTTGATCCCCTCCAGCTTGCCTGCCAGGCGTAACTGGGTCAGCAGCCGATCCACCCTGTACAGCGGCTCGTTGACGTCCTCGATGAACAGGATGCAGCCCTGGGTATCCAGCTCGGCAAGCGTCCCGATGGTCGCACCCAGCATCGACAGGTTGCCACCCAGCAGCGGCCCGCTGGCTACCCCCGGTAGCACACTGTCCAAAGCGAAACCCTCCGGGTGCACGACCTGCTCGCCTGCCCTCACAAGCCCACCCAGCTGCGCCAACAACGAGGACTCGGTCGGTGGCAACTTGGCCCCCAGCAGGTCGGCATTGAGCATCCCACCATGGAAGGTCACCAGTCCGGTATGCCGGTAGATCGCTGTATGCAGCGCGGTGATGTCGCTGTAGCCGATCAGCGGCTTGGGGTTACGCCGGATCAGTTCGAAATCGAGCTGGTCAAGCAGGCGCATGCTGCCGTAACCCCCACGCATGCACAGAATGGCGTCAATGGCCGGATCGGCAAAGGCTGCGTGCAAGTCCTGCAGGCGTTGCTGGTCCGGCCCCGCCAGGTAGCCCTGCGCCTGCAGGGCACCCGGGTAAATACTGCAACGGTAGCCGCGGTCAACGAACCACTGGCTGACCTTGTGCGCATCAAGCCGCGCCGCGCCCGCCGGGGCGACAATGGCAAAGCATGCGTTGGCCGGCAGCGCGGCTGGCAGGGTGGGTTGGAAGGTTTTGGCGCAATACATCGCGGCTCCTTGCAGCATGGGACACAAACAAAAATGCCGATGCCGCCCTTGGGCGTGCATCGGCATATGTGGCTCTGCTCTTGGCTAGAGCATAGCTCAGAGCTTGATTTTGGCTTCGTGAGCCTGCTGGTCGGCGTGGTACGAAGAACGCACCAGCGGGCCAGAAGCAACGTTCTTGAAGCCCATCTTGTAACCTTCCTCGGCAAACCAGGCAAAGGTGTCCGGGTGAACGAAACGCTGCACCGGCAAGTGGCTGCGCGACGGCTGCAGGTACTGGCCGAGGGTAAGCATGTCGATGTCATGCTCGCGCATGCGGTGCATCACTTCGATCACTTCCTCGTCGGTTTCACCCAGGCCGAGCATCAGGCCCGACTTGGTCGGTACGTGCGGCACCAACTGCTTGAACTTCTGCAGCAGGTCCAGCGACCAGTCATAGTCCGAACCCGGGCGCGCGGCCTTGTACAGGCGCGGTACGGTCTCGAGGTTGTGGTTGAACACATCCGGCGGCTCTTGCGCGGTGATTTCCAGGGCAACGTCCATACGGCCACGGTAGTCCGGCACCAAGGTCTCCAACTGCACGCCTGGCGACAGCGCGCGGATTTCCCGGATGCAGTCAGCAAAGTGCTGGGCACCACCGTCACGCAGGTCGTCGCGGTCCACCGAGGTGATCACCACGTACTTCAGGCGCAGGTCGGCAATGGCAACCGCCAGGTTTTTCGGCTCGTCCAGATCCAGCGGCTTCGGTCGGCCGTGGCCAACGTCGCAGAACGGGCAACGACGGGTGCAGATGTCACCCATGATCATGAAGGTGGCGGTACCACCCGAGAAGCATTCGCCCAGGTTCGGGCAGGAGGCCTCTTCGCACACGCTGTGCAGTTTGTGCTTGCGCAGCAGTTGCTTGATGCGGTCTACCTCGGGCGACACCGGGATACGCACGCGAATCCAGTCGGGCTTCTTTGGCAGCTCGTCGGTAGGGATGATCTTCACCGGGATGCGCGCGACCTTGTCGGCGCCACGCAGCTTGACCCCAGCTTCCACCTTCTTCGGCGCTGGGCGCGGGGTGGCATCCTGGGTAGGTATCAGGTTCGGCACGGCTTCTTGCACAGTTGTCATATTCAGTCGATTCCGCCCGTGAGGGTCGTCTGCTCAGCGTAGTCGAGGTGCTTGACCAGCTGTCCGCGCAGCCTTGTCCTGACCTCGTCGAGTTCGATCGGGCCTGCCAGATCGCGCAGCTGGGTCATCGCCAGCCCCGCATAGCCGCAGGGGTTGATTCGGCGGAATGGCGCAAGGTCCATGTCCACGTTCAGGGCAAGGCCGTGAAACGAACGGCCGTTGCGAATTCGCAGGCCGAGGGAGGCAATTTTCGCTCCGTCGACATAGACACCCGGGGCATCGGGCTTGGCAGACGCCTGAACAGCATAGCTGGCGAGCAGGTCGATGAGGGCCTGCTCGATACGGCTGACCAGCTCACGCACACCAAAGCCCAGCCGGCGCACATCCAGCAGCAGGTAGGCCACCAACTGACCGGGGCCATGGTAGGTGACCTGGCCGCCGCGGTCGGTCTGCACCACCGGGATGTCGCCCGGCACCAGCAGGTGCTCGGCCTTGCCGGCCTGCCCCTGGGTGAAGACCGAAGGGTGCTCGACCAGCCAGATTTCATCCTGGCTGTCCGGGCTACGCTGCTCGGTAAAACGACGCATGGCCTCAAGCACCGGTTCGTAGGGCTGCAGGCCAAGATCGCGAAAACCGAGACAGGCGGGCATCAGAGCACCATTTTCACGATGCCGGTAGCGCGCAGGGCGCTGTTGATATCGTGCAGCTGGTTCTCGCTTTCGGCAACGATGTGCAATTGCACGGTGGTGTACTTGCCTTCCTTGCTCTGGCGCTCGGCCAGGGTAGAAAGGTCGACTTTGGCGTGCTTGCTGAGAATCTCGATGACCGTGTCCTTGAAACCGACAACGGTGTCACCGATGACCTTGATCGGGTAATCGTCGCAAGGGAATTCGATCTTGTGCGACTTGACGTCTGGTTCGCTCATGGCGGAAACGGCCTCGTAAGCCGTGGCAACAACAACACCCCCGCGGTATGCGCGGGGGCATGCAGGTCACGTATCAGTTGAACAACCCGTAGAAGAATAGACGGATGCTATCCCACATACGGCGGAAGAAACCACCTTCCTCGACGCCATCAAGGGCGATCAGGTCGGCGCTGTGAACCACTTTCTCGTCCAGTTTGACTTCCACTTTGCCGATCACGTCACCTTTGGCGATCGGTGCGGTGAGCTGCGGGTTCATGGTCATCGAAGCCTGCAGGCGCTTCAATTGGCCTTTAGGCATAGTCATGGTCAGGTCGTCAGCCAGGCCAGCCTTGACTTGGCTGGTAGCGCCCTTCCAGACCGGCGCCTGGGTCAGCTCGGTGCCCTTCTGGTAGAAGGTCTGGGTTTCGAAGAAGCGGAAACCGTAGGTCAGCAGCTTCTGGGTTTCGGCAGCACGCGATTGTTCGCTGTTGGTTCCGAAGACCACGGCGATCAGGCGCTGGCCATCACGAACGGCCGAAGCCACCATGCAGTAGCCGGCTTCGTCGGTGTGACCGGTTTTCAGGCCATCGACGGTCTTGTCACGCCACAGCAGCAGGTTGCGGTTAGGCTGCTTGATATTGTTCCAGAAGAACTCTTTCTGCGAGTAGATGGCGTAGTGAGCCGGATCGACGTTGATGATCGCACGGGCCAGGGTCGCCATGTCGTGCGCCGACGAGTAGTGCTCGGGGTTCGGCAGGCCGGTCGGGTTCATGAAGTGGCTGTTGGTCATGCCCAGGTCGGCAGCCGTCTTGTTCATCATGTCGGCGAAGGCGTCTTCGCTGCCGGCGATATGCTCGGCCAAAGCGACCGAGGCGTCGTTACCGGACTGGATGATGATGCCGTGCAGCAGGTCGCTGACCGATACCTGGCTGCCAACCTTGATGAACATGCGCGAACCGCCGGTACGCCATGCGTTTTCGCTGACGGTAACCGGGTCACTTTCACCGATCTGGCCGCGGCGGATATCCAGGGTCGCGATGTAGGCGGTCATCAGCTTGGTCAGGCTGGCTGGCGGCAGACGCTCGTCACCGTTGTTCTCGACCAGCACGTTGCCGCTGGACGCGTCCATGAGTACGTAGGACTTGGCGGCCAGTTGCGGTGGCGCCGGCGTCATCTGCTCCGCCGCGAAGGCGGCAGGCGTGATCAGCAGCAGTACAGGCAGGCAAAGTCGTTTGGCAAGGTTGGTGATGTTCATCCGTCTCTCGAAAATCGCTAATGGTCTGAGATGTTCCCTGGGCAAGATCATGTGCCCAGCGCCAGTCAGTCTAGTTTTATGGCCGTTGGCCTGGCCCGCGACAGTGCGGCTTTATGTCGCTGCGGGCAAAAGCTGTCATTGTACATGGCCGAGCCCGGCAATTCATGACAAAACCGACAGTTTGGTGTTGCCGTCTTCGCGGGCGCGCCCGCTCCCACAGTCAGTCTGCTGTGACCAGCTTGGCCTGCCCCAAGTTCGCCAGGCGAATGCTGTCTTGCGCTTGCTGGATCTCGCCCTGGCTTCCGATCGGCCCAAGGCGCACGCGGTGCAGGGTCTGCTGGTTACGCACGATCGAGCTGATGAACACGGGAGCACTGACCATGGTGCTGAGCTTGGCGCGCAGCAACTCGGCAGCGTCAGGGTTGGCGAAAGCGCCTACCTGCAAGAAACTGCCAGCGTTGCCGCCGGGCACGTTGTTGCCACCCACTTGCACCGGTACCACTGCCGCTGCGTGTTGTTGTGGCGGCGGGGTCCATTGCTCGACACGCCCGGTGCTGGCCGGTATTGCCTGGGTCTGCGCCACTTGCGGCTCCTTCAACACCATCGGCGGCGTTTGGCCACGCTGAGCCCACCACTGCTTCGGATCGATACCCTCGACGCGCACGTGCGCGGTGCCGATCTCGGCATAGCCGAGCTTTTTCGCCGCAGCATAGGACAAGTCGATGATTCGGTCGGAATAGAACGGGCCGCGGTCGTTCACGCGAAGGATCACGCTGCGGCCGTTCGCCAGGTTGGTCACCCGCACATAGGCCGGCAGTGGCAGGGTCTTGTGCGCTGCGCTCATGCCATACAGGTCGTACAGCTCACCGTTGGCAGTGTTCTGCCCGTGGAACTTGGTGCCATACCACGACGCCGTACCCTCGGCGCGATAGTTGCGCGAGTCCTGCATCGGGTAGTAGGTCTTGCCAAGCACGGTGTACGGGTTGGCCTTGTAGTTACCGGTGTGCACGGTCGGTGTGGCATCGGGGATCTTGTTCACATCCACGTCCCACCACGGTGCGCCGTCCTTGTGCGCCCGGTTGATGTCCAGGCCGGGCTGGCTACGCACGACGCTGCCACTGCTTTGCTGGGTCGGTCGATTGGAGGAGCAGCTGGCCAGCACCACGCCGACAGCGAGGCAGGTGAGCAGCTTGAAAGAGTTGCCAGAGATGATTGCGCGCATTACTTGACGCCCCGTACTTGAACCAGCTGTTCCGCAAGCTGATGTACCGCCATGGCATACATCACGCTGCGGTTGTAGCGAGTGATCGCGTAGAAGTTTTTCAGGCCCATCCAGTATTCAGGGCCACTCTCGCCCTCGAGACGGAAGGCGGTAACCGGCAGATCATCGCGCAGGGAATCATGAACCGACCAGCCAAGCGTGCGCAACTCCCCTACCGTTTTCACCGGTTCGATGCCGGTGGTCAGGCCTTCGTCGGCGCGCTCACCTTCCACCCTGGCGCGACTGACGACTCCTTCCCCGGCAACCCAACCGTGGCGCTTGAAGTAGCTGGCCACGCTGCCGATGGCATCGTCAGGGTTGTTCCAGATATTGATATGGCCGTCCCCGTCGAAGTCCACCGCGTAGTTGCGGAAGCTGCTTGGCATGAACTGCGGCAGGCCCATGGCGCCGGCGTACGAGCCCTTGAGCGTCAAGGGGTCGAGTTGCTCCTCGCGGGCCAGCAGCAGGAACTCACGCAGCTCCTTGCGGAAGAACTCGGCACGTGGCGGGTAGTCGAAGCCCAGCGTCGACAGGGCGTCGATCACCCGGTAGTTGCCGGTATTGCGGCCAAAAAAGGTTTCCACGCCAATGATCGCGACAATGTACTGCGCAGGTACGCCGTACTCCTGCTCGGCCCGCGTCAATACGGCCTCGTGCTGGCGCCAGAAGTCCACACCGCGAGCGATACGCGCATCGGTGATGAACATCGGCCGGTAGTCCTTCCACGGCTTGACCCGTTCGGCCGGGCGCGATATGGCGTCGAGGATCGACTGCTTGCGCTGCACCTCACGAAACACGCCCATCAGTTGCTCAGGCGCAAAACCATAGTCGCGGCTCATTTCGCCAACAAACGCAGCTACCTGCGGCGAGCCTTCGTATTCGCCGGCATGGGCCAGCTGTACAGCGCCGAACAGGCCCACCGCACCAATCCAAGGCGCACAACGGGCAGCCCAGTTACGCACTGCTTGCATGAAATTGTTCACCTTATTCAAACCTGCGCGATCCACTTGCGGTGCGTATGGATCGACATCAAAACGCCAAACGCTGACAGCAGCGTCACCAACGATGTTCCGCCATAGCTGATGAAAGGTAGCGGCACGCCCACCACGGGCAGAAGGCCGCTCACCATTCCGATATTGACGAACACGTATACAAAAAAGGTCATGGTCAGACTGCCCGCAAGCAGCTTGCCGAACAGGGTCTGCGCCTGGGCCGTGATCACCAGGCCACGGCCGATCAGCAGCAGGTAGACAATCAGCAGCAGGCAGATGCCGACCAGGCCGAACTCCTCGCCGAGCACGGCGATGATGAAGTCGGTGTGGCTTTCCGGCAGAAAGTCCAGATGCGACTGTGTGCCAAGCAGCCAGCCTTTGCCAAACACCCCGCCCGAGCCGATCGCCGCCTTGGACTGGATGATGTTCCAACCGGTCCCCAACGGGTCGCTTTCAGGGTCGAGGAAGGTCAATACCCGCTGCTTCTGGTAGTCGTGCATGACGAAGAACCACATTGCCACCGCGACGGGCACTGCTGCCGCCAGCACGCTGAGGATCCAGCGCCAGCGCAAGCCGCCCATGAACAGCACGAACGCACCGGAGGCCAGGATCAGCAGCGCGGTCCCCAGGTCGGGCTGACGCACGATCAGCATGAACGGCACGCCGATCAGCACCAGGCTGATCGCCACGTGCTTCAAATGTGGCGGCAAGGTGCGCTTGGAAAGGTACCAGGCGATGGTCGCCGGCATGATGATCTTCATGAATTCCGAAGGCTGGAAGCGGATCACCCCGGGGATGTTGATCCAGCGTGTGGCACCCATGGCGTTGTGGCCCATCACGTCCACCACCACCAGCAACAGCACCCCGGCCAGGTAGGCCAGCGGCGCCCAACGCGCCATGAAGCGCGGCTCCAGCTGGGCGATGACGAACATCGACACCAGGCCGATGCCAAACGAGGTGGCTTGCTTGAGCAGCAGGTCCCAGTTCTTGCCACTGGCCGAATACAGTACGAACAGGCTGCCGGCTGCAAGGGTCAGCAGAATGATCAGCAAGGGGCCGTCGATATGGATGCGCTGCAAAAAGCTGGCACGCCGACGCATCACATCCTCGCTGGAGAGCATGCGATCGAAATTGTTCATCACAGGGCCGATTCCTGGGTAACGGTGGCTGGCGCGAACTCGGGTTTGAGCCGGCCATTTTCGTCGAGCAGCCAGGCGTCCATGATCTGGCGTACCACCGGTGCGGCGACACCCGAGCCGGACTCACCGTTCTCGACCATCACCGAAACCACGATTTTCGGGGCTTCGGCTGGGGCAAAAGCGACGAACAGGGCATGGTCGCGGTGGCGCTCCTGGAGTTTGTTGCGGTCGTACTTCTCGCCCTGCTTGATCGCCACCACCTGGGCGGTACCGCTCTTGCCGGCAATGCGGTACTGGGCACCGGCAGCTGCCTTGCGCGCGGTACCGCGGGCGTTGTGCATCACCTGCTCCATGCCATGGGTGACCTTGGCCCAGTCAGACTTGTCACGCAGCACGATGTCTTCCGGCGGGTTGTCGTCTACCGGCGGCAGGCCTTCGATGGTCTTGGCCAGGTGCGGGCGGTTCCACACGCCTTTGTTGGCGATCAGTGCAGTGGCCTGGGCCAGTTGCAGCGGCGTGGCCTGCATGTAGCCCTGGCCGATGCCGAGAATCAGGGTTTCGCCGGGGAACCAGGCCTGGCGACGGGTGGCACGCTTCCATTCGCGCGACGGCATCAACCCGGCAGACTCCTCGAACATGTCGAGGGAAACCCGCTGGCCGATACCGAACTTGTTCATGTAGCTGGACAACCGATCGATGCCCATCTTGTGTGCAAGGTCATAGAAGTAGGTGTCGTTCGAGCGCATGATGGCGGTGTCCAGGTCGACCCAGCCATCACCGGAGCGATTCCAGTTACGGTATTTATGGTCGTAGTTGGGCAACTGGTAGTAGCCCGGGTCGAACACCCTGCTGCTGGCATTGACTACGCCACTGTCCAGGCCGGCAATCGCCACCGCCGGCTTGATGGTCGAACCCGGCGGGTACAAGCCACGCAGCACGCGGTTGAATAGCGGCCGATCGATCGAATCGCGCAATTCGCCATAGGCCTTGAAGCTGATGCCGGTGACGAACAGGTTGGGGTCGAAGCTCGGCTGACTCACCATCGCCAGCACTTCGCCGGTTCGCGGATCGAGCGCAACCACTGCACCACGCCGGCCTCCCAAGGCGGCTTCGGCAGCCTCCTGCAGCTTGATGTCCAGGCTCAGCACAATGTCCTTGCCCGGCTTCGGGTCGGTGCGCTTGAGCACCCGAAGCACGCGGCCACGGGCGTTGGTCTCGACTTCCTCATAACCCACCTGGCCGTGCAGGGCGTCCTCGTAGAAGCGTTCGATGCCGGTCTTGCCGATATGGTGAGTGCCGCTGTAGTTCACCGGGTCGAGCGTTTTCAGCTCTTTCTCGTTGATCCGCCCTACATAACCCACCGAATGGGCGAAATGCGCACCCTGCGGGTAATGCCGCACCAGCTGGGCCACCACTTCCACACCCGGCAGGCGGAACTGGTTTACCGCCACGCGGGCGATCTGCTCTTCATTGAGTTCGAACAGGATCGGCACCGGCTCGAATGGCCGGCGGCCTTGGCGCATGCGCTTCTCGAACAGGGCACGGTCGTCAGCGTCAAGCTCAAGCACTTCGACGATGGTATCTAGCACTTCCTGCCAGTTACCTGCACGTTCGCGGGTCATCGACAGGCTGAAGCTGGGCCGGTTGTCGGCAACGATCACCCCGTTGCGGTCGAAGATCAGCCCGCGAGTCGGCGGGATCGGCTGCACATGCACCCGGTTGTTCTCCGACAGCGTGGAGTGGTAGTCGTACTGGATGATCTGCAGGTAGTACAGCCGCGCGATCAGCACGCAAATAAGCAGCATGATCGCCACTGCGCCGACCACGACGCGCTTGCGCACCAGGCGGGCGTCTTTCTCGTGGTCCTTGAGACGGATCGGCTGCGACATCGGACTGCTTACAGACTCATTTGTGGTAAGGGTGCCCGGACAACACGGTCCAGGCGCGGTAGATCTGCTCGCCGATGAGTATCCTTACCAACGGGTGCGGCAAAGTCAGCGGCGACAGCGACCAACGTTGCTCGGCGCGTGCGCAAACCTCAGGCGCCAGGCCCTCCGGGCCGCCCACCATCAAATTCACCGTGCGCGCATCCAGGCGCCAGCGGTCCAGCTCGGTGGCCAGCTGCTCGGTACTCCAGGGCTTGCCATGGACCTCGAGGGTGACAATGCGTTCCCCTGGCTGCACCTTGCTCAGCATGGCTTCGCCCTCCTGACGGATCAAGCGGGCGACATCGGCATTCTTGCCACGGGTGTTCAGCGGGATTTCCACCAGCTCCAGCGACAGCTCGGCGGGCAGGCGCTTGGCATATTCATGCCAGCCTTCCTCGACCCACTTCGGCATGCGCGAGCCAACCGCAATCAGGCGCAGACGCACAGCGCTTTCCTCATTCGCGGTCTTTGAGCTTGTCGGAGTACTCGTGGGCATGGTCCGGGCTGTGGTGCTTGCCATCGGCGGCACGGCTTTGCTCGGCACCCTGCCACAGACGCTCAAGGTCATAGAACTGGCGGGCAGCGGCGGTCATCATGTGCACGATGACGTCGTTCAGGTCCAGCAGCACCCAGTCGCTGTCGCCCTTGCCTTCTTCACCCAGTGGCTGGGCGCCCTTGGCCTTGACCGCTTCACGGACCTTTTCGGCCATCGCGTTGATCTGGCGGTTGGAGGTACCGGTGGCAATGATCATGTAGTCGGTCAGGCTGTGCTTGTCGCGCACGTCGATGACCTGGATGTCCTGGGCCTTGACGTCTTCCAGCGCTGCCTTGGTCACTGCGACCAGTTCTTCGCCGTAAATTTTCTGCTTGGTCATATAAAACTCGTTCAACTCGTTGGATGAGGCGCCAGAGGCACCGTCAGTTGGGCACACGATACAGTTCGTGCGCCTCGATATAGGCCAGTACGGCGTCCGGCACCAGGAACCTCACCGATCTGCCGCTGGCCAGCAGCTGTCGGATCTGTGTAGCCGACACCGCAAGCGGCGTCTGCCAGACGAACGAAATATTTCCCGCCGGGCCGGACATGGCGGTGGGATCGCTCTCCGAGCGCGCAGCCAAGAGGTTGCGCAACTCGTCAGGGGGTTCTACGTCGGCATCCGGACGTTGCAGTACCAGGATGTGACAGTGTTGCAGCAATTCTTCCCAGCGATGCCAGGCGGGCAGGCCACAGAAGGCATCCCAACCCAGCACCAGGAACAGCTGGTCGTTAGCGGACAATTCGGCGCGGATCGATTCCAGCGTATCAATGGTGTACGACGGCTTGTCACGTTCCAGCTCGCGGGCGTCGACGCTCAGGCAAGCGACGCCCTGCACCGCCTCACGAACCATGGCCAGACGATCCTGCGCGGCCACCTGTGGCGTGTCGCGGTGGGGCGGCCGGGCGTTGGGCAACAGGCATAGCTCGTCCAGCCCCATGAACTCGGCCACTTCCAGCGCGCTGCGCAGGTGGCCGATATGCACGGGGTCGAAGGTGCCACCTAGAATGCCGATGCGCCGGACTGCCTGGGCCTTGCTCAACTCAGCAGGACCCCTGGCCGCGCAACTGGCCATCGCCGATCACCACATACTTCTCGCAGGTCAGGCCTTCCAGGCCCACAGGGCCGCGGGCATGTAGCTTGTCGGTGGAAATACCGATTTCCGCACCCAGGCCGTACTCGAAGCCGTCGGCAAAGCAGGTCGGGGTGTTGAGCATGACCGACGCCGAATCGACTTCAGCCATGAACTGGCGGGTTTCACCCTGGTGTTCGGTGATGATCGAGTCGGTGTGATGCGAGCCATAGTGGTTGATGTGTTCGATGGCCTGGTTCAGGCCGTCGACCACGCGAATCGACAGGATCGCATCGAGGTATTCGGTGTGCCAGTCGCTTTCGGTAGCCGGTTTGGCGCTGATGATGGCCTGGGTACGCTCGCAACCGCGCAGTTCCACGCCCTTCTCGACGAAGCGGCGGGCCATTTCTGGCAGGAAGCGCTCTGCCACTTGCTGGTCGACCAGCAGCGTTTCCATGGCCCCGCAGATGCCGTAGCGGTAGGTCTTGGCGTTGAAGGCCACATTCCAGGCCTTGTCCAGGTCGGCATGCTGGCTGACATAGATGTGGCAGATGCCGTCCAGGTGCTTGATCACCGGCACGCGGGCATCGCGGCTGATGCGTTCGATCAGGCCACGGCCACCGCGCGGCACGATGACATCGACGAATTCCGGCATGCTGATCAGCGCGCCCACGGCTTCGCGGTCGGTGGTCTCGACCACCTGCACCACCGCCGCCGGCAGGCCGGCTTCGGCCAGGCCACGCTGAATGCAGGTGGCAATGGCGCGGTTGGAATGGATGGCTTCGGAACCGCCACGCAGGATGGTTGCGTTACCCGACTTGAGGCACAGGCTGGCAGCATCGATGGTCACGTTCGGGCGCGATTCATAGATGATCCCGATCACCCCCAGCGGGGTACGCATCTTGCCTACCTGAATGCCCGATGGGCGGTAGCTCATGTCGCGGATGGCACCGACCGGGTCCGGCAGGCTGGCCACCTGGCGCAAGCCGGTGATCATGCCGTCGATACGCGCCGGGGTCAGCGCCAGACGGTCGAGCAGTGCGGGCTCCAGGCCACTGGCGCGGCCGGCGGCCAGGTCCAGCTCGTTGGCAGCGGTGAGTTCGGCACGGGCGGCGTCCAGCGCGTCGGCGGCAGCCTGCAGGGCGCGGTTCTTCTGCGCGGTGCTGGCACGGCCAATGACCCGGGAAGCCTCACGGGCAGCGCGACCCAAGCGGGTCATATAGTCAAGAACGGACTCAGTCATGGGTTCGGTGTCTTGGCGAAGGGGAAATCGGCTGATTATAACTGCCGCGCAGGTGTACGCCCAGCGGCGGGTGGCGGATGGTAGAAAATGGATGGGGCAATGTGTAGGAAAGATGTAACCGGGGTTATCGAGATTTCCATCTCCTGTTGCGGCCCTTTCGCGGGCGCGCCCGCTCCCACAGGGATTTCACAAGGCTTGGAACTATGCACCACCAGTGGGAGCGGGCATGCCCGCGAAAGGGCCGACACTGCCAACATCACCATCCGATTCAGCCTCGATTAAGCCATTCATTGCTATCATCCCTGCCCCTCCAGCCACGAACAGCCCGCATGCCAGCCCTGCCCGACAGCTTTTTCGACCGCGACGCCCAGACCCTGGCCAAGGCCCTGCTGGGCAAGGTCATCCGCCACCGCCACGGCGACCTGTGGCTGGCCGCGCGGATCATCGAGACCGAGGCCTACTACCTTTCCGACAAAGGAAGCCACGCTTCGCTCGGCTACACCGAAAAACGCAAGGCGCTGTTCCTGGATGGTGGACACATCTACATGTACTACGCTCGCGGCGGCGACTCGCTGAACTTCAGCGCCCACGGGCCGGGCAACGCGGTGCTGATCAAGTCTGCCTATCCTTGGCAGGATATCCTCTCGGGGCCCGACAGCCTGGCGCAGATGCAACTGAACAACCCCGATGCAAGCGGCAAGCTACGCCCGCAAGAGCGCCTGTGCGCCGGCCAGACCCTGCTATGCCGGGCCCTTGGCCTGAAAGTGCCGCACTGGGACGCCCAGCGTTTTGACGCCGAACGCCTGTACGTCGAGGACTGCGGCAACGCCGTGCCCCGAGTGGTCCAGGCCGCTCGCCTGGGCATCCCGCACGGGCGCGACGAGCACCTGCCGTACCGCTTCGTCGACGCCGAGTACGCCCGTTTCTGCACACGGAACCCGTTACGTCGCGGCCAAGTCGAAGGCCGTGACTTCTTCATTCTCGAACAAGGAAGCTGAACATGGGCCAATGGCTCGACAGCCTGACCGGCTGGCTCAGCGCCAACCCGCAGTGGCTTGGCCTGGCGATTTTCCTGGTGGCCTGCATCGAATGCCTGGCCATCGCCGGCATTATCGTGCCGGGTACCGTACTGCTGTTCGCTGTTGCAGTACTGGCCGGCAACGGCGCCCTGAGCTTGGGAGAAACGCTGCTGCTAGGCTTTCTCGGCGGCCTGCTGGGTGACGCGTTGTCGTACACGGTGGGCAAGTACTTCCACCAGAACATCCGCCGCCTGCCACTGCTACGCCACCATCCGGAATGGATCGGCAGCGCCGAAAGCTACTTCCAGCGTTATGGTATCGCCAGCCTGCTGGTAGGCCGCTTCATCGGCCCGCTGAGGCCGATGCTGCCAATGGTCGCCGGCATGTTCGACATGCCCCTGCCGCGCTTCATCGCCGTCAGCCTGTTGGCGGGTGCCGGTTGGTCGGTAGCCTACCTGCTACCCGGCTGGGCCACCGGCGCCGCCATGCGCCTGCCCCTGCCGGAAGGCTTCTGGCTGGACGCCGGGATCATCGTTGGCGCCCTCGCGGTGCTGATCGGCCTGAGCCTGAACAGCAGCCTGCGAGACCAGCGACACGGCACTCGGCTGGTTGCCGCTCTCAGCTTCATCGCCCTGGCCGGTGTATTCCTCGGCTGGCCCTACCTCCATGAGTTCGACCAAGGCGTGATGACACTGGTCCAGGAGCATCGCAGCCAGGCCATTGACAGCACCGTGGTACTGGTGACACGGCTAGGCGATTTCCGCACCCAGTTCTTCCTCGGCGGCCTGCTGACCGGCCTGCTGCTGCTTGCCCGCCAGTGGCGACACGCATTTTTCGCCGCTGGCGCCTTGATGGGCACTGCGATCGCCAACGGCACACTGAAATGGCTATTTGCCCGGGCCAGGCCGGAAGTATTGACCGACCCACTGACCAGCTACAGCATGCCCAGCGGGCACAGCTCGGCATCGTTTGCGTTCTTCCTGGTGATGGCGGTGCTGGCAGGACGTGGGCAGCCACCACGGATGCGCCTGACCTGGGTGATGCTGGGATGCATTCCGGCGCTGTCGATTGCCCTGTCGCGGGTGTACCTGGGGGCGCACTGGCCAACCGACATCTTGGCTGGGGCCCTTCTGGCCTGCTGCGTGTGCGCACTCAGCCTGACATTGGCGCAACGCCAGCAGGCCCTGCCGGCTCTGCCGCTGCGGGTATGGTGGCTGGTGTTGCCGGCATGCATGGCGCTGCTGGCGTTCTTTGCCATGCATGCGCTGCCTCAGGCGTTGCTCAGGTATCAATATTGATGTCGCCTGTGCCGGCCTATTCGCGGGTGAACCCGCTCCTACGCAGGGGATCGCACTTCTTGTAGGCGCGGATTTACCCGCGAAGGGGCCGGCACAGGCAATACAGAACCATCAGGCGAACAACTCACCCTGAATCCGCTCCAACAGTTTCTGGATTTCCCCCAGCCGCTGCTGCGGCGAATCGAGAGTCAGCAGGTCCAACTTGTCTTCTTCCATGAACGGCAACAGGTACGCCAGCTGATTGGCCAGCGCCTGACGCCCGTCCACCGGGCGCGGCATGCCCAGCGCTTCGACCATGGGGTGCTCACCCAGAGCCACCAGCAGCGCCAATAGGTCGTCATCGGCTTCCAGCAAGGGGCTGTCGGCCTGCTCCGGCAGCCATTGCACCTGACCCACCAGCAACTGGTCCTTCTGCACCTCGGAGCTTTCCAGATTGAAGCGCCGCACGCCCTCGACGCGAATACCCAGCAAGCCATTATCCTGCTGCACGAAGTCGCGGATCACCGCTTCACAGCCGATCGAGGCGACCACCGGCGGCGCCTTGCCGACTTGTTCGCCCTCAAGGATGCACACCACACCAAACCCTTCGCCCTGCTTCATGCAGCGCCCGATCATGTCCAGGTAGCGCGCCTCGAAAATCTGCAAATCGAGAAAGCAGCCAGGAAACAGCACGGTATTGAGCGGAAACAGCGGTAGCGTCATCACAACTCCTCAAGCCACCAGGCTGACCGCCAGCGGCAGGAACACCGCTGTAGCCACCCCCATCAGGCTCATCGCCAGCGCGGCAAAGGCGCCGCATTCGTCACTTTCCTGCAGGGCCACCGAAGTGCCCACTGCGTGTGCGGTCACGCCCAGCGACATGCCGCGCGCCTCAGGGCTGTGCACGCCGAAGCGGCTCAGCAACGCCGGGCCGAAGATCGCCCCGATCACCCCGGTAATCAACACGAACACTGCTGCCAGGGCCGCCACCCCGCCAATCTGCTCGGCCACCAGCATGGCGATCGGCGAGGTGACGGACTTCGGCGCCATGGTCATCAGGATCATGTGCTCGGCACCGAACCACCAGCCCAGCACCAAGCAGCAGAGCGTGGCGAACAGGCCTCCGACTACCAGCGTAGTAAATGTAGGCCAGAACAGCTGGCGGATACGCCGCAGGTTGAGATAGAGCGGCACAGCCAGGGCCACAGTGGCGGGCCCCAGCAGGATGTTCATGATTTCGGTGCTTTTGCGGTACTCGCTGTAATCGATACCGCTCAGCAGCAACACGCCGATCACCAGCAGCATCGATACCAGTACAGGTTGCAAGAAGATCCAGCGGGTTCTCTCGTAGGCTGCCAGCACTACCTGATAGGCCCCCAGCGTAATGCCGATACCGAACAATGGGTGATGTATGACCGCATCGAGCGCGCCCTGCCAGTCGAACATCATGGCTGTTCCTCACGCTTGCCCTGGCGCTGGATGAGCTTCTGCATCAGCACACCGACGAACACCAGGGTCACCAGGCAGGAGATCAGCAAGGCCCCGACAATCGCCCAGAAGTCGGCGGCAATGTCCTTGGCATATACCATCACCCCAACTGCCGGCGGCACCAGTAACAGCGGCAGATAGCGCAGCAAGCTGCTGGCGGCCTCGTTCAGCGGCTTGCCAACCTCACCGCGGGCCATGAGGAAGCACAGCAACAACAACAGGCCGATGATCGGGCCGGGCAAAAACGGTACAAACAGGTGATTGATCGCCGTCCCCAGCAACTGGAACAGCACCAGCCAGGTCAAACCACGCAACAGCATAAGCATCTCCCTCGTGCATGGCCGCCATTATAAGCACGCGCAGCTAGAGACCGATATTCGCCGAAAAGCGGGCAACTTGACTGAAACGGTTCGCCGTGCTGATCTTGTACTTTCGTACCAACTGACAACCCGGAGAGTCCGCGATGCCCCATGTACCGGTTACAGAGCTTTCGCAGTACGTTGGCAAGGAGCTGGGCCACTCTGAGTGGGTGAAGATTGACCAGCAGCGCATCAATCTGTTCGCCGAGGCGACCGGCGACTTCCAGTTCATCCATGTCGACCCTGAGAAGGCGGCAAAAACCCCGTTTGGCGGCACGATCGCTCATGGTTTCCTGACCTTGTCGCTGATCCCCAAGCTAATCGAGGACATCCTCGTCCTGCCGCAAGGGCTGAAGATGGTGGTGAACTACGGGCTGGACAGCGTGCGCTTCATTCAGCCGGTCAAGGTCGACAGCCGCGTTCGGCTGAAGGTAAAGCTGGGCGAGGTGGTGGAGAAAAAGCCGGGGCAGTGGCTACTCAAGGCGATTGCCACACTGGAGATCGAAGGTGAAGAGAAGCCTGCTTATATAGCCGAGTCGCTGTCGCTTTGTTTTGTCTGATACATGCCCCAGGGGCTGCTATGCAGCCCCCGATCCACAAATCCCCCGCACTCGCGTAAACTGCCAGCCTTCGCGCAGCCTAGGGCTGCCCCTGTCGATTTATCAAAGGTGCCCGCCATGCCCTGGCTGCAAGTACGCCTGGCCATCAGCCCGGAACAAGCCGAAACCTATGAAGATGCGCTGCTTGAAGTAGGCGCCGTCTCGGTCACGTTCATGGATGCCGAAGATCAACCGATCTTCGAACCAGACCTCAACACCACCCCGCTGTGGTCGCACACCCACCTGCTGGCGCTGTTCGAGGCCGATGCCGACCCTGAACAGGTGTTCGCCCACCTGCGCCTGCTGACCGGCGCCGAGCTGCCCGAACACCAGGCCGAGGTGATCGAGGACCAGGACTGGGAACGCAGCTGGATGGACAACTTCCAGCCGATGCGCTTCGGTCGCCGCCTGTGGATCGTGCCCAGCTGGCACGATGCTCCGGAAAAGGACGCCGTGAACCTGCTGCTCGACCCGGGCCTGGCCTTTGGCACCGGCACCCACCCCACCACGGCCCTGTGCCTGGAATGGCTCGACGGCCAGCAGCTTGAAGGCACCCAGGTGCTGGACTTTGGCTGCGGTTCGGGCATCCTGGCTATCGCTGCATTGCTGCTGGGCGCCCGCGAAGCGGTAGGTACCGACATCGACGTGCAGGCCATCGAGGCTTCGCGCGACAACGCCCAACGCAACGGTATTGCCGACGAGAAACTGGCGCTGTACTTGCCCGAGCACATGCCGGCGATGCAGGCCGACGTGCTGGTTGCCAACATCCTCGCCGGCCCACTGGTGTCGCTGGCGCCACAATTGTCCGGCCTGGTTCGCCCAGGTGGCCTGCTGGCGCTGTCGGGTATCCTCGCCGAGCAAGGTGAAGAAGTGGCCGCCGCTTACGCCGCCGACTTTGAACTGGACCCGATCGTCGTGCGCGACGGCTGGGTACGCATCAGTGGTCGGCGTCGCTAAGCGGGCCTAGAATACATTTCTGCACAGCTCCCGGATCGCCGCATGACCGACAGTTTCGTCACCCAGTGCCCGCATTGCCAGACCAGCTTTCGCGTCACCCACCACCAGTTGAGCGTGGCCCGCGGTGTGGTGCGCTGCGGGCATTGCCTGCAGGTATTCAATGCCGCCAAGCAGTTGCTGGAGCAGAACCGCGCCGCGCCCACCAGCGCCCCCGTGGTACCGGCGTCGGCACCTGCAGCGCCTGCCGAACCGGCGCCAGAGCCTGCCATCAGTGTACGCGGCAGCTCCCCTGACCAGGACTGGGCGCTTACCGCCCAAGCGCTGGACGAGCTTGACCTCGACAAGGAACTGGAGCGCCTGGAGGGTCGCGGCCAACCGGCCCCGACCCGCCCGGCCAGCCTAGGTGATCAACTGCAGGCACGGCGCGACGAACTTCACCCGGACGAGCACGCAGAAGACCTTTTCGACACGGCTACCGATGAGCCCTACGCGCCGCAGGAACCGGCAGAGCCTGGCTCAGTACGACTGGAGCCTGAGCCCTTGGAACTGGACCTGGAGCCTGAACCCGGCGAGCGCACCGAGCCGACCCTGGGCAGCAACCTTGACCTGGACATCGATGGCGAGCCGCCCGCGCACCGTGCGGCCGAACGCGATGACCATCCCGCGCTCAGCGAACCGCTGCGCATCAGCGATGACGAAACCCCGGAAAAGGGCCTGAGTGCCCGTGACGACGAGCCATTGGCGCTGCGCCTCTCGGCGCATGACGACGAGCCAGTCGAGCCGCTGCCCGGAGAGCGCCTGGAACCAGGCCTTGCCGGCAAACCTGAGCGCCCCTCGCGCAAGGAGCCGCTGGTCGACGTGGTCGACGACCCGCTGCAGCTGGGCTGGGAAAGACCCGCACCCCACTGGGGCAAGCGCCTGCTGTGGGGCTTTCTGACCCTGCTGGCTGCCGGCCTGCTGGCCTTCCAGTACGTATGGTTCCACTTCGACGAAATGGCCCGCCAGGACCAGTATCGGCCGATTTTCCAGCAGATCTGCCCGATGGTCGGTTGCCAGGTGCCAACCCGCGTCGATATTGCACGGATCAAGAGCAGCAATCTGGTGGTGCGCAGCCACCCGGACTTCAAGGGCGCCCTGATTGTCGACGCGATCATCTACAACCGTGCGCCGTTCGCCCAGCCGTTCCCGTTGCTGGAGCTGCGCTTCGCCGACCTCAATGGCCAACTGATCGCCAGCCGTCGCTTCAAGCCCAGCGAGTACCTGTCGGGCGAACTGGCAGGGCGTGGCGAAATGCCCAGCCAGACGCCGATCCACATTGCCCTGGACATCCTCGACCCGGGGCCGAAGGCCGTGAATTACAGCCTGAGCTTCCGTTCGCCGGAATAAGCGACAAGCGGCCAGCAGCAAGCCACAAGACAAGAGGCCCAAAACGTAGCCGCTTTTGGCGTGTCGCTTGCTGCTTGAAGCGCAAAGGCATAAGCAGGCAACTGTTCAGATTTTATCCAAATCCATCTTTATCCAGTCATCGAGAGCGGGTATCATGCCAACCCTTTTTCGAACTCCAAGATTCGGCCCCACAACAGGGATCACCTATGTCGGCGGTACGCATCGGCCAATACACACTACGTAACAACCTGATCCTCGCGCCCATGGCCGGGGTGACGGATCAGCCTTTCCGTACGCTTTGCCAGCGCCTGGGCGCCGGTATGGTGGTGTCGGAAATGGTAAGCAGCGACATGAGCCTGTGGAACAGCCGCAAGTCGAGCCTGCGCCGCATCCATGAAGGTGATCCCGAGCCACGCTCGGTGCAGATCGCCGGCGGTGATGCGCAGATGATGGCAGCGGCGGCAAAGGCCAACGTCGAAGCGGGTGCCCAGATCATCGATATCAACATGGGCTGCCCGGCAAAAAAAGTCTGCAACAAAGCCGCAGGCTCTGCTTTATTGAGAGATGAAGCCTTGGTCAGCGAGATCCTCCACGCCGTGGTCAGCGCCGTGGACGTACCGGTGACCCTGAAAATCCGCACCGGCTGGGACCGGGCGAACAAGAACGGCCTGAACGTGGCGAAGATCGCCGAACAGGCTGGCATTCAGGCGCTGGCGGTGCATGGCCGCACACGTGCCGACCTGTACACCGGCGAAGCCGAATACGACACCATCGCTGCCATCAAGCAGGCGGTGTCAATCCCGGTTTTTGCCAACGGCGATATCACCTCGCCAGAAAAGGCCCGGGCGGTGCTGGAAACCACCGGGGTCGATGGCCTGTTGATCGGCCGGGCTGCCCAGGGGCGGCCATGGATCTTTCGCGAGATCGAGCATTACCTGCGCACTGGCGAACACCTGCCAGCGCCGCAACTGGACGAAGTGGAACGCATCCTGCTGGAGCACCTGGCCGCGCTGCATGCCTTCTATGGCGATGTGATGGGCGTACGTATCGCCCGCAAGCACGTTGGCTGGTACCTGGCAACACGACCCGGCGGCAAGGAGTTTCGCGCCCGGTTCAACGCTTTGGAAGACACACAAGCGCAGTGCGCCAACGTTCGCGCGTTTTTCAGCGAACGTCGACAGAGCCTTGAGACAGAGGACGGACAAGGGGTGGCCGCATGACGATGATGACCGAGACATTTGTGAGTGGAACAACGCCCGTGAGCGACAACGCCAACCTGAAACAGCACCTCAACACGCCGAGCGAAGAGGGCCAGACCCTTCGCGACAGCGTCGAGAAGGCGCTGCACAACTACTTCGCCCACCTGGAAGGCGCGACCGTGACGGACGTGTACAACCTGGTGCTCTCCGAAGTCGAGGCGCCCCTGCTCGAAAGCGTGATGAACTACGTGAAGGGCAACCAGACCAAGGCCAGCGAGATGCTCGGGCTGAACCGAGGCACCCTGCGCAAGAAGCTCAAGCAGTACGACTTGTTGTAAGCCAGAATCCCATCCAGAAAAGGCGACTCCCTGAACAGAGGCGCCTTTTTTGCTGACTCCACCGCGTTATTGGAATCCGAAATGACCGACCAGACTACCCGCCTGCCAGTCCGCCGCGCCCTGATCAGCGTCTCCGACAAGACCGGTATCCTCGAATTCGCCCGTGAGCTGCAGCAGCTCGGTGTCGAGATCCTGTCCACCGGCGGCACCTACAAGCTGCTCAAGGACAACGGCGTAAACGCGGTGGAAGTGGCCGACTACACCGGCTTCGCCGAAATGATGGATGGCCGGGTCAAAACCCTGCACCCGAAGATCCACGGCGGCATCCTCGGCCGTCGTGGTACCGACGACGCCATCATGAACGAGCACGGCATCAAGCCGATCGATCTGGTTGCGGTCAACCTGTACCCGTTCGAAGCCACCATTTCCAAGCCTGGCTGTGACCTGCCGACCGCCATCGAGAACATCGACATCGGCGGCCCGACCATGGTCCGCTCGGCAGCCAAGAACCACAAGGACGTGGCCATCGTGGTCAACGCCAGCGACTACGCCGGCATCGTCGAAGGCCTCAAGGCCGGTGGCCTGACCTATGCCCAGCGCTTCGACCTGATGCTCAAGGCGTTCGAGCACACTGCCGCCTACGACGGCATGATCGCCAACTACATGGGCACCATCGACCAGGCCAAGGACACCCTGAGCACCGAGGCGCGCAGCGAGTTCCCGCGCACCTTCAACAGCCAGTTCGTCAAGGCACAGGAAATGCGCTACGGCGAGAACCCGCACCAGAGCGCGGCGTTCTATGTAGAAGCCAAGAAAGGCGAAGCCAGCATTTCCACTGCTGTCCAGCTGCAAGGCAAGGAACTGTCATTCAACAACGTGGCCGACACTGACGCCGCGCTGGAATGCGTGAAGAGCTTCGTCAAGCCGGCCTGCGTCATCGTCAAGCACGCCAACCCGTGCGGCGTGGCGGTAGTACCGGAAGACGAGGGCGGCATTCGCAAGGCCTACGACCTGGCCTACGCGACCGACACCGAGTCGGCGTTCGGCGGCATCATCGCATTCAACCGTGAACTGGACGGCGAAACCGCCAAGGCCATTGTCGACCGCCAGTTCGTCGAAGTGATCATCGCTCCGAAAATCTCCCAGGCCGCTCGCGACGTGGTGGCTGCCAAGCAGAACGTACGTCTGCTGGAGTGCGGCGAGTGGCCAGCCGAGCGCGCTGCCGGTTGGGACTTCAAGCGCGTCAACGGTGGCCTGCTGGTGCAAAGCCGCGATATCGGCATGATCACCGCCGATGACCTGAAGATCGTCACCAAGCGTGCCCCGACCGAGCAAGAGATCCACGACCTGGTATTCGCCTGGAAAGTGGCCAAGTTCGTCAAGTCCAACGCCATTGTCTACGCCAAGCAGCGCCAGACCATCGGCGTCGGCGCCGGCCAGATGAGCCGCGTCAACTCCGCCCGCATCGCTGCAATCAAGGCCGAGCATGCTGGCCTGCAGGTGCAGGGCGCAGTCATGGCGTCGGATGCATTCTTCCCATTCCGTGACGGCATCGACAATGCAGCTAAAGTGGGTATCAGCGCCGTGATCCAGCCGGGTGGCTCGATGCGTGATGCTGAAGTCATCGCTGCTGCCGACGAGGCCGGCATCGCGATGGTCTTCACTGGCATGCGCCACTTCCGCCACTAATTACGCGGATCCCGAGGCGAGTCGAGATCCTGTGGGAGCGGGCTTGCCCGCGAATACGATGGTGGATTCACCGCCGCATTCGCGGGCAAGCCCGCTCCCACAGTGTTCGGTGCAAGCCACGGGATCACTTGAATCGAGGTTTTGACATGAAAGTTTTGATCATCGGCAGCGGCGGCCGTGAGCACGCCCTGGCCTGGAAAGTCGCCCAGGACCCACGCGTCGAGAAAGTCTTCGTTGCACCGGGCAACGCCGGTACCGCCATTGAAGCCAAGTGCGAGAACGTCGCCATCGACGTGTGCGCCCTGGAACAATTGGCAGACTTCGCCGAGAAAAACGTCGACCTGACCATCGTCGGCCCGGAAGCACCGCTGGTTATCGGCGTGGTCGACCTGTTCCGCAGCCGCGGCCTGGACTGCTTCGGCCCAACCAAGGGCGCGGCCCAGCTGGAAGGCTCCAAGGCCTTCACCAAGGACTTCCTCGCGCGTCACAAGATCCCGACCGCCGACTACCAGAATTTCACCGAGATCGAGCCAGCGCTGGCCTACCTGCAGGAAAAAGGCGCGCCAATCGTGATCAAGGCCGACGGCCTGGCGGCAGGCAAAGGCGTGATCGTCGCCATGACGCTGGAAGAAGCCGAAGCAGCCGTGCGTGACATGCTGGCTGGCAACGCCTTCGGTGAAGCCGGTTCGCGCGTCGTGATCGAAGAGTTCCTCGACGGCGAGGAAGCCAGCTTCATCGTCATGGTCGACGGCCATAATGTGCTGCCCATGGCCACCAGCCAGGACCACAAGCGCGTCGGCGACCAGGACACCGGCCCGAACACGGGCGGCATGGGCGCCTACTCCCCTGCCCCGGTCGTCACCGCCGACGTGCACCAGCGCGTGATGGACCAGGTGATCTGGCCAACCGTGCGCGGCATGGCCGAGGAAGGTAACGTCTACACCGGCTTCCTCTACGCCGGCCTGATGATCGACAAGGCGGGCAACCCCAAGGTCATCGAGTTCAACTGCCGCTTCGGCGACCCGGAAACCCAGCCGGTCATGCTGCGCCTGGAGTCGAGCCTGGTACTGCTGGTGGAAGCTGCATTCGCCAAGGCCCTGGACAAGGTCGAAGCACAGTGGGACCCGCGCCCGAGCCTGGGCGTGGTCCTGGCAGCTGGCGGTTACCCGGGCGATTACGCCAAGGGCGACGTGATCAACGGCCTGGACGCTGCCGCCAAGATCGAAGGCAAGGTGTTCCATGCCGGTACTGCGCTCAAGGATGGCAAGGTAACCACCAACGGCGGGCGCGTACTGTGTGCCACCGCCATGGGCAGCACCGTTGCCGACGCGCAGCAGCAGGCTTATCGCCTGGCCAAGGAAGTCAGCTGGAACGGCAGCTTCTACCGTTCCGACATCGGCTATCGGGCCATCGCCCGCGAGCGCGGTGAGCACCAGCAGTAAGTATTACCGGTTTGCCGTAGCTGATTCAGCTTGCGGCATCCGGCTCGTCGACAGGGCCCGGCATGGGCCTTGCCTTCGACTTGGCGCGCCGCGCATAGTGAGTACCCGGCACATCGGCCAAGAAGGGATTTCGTAGTGCGTCGGCTTCGGATTGCCTCAGTTCTGATCGTCAGCTTGCTGACCCTGCTCTGCATGTTTCCGGCTGCGGCCGAACATGACGGTGGCTGGACCGTTCTGCTCGACGAACAGGCCAACCTGCAACTGAGCGATGTGCGCTCCGAGCGCTATCGCAACCAGTTCAGCCCACTGCCTCTCGCCGACCTTGACGCTGCCCCGGCTGGGCAGGCCTTGTGGTTGCACTATCGTCTGGCTCCAGGTGACCAGGAGCAACTGCTGCGGGTATTTGCCCCGGACCTTTCTGGCCTGGACCTCTACGCCCTTGAAGGCGAGCAACTTCTGCGTCAGCTGCACCACGGGCGCCAGGCCGGCAATGCCAGCCCGACCCTGCGCGGCAGCGACCATGTATTGCCCCTGCCCAACAGCAGGCAACCGCTGGACATCTATCTGCGCCTGGTTTCAGAGCACCAGCTGCGGCCGGCCATCAGCCTGGAGTCTGCGGCCCAAGCGGCCTCGGACCAACGCCAGCCGCTGCTGTTCGGCATGCTGTTCGGCGGCCTGATCATGCTGATCATGCACAACCTGATCCGCTTCCTCTACACCCGCTCCAGCACTACCCTGATCCTGGCGCTATACCACGGCCTGATGCTGCTCAGCGGTCTGATCCTGCTGAACCTCAGCGGCCCCTGGTGGCATGTGTGGCACAGTGCGCAAACGCCTGCTGCCTACCTGACGCTGGTCCTGGCCGGCCTGTCCGGGCTGTATTTCACCCAACATTTCTTTTCGCCGTGCAATTCGCCACGGCTGAATCGCCTGCTGCAGGGTGAGATGCTGATTGTCGGGCTCAGTGGCCTGGTGCTGCTGTTCGTCGATACCCTGCCACTGAACCTGATGACCTACGCCCTGATGGCGCTGGGCAGCGTGAGCATGCTGCTGGTCAGCAGCTACCACTGGTACAAGGGCTATGCTCCCGGGCGCTTGTTCAGCCTGGCCATGGTGGTGTTCAACCTCGGAGGCCTGGTACTGCTGCCAGCCCTGCTGGGCCTGACACGCACCTCGACACCCTGGCTGCTGTGCATCCTGCTGGGCCTGACCGTGGTCAGTGGCCTGCTGCTCAACCTGGCAGTCAGTGAACGGCTGCGGCGCATAAGCGAGGAGCGTTTCAGCGCCAGCCGTGCACTGGCCGCCAGCGATGCGGAAATCAACGCCAAAGCCGAGTTTCTGGCCAAGATCAGCCACGAAATCCGCACCCCAATGAACGGCGTGCTAGGCATGACTGAACTGCTGCTGGGCACACCGCTGTCGGTGAAGCAACGTGATTATGTGCAGACCATCCACAGCGCCGGCAACGAGCTGCTGACGCTGATCAACGAAATTCTGGACATTTCCAAGCTGGAATCCCGGCAGATCGAACTGGATGATGTGCAGTTCGACCTCAACGCGCTGATCGAGGATTGCCTGAACATCTTCCGCGCCAAGGCCGAGCAACAGAACATCGAGCTGATCAGCTTCACCCAGCCACAAGTACCGCGGGTTATCAGCGGAGACCCGACGCGCCTGCGCCAGGCCTTGTCGAGCCTGCTGGAAAACGCCCTGAAAAACACCGACCAGGGCGAGATCCTGCTGGTGGTGGCGCTGGATCAACGCGGCGAGGTGCCACGCCTGCGTATCGCCGTGCAGGACAGCGGCGAGCCGTTGCCCGCCGCCGACCGTGAAGCCTTGTTGCAGGCCGAGCTGCACAGCCACCACTTCCTTTCCAGCAACAAGCTGGGCGGCCACCTGGGGCTGGTCATCGCCAAACAGCTGATCGGTCTGATGCAGGGCGAGTTCGGCATCAAGAGCAGCACCGGCATGGGCAACACCCTGTGGCTGACCTTACCGCTGGACCCTTCGCGCCTGGAACAGCCACCGGCGGACCTCGACAGCCCGCTGCGCGATGCCCGCGTGCTGGTGGTGGACGACAACGACACGTGCCGCAAGGTGCTTGTACAGCAGTGCAGCGCCTGGGGCATGAACGTCAGCGCGGTGCCGTCAGGCAAGGAGGCCCTGGCCCTTTTGCGCACCAAGGCGCACCTGCGCGACTACTTCGACGCGGTGCTGCTGGACCAGAACATGCCCGGCATGACCGGCATGCAGCTGGCCGCCAAGATCAAGGAAGACCCGAGCCTGAACCACGATATCCTGGTGGTGATGCTCACCGGCATCAGCAATGCGCCGAGCAAAGTCATCGCGCGCAACGCCGGGGTCAAGCGAATACTGGCCAAGCCGGTGGCCGGCTACACGCTGAAGACCACCCTGGCCGAAGAGCTGGCCCAGCGCGGCCGGGAACAGGCGATGCCTGCCAGCCTGCCTGGCACCCCCCAGGCGCTTGACCTGCCAGGCGATTTCCTCGTGCTGGTCGCCGAAGACAACAGCATCTCGACCAAGGTGATCCGCAGCATGCTCGGCAAGCTCAACCTCAAGCCTGATACCGCCTGCAATGGTGAAGAGGCCTTGCAGGCGATGAAAGCGCAGCATTATGACCTGGTGTTGATGGACTGCGAGATGCCGATACTGGACGGTTTCTCGGCCACCCAGCAGTTGCGGGCCTGGGAAGCTGAAAACCAGCGCCAGCGCACGCCGGTGGTGGCACTGACTGCGCACATACTGGCCGAACACAAGGAACGCGCGCGGCTGGCGGGCATGGACGGGCACATGGCCAAGCCGGTGGAGTTGTCGCAGTTGCGCGAGCTGATTCAATACTGGGCCAATCATCGGGAAGTCAAGGCGGACCCGGCACATACTCCCTGACCAATATCCAATGCTCTTGCAGGAGCGGCCTCGCGACACAAGGCCGCGCCGGCATAAACCCCAAGGAACACTGCTCATGCTCCATGAGTTGTTCAGCGTCTACCTGAAAATGCTCGTGCTCTACAGCCCGTTCTTCGTGCTGTCGTGTTTCATCAGCCTGACCCGCGGCCACTCCAGCAAGGAGCGCAAGCAACTGGCCTGGAAGGTCGCGTTCGCAGCCTTGGTCGCCAGCGTGATGCTGTACCTGTTCGGGCGGGCGATCTTCGGTATTTTCGGCATCACCGCCGATGCCTTCCGCATCGGTGCCGGCAGCGTGCTGTTCATTTCGGCCCTGGGCATGGCCCAGGGCAAGCCGGCGGTACAGGCCGACAACGTGCAGCAGGATGTGACCATCGTACCGCTGACCATTCCGCTGACGGTTGGCCCCGGCACCATCGGTGCCCTGTTGGTGATGGGGGTAAGCCAGCCGCACTGGGATGAAAAACTGCTGGCCATCGTCAGCATTGCCCTGGCCAGCTTTACCGTAGGCCTGGTGCTTTATCTATCGCACGGCATCGAGCGCCTGCTCGGTGACCAGGGTTTGCAAATCGTCAGCCGCCTGATGGGGCTATTCGTCTGCGCCCTGGCAGCACAGATCATCTTTACCGGGATTCGCGGTTACCTGCTGCCCTAGGGTATAGAGCCTAAGCGGTCCAGACCGGTAGGCCGGAGGCCTACAACCGCAGCTCAAGGATAGCCTTGCCATTTTGCTTGTCGACACTGGCCTGGGCCCGCTTGCGGTAGTCTTCGCGGAACCCCTGCAAGTTGAAGTGGATCACTTCGACACGCATGTCCAGGATTTTTACTTCACTGTTCAACTGCATGAACAGGAAGTCCTTGGAGGTCTTTTTCATCGACATTTCCATGTGGACCAACACCATGTCGATGAAGCCGCTCGACTGCTGGGAGCAAGGCAGCAACTGAAAACGTCCGACAGCTTTGGAGACTGCCCGGGATTCAAACGCGGTCAAGGTCTGGCTGTCATTACGCAGTGCCTGAAGCGACGACTGGGCAGATTGATAATGACCGGCGGAGCCTTTCTGACGAACCTGGGCAAGCGCCTGCTCAGCAAGGCTGGTCCTGTCCGGCCCCGGTCGAGTCGCAGTGGGCGCGAGCTTGCCATCAAAGCCCAGAAACGCGAGGTTACGCCAGTAGTTCCTGAACCAGTCCGGCTCCAGGCCTTCGTTAAAATCCCCCCAGGCAACTTGCTGGGCAAACGCATTGGCCAACAGGATGTCGTCACGGGCTTCGCGGCTAACACCTGGCAAGAATGAAAGCAGGCTGCTGTGGACGAGTTTGCCACTGGCGGCATTTTGATTGAACTCACTCATTGTCGACTCCTGATGATGTCGCAAGTTTGACCTGGCTGCGGTACTGCAATTGCTTGACCTTGATGGAGTCATGCAAGCCCGTACTAATCGAACTGATCACTTTTTCATGGGTGAAATAATTGGCATCGAACTGCTGAGCGGGATGGACACTTGCAAGTTTCAGTGGCTGCCACAGCCAATCCGTCGCCAGGTTCTCTGCTGTGCTAAAGCCCAACTCGGTACTGATGACGCCGGAATCAGCCAGTATCAGGCGTAACTCCATACGTACATGGCTCACACCCTCATCGTCCGGGGGCCGAACACACTCCACCCATAACAATTGTTCAATAGCGCCGTCTGGCTGGGCGGCGTAAGCGTCGAGGCATTTGGCTACCGGCCCCTGAAGGGCGCTTGGCACACCTGCCAAGAGATTGGTCCGCAGCATCTTCCACGGTTCACAGACCACTGCGGGTTCAGCAGGCGCGGCGCCGGAATGCAAGGTCGCGACTGTGCAGCCGAAGTTACCCTGAATTCGCAGATATTCCTTGTGCCACACAGCGTCCTGAATGGCGTGCCCCTTGTTAGCGGTCAGGTAGGCTGCCAGCTGAACATCCAACAGCGCTTCTGCTCGTGAAGCACTGACGGAGTTGTCGATCAATACCAGGCTATTGCCGTTCAACCACAAAGTGTAATTGGCATGCATCAGTAGGCCCTCCAGGCCCGTCGACGCCGTGTCGACAGGCCAACTTCATAGTCAGAGTTCCAGTGCCAGCAGGACCTGCAGGGCATTGTCGTCAAGTTTGGTTTCTACAATGGCGCGAACTTTGTCGTATCGGCGGCTATCGAAATTCAACACCGCACCACAGACAAAATTGGAGGTGCCGCTGCTTTCCCATTTGGCCAGAAGATAGTTGGCAGACTTGTCAGGCTTGGCGTCGGTCTGGATCGCACTGACCAGCATCGCCACCTGACCTTCGCCAGTTTGCTCACACTTGACCAGGCTCAGTTCGGTTCGGTCATCTTCCACCGACTTGCGATTGAGCAACTCGACGTATTTGGTACTGGCGGCCAAGGCTGAAACAACCGTTTTGCCGAGATTGTCCAGGGCCATTGCCACATCGCCAGTGAAAGCGCCATATGCTGCCTGCAGGCCCTTGCCTAGCAGGTTGCTGATCTCAAGGTGCATATTGCGTTCAGTGAGCTGCTGTACGTCGACATTGGTTGACGCCCAGCCCAATTTGGACATCAGGTAGATGTAGTGCTTGAACCAAAGCTGCGTTTCACGCATAGGGTCATGCTGCCTGTTGGCACCTTGCGTAGCCAAGGCATGACAAGCCTTTGCAGCATCGCGGTTTTGCTCACTCATTTGGTCGGGGAACACGAACAGATTCTTGTCCGGCAGAACCTGAAGCTGCAGCTTCTCTTTATCGGTCGTCATGGGAAAGGTCTCCAGGAAGGGTACGGTTGAAGCCAATTGGCTCCAGCCGCAAACCTACCTGTGCCCTTTGCATCAATCTGCCACGAAGCAGTTCCTCATCTGCCCGGGTTTCCGCCGCTTACGGCTTTGCGCCATACCAGCGTGGGGTATAAACCCAGAGCCCGCCATCTGCACGGTCGAAGGTGCAGGTAGTGGAGGATCCAACCAGCACCATGGTGCGCATGTCGACCATTTCTGGCAGCAGCTCGGCCAAGGTGACTACCTTCAGCGTCTGCCCCGGCCTACCGATGTCACGGCCCAGGACTACAGGCGTGTTCCCGTCACGGTGTCGGCGCACTACCTCCAAGGCCACACCGAGCTGGTGCGGCCTGGCCTTGGAGATCGGGTTGTAGAAGGCCAGCACCAGGTCGGCCTGGGCAGCCAGGTCCAGGCGTTTTTCAATGATCGACCAGGGCTTGAGGTTGTCCGACAGCGACATCACACAGAAGTCATGCCCCAGCGGTGCACCTGCCTGGGCGGCGGTTGCCAGCGAGGCTGATACCCCCGGCAAGATCTGCAGGTCAACGCGATGCCAGGTGGGGTCGCTGGATTCGTGCAATGCTTCTAGCACCGCAGCGGCCATGGCGAAAACGCCCGGGTCACCCGACGAGACCACCACCACCGAACGGCCTTGGGCTGCCAGTTCGAAGGCATGCCGGGCGCGCTGCATCTCTTCGCGGTTGTCTGTGCAGTGCAGCACCTGGTCGCTGCGGAACGGGCCAGCCATGCGCACGTAAGTTTCGTAACCGAGCACATCTTCGGCCTGCGCAAGTTCGGCCTTGACCGCCGGCACCATCAGTTCCGCCGCACCTGGGCCAAGGCCGATGACAGCCAGGCGACCGCGACGGCGGCCGACCTGCGCTACCTCGACCGGGGCAGGCGCCACCGCGACCACGACTTCTTCAAGCGCTATCAACTCGCAATCGGGCACCGCCGCAGCGACCATGCTGGCCACATCGCCAGGGCGGGTGGCGAAGCGCAAGGGGACACCCAGGGCCTGCGCAGCTTCGTGCAACGCGCTGTCGGCCATGGTTCGCTCGTCTGCCAGTACGCAGGCTACCGAGGGCTCGGCGATGCCGGCCTGCTGCAGTGCTGCGCGAATACTGTGCAGATTGCCACCTGCAACGCCCACCACCACCAGGCGCGGGTGGATCAGCAGCTCGTCGCGGTTGGCCGGGCGCGCCTGATGCCCCACATGAATGGTGCGCTGCGCCACTTCGCTGGCGGGCAACTGCGCCAGCTGCAGCCACGGGGCGTTACCTTCGATGCGCACAGACTCACCCGCCAGCAGGTCGGATACAAAGCGCTTGCCTTGCTCGATGTCGGCCAATGCATAGCCCTGCGGCGGGTTCAGCAGGCAAGTACCGAAGCGCAGCTCGCCACTGGTGGTGATGGCAGCGGAAACGCCCAATGCGTCAGCGATTTCGCGCGCCATCACGTTCACCCCACCAAGGCCTCCAAGCAACGGCACTACCGCGCTACCATCCTCGGCCACGGCCAGGACCGGCGGCTCGCTGCCCTTCTCGCTGAGCAGGCTGGCCAGGCTGCGGATGACGATACCCGCGGCGCACAACGCAATGATCGGCGTGTCTTGCTGGTACAACCCGCGCAGGGTATCGCCGAAGGACGCGTACGACTGGTCCGCACCCTCGACACGCCCCTCAAGGCCATGGATCGTGGCCTGTGGATAACAGGCCTGGATACGCTGCGCTGTCGCAAGGCTGCCCGGGCCGAGAATGACGATGGCCGGTGCCTTGTGCATGTTCAGCCCTGCCATTTTTCCCCCGGCACGATGATCAGCGAGAAGTAGGGTGACGACTGCGGGTCGACCTGGTCCAGCGGCACGATCTTCTGGTTGGCCATGGTCGCCCGCTCCACATACAGCGCACGCCGATCCAGGCCCAGTTCGGCCAGCACTTCGCGCACCTTGGGGAAGTTGCGTCCAAGTTTCATGATCACCGCTGCATCGGCGTCGGCCAGACGGCGCTTGAGCTCTTCGGCGGGCAACACGCCAGACAACACCGACAGGCTCTGGTTGCGGTACACCAGCGGTGCCCCCAGCACCGAAGCACCACCGAGCATCGAGCAGACACCGGGAACCACTTCGGCCTCGTAGCGCTGCGCCAGGCGGTCATGCAAGTACATGTAGGAGCCATAGAAGAACGGGTCGCCTTCGCAAATCACCGCCACGTCGCGGCCGGCATCCAGATGCTCGGCCACCTGTACGCTGGCTTCGTCGTAAAAGTCGCTGATCACTTGCTCATAGGACAGCGGCGCCGGCAGTACTTCGGTGGTGACCGGGTAGACCAGCGGCAGCAGGGTCTGCTCGGGCTGCAGATGCGCCTCGATAATGCCGAAGGCATTGCCACGCTTGCCCTTGGCCACGAAGTAGCCGACCACCGGCGCCTCACGCAACAGGCGCAGGGCTTTGAGGGTAATCAGTTCAGGATCGCCAGGGCCCACGCCCAGGCCAAGCAGCCGTCCACGCGGGGCCATCATTCCACCTCCGTAGCCAGGGCGTTGACCGCCGCAGCGGCCATCGCGCTGCCGCCCAGGCGGCCTTGCATGATCACGAACGGCACGCCACGGCTGTCGGCGGCGAGCATGGCCTTGGACTCGGCAGCGCCGACGAAACCGACCGGGAAACCGAGGATCAGCGCCGGTTTTGGCGCGCCGGCATTAAGCATTTCCAACAGGTAGAACAGCGCGGTAGGGGCATTGCCGATGACCACTACACTGCCTTCCAGGTGCGGGCGCCACAGTTCCAGGGCTACGGCGGAGCGGGTGTTGCCGGCGTCTTTGGCCATGCCCGGCACGCTCGGGTCACGCAGGGTGCAGATGACTTTGTTGTCGGCTGGCAGGCGGGCCCGGGTGATGCCTTCGGCCACCATGTGCGCATCGCACAGGATCGGCGCGCCGTTGAGCAGCGCCTCGCGCCCGGCCCGGCCGGCACCTTCGGAGAACTGCAGGCCATCGATGGCGTCGACCATGCCACAGGCATGGATCACGCGCACGGCGAGCTTTTCAAGGTCTGCGGGGATCCGCTCGAGTCGGGCTTCCTCGCGGATGATCCGGAAGGAGTTGCGATAGATCTCCTGACCATCGCGGATGTAGTCAATCATCAAGGTGCTCCGTCGGCAGGTCGAGCATGGCGCCTGCTTCATTCAAGGTAAGGTCGGTGGCGCGCAGGGCACCGAAACCCGGCTGGCGCGCATCACGCAGGTACAGGTCGTAACGGCCCGGGGAACGGGCCAGCAAGGTGGCCGGGGCAACATGGGCCACAGCACAGGAACGGGGGCAGCCGGACAGGTGCACGCTGGCCGGCACGCCAGGGCCCAGCAGCGCGGCCAGGACAACCGCGTCGGCCTTGGTCTCGGCAAGGGCCTTGGCGCAGCCGCTGGCACCGGTGCAGGCGCTGATACGCGCCAGGGGTTCATGGTCGTGGCACAGCAACCCCAGCGCAGACAGTTCGGCCAGGGCCTGATCGAGGTGTTGTTCTTGCAGGTTGGTCAGCACCAGGCTTTGCCAAGGGCTAAGGCGCATGCTGGCATCGCCCAGTTCACGGGCAATACGTGCGGCAACGCGCAGCATCGCGGGGGTCAGGCGGCCTTGCGGCGGGGCGACGCCAAGGGCAATACCCTGCGCCTGGGGCAGCCTGCCCAACCACGAGGTGCGGTGCTGTTCACGCCGCCATGTGAGCACGGCGGCATCGCGGCGGATGTCCAGACCGAGCCCAGCAACAAAATCAGCTGTCGGGTACACCTCAAGCAGCTGGCGCATGCGCGTCTGCGCCGGGGATGCCAGATCGAGGAAGCGCTCCAGCACGGCGCGCACCAGCATCAGGCCCTGCGCCAGCGGCACCGCACCGAGCACCTGGCCCTCTGCCGGGCAACCTGCCAGGCCAAACGCCAGCCAGGTCTGCTGTTCCAGGTGCAGGGGCGACAGCCACAGGTCATGGGGGTGTTCGAGCATCGCCAGGCGCTCGCCTGCATCCAGCTGCACGGCGAACTTGGCCGACAACTGGTGAAAGCGCGGGGTGCCTTCCAACAGGTCAAGGATCTGCCCGGCCAGCGGCCTGGCATCCAGCAGCATCGCCGGGTCATGCCCGGCCAGCGGGCTGAGCATCAGGTTGCGCACATCGTCACCGGCAGCCTCGCGTGGGCCCAGGCCGGCAGCGAGCAGGGTGTCGACCAGGGCTCGGTGCTCGTTACCGATGCCGCGAATCTGCAGGTTGCCACGGTTGGTAGCCTCGATCACGCCGCCAGCAAAGCGCTCGGCCGCCGCCGCCACGGCTTCGGCCTGCTCGGCCAGCAGCAGGCCGCCCGGCAGCTTGATGCGGCAGATACCGCCATCACGGGCACTGACAATGCGCCACAACCCCGGGCAGGCCGAGGGGCGGGGCGATACGTGGGGGGCATGGGCCTGCGTCAAAGGGGCATCCGGCAGTCTGTGAAAATGCGCTTGAGTGTAGAAGGCGCGGTATTATGCCTGCTTTGTCCGGCGGCATGAAAAGCCGGTGGTCGAGCATCCTCGGCGATTAAGTAGAAATTCAGGACCGCGTCGCCTTCTTCGCGGGCTCGCCCGTTCCCACAGGATCACTGCAGGCCGCACATGCTGCACTGTATCTGTAGGAGCGGGCTTGCCCGCGAAGGGGCGCGAAGCGGCCCCAAAAATGGCGGATTGAAATACATGACACCCTGGCTGACGGTAGTAGGCATCGGTGAAGACGGCTTCAGCGGCCTGGGCAAGCAAGCCCGACGCGCCCTGCTGGGCGCTGGGCGGGTCTTCGGCAGCCCGCGCCAGTTGGCCTTGCTGCCACGTTGCGTGACCGCTGAACAACTGGCCTGGCCCAGCCCGTTCTCGCTGGCCCCGGTGTTGAGCCTTCGCGGCGAGCCGGTGTGCGTGCTGGCCAGCGGCGACCCCATGTTCTACGGCGTCGGCGCCAGCCTGGCGCGCCAGGTGCCTGCTGCAGAAATGCGCGTGCTGTCGATGCCCTCTTCCTGCGCCCTGGCCGCTGCCCGCCTGGGCTGGCCACTGCAGGACCTGCAGGTGGTGTCGCTGGTGGCCCGCCCCCTGGCAGCGCTCAATGCCCACTTGCACAGCGGCATGCGCCTGCTGGTGCTGAGCAACGATGGCGACAGCCCGGCGGCAATTGCCGCGCAGTTGCGCGAGCAAGGCTTCGGCCCAAGCCGCCTGCAGGTGTTCGAGCACCTGGGGGGCGTGGACGAACGCGCACTGGCCGGCACCGCCCAGGACTGGCCGCACACCGGGATCGCGGCACTCAACCTGGTAGCCATCGAATGCCTGGCTACACCCGATGCGCCCCGCCTGCACCGGCTGGCCGGGTTGCCAGACACCGCATTCCGGCACGATGGCCAGTTGACCAAGCGTGATGTCCGCGCCATTACTCTGGCGCGGCTGGCACCGCAGCCTGGCGAACTGTTGTGGGATGTGGGCGCGGGCTGCGGCTCGATCGGCATCGAATGGATGCGCGCCCATCCGGCATGCCGGGCCCTGGCCATCGAGGCCGAGGAAGGCCGCCAGGGTTTGATCGAGCATAACCGCGATGCTTTGGGTGTACCTGGCCTGCAACTGGTTCGCGGCAAGGCGCCAGCGGCGCTGCAAAGCCTGGAGCAACCGGATGCGATCTTCATCGGAGGTGGCGTTACCCGCGAAGGTGTACTGGACCTGTGCTGGGCAAGCCTGCGCCCCGGCGGCCGCCTGGTGGCCAACGCCGTAACCTTGCAAAGCGAACTGGCCCTGGCGCATTTTCGCGAACAGCACGGTGGTGAGCTGACCCGCATCCATGTCGCTCATGCCCAGCCCTTGGGTGCGTTCGACACCTGGCGCCAGGCACTGCCGATCACCCTCCTGGAAGTATTGAAACCCGCCGATGCGTGAAGAAACCCGCGAACAGCCCGCGCCTCTGCGCAGCGGCCTTACCACCGGCAGCTGCGCCACCGCTACCAGTCTGGCAGCGGCCAAGCTGCTGCTCACCGGGCAGCGCGACGATGCGGTGGACATCACCCTGCCCAAAGGCAAGGTCGTGCAGATGCGCCTGGAGTTCTGCCGCCTGATCGGCGAGTGCGCCGAAGCCGGCACCCTCAAGGATGCGGGTGACGACCCAGACGTGACACACGGTGCCCTGCTCTATACCCAGGTGCGCCTGCTGGCGGAACCTGGCATTGGTTTTGTCGCCGGCAGCGGCGTGGGCACGGTGACCCGGCCGGGGCTGGTGCTGGCTGTGGGTGAACCGGCCATCAACCCGGTGCCTCGGCGCATGATCAGTGAACACCTGCAACGCCTGGCCGACGCGTGCGGCTACCTTGGCGGCTTCGAGGTCACGGTCAATGTGCAAGATGGCGAGCAACTGGCCCTGAAAACCATGAACCCGCGCCTGGGCATCCTTGGCGGGCTGTCGATCCTCGGCACCAGCGGAATCGTCCGGCCGTTCTCCTGCGCGGCCTACATTGCCTCGATCCACCAAGGCATCGACGTGGCCCACACCAACGGCTACACGCACATAGCCGCGTGCACCGGCAATGCCAGCGAAGACACCATGCGCCGCGTTTACGGTCTGCCGGAAATCGCCCTGATCGAAATGGGCGATTTCGTCGGCGCGGTGCTCAAGCACCTGCGCAAGGTACCGGTGCCGCGCCTGACCCTGTGCGGCGGCTTCGGCAAGATCAGCAAACTGGCCGCCGGGCACATGGACCTGCACAGTCGTCACTCCAGCATCGACTTGCCGCAACTGGCCGGTTGGGCCGCAGACATTGGCGCTGACGAGGCGTTGCAGGCTGCCATCAGCGGCGCCAACACCAGCCAGCAAGCGCTCGCTCTGGCTCATGCGGCCGGCATTGCCTTGGGTGACGCGGTGTGTGCCCACGCCCTGGCCTTTGCCCGTAGCGTCGTGCCGGCGCAGGTGCAAGTGGAAGTGTTCGCCATCGACCGCCAAGGCGGCATCGTCGGCCAGGCGGGTGTGCAATGACCGCGCGCATCCTGTTGCTGGGGGGGGTCACTGAAGCCCTGGCTATGGCCCGCCGGCTCGGGCCTCAACACGTCTATAGCCTGGCCGGTATCGGCCGCGTGCCACAGGGCTTGCAATGCCAGGTCCGGGTCGGGGGCTATGGCGGTGTCGAGGGCCTGACCCGCTACCTGCGCGAAGCAGGGATCACCCTGCTGATCGACGCCACCCATCCCTATGCCGCGCAAATCAGCCGCAATGCCGCCAGCGCCGCACGCAACGCCGGCATCCCGTGCTGGGCCTTGCGTCGCCCCGCCTGGCAGGCACAAGCAGGCGACGACTGGCGAGAAGTCGAGGACTGGGCAGGGTTGATCGAAGCACTGAAGCCGTTCCGCAGGCCGCTGTTCACGCTGGGGCGTGAGCCGCTGCAGCACCTGGACGAGATTCCGCCGGAGCAGTTCTGGACCCTGCGTGCGCTGGAGGCATGCCCTGGCAACGAGCGCTGTGAAGTGATTGGCGCACGTGGGCCGTTCCATATCGAGGATGAGCGGGCGTTGTTCCAGAGCCGCCACATCGATGTGCTGATCAGCAAGAACAGCGGCAGTGTGGCGACCGAGCCGAAGCTGGAAGTGGCGCGGGAGCTTGGCGTGCCGGTGCTTGTCCTGAAACGTCCGACGCTGCCGGAGGTGGACCGGGCATTCGACTCACTGGCGGATCTGGCAACCGCGCTCGCCCTTTAGGTGCTGCCTTTTCGCTGCCCAAAGGCGCTCCTACAACGATTTCAGACTTTTCTTCCAACTAACCAAGTGGCCTGTTGCAGCCCTGCTGCCTTAAACTCAACGCCCCTCCCCCGGAAGGTTTCACCCATATGGAAATGCAATGGTGGATCTGGCTGGTCTTCGGCATCGCGCTGATCCTGCTTGAACTGGTCCTGCCAACGTTCTTCATACTCTGGTTCGGCATCGGCGCCGTGCTGGTCTCGCTTATCTCGCTCGCCGCCCCCAGCCTGCAACTGGACATGCAGGTCCTGCTGTGGGTACTGCTGTCGTCGGCCACCACTGTGCTGTGGTTCAAAGTGTTCCGGCGCAAGCAGCCGGATGTGCGCTGGACCGCCGATAGCGTGATCGGCGAAGTGGGCCTGCTGACCGCTGCCGTGTCGGAGTTTCAGAAGGGCCGCGTACGCTTCCAGAAGCCGATCCTCGGCAACGAAGAGTGGACCTGCATCGCCGATAGCCAGATCGCCGTCGGCGAACGGGTACGCCTGACCGCCATCGAGGGGAACACCGCCCGCGTTATCCGGGCCTGAATCCGCATTAAAAGGAATTTTGCAGCATGACCAGCCTCATCGTCGTCGGCGCCATCGCCCTGTTCGTCCTGATCACCGTGTTCAAGGGGGTGCGCATCGTGCCCCAGGGCGAGGAGTGGATCGTCGAACGCCTGGGCCGCTACAACAGCACCCTCAAGCCAGGCCTCAACATTGTCATCCCCTACATGGACGTGGTCGCCTACCGCCTGCCGACCAAGGACATCATCCTCGATGTGCAGCAGCAGGAAATCATCACCAAGGACAACGCGGTAATCGTCGCCAACGCCCTGTGTTTCGCCAAGGTAGTCGACCCGCAGAAAGCCTCGTATGGCGTGCAGGACTTCTCGTTCGCCGTCACCAGCCTGACCATGACCTCGCTGCGCGCCATCGTCGGTGCAATGGACCTCGACGAGGCGCTGTCCAGCCGCGAGCAGATCAAGGCCCGCCTGCGCGATGCAATGTCCGAGCAGACCGAAGACTGGGGCGTGACCGTGCGCTCAGTGGAAATTCAAGACATCAAACCTTCGGAAAACATGCAACTGGCCATGGAACGTCAGGCCGCGGCCGAGCGTGAGCGCAAGGCCGACGTCACCCGCGCCGAAGGGGCCAAGCAGGCAGCAATCCTCGAAGCAGAAGCGCGCCTGCAGGCGGCCAGGCTGGATGCCGAGGCACAGATCAGCCTGGCCGAGGCCTCGGCGCGGGCGATTTCGCTGGTGAAGGAAGCGGTGGGCAACGAGACCGTACCGGCCATGTACCTGCTGGGCGAGCGCTATGTGGGCGCGATGGAGAACCTGGCGGGCAGCAGCAATGCCAAGGTGGTGGTGTTACCCGCGGATCTGCAGGAGACCGTGCGTGGGTTGATGGGGCGTGGCAAGGTTTGAGCATGCCAGGGGCTGCTGCGTAGCCCCGATACCCGGCCCCTGCGTCACTTCACCGCACCCCGGCATTTTTACCTATACTCCGCCGTACAATAGCCACCACGATTCCTGACCGGATCTCTCCATGCCCCCACGTCGGCACATTGCCTGGATAGCCTGCCTTGCAGTGCTGTTCAACCTGCTGGCCATGCCGCTGTCCTCTGCTGCGCCCAAGGGCCCGGCCGAGCAGCTGCTGTGGGGGGCTTTCTGTTCCAGCATGGCCAACAAGGCCAACGTCGACGTCCAGGCCTTGGCCAAGATCGACCTCGGCCCGCAAAGTGATGCCAGCGCCGGCATGATGAACTGCTGGTGCTGCTCCGGTGCCGTGCCGCTGCTGGCCCTGCCCAGCTACCCGCCACAGTTGCACAACCCGCCGACACTGCTCGGCGGGCTGCTGCCGCCACCTGCCAAGTACCAGCCTACGCCGCGCCAGCTCTGGCCTGGGCTAAATCCCCGTGCCTCTCCGCTAGCCTGAGTTCATCACGCTGTCTGCCTGAACCAGAACGGAAACGGAGATTCACCATGCTCAAGCACGCCCTCGTCATGGCCGCCCTGCTGCTGCCTGGCGCCTTTGCCAACGCCCACGAATACAGCGTGGGTGACCTGCATATTGCCCACCCGTGGTCGCTGCAACTGCCACCCAACGCGCCTAACGTCGCCGCATATTTCGTGGTGCACAACAATGGCCAGGCCGACGACCGCCTGCTCAGCGTGGACAGCCCCATCAGCGATGATGCGCAACTGCACGAGCATGCCATGAGCGCCAGCGGCGCCATGAAGATGCAACAGGTGCCCAGCGTGGTAGTGCCTGCCGGCAAGGACCTGACCTTTGCCCCCGGCGCGTACCACGTGATGCTGATGCAGCCCAAGGACCGCAGCCTGCTCAGCGACGGCAAGCGCTTCCCGTTGACCCTGCACTTCGAAAAGGCCGGCGATATCACCGTCGAAGTGGCCGTGCAGAAGCAGGCGCCAGCGGACCAGTCGCAAGCCCACGAACACGCACACTGACACCTGCTGACAGGCACTCGCCATGAGCCTGCCGCGCAGCCGCATCAGCCGTACCACCCGCCCTGAATTCAGGCGCGCCGGTGGCGGATGGCTGAGCCTGTTCGCCATGTGGATGATCTTCATCGGCCCGCTGATTTCTCAGTCGATGCCGATGGACCACCACGCGGGCATGAACATGCCGATGGACATGCCGATGGCGGCTGCCCATCAGCATGGCAGCGCCCCCCATCACGGCCACGGTGGCGATGGCCAGCTGCATGTGATGTGGGAAAAGTGCGGTTACTGCAGCCTGTTGTTCAACTGCCCGGCCCTGCCCCAGGCCCTCAGCCCGCTCAGCGCCGGCAGCATCGTCCCCACCAGCCACCTGCTTGCGCCAACGCACCAGGGCCATGCCCGGCAGGCTGTATTCCCTGGTGCGCGCAGCCGCGCCCCGCCTTCTTCGATCAACGTCTGAAACCACATTTTGCGCACGAAGCCAGGAGGCTTCGCGCTAACTCATGACTGATCGACTGGAATCATTATGTCCGGCTGCACCCCTGTTTTTGCCTTGTCCCTGCGTGGGACCATCGCCGCCCTGTGCGGCTCGCTGCTCGCACCCATGGCCCTGGCCGCCGACCCTGGCCATGAAGGCCATGTGCACGACGCACCCGAGTTGAGCCCGACGGTGATCACCGCCGTGGCCCCGAGTTCGCCGCTGACCGTGGTCACCAACCCGAAAGACCCGCGCCAGCCAGTGCCGGCCAGCGACGGGGCCGACTACCTGAAGACCATCCCCGGCTTCTCGGCAATCCGTGCCGGCGGTACCAACGGCGACCCGGTACTGCGCGGCATGTTCGGCTCGCGTCTGAACATCCTCACCAACGGAGGCCTGATGCTTGGGGCCTGCCCCAATCGCATGGACGCGCCCACGTCCTATATTTCGCCAGAAACCTACGACCGCCTGACCGTGATCAAAGGCCCGCAGAGCGTTATCTGGGGCCCCGGCGGCTCGGCAGGCACCATCCTCTTCGAGCGCGAACCAGAGAAATTCGGCACCCTCGGCAGCCGCGTCAACGCAAGCCTGCTGGCCGGCTCCAACGGCCGCTTCGACAAGGTGCTGGATGCCGCGGCCGGCAACAGTCAGGCCTATGCCCGCTTCGTCGGCAACCAGTCACGTTCGGATGACTACCACGACGGCAACAACGACACCGTGCCGTCGCGCTGGGACAAGTGGAACGGCGATGTCGCCCTCGGTTGGACACCCGACCAGGACACCTTGCTGGAGCTGACTGCCGGCAAGGGTGATGGCGAAGCCCGCTACGCCGGGCGCGGCATGGACGGCTCGCAGTTCAAGCGCGAAAGCCTGGGCCTGCGCTTTGAGAAGTCCAACCTCGGCGAGGTGCTCGACAAGGTCGAGGCGCAGGTCTACTACAACTACGCCGACCATGTGATGGACAACTACAGCCTGCGCACACCGTCGGGTAGCGGCATGATGGGCATGCCGATGGTCAGCAACGTCGACCGCCGCACCATGGGCGCACGCATCAAAGCCACCTGGCGTTGGGCCGACGTGCAGTTGATCAGCGGGATCGACGCGCAAACCAACGAACATCGCCAGCGTGGCGGTATGGGTGTGGACGCACACAAGGGCCAGGCCTGGACCAAGGACGCCGACTTCCACAACTACGGCGCCTTCAGTGAACTGACCTGGTACGTCAGCGGAGAAGACCGCTTGATTACCGGCGCCCGTCTGGACCGCGCCTCAGCGCGGGACTTCCGCAAAACCAGCGCCACCGAAGGCGACACCCGCGCCGATACCCTGCCAAGCGGCTTCATCCGTTACGAGCACGACCTGGCAGCCATCCCGGCCACCACCTACATCGGCCTCGGCCATGCCCAGCGCTTCCCCGACTACTGGGAGCTGTTCTCACCCAAGCTGGCACCACCCGGCTCGGCCAATGCCTTCGACGGCATCAAGCCAGAGAAAACCACCCAGCTCGACTTCGGCATCCAGTACCGCACTGAACGCCTGGAGGCCTGGGCTTCGGGCTATGTCGGGCAGGTTCGCGACTACATCCTGTTCGACTACCGCACAGGCATGATGGGCATGAGCACCTCGCAGGCGCAGAACATCGACGCCCGCATCATGGGTGGCGAACTGGGCGCCGCCTACCAGCTGACTGAAAACTGGAAGGCCGACGCCACGCTTGCCTACGCTTGGGGCAAGAACAGCAGCGATGGCAAAGCGCTACCTCAAATGCCTCCCTTGGAAAGCCGCATGGGCCTGACGTACAGCCGCGATGTGTGGAGCCTCGGCGCACTGTGGCGGCTGGTGGCGGCGCAAAACCGTATTGCCGAAAATCAAGGGAACGTCGTCGGCAAGGACTACGACAAGAGCGCCGGCTTCGGCGTGTTCTCCCTGAACGGCGCCTACAAAGTGAACAACAACCTCAAGCTCAGCGCAGGGGTCGACAACCTGTTCGACAAAACCTACGCCGAGCACCTGAACCTGGCCGGGAACGCCGGGTTTGGCTACCCGGCTACAGATCCACAGCCGGTCAACGAGCCAGGCAGGACCTTCTGGACCAAGGTCGACTTCAGCTTCTGACAACAACGGGCGCAGCTTCGGTTGCGCCCCTCAGCTGGTCAAAAAGGAGGTTCCCATGAGAGGAACACGCGTCTCATTCTATAACCTGGCCTGGCGTTGGCATTTCTATGCGGGGCTGTTCGTGGCCCCGTTCATGATCCTGCTGGCGATCACCGGGATCATCTACCTGTTCAAGCCCCAGCTCGACCCGCTGCTGTACCGCGACCTGATGGTGGTCGAGGCCGGTCACCACCGCCAGGGCGCAGACATGATGCTGGCTGAAGTGCGCCAGGCCTACCCCAAGGGCCACATCAGCCAATACCTGCCGCCACTGAATGCAGAGCGTAGTGCGCAGTTCGTGGTGCAGGACGGCGGGCGTGAACTGAACGTGTTCGTCGACCCATACAGCGGCAAGGTCCTCGGTGAGCAGGACGGCAAGCAGAACCTGCAGGCCATCGCCCGCGCCCTGCACGGCGAACTGATGGTCGGCACGGTCGGCGACCGGCTGGTGGAACTGGCTGCGGGCTGGGGCATCGTGCTGGTGGTATCGGGCCTGTACCTGTGGTGGCCGCGCGGGCGCAATGGCGCTGGCGTGCTTTGGCCGCGGCTGTCGGCACGCGGCCGGCTGCTGTGGCGTGACCTGCACGCGGTAACCGGCTTTTGGGGTTCGGCCTTGCTATTGTTGATGCTGCTCAGCGGCATGACCTGGACCGGCTTGTGGGGCAAGCAGTACGCCGATTTGTGGAACCGCTTCCCGGCCGCCATGTGGAACGACGTGCCCAAGTCGGACCAGCAGGCGCGTGAGCTGAACAGCGCGCACCGTCAGACTGTGCCCTGGGCCATGGAAAACACGCCGATGCCGCAGTCCGGTGCACACGCTGAGCATGCCGGGCACCACATGATGTCGGACATGCCCGCAGCGCCCCTGGTGAGCTTGCAGCAAGTCGAAGACATTGCCACTTCGCGTCAGGTCGAGCCGGGCTACAGCATTACTCTGCCTACCACTGCCGACGGGGTGTTCACCATTGCCGTGTTCGCCGACGACCCGCGCAACGACGCTACCCTGCATGTCGACCAATACACCGGCAAGGTTCTGGCCGATGTGCGCTGGCATGACTACAGCCCGGTTGCCCGCGCCACCGAGCTGGGCGTGATGCTGCACGAAGGCAAGATGTTCGGGGCGCTGAACCAGATCATCATCCTGCTGGTGTGCCTGATGATCCTGCTGGGTTCGGTGAGCGGGCTGGTGATGTGGTGGAAGCGCCGGCCTGAAGGTGGCCTGGGCGTACCGCCTTTGCGCCATGACCTCCCGCGCTGGAAGGTGGCGGTGGCAGTGATGCTGGTGCTGGGGGTGATGTTCCCGCTGGTGGGGGTGTCGATGGTGGTGATGTGGGGGGTGGATAGCCTGGTGGTTAAACGCCGCCGGGAGATGGCCAGCGCCTGAGTTTTGTATTGTCTGTACTGGCCTCTTCGCGGGTAAACCCGCTCCTACAGGGGACCGCGTTGCCTCGTAGGAGCGGGTTTACCCGCGAAGAGGCCGGTACAGGCGAAATGCTGAGCCGCAAATGTAGAGTCGATCTGTCGCGCCCCGAACTGGAACGCGCGTGTTAGCCTACCCGGCTACCTCTGACAAGCAGACTGGCCTCTACAAGGGAATGCCGCCTATGACGCAAACCTCAACAACTCCACCCGATGAACAGCACCTGCAACGCAACCTGACCAACCGCCACATCCAGCTGATCGCCATCGGCGGCGCGATCGGTACCGGTCTGTTCATGGGCTCGGGCAAGACCATCAGCCTGGCCGGGCCATCCATCATCTTCGTCTACATGATTATCGGCTTCATGCTGTTCTTCGTCATGCGCGCCATGGGCGAACTGCTGCTGTCGAACCTGAACTACAAATCGTTCATCGACTTCTCCGCGGACCTGCTCGGCCCTTGGGCCGGCTACTTCACCGGCTGGACCTACTGGTTCTGCTGGGTGGTCACCGGCATTGCCGATGTGGTCGCGATCGCCGCCTACACGCAGTTCTGGTTCCCCGACCTGCCGCAGTGGATTCCGGCGCTGACCTGCGTAGGGTTGCTGCTGTCGCTGAACCTGGTAACCGTAAAAATGTTCGGCGAACTGGAGTTCTGGTTTGCCCTGGTCAAGATCGTGGCCATCCTCGGCCTGGTTGCCACCGGCCTGTACATGGTCATCACCGGCTTCACCTCGCCCAGCGGGCGCACCGCCCAGTTGGCCAACCTGTGGAATGACGGCGGCATGTTCCCCCATGGCCTGATGGGCTTCTTCGCCGGTTTCCAGATCGCCGTGTTCGCCTTCGTCGGCATCGAGCTGGTGGGTACCACCGCCGCCGAAGCGAAGAACCCGGAACGCACCCTGCCGCGGGCGATCAACTCGATCCCGATCCGTATCATCGTGTTCTATGTGCTGGCGCTGATCGCGATCATGGCCGTAACCCCGTGGCGCGACGTGGTGCCAGGCAAGAGCCCGTTCGTTGAGTTGTTCGTGCTGGCAGGCCTGCCAGCGGCGGCGAGCATCATCAACTTCGTGGTGCTGACCTCGGCGGCCTCGTCGGCCAACAGCGGCGTATTCTCCACCAGCCGCATGCTCTACGGCCTGTCGCAGGAAGGTGACGCGCCCAAGGCCTTCGAAAAACTGTCGAGCCGTTCGGTGCCGGCCAACGGCCTGTACTTCTCGTGCACCTGCCTGTTGCTCGGTGCGGTGCTGATTTACCTGGTACCGAACGTGGTCGAGGCGTTCACCCTGGTCACCACCGTCTCGGCGGTGCTGTTCATGTTCGTGTGGACGCTGATCCTGCTGTCGTACCTGAAGTACCGCAAAAACCGTGCGGCACTGCATCAGGCCTCGAACTACAAGATGCCGGGCGGGCGCTTCATGTGCTACGTGTGCCTGTCGTTCTTTGCGTTCATCCTGGTGTTGCTGAGCCTGGAGGCAGATACGCGTTCAGCGCTGGTGGTAACGCCGATCTGGTTTGTATTGCTGGCGGTGACCTACCAGCTCGTACGCAGCAGGCGCCATCCCCGCACGGCTGTGCATAACGGCTGATGGCCTCTGGGGCTGCTCTGCAGCCCCAATCCTGTGCACACAAATCCATCAGGCACCAACCTGGATCCAACCAACGCCCCAACACCTCGCACAACCCCTCTATCCCGCACCTTTCTCCACTAGGCACACCCCTTGCAACGCCCTCCCCGCTTGCCCAACACCATAAAAAACTCAGCGGAGAGAGCACATGAAGCGTCGCAGTCTGATCAAGGCCCTTACCCTCAGCGCATCGATTGCGGCGATGGGCCTGAGCTGGAGTATCCAGGCCGCCGAGACCATCAAGGTCGGTATCCTGCATTCGCTTTCCGGGACCATGGCCATTTCCGAGACATCGCTCAAGGACATGGCGCTGATGACCATCGAGCAGATCAACGCCAAGGGTGGCGTGAACGGCAAGATGCTGGAACCGGTGGTGGTCGACCCGGCCTCCAACTGGCCGCTGTTCGCTGAAAAGAGCCGCCAACTGCTGACCCAGGACAAAGTGGCCGTGGTGTTCGGCTGCTGGACCTCTGTGTCGCGCAAGTCCGTTCTGCCGGTGTTCGAAGAACTCAACGGCCTGCTGTTCTACCCGGTGCAGTATGAGGGCGAAGAAATGTCGCCGAACGTGTTCTACACGGGCGCCGCCCCGAACCAGCAGGCCATCCCGGCCGTGGAATACCTGATGAGCGAGGACGGCGGCAGCGCCAAGCGCTTCTTCCTGTTGGGCACCGACTACGTCTACCCGCGCACCACCAACAAAATCCTGCGCGCATTCCTGCACAGCAAAGGCGTGGCCGACAAGGACATCGAAGAGGTGTACACGCCGTTTGGCCACGCTGATTACCAGACCATTGTCGCCAGCATCAAAAAGTTCTCCGCCGGCGGCAAGACCGCGGTCATTTCCACAGTCAATGGTGACTCCAACGTGCCGTTCTACAAGGAACTGGCCAACCAGGGCCTGAAGGCCACCGACGTGCCGGTGGTGGCCTTCTCGGTGGGCGAGGAGGAACTGCGCGGCATCGACACCAAACCGCTGGTGGGCCATCTGGCGGCATGGAACTACTTCGAATCGGTGGATAACCCGGTCAACCAGAAATTTGTCGCCGACTGGAAGGCCTACGCCAAGGCCAAGGGCCTGCCGGGTGCTGACAAGGCCGTGACCAACGACCCCATGGAAGCCACCTACGTAGGCATCCACATGTGGGCGCAAGCGGTGGAAAAAGCCAAGTCCACCGACGTCGACAAGGTGCGTGAAGCGCTTGCCGGGCAGAGCTTCGAGGCACCGTCGGGCTTCACCCTGACCATGGACAAGACCAACCACCACCTGCACAAGCCGGTGATGATCGGCGAGATTCAGGATGACGGGCAGTTCAGCGTGGTGTGGGAAACCGAGCAGCCACTGCGGGCGCAGCCATGGAGCCCGTTCATTCCGGGCAATGACAAGCGGCCAGATTACGCCGTGAAAGGTAACTGAGTGCATGGGGCTGCTTTGCAGCCCATTCGCGGGCTTGCCCGCTCCCACAGGTTCCCCACTGCCCTCTGGACCGATGAAATCCCTGTAGGAGCGGGTTTACCCGCGAAGAATCCAACACCGATTTCCAGGATTGCCCGCATGCTCAGACTCCTGCTCACACTTCTCCTGCTAATGCCCTTGGCAACCCACGCCAGCGAGGGCGAATTCTTTCTCACCGCCAAGCCCGCCGAGCAGGCCCGCCTGCTCGAAGGCTGGGCGGCGCAACCCGATGCCGCGCGTCTGCCGCTACTGGAAAACCTGCGCCAGGGCCGCATCGCCACCGATGACACGCGCAAGGTACGCCTGAACAACCGCCTGCGCGGCCTGATCAACAACGCCCTGGCTAGCCATCAGCTGCTCAGCGACGACAGCGACACCCGCCTGGCCGCCGCACAACAACTGCAAAAAACCGCAAAACCCGCGCAAATGGCCTTCCTTGACCGGCGCTTCGCCAGCGAGCCGGACGCCGCCGTGCAGGCCGCCCTCGGCCTGGCACTGGCCAACCTGCAACTGGGCGCCAGCGAGCCTGCGGTACGCCTGGCCGCCGTGCGCCTGCTGGGTGAAACCGGCGACCCGCTGGCCCGCACCCGCCTCGAAGCCCTGCTGCAGCCCGATGCGGAACGCGACCCGGGCGTGCGCACAGCCGCCGAAACGAGCCTGGCCCAGGTCAAACGCAAACTGCTGGTCGGCGAACTGCTCGGCCAGGCCTTCAGCGGCCTGTCGCTGGGTTCGGTCCTGCTGCTGGCAGCGCTGGGCCTTGCGATCACCTTCGGCCTGCTCGGGGTGATCAACATGGCCCATGGCGAAATGTTGATGCTCGGCGCCTACAGCACCTACATGGTCCAGGTACTGCTGCAGCGCTTCGCCCCAGGCGCCATCGAGTTCTACCCGCTGATTGCCCTGCCGGTGGCGTTCGCCGTCAGTGCCGGGGTAGGCATGGCGCTGGAGCGCACGGTGATCCGCCACCTGTACGGCCGCCCACTGGAAACCCTGCTGGCCACCTGGGGCATCAGCCTGATCCTGATCCAGGCCATCCGCCTGCTGTTCGGCGCGCAGAACGTCGAGGTGAGCAACCCGGCCTGGCTCTCCGGCGGCATCCAGCTGCTGCCCAACCTGGTGCTGCCATACAACCGCCTGGTCATCATCGGCTTCGCCCTGGCCGTTGTGCTGCTCACCTGGCTGCTGCTCAACCGTACCCGGTTGGGCCTGAACGTGCGCGCAGTCACCCAGAACCGCAACATGGCCGCCTGCTGCGGCGTGTCCACCGGGCGCGTCGACATGCTCGCCTTTGGCCTTGGCTCGGGTATCGCCGGGCTCGGTGGCGTGGCCTTGAGCCAGGTGGGCAATGTCGGCCCGGACCTGGGCCAGAGCTACATCATCGACTCGTTCCTGGTGGTGGTGCTCGGCGGCGTCGGGCAGCTGGCCGGTAGCCTCTGGGCCGCGTTCGGCCTGGGCATCGCCAACAAGCTGCTGGAGCCGCAGATCGGTGCCGTGCTCGGCAAGATCCTCATCCTTGCGTTGATCATTCTGTTCATCCAGAAACGCCCGCAAGGCCTGTTCGCCCTCAAGGGACGGGTAATCGACTGATGAACCAGCCACTGCTTGTCACTGCTACGCAAAAGGCCGGCCCACGCCTGACCCTTGCCATCGGTGCCGTCGTCGTCCTGCTGCTGGTGGCCTTGCCACTGTGCTCACTGCTGCCGGCAGACCACGCCCTGCAGGTGTCGGCCTACACCCTGACCCTGGTCGGCAAGATTCTCTGTTACGCCATCGTCGCCCTGGCCCTGGACCTGGTCTGGGGTTATGCAGGGCTGCTGTCGCTGGGCCATGGCCTGTTCTTCGCCCTGGGCGGCTACGCCATGGGCATGTACCTGATGCGGCAGGCAGCCGGCGACGGCCTGCCCGGGTTCATGGCCTTCCTGTCGTGGACCGAGCTGCCCTGGTACTGGGCCGGGACCCAGCATTTCGCCTGGGCCCTGTGCCTGGTAGTGCTGGCGCCCGGGCTGCTGGCGCTGGTGTTCGGCTGGTTCGCCTTCCGCTCGCGGATCAAGGGCGTGTACTTCTCGATCATGACCCAGGCCCTGACCTTTGCCGGCATGCTGCTGTTCTTCCGCAACGAAACCGGCTTCGGCGGTAACAACGGCTTCACCAGCTTCCGCACCATCCTCGGCTTCGACATTGCGGCCCAAGGCACCCGCGCGGTGTTGTTCCTGCTGACCGTGGCCCTGCTGCTGGCCAGCCTGTACCTGTGCTGGCGCCTGACCCGCAGCAAGTTCGGCCGCCTGCTCACCGCCGTGCGTGACGCTGAAAACCGCATGATGTTCTGTGGCTACGACCCGCGCGGCTTCAAGCTGCTGGTATGGGTACTGAGCGCCGTGCTGTGCGGCCTGGCCGGTGCGCTGTACGTGCCGCAGGTGGGCATCATCAACCCCAGCGAGATGTCGCCGACCAACTCGATCGAAGCCGCCGTCTGGGTAGCCTTGGGCGGGCGCGGCACGCTGATCGGCCCACTGCTCGGTGCCGGCCTGGTCAATGGCATGAAAAGCTGGTTCACCGTGGCCTTCCCCGAGTTCTGGCTGTTCTTCCTCGGCGCGTTGTTCATCCTCGTCACCCTGTACCTGCCCAAGGGCGTGGTCGGCCTGTTGAAGAAAAGGAGCCAGCCATGAGAGGCGTGCCCCCAGTCCACCCGGAATTCATGCTGGAACCGGTATTCGACAACCTCGGCGCCGGGCGCGATGCGATTGGCCTGGGCCAGAGCCGCAAGGCCGGCCTCGACACCCGCCACGGTACGGTGCTGAGCCTGGAAGACATCAGCGTCAGCTTCGATGGTTTCAAGGCGCTCAACACGCTGAACCTGTACATCGGGGTGGGCGAGCTGCGCTGCATCATCGGCCCCAACGGCGCCGGCAAGACCACGATGATGGACGTAATCACCGGCAAGACTCGTCCCGACAGCGGCACGGCTTACTTCGGCGATACCCTCGACCTGACCCGCATGAGCGAATACCAGATCGCCCAGGCCGGCATTGGCCGCAAGTTCCAGAAGCCCACAGTGTTCGAGGCGCTGACCGTATTCGAGAACCTGGAACTGGCGCTGAAGACCGACAAGTCGGTGTGGGCCAGCCTGGCCGCACGCCTTAGCGGTGACCAGCGCCAGCGCATCGAGGAAGTGCTGGCCACCTTGCGCCTGCTGCCGCTGGCCCAGCGCCAGGCCGGCTTGCTGTCGCACGGGCAGAAGCAGTTTCTGGAGATCGGCATGCTGCTGGTGCAGGAGCCGCAACTGCTGCTGCTGGATGAACCGGTGGCCGGCATGACCGACGCCGAGACCGAGTTTACCGCCGAGCTGTTCAAGGGCCTGGCCGGCAAGCATTCGCTGATGGTGGTGGAGCATGACATGGGCTTTGTCGGCAGCATTGCCGACCATGTGACCGTGCTGCACCAGGGGAGCGTGCTGGCGGAGGGCTCGCTGGAGCAGGTGCAGGCAGATGAGCGGGTGGTCGAGGTGTATCTGGGCCGCTGACCGGATTTGAATTTTTGGCGCCTGTACCGGCCTCTTCGCGGGTAAACCCGCTCCTACAGGGGGCGTAATGCCATGGGGCGGTTCCCGTCGTAGGAGCGGGCTTGCCCGCGAAGAGGCCGGCACAGGCACAGCATCCCTTTCAGGAACTCTCACATGCTCAAGATCGACACCCTGCACCAGTACTACGGCGGCAGCCACATCCTGCGTGGCCTGTCCTTCGAAGCCAAGGTCGGCGAAGTGACCTGCCTGCTGGGCCGTAACGGCGTGGGCAAGACCACCTTGCTGCGCTGCCTGATGGGCCTGGTGCCCGCCCGTGACGGCAGCATCGAATGGGAAGGCAAGCCGATCACCGCGTTCAAACCGCAGCAACGAGTGCAGGCCGGTATCGCCTACGTGCCCCAGGGCCGCGAAATTTTCCCGCGCCTGACCGTCGAGGAAAACCTGCTGATGGGCCTGTCGCGCTTCCCCGCCCGCGAAGCCCGCGAGGTACCGGCCTTCATCTACGAACTGTTCCCTGTGCTGGAGCAGATGAAGCAGCGCCGTGGTGGCGACCTCTCTGGCGGCCAGCAGCAACAGCTGGCCATCGGCCGCGCCCTGGCCAGCCGCCCGCGCCTGCTGATTCTCGACGAGCCGACCGAAGGCATCCAGCCTTCGGTGATCAAGGAGATCGGCGCGGTCATCCGCCGCCTGGCCGAGCGTGGCGACATGGCAATTTTGCTGGTGGAGCAGTTCTACGACTTCGCCGAAGCACTGGCTGACCAGTACCTGGTCATGGCCCGCGGCGAAATCATCCAGCGCGGTCGCGGCGAAAACATGCAAGCCGAAGGTGTACGCGGGCTGGTAACCATTTAATCTGCGAGCAACGATCTTGCGAGACGCTGTCATGAGCTACGAAATCCGCGATGCCCTGCCCACCGATGTGCCAGGCATACTCGACATCTACAACGACGCGGTGCTCAACACCACGGCGATCTGGAACGAAACCCCGGTAGACCTCGGCAACCGCCAGGCCTGGTTTGAAGCGCGCGCGCAGCAGGGCTACCCGATTCTGGTGGCGGTCGATGAAACCGGCGTGCTGGGGTATGCCTCGTTTGGCGACTGGCGGCCGTTCGAGGGCTTTCGCCTGACCGTTGAGCACTCGGTGTACGTCCGCAGTGACCAGCGCGGCAAAGGGCTGGGGCCGGTGTTGATGGCGGCGCTGGTCGAGCGCGCCCGCGGGTGTGGCAAGCATGTGATGGTGGCAGCGATCGAGCGTGGCAATGCAGCGTCGGTGCGCCTGCATGAGCGACTGGGCTTCGTGGTGACCGGACAGATGCCGCAGGTGGGGGTGAAGTTTGGCCGCTGGCTGGATCTGACCTTCATGCAGCTGGTGCTGAACCCGGGCGCCGAACCGACCTGAAATGCGGTCCATTGTGGGAGCGGCCTTGTGTCGCCCCCACAGATGTCGGCAAGGGAACCTACATCTGGATAAACCGGCCCAGCCGCTGCTTCAGCATGCTGTTCTCACTGCGCAACTGCTGCACTTCCTGCAACAACTCCAGCGCCAGCGCCACCCCTTCCCACTCCAGTTCCAGCTCCTGGTGCAGCTTCACCGCTCGTTTGGCCACCAGCGGCGCCTGATCGTCAAACAGCCAGTCCTCCGGCGTTCGCCCGGAAGGTTCGACAATGCCGTGCTCGACAATTTCGATCACGCATTCAGCCGTGACATCGGCTTCCTGACACAGGGTACGCATGTCCAGTTGAACGATCAGGGTGCTGCTCATGATCACTTACTCCATTGTGTCCTCGGGTTGAACGCAGCTTTCTCGGAAAGCTTGGTCCAGAGTTCGCGGGCAGATTCGTCCGACGCAGGCGGCATGACCACTTTGAGCTGCGCATAAAGGTTGCCGCGCTCTCCCTGCTTGTTCGCCAGGCCCTTGCCCGGTACACGCAGGCGCTGGCCGCTCTGGCTGTCAGGGCGGATGGTCAGGTTGATCTTGCCATCCAGGGTCGGCACCGCCACCTTGGCGCCCAGGGCCGCCTCCCACGGTGCCAACGGCACAGTGATGATCAGGTCATGACCTTCGACATCGAACAGCGGGTGGGGTGCCATGCGGATGGTCAGGAACAGGTCACCGTTGGCCCCGCCACCGCTGCCCGGCGCGCCCTGGCCCTTGAGGCGGATGCGTTCGCCGTCGGTCACCCCGGCAGGAATCCTCACGTTCAAGGTCTTGGTGGTGAAGCCGGTGCGCTGGCCCATGGCATTGGTTTGCGGCACCTGGAAGCTGATCTGCTTGGACTCCTTGCTCAGGGTCTCTTCAAGGAATACTGCCAGTTCAAGCTCCACGTCCTGCCCCCGCCTACCGGCACTGCGTTGCTGCTGCCGGGCGCCACCGAAGGGGTTGCCACCAGCACTGCGCCCACCGAAGATCGAGCTGAAGAAGTCGGAGAAGTCGCCGCCTTCGAAGCCGCCGCCACCGCCACGGTTTTCCCAACCCGGTGGTGCCTGGAACGGCCGGCCATGCTGGCCGCCGTACTTGCGAATTTCGTCGAACTCGGCACGTTTCTGCGCGTCGCCCAGCACCTCATAGGCCTCGTTGGCCTCCTTGAATTTTTCTTCGGCGTCGCGCTCCTTGCTGACATCGGGGTGATACTTGCGCGCCAATTTGCGGTAAGCGGCCTTGATCGCCTTGTCGTCCGCAGTGGGCTCTACGCCGAGTATCTTGTAATAGTCTTTGAAGTCCATTTATGGATCACCAATGTGAATGTGCATGTTGCAACTGAAGATAGGGGTCAAGCATAGCCTTTCAAGACCGACTTGGGTTTGCCTCAAGGCAGACGACTGGTCTTGATTCTGTAGCCAACTGGCATACACTGCGCGGCCGTTTTGCCTCCGGAAGCCCATTTCCCATGTCTGACGTATCCCCGGCCCGCGCCCTGGGCATCGACTTTGGCACCTCCAACTCCACGGTCGGCTGGCACCGGCCTGGCGTCGAGTCGCTGATTGCCCTGGAAGACGGCAAGATCACCTTGCCCTCGGTGGTGTTCTTCAATATTGAAGAGCGGCGCCCGGTGTATGGCCGCCTGGCGCTGCACGAGTACCTGGAAGGCTACGAAGGCCGCCTGATGCGCTCGCTGAAAAGCCTGCTGGGCTCGAAGCTGATCAAGCACGACACCAGCGTGCTGGGCAGCGCCTTGCCGTTCAAGGACCTGCTGGGCATGTTCATCGGCGAGCTCAAGAAGCGCGCTGAAGCAGCCGCTGGCCGTGAATTCGACCAGGTGGTGCTGGGCCGCCCGGTGTTCTTCGTCGACGAAGACCCGGCTGCCGACCAGGAGGCCGAAGACACCTTGGCCGAGGTGGCGCGCAAAATCGGCTTCAAGGACGTGTCGTTCCAGTACGAGCCGATTGCCGCGGCCTTCGACTATGAGTCGAGCATCAGCCGCGAAGAGCTGGTGCTGATCGTCGACATCGGCGGTGGTACCTCGGACTTCACCCTGATCCGCCTGTCGCCCGAGCGCCACCTGGTCGCCGAGCGCCAAAGTGACATCCTCGCCACCGGCGGTGTGCACATTGGCGGTACCGACTTCGACAAGCAACTGAGCCTTCAGGGCGTAATGCCGTTGTTTGGCTACGGCAGCCGCATGAAGAGCGGTGCGCTGATGCCGACCAGCTACCACCTCAACCTGGCCACCTGGCACACCATCAACGCCTTGTACTCGCAGAAATCGCAGCTGGCGCTGGGCAGCATGCGCTATGACATCGAGGACAGCTTCGGCATCGATCGCCTGTTCAAATTGATCGAACAGCGCGCCGGGCACTGGCTGGCGATGGAAGTGGAAGCCAGCAAGATCGAACTGACCGAGCGCGACAGCCGCCACATCGACCTGCGCCGCGTCGAGCCCGAACTGACTGCGGAACTGACCCGCGCGCTCTTCGAAGAGGCGATCGAAGGCCTGCTGGAGCGCGTGCGTGGCAGCGTCACCGAACTGCTGGCCAAGGCCGGGGTAAGCGAAGGCCAGGTCGATACGGTGTTCTTCACGGGTGGCTCCAGCGGCATTCCAGCGCTGCGCAACAGTGTTTCGGCGATGCTGCCAAATGCGCGACATGTGGAAGGCAACATCTTTGGCAGCATTGGTAGCGGGCTGGCAATCGAGGCGCGCAAGCGTTACGGCGCGGCCTGATTTGTCGTTTAGCCTGTAGCCGCGAACGGGCCGGGCCTGCTGGCCAATCTCTACCCGCCGTTCACCGTTGCCGCCGCTACCGTATTCGCGGGTAAACCCGCTCCTACGCCCGATCGGGGGTGGACACACATCGGTGATTGGCCGCAGGCCGTCGTAGGAGCGGGTTTACCCGCGAAAGGGCCGGTACAGGCCAATACATGATCAAACCAGCTCCGCCCGCTTCAGCTCACTCTTCAGATAGGCATAGTAGATGGGCCCTGCCACGACACCGGGTAGCCCGAACGCCGCCTCGAATACCAGCATCGCCAGCAGCAATTCCCAGGCCTTGGCACTGATCTGCCCACCCACGATCCGCGCGTTGAGGAAGTACTCGACCTTGTGGATGACGACCAGGTAACCCAGCGCAGCCGCCGCCACCCAGATCGACAGCGACAGGCCGACAATGGTGATCAAGGTATTGGACATCAGGTTGCCGATCACCGGCAGCAGGCCCAGCAGGAAGGTCAGCACGATCAGCGTCTTGGTCAGCGGCAGGTGCACGTCGAACAGTGGCATCACCACAGCCAGGAAAATGCCGGTGAAGATCGTGTTGAGCATCGAGATCTTGATCTGCGCGAACACGATGTTGCGAAACGCCTTCACCAGCAGGCTAAGACGCTCGAACAGCGCCGCCGCCAGGGGCTTGCGCCGGGAAATATCGGGAATGCGCTGCAAAGCGATGATAGCGCCGAGGATCATGCCAATCAGCATCGTCACGAACATGTGCGCCATGCCCTTGCCCACCAGCTGCAAATCGCTCAGGTGGCTCTTGATCCAGTCGCCGATGGCCACCTTGAACTCTGCGGCACTGGCAGGCAGGTAGCCTTCGATGAAGGGGGGCAACTGGCTGCGGGCTCGCTCGACCAAGGACATGAACTTGTCCAGCGAGGCACCGGGGTTTTCCGCCTCGTGCAGCAGGAAGCTGAAGGCACCGGCAATCAGCAGTGTCAGGGTGCTGACCACCAAAGTGCCGAGCAGCGCCACGGCCAGCCAACGCGCGCGTTGACCAGCAAGCAGCGGCTGCAGGCGCGGGGTCAGCATGTTGACCAGTTCGAACACCAGCAAACCGGCCAGCAGGCTGGGCAGCAACTTCAGGGGCAAAGTCAGCAGCAACCCGGCCATGACGATGATCAGGCTGGCCAGGGTGATCTGACGGGGAGTAAAGGTCATACAGCCTCGACGGCAGACAGCGGGAATGCCGCAGTCTGCCAGCCTTGGCGGCGCAGGCATAGGCGCAGGTCATTTCTTCTTCAGGCAGTCACTCATGAACGCCTTGCGCTCGTCCCCCTTCAGGGCTTTGGTGGTGGCGTCAGCATTGCAGGTCTTCATTTTCTCTTGCTGGGTTTGCGGCACATCCTTTTTCAGGCAGGTGCTCATGAACGCTTTGCGTTCATCGCCCTTGAGGGCCTTGGCGGTGGCGTCGGCGTTGCAGGTTTTCATTTTCTCCTGCTGCGCGGTATTGGCAGCGAAACCTTGGGCACTGAACAACACCGCCAGCGCCAGTAACGGGATTTGCAGCACTTTCATGGAGTGGTCTCCTTGGCTCCGCGCCCGATGCACGGGGGTCGAGCTGAGTGTAGCCAAGAATGTTCAACGCCCGGCCCGCGCCTGCCGGCGGTACTGCTCGGGCGTACACCGGGCCTGGCGCTGGAACATGGCGATGAACGCCGAAGCGCTGCTGTAGCCAAGGTCGAAGGCAATGGTCTGAATCGGCAGGCCGGCCTCCAGCGCTTCGATGGCACGCAGAAACCGCAGGCGCAGGCGCCATTCGCCAAAGCTGATGCCCAGTTCGCGCAGAAACTGGCGGGCCAGGGTGCGTTCGCTGACGTGCACGCGAGCGGCCCAGTCGGCCAGCGGGCGGTTGTCCCCCGGATCGGCGCTGAGCGCGTCGAGCACCTGGCGCAAGCCATCGCTGTGGGCGAACGGCAGGTAGCAGGCCAGGGTAGGCGCCAGCAGCAATTGGTCGAGCAGTACCTGTACCAGGCGCTGGTCACGCTCATTCTCGGCCACCTTGAGATTGCGCCGGGCGAAGTCGCCTAGGATGGCCTTGAGGATGTCACTGATCATCAGGCTGCACGGGTGCGCTGGCAGGGCTGCGCACAGGCTGCGGTCGAGGTAGATGGAACGGTAGACGATGGCCTGGGGGTTGTAGCAGCCGTGCTCGGTGTCGGGCGGCACCCAAACGGCGTAGTGCGGCGGCGACAGGAAGCGCTGGCCGGCCACATCCAGATGCATTACGCCGTGGGCGGTGTAGTTCAGCTGGCCCCAGCCGTGTTGGTGCACGGCACTGTGGGTGTCGGCAACGAACTCGTCGTGGCGGAAGTACACCGGGGCCGGCAGTTGGGTGAACTGGGGGATATCGAGGTATTTGCGCGGCATGCTGTCTGCTTTGCAGGATGGGTTGTCTGGATAGGAGTATAGGCCTGTGGACAGACATTCGATAATACGGGCCTATCGAGGGCCTGACTTGCAGGCCTTCGCGGGCTCGCCCGCTCCCACAGGATCTGCGCCAGCCTCCAGGCCTGTGTATCCGTAGGAGCGGGTTCACCCGCGAAGGGCTGCAAAGCAGCCCCAATCCAGCCCCCAACGAGTACCCTGCTGCATGAATTACCTGTTCCCCCTCACCGCCATCCTCATCTGGGCCGGCAACACCGTGGTCACCAAGATGGCGGCTGGCGCCATCCACCCCGCGGAGATCGGCTTCTACCGCTGGCTGCTGGCCGCCTTGCTGTTTACCCCGTTCCTGCTGCCCGCCGTGTGGCGCAACCGTGCAGCCATCCGCCCGCACCTGGCCAAGGTGTTCGTGCTCGGCGTGCTGGGCATGGCGATGTACCAGAGCCTGGCCTACTTCGCCGCCGGCATCACCAGTGCCACCAACATGGGCATCATCCTCTCGCTGATGCCGCTGATGTCACTGGCGCTGTCCATCGTCTGGCTGGGCCAGCGCCTGAGCTACGGTGCTCTGCTGGGCGCGGTGGTGTCATTCTTTGGCGTGCTTGAAGTGGTCGGCGCCGGCCACCCCGCCAGCCTGCTGCAGCAAGGGCTGAACAGCGGCGATCTGTTGATGCTGGTGGCCACCTTGGCCTATGCGCTGTACAGCTTCCTGCTGAAGAAATGGCAACTGCGCCTGCCGCCGATGCAGCTGCTGTACCTGCAGGTTCTGGTAGCCATCGTCGTGTTGCTACCGCTGTTCCTGCTGTCGGACAAGACCGGCCTGAACAGCCACAACATCGGCCTGGTCCTGTATGCCTGCGTACTGGCTTCGATGGTCGCGCCACTGGTGTGGATGCAGGCCGTGCACCGCCTGGGGCCCAGCCGCACCACGCTGTTCTTCAACCTGCTGCCGCTGGTCACTGCGCTGATCGCCGCCGTTGTGCTCGACGAGCAACTGGCCAGTTACCACCTGGTCGGCGGCTTGCTGACCCTGGCCGGCGTAGTGCTGGCCGAACGCTGGACCACGCCGATCCGCCGCCAAGGCGCTTGAGCTAAAGCCCCGCCGCCTTGAGCCGGGCGGCATGTTCTGTGAACAGCCGCACCGGCTCGGCGCCTTTGCCCACTGCACCGAGTGACTGGTTGACGATGTCCAGGTGATCGAGCGGGTACTCGTCGCCGATCACCTGCCCCAGGTGCGAACTGAAACGCCCGACCATGCCGTCGCAATAGCCCTTTTCCTTGATGAAGCTGCGTGCGAACAGGCGGCAGAAGCGGCTGCTGCCGTCGAAGCGGTTGCGCCCCTGGTCTGTCAGGCCCGGTTGCAAGGTGCCGGACCAGGAGTAATAGCGTACGCCATTGACCTCATAGGCCCCTTCCCCGCCCCAGGTTTGCGGCAGGCCCTGTGGATAAGCCTGGTTGAACAGTGCAACCCCGGCGCTGGTCAGCGACTGGTGCGAGGCGTGCACATCTACCGGCAGCGGGTCACGACGCCAGCCGGTTTCCAGCCACACCAGCAGCACGGCAAACCCATGCAGCATGGCCTTGAGGATGCGTCCCTGGGGTGAGCTGCCCGGTGCCGTGCGTTCCAGGTGGTCGGCCAGCTCAGAGCCATGGTTGGGCCCCGCCACCGACGTGACCGATGCCACCCGCCCCGGCCGTTTGGCCGCTGCGTAACGCGCGCTCAGGGCGCCCTGGCTGTGGCCGATGAGGTTGACCTTGTCGACGCCAGTACGTTGGCAAATGTCGTCAATGATCGCCAGCAACTGCTCGCCGCGTACCTCGCTGGAATGCAGCGGCGAAACCTGCACCGGAAACACCTGCGCCCCGCCCTTGCGCAGGGCCGGCACAATGCCGAACCAGTAGGGGTAGAGCACCATCCGGACAAACCCGAGCATGCCCGGCACCAGCACCAGCGGGTATCGCGTGGCCAAATCCTGCTGCATTACCGCAGCCCCTTTTGCGTGGACGACGGGCCAACACTACAGCGGCCATCATGACCATCGCAATCGAACTCCCGGCGCGCGTTGTGGTTCAAAACCACACAGACCCTTTGCAAGGAGCGGGAAAATGTACAAGCAGACCCTGGCAATCCTTCTGGCAAGCGCCACCCTGGCAGCCTGCGGCAGCCGCCCGGAAAACCCGGTGGATTACGTCACCTACCGCGACGAGCCGCTGGTCAAGCAGGTGGAGAACGGTATGACCATGCAGAAGGTCATCGCCATTGGCGGCAGCCCGTCGAACGTGATCGACCTGCCGCACGGGGGCACCTGCAACAACTACATCCTCAACCGCGACGGCAATCAGCAGCCCTACTACGTGCGCTTCGATGCCACCGGCCATGTCGATGCCAAAGGCTTCAAGACCTGCAAACAACGCCAAGAGGACAGCGACGCCCTGCATGGCGCGTAAGCCTGCGCTCCAACCTGACCCTGACCCCTGCTGGAGATAACCATGAGCAATGTTGAACTGACCGATGTGAAAACCCTGCGCGAGCGTGCACGCCAGCATGTGGAGCAAGGCGCAGTGACCGAGGGTTACCACGCCGACCGTGAGCAGATCCTGCGCCTGCTTAATGAATCGCTGGCCACCGAGCTGGTCTGTGTGCTGCGCTACAAACGCCACTACTTCATGGCCAGCGGCATAAAAGCGAGTGTGGCTGCCGAGGAATTTCTGGAACATGCCAACCAGGAAGCCGAACATGCCGACAAGTTGGCCGAGCGCATTGTGCAACTTGGCGGAGAGCCGGACTTCAACCCCGACAACCTGACCAAGAACTCGCATGCCCAGTACGTGGCCGGCAATTCACTGAAAGAGATGGTGCTGGAAGACCTGGTGGCAGAGCGGATTGCCATCGACAGCTACCGCGAGATCATTCAGTACATCGGGGATAAAGACCCGACTACCCGTCGCATATTCGAAGACATCCTGGCGCAGGAAGAAGAGCACGCGGACGATATGTCCGACCTGCTACAAGGCCTTTGATTTCTGACACCCTTCTGGGGCCGCTTTGCGGCCCCCTGCTATTTCTGCGCTTTCACCGTCGCCGGCGCCTTGCCTGCCTTCATCTGCTGCAACAAGGGTGTGCACTGGTTCGGGTCATCCCCGCTGCTGGGCGCAATCAGCGCCAGCAACCCCGCCGCCGGCCCAGCAACCACACCCAGCGCAACCATCCCTGCGCCGCGCAACGCCAGCGGCAGCGCCTGCACACCGGCGTTCGGTTTGGCGAACGGCCCGCGCACATACAGGGGTGAACGCAGCGAGAACAACCGCAGCCCTTTCGATTCCGGGGTGATGTTCAAATCCAGTTGCTCGGAAGCGAAATTCGCCGTGCCGTCGATGTAAATGATCGCGTTCTCGGTATCGAAGATGAACAGCCGCGTAGTCGCCAGGCCATCCTTGATGCCAACATCGGCCGCCGCACAGTTGATCTTCACGTCCTCATCACCAAACAACTTGCCGACCACATAGTTGCCCACGTTCAACCCGGCAATTTCCATCAGGCTGCGGCTGATGGCGCCATCGTTGATCAGCATGCGCAGGTCGCCATTGGCTGTACCTAGCAAGGCGGCTACCGAGTTGCCACGGCCGCTGATGTCGGCGTCGCCGTTGAGCTCACCAAAGCTGGTCTGCATCGGCGCAAAGGTGGGGAACAGTTGTTTGAGCTTGAAGCCCCGCGCAGTCAACTTCGCACGCCCCTGCAAGGGCACGCTGCGCCCGTCCAGGCGGATGTTGGAGGCCAGGCTGCCGCCGGCCACGCCAAAGCGCAGGGGCTCCAGGCGCAACAGGCCGTCTTCGAGAACCACATGGGCCGACAGGTCAGTGAACGGCAGTTGCGCGCTGTGCACGATGCGTTTGCCAGCAAACGTGACGTCAGCGTCCATCGCGCGCCAGCGCTCGGTGCGAAACGCCTCCACTGGCAGCACCTTGCCTGCAGGCTGCTTGCTGGCACCGCCGCGGGCCTTCTGTTCGGCATTGGAGTCGGCGCCGATCAGCGGCGCCAGGTCCTTGAACAGCAACTGGTTCGATACCAGGTTGCCGGACAGTCTGGGCCGTGGCTGGCTGGCAACAAAGGCCAGGTCCCCGTGGATATCGCTATCGCCGATCTTGCCGTTGAAGCCGTGGTAATTGAACGTCGCCCCTGGCGCCGCATGCAGGTTGGCGCTGAGGCGACCGTCGGTGGAATAGGCCGGGGTGTCGGGCAAGGTGACGCCGGTCAATGGGTAGAGGTTGCCCAGGCTGGCACCCGATAAACGCAGGCGCAGGTCGAGGGCACCAAGATTACGCGGGTCGGTGAGGGTGCCGGCGAGCACCACATGGGTGTCGGCGATGCGCACGTCGGCCTGCACCGGGAACGGCTGGCTGGCGTCCTGCAGGGCCAGCAGGCCACCAATCTTGCCGGTGCCGGACACTGGCTGGCCTTTATAGCGGCCCTGGGCCTTGAGGCCGAAGGCATAGTCCTGCGCACCACCGACCTTCTCGGCACTGGCCTTGCCGACAATTTCACTGAACGGGATTGGTTTGCCAAGCGGGTCGATCTGCACCTTCATGCGGGTTTTCAGGGTCTGGTCGTCGAAGCTGACGTTGCCCTGATCGAAGCCGATGGCGCCGATGTCTAGCTGCCATTTGGAAGGTTCAGCGTTTTCATCCTTGGGGCCGAAGTCGAAGACCCAGTTGGCGCGGCCATCGGCCAGGCGAATGAGGCTGGCAGTGGGCTTGGTGAGGTTGATGCGGGGTATGCTGATCTGCTGGAACACCAGCGGCAGCGGCGCCAGGCGAAACTCTACGCGCTCAAGACCAACCATCGTCGGCTCCTTGAGCCACTCGGGGTTGCCTAGCGTCAGGTCTTCGGCAATGAAGTGCGGCCAAGGCACCCAGGCACGCCAACCGCCCTCTTCGGGCTCGGTACGCCAGTGCACGGCGAGGTTGCCGTTGATCGCGAAGGGCCGATGCAAGGCTTCGGAGACCTTCTCGTTGAGCAGTGGCTTGACGCGGTTCCAGTCGAAGGTGGCAATCACTACCACCAGGATCGCCAGCACGGTGAGCAGGCTGGCGAGGGTCCAGACGAGGATTCTGGCGGGACGCGTCATTGCGTAATTCTCCTTGCGGCATGACAGAAAACAGGCGCAGCGATGGCCTCAATAACTCCGACTGATGAAAACCCGTGAGGTTTTATCGATGGCGCCATGATAGCGAAGTTTTTCCTGGCCTTTTGCTCAGGAATTTGTCGCACCACGGCGCACATGTTACCTACCATCAACAGGGTCAGGGGATTGTCATTACGCCTGCAAGGCTCGGAATAGAGGCCTTTCCAACCTCTATCAATATGGTCGATTGTTACCATTACCCATATGAACTTCTCTCTGGCGTTACGCGGCGTAGCATTGGCTCCGTACCCACTTTCCAGCCCCCGAGAGGAGCACCGAAATCATGAAACGCCATCTGCTGACCCTGACCCTGTCCCTTCTGGCCGCCAACGCTTTCGCCCTGCCAGCGTCCGAGCAACACCTGACATCCGAAGCGCGCTCCAGCGCTGCCGAAATTGCTCAGCCGCTGAAAACCGTAGCTGAAGGTGGTTCTGATCGCCTGATCGAACGCACTGGCCGTGTCGCCGAAGGTGGCTCGGATCGCCTGATCGAACAAGCTGGCCGTGTTGCCGAAGGTGGCTCGGATCGCCTGATCGAACAAGCTGGCCGTGTCGCCGAAGGTGGCTCGGATCGTCTGATCGAACAAGCTGGCCGTGTTGCCGAAGGCGGCTCCGATCGCTTGATCGAACAAAGTGGCCGTGTTGCCGAAGGTGGCTCGGATCGCTTGATCGAACAAGCTGGCCGTGTCGCTGAGGGTGGCTCGGATCGCCTGGTTGAACTCAGCCGTGTGAGCTGATCGCCATGGCCGAAAAGAACAACTTATGTCACAACGCTTGCTCCCCTCCAGGCCCGGTCCATTGACCGGGCTTTGTTTTTTTATCTAGAGTGCCCAGCCTGACCGTTACAGAAGCCCGCACCATGCTGCCGCGCGCCGAACAGAAGCTACAGACCCGCCAGGCCCTGCTCGATGCCGCCTGCCTGCTCATGGAGAGTGGCCGTGGTTTCGGCAGTATCAGCTTGCGCGAGGTGGCGAAGACAGCTGGCATCGTGCCGACCGGCTTCTACCGGCATTTCTCCGACATGGACGCCCTGGGCCTGGCCCTTGTCGCCGAAATCGACACCACCTTCCGCCAGACCATTCGCCTGGTGCGCCAGAACGAGTTCGAACTGGGCGGCATCACTGACGCTTCGGTGCGCATCTTCCTCGACGTGGTAGCCGCTCACCGCGCGCAGTTCCTGTTCCTGGCCCGCGAGCAGTACGGCGGTGCACAGGCCGTGCGCCAGGCCATTGCCCGCCTGCGCCAGGATATCAGCGACGACCTGGCCACCGACCTTGCGCGGATGAAGCGCTGGCAACACCTGGACAGCGCAGCGCTGGCGGTGATGGCCGACCTGGTGGTCAAGACCGTGTTCGCCACCCTGCCCGAGCTTATCGACAACCCGGAAGCGGGTTATCCACAGGCCCTGACGCCTCAGGAAAAAATCACCCAGCAGTTGCGCTTCATCTTTGTCGGGGCACGGCATTGGCAGGGGCTCGGCAACCCAGGCTACTGAAACCCCACTTCTGCTACCATGGCGCCCTGCCCGACAGCGACGAGCGCCTAAATGTCCGACCCCCGCCCCACCCTGCCCGAACTGGCCCGCTTCAACCAGCACTTCGCCGAACGTATCGTGCCGCTGTGGCAAGGCCCGGGCTGGAACGCCGACATGGCCCTGCCCTACGAAGCGCTGGACGCCCAGCACCATCCGTTGCCGGTGCAGCGCTACCGCGCCATGGCCTGTGCACGCCAGCTTTACCTGTTCAGCAGCCGTATCGGTCAGCCGGGTGCCGCCGAGCGTGCCGCAGCCCTGTTTCGCTCGCTGCAAAAGCACTTCCACGATGCCGAGCACGGTGGCTGGTTCTACAGCATCGACGCCCACGGCAAGCCGCTGGACCGGCGCAAAGACCTGTATACCCACGCCTTCATCGTGTTCGCCTGCGCGCACTACTGGGGCAAAGTGCGCGAAAGCCTGGTGGAGTCCACGTTGAATGCCGCGCTGGCCATCATCGACCAGCAGTTCGCCCGTGACGATGGCCTCTTCGAAGCCTGCCTGGGCGAAGACTGGGCCGACCTCGGCACTGGCCCGCTGCAAAACCCGCAGATGCACCTGGCCGAAGCGTTCCTGCAGGTACTGGCTGTGCGTGGCGACGAACATGTCCGCCAGTCGCTGCTGCAATTGTGTCAGGCGCTCGAGGCGCATTTCATTGACCCGGCCCATGGCCTGATGCTGGAAAAGCCACGCGGGGCTGTGGATAACTGGTTCGAGCCGGGTCACCAGTTCGAGTGGTTCTATCTGCTGCATACTTCCCCGCTGCTGCGTGACACGCCGCTGCATGCCTCAATTGACCGGGCTTTCGGCTTTGCCGAGCAATGCGGGGTGAAGGATGCGGCAGTACTGGCCATGCTGAATGTGGATGGCCGGGTGCTCGATGCCTCCCAACGTATCTGGGCGCAGGCCGAGTACCTGCGGGCGCTGACATTGCGTGAAGGCAGTGAAGCAAAGCTAGCTGGGCAGTTAAGCGCGCTTTCAGCGCGGTTCCTGCGTGACGCCGGCTGGTATGAGTGCCGAGATGGTGACGGCGCAGTGAGCAGGGATGACATGCCATCGACCACGCCTTATCACTTGGCTACCTGCCTGGAAGGGCTGAATCAGGCGAACACCTGACTGTTCATACAACGAACCTGTCAGGGGTGAGCGCTTCCCTCTGCCGGAAGCATCTCCCCACGCCTATGTTGGTGCTCCTTTCTCGAACGTTCAGGAGTCACCAAAATGGAAGCAGAAGCCTTCAAGGCATTTGTCGAAGAGCAGATCAACCGAGCGGCACAGAAGATAATCGATCACGGCCACCGCTATGACGAGCACTCCCATGGCAAACTCAACTACCTGCTAAGCCTGCGCCGTGTCATCAACTGCGAAGCAACGGCCGAGGACATGGGCCGGCATGACGCCATCAACGATGTCCTTCAAGCGTTAGGCATCATTCCTAAAGAAAGAACCGGCTTTTACTATATCAACTAAGCGATGCGGTTGATTCGCGAACCGGATCTTTCCGGTTCGCGCCTCGTGCTTAGCCTTTTGATCGGTCGATCGAGAACCCTGCCCAGTCCTGGCTCACTGGCATCAGTTCCAGGCTGTTGATATTGATGTGCGCCGGCTGGTTGAGGATCCAGAAGATGGTCTCGGCAATGTCCTGTGGCTGGATCGGCTCCGCACCCGCGTAGGTAGCATCGTACTTGGCCTGGTCACCCCCGAAACGCACCAGCGAGAACTCGCTCTCGCACAGGCCCGGCTCGATGTTGCTCACACGCACGCCGGTACCGCGCAGGTCGCAACGCAGGCTCAGCGAGAACTGGCCGACGAAGGCCTTGGTGCCGCCATACACGTTGCTGCCCGGGTACGGATAGTTGCCCGCCACCGACCCGACGTTCAGGATCGACGCGCCGCGGCCATGGGCGATGAGCCGTGGCAGCAGCAGGCGAGTGGTGTACATCAGGCCCTTGATGTTGGTGTCGACCATGGTTTCCCAGTCGTCCAGGCTGCAGTTCTGTGCAGCATCCACACCCAGCGCCAGGCCGGCGTTGTTGACCAGACCGCGAATCTTTTCAAAGCCGGCCGGCAGATTGGCAATAGCCTGCTCCATGGCCTTGCGGTCACGCACGTCCAGCACCAGGCCATGCACTTCGGTCGTGGCCGACAGTTCAGCGCACAAGGCATCCAGGCGCTCTTTGCGGCGCCCAGTGAGTACCAGCTTCCAGCCGGCTTCGGCGAAGCGGCGGGCGGTGGCCTCGCCGAAACCGGAAGTCGCGCCAGTGATGAATACGGTGGACGTCATGCTCTGTTCCTCGCGGTAGGTTCATGCCAGCTTTGCAGCATGCCCGCGCACAGCGCTGGCAGCAAGCCGCTCAGGAGCTGTTCATTTTTTGTTCATATTCGTCAAACCCTTGCGACAGAGGGCTCGCCGCCAGGTATGCGCATGTTATCCACAGGGCTTTCCCCACGGATTGGGGGCAACTTGTCCACTGCACGGAACCCTTTCAGCGGGTTGCGGTCGCTGGATATCTTTTAGGTGATGGCGCAAGGCTTTCAAGCATGCCGCCTGCAACGGTCTGTCCAACGTTTTCTCACAGACTTATCCACAGGATTTTCGCTGCGTTTGAAGTGCATGCAGGGGTTGTGAAAATCAGAGAAAATCATCCACAAAGGGGATATGAACAAAAAATGATCATATGCCTACAGGGCTTGATTCTAAAGGCCTAGAGCGATATGCCACCATGTTTTCCACAGGCGGCTCCACATTATCCGTGGAAAAGATATGGCCTGTGGAAACAATGGCTTGCGGGGGAATATTGGCGTGTGTCGGGAGAAGGGAACGACAAGTTTTCCACATTGGAAAGGGGGCTGCATTGCAGCCCCTGCATACAACTCAGTGCCCACCCAGATAAGCGTTACGCACTTCCTCATTGACCAACAGTTCCTGCCCGGTCCCGGTCATGCGAATCTGCCCGTTGACCATCACATAGGCCCGGTCCGACAGTTTCAGCGCATGGTTGGCGTTCTGCTCCACCAGGAAGATGGTCATCCCGGTCTTGGCCAGCTCTCGCAGGGTCGAGAAGATCTGCTTGACCACGATCGGCGCCAGCCCCAGCGAGGGCTCGTCCAGCAACAGCAACTTCGGCCGGCTCATCAGCGCCCGGGCAATCGCCAGCATTTGCTGCTCGCCACCGGACATGGTCATGGCCCGCTGGTTACGCCGCTCCTTCAACCGCGGGAACAGTTCGTACATGCGCTGCATGTCTTCGTCGGCATGCTTGTCGCCGATAGGGATGGTTCCCATCATCAGGTTTTCCTCGACGGACATGTCGGGAAACACTCGACGCCCTTCCGGCGACTGGGCAATGCCGTTGGAGGCGATGTAGTGCGAGGATTTGCGGGTGATGTCAGTGCCGCGATACACGATATGCCCGGATGCCGCCCGCGGCTGGCCGAAAATCGACATCAGCAGGGTCGACTTGCCGGCACCGTTGGCACCGATCAGGCTTACCGTCTCGCCCTCGTTGATGTGCATCGAGACCTTCTTCAGCGCCTGGATCGGCCCATAGAACACGTCCAGGTCCTTCAGCTCGAGAATGGGTGCACTCATACCAGTTCCTCTTCGTCTGCACCCAGGTAGGCGGCAATCACCGTCGGGTTGTGGCGGATGTCCTGCGGCGCACCTTCGGCAATCACGTTGCCATGGTCCAGCACCACGATATGGTCGGAGATGCTCATGACCATGCCCATGTCGTGCTCGATCAGCACCACCGTGATGTCGTGCTCGTCACGCAGCACACGGATCATGCGGCTGAGTGCTTCGGTTTCCTGCGGGTTCAGGCCCGCCGCCGGTTCGTCCAGGCAGATGATCTTCGGCCGCGTGCACATGGCCCGGGCAATTTCCAGACGCCGCTGCTGGCCGTACGACAGCTCGCCGGCCAGGCGGTTGGCGCAATCGACCAGATCGACCACTTCCAGCCAGTAGAAGGCGTGGTCCAGTGCATCGCTTTCGGCCTTGCGGTAGGCCTTGGTGTTGAGCACCCCGGCCAGCAAGTTGCGGTTGACCCACATATGCTGGGCCACCAGCAGGTTCTCCACCACCGACATTTCCTTGAACAGGCGAATGTTCTGGAAGGTGCGCGCCAGGCCGGCGCGATTGACCAGGTGGGTACCGCCGAACATCTTGTAGTACATACGGTTGGCAAAGCGCGCAGGCGACACGAAGTCGGCCGCCTGGAAGCGTTCGCCGAGCAGTTGGATGACGTTGGTGTGGCTGCCACGCACGTTCAGCTCGATACGTCCGCCACTGGCCTTGTAAAAGCCGGTCAGGCAGTTGAACACCGTGGTCTTGCCGGCGCCGTTAGGGCCGATCAGGGCAAAGATCTGGTTGCGCCGAACCTTCAGGCTGACGTCGCTGAGCGCCTTGATGCCACCGAACTGCATCATCAGGTTGTCGACCGAGAGAATGATATCGTCGCTCATGGCGCCACTCCTTTACGCGGGGTCACACCGGCACGGCTGATGCGGATCAGCCCACGCGGTCGCCAGATCATCATCAGCACCATCAGCACGCCGAACAGCAGCACCCGGTATTCGGAGAAGCTGCGCAGCAGTTCCGGCGCCACGGTCAGCACGAACGCCGCGATGACCACACCCACGGTCGAGCCCATGCCACCCAGCACGACGATGGCGAGGATCAGCGCCGACTCGAAGAATGTGAATGACGAAGGGTTGACGAAGCCTTGGTACGTGGCGAAGAACACCCCCGCCAGACCGGCAGTCGAGGCACCCAGGGTAAAGGCCGACAGCTTGACCAGCACGTGGTTCAGGCCCATCGAACGGCAGGCGATCTCGTCTTCGCGCAGCGCTTCCCAGGCCCGGCCGACCGGCATGCGGGTCAGGCGATGCTTGATGTACAGCACAGCCAGCACGACCATGAACAGCACCGCGTAGATGAACACGAACTTGAGGCTGGCGTTGTACTCGAAGCCGAAGAACTCGTGGATCGGCACGCCGCCATCCTTGGCCCGGCGGCCGAACTCCAGGCCGAAGAAAGTCGGTGAAGGCGCCGGCATACCGTTGGGGCCGCCGGTGAACGATAGCCAGTTGTTCAGCACCAGGCGGATGATCTCGCCAAAGCCCAGCGTCACGATCGCCAGGTAGTCACCGTGCATGCGCAAAACCGGGAAGCCGAGGATGCACCCCGCCAGCGCCGCAGCGATGGCCGCCAGCGGCAGCACACTCCAGAAACCCAGCCCCAGGTACTGATAACCCAGCGCCAGGCCGTAGGCACCGATGGCATAGAACGCCACGTACCCCAGGTCGAGCAGGCCGGCCAGGCCGACCACGATGTTCAGGCCAAGGCCCAGCAGTACGTAGATCAGGCCGAGGATGACCACGGTCAGCAGGTACTTGTTGGCGAAGATCGGGAAAACGATGGCAATCACGATCAGCGCAGGGATGATGTAGCGCAGGCGCGACTTGTAGTCCGGGGCGGTCACATGCACGCCCGAGCCGCCGCTGTCGAAGCCCAGGAGCATGCGTTGCCCGGGGGCAGTCTGCAGGAACAGGCTGATCAGGAAGCGCCCAACCATCACACCGCCGACCAGCCAGGCCACACGGCGCGGCTCGGCATTGAAGGTGTAGCCGTCGAGTACCACGCCAACGACCGGGCCAAACACGATGAGTGCAAGCAGGCCTGCGACAATGGTCTCCAGCAGGCTGCGTTTAAGGTCGAAACCCTTGGTTTCGCTAACAGAGGCAGTTTTGGCAACGGACATGTTCACACCTTAGCCACGAGCGGGCGACCCAGCAGGCCTTGTGGGCGGAAGATAAGGATCATCACCAGCAGTGAGAAGCTGAACACATCCTTGTAGTCGGAGTTGATCAGGCCTGAGAACAGGGACTCGGAAATACCCAGGATGATCCCGCCGAGCATGGCACCCGGCAGCGAGCCGATACCACCGAGCACTGCGGCAGTGAACGCCTTGATACCGATGATGAAGCCGGCGTAGAAGTCGAAGGTGCCGTAGTTCATGGTGATAAGCACGCCAGCCAGGGCGGCCATCACTGCACCGATGACGAACACGTAGGAGATCACCCGGTCGGTGTTGATGCCCAGGATCGAGGCCATCTTGCGGTCTTGCTGGGTGGCACGGCACATGCGGCCGAGTTTGGTGTACTTGATCACGTAGGTCAGCAGGCCCATGCCGACGAAGGCCGCCACCAGGATGAAGATCTTGGTATATGTCAGTTGCACGAAGCCGGTTCCGACTTCGACACGCATGGCGCCTTCCAGCAGGGTTGGCACGCCTTGCTGGCGGGCGCCCTGGCTGATCTGCGCGTAGTTTTGCAGGATCAGCGAAATGCCGATGGCGCTGATCAGCGGTGCCAGGCGGGTGGAGTTACGCAACGGTTTGTAGGCGATGCGCTCGATGGTGAAGCCATAAACGCCGGTGACGACGATGGTGAACAACAGGGTGCCCAGCATCAGCAGGGGGAACGATTCGACACCGAAGTAAGCCAGCAATGCCAGGCTGATCGCCGCGAGGTAAGCGGAGATCATGTACACCTCGCCGTGCGCGAAGTTGATCATGCCGATAATGCCATAGACCATTGTGTAGCCGATGGCGATCAGGCCATAGACCGACCCTAGGGTCAGGCCGTTGACCAGTTGCTGCAGGAAAATACCATCCATAACGCAATCTCACCTGATTGAGATTGCACTAGCGCCGACCACGGCGCGGGCCACCTGTGCGGGGCCCTCGCCGCGCAGAACTGTGCAGATCTACGAAGAAAGACAGGTACCGCGGGGCTTGGGCCCGAGCAATAGCCCGGGCCGCGGGCCGTTGTTATTTTTGTTTTTCCAGCTGGTGGTATTTACCGTTCTTGTCCCACTGGTAGACCACATAGTCGGAGACGGTCAGGTCGCCCTTGCTGTCCCACTTCTTCTCGCCCATCACGGTCTGCACCGGGTTGGCCTTGAGCCACTTGGCAGCGTCTTCGCCCTTGTTCGACTTCGCGCCATTGAACGCGGCAGCCAGCGCCTGCAGCGAAGCGTAGGCGTACAGGGTGTAGCCCTCAGGTTCGGTGCCGGCCTTGCGGAACTCCTCCACCACCGCCTTGCTGTCTGGCAGCAGGCGCGGGTCGGCACCGAAGGTCATGTAAACGCCATCCACGTACTGCGCGCCACCGGCGGTGGACACCAGTTCGTCGGTGACAATGCCATCATCGGACATGAACTTGACGTCTTTCAGGCCCTGCTCGCGCAGCTGGCGAACCAGCGGGCCGGCTTCCGGGTGCAGGCCGCCGAAGTAGACCACGTCGGCACCGGTAGAGCGGATCTTGGTGACCACAGCGCTGAAGTCTTTCTCGCCACGGGTCAGGCCTTCGTACAGCACAGGTTTCACGCCACGTTTCTCCAGCTGCGCCTTGGTCGCGTCAGCCAGGCCCTGGCCGTAGGTGTCCTTGTCGTGCAACACCGCGACCTTCTTGCCCTTGAGCACGTCGACGATGTAGTCGCCAGCGACGATACCCTGCTGGTCGTCACGGCCGCACATGCGGAACATGGCGCTCAGGCCGCGCTCAGTGACAGCTGGGTTGGTGGAGCCTGGGGTGATGGCGATCACGCCCGCCTCGTCATATACCTCGGACGCCGGGATCGTGTTGGAGGAACAGAAATGGCCCACCACGCCGATCACCTTGTCCTGATCGACCAGGCGGTTGGCCACGGACACGGCTTGCTTCGGTTCACAGGCGTCATCGCCTTTGACCAGGACGATTTTCTCGCCATTCACGCCACCGGCGGCGTTGATCTTGTCGGCCGCTGCCTGCGCACCTTTCATGTACTGCTCGCCAAACGCTGCGTTTGCCCCGGTCATGGGGCCCGCTACACCGATCTTGACGTCGGCCTGGACATACGAAGAAACACCCAGTGCCGTAGCTACGGCCAGAGCCAGGAAACCTTTCTTGTAAAACGTCTGCGACATGAGGTGGTGCTCCTAGAGTTTTTTTGGTTGGCACTACAACTTCTCAGCCCGGTACTCCGAGCAAGGGCCGTGCCATAGGTTTTGTCTTCCGGGAAAACACACTGTGAAGGGTGCCTGTAGGCGACGGGCGGCCTTTTCTTTATTGAGCGTGCAACCGTCTGCCACGCGGCAGGCGCCACCACACGTACAGACAAGGAGCAACCGCCGAGTGCCATCATTGCAACCCTGGCAAGTGTTTACGTGCAACCGCCCTGTAACAGCCAACGTCACCGAAGTGCACACCGCTGGTGCGCGAGTGCTACAGGCGGCACCGTTTCAAGGCTAGCCGGTGCACGGAAAAACACCTCTGTTTTGGCCGTTCCGGCCTCTTCGCGGGCAAGCCCGCTCCTCGTTCCAGCACCGTGTAGGAGCGGGCTTGCCCGCGAAGAGGCCGGAACAGGCACAACAAGACCAAAGACTGGCACAATGTCCGCCATTCGCCGCTTCCGGAGCCCCCTTGATGAGCGAAAGCGCATTCGCCGAGCGCATCGTGCACAACCTGCTCGACACCGACTTCTACAAACTCACCATGATGCAGGGAGTGCTGCACAACTACCCGGACGCCGACGTCGAATGGGAATTCCGCTGCCGCAACGGTGAGGACCTGCGCCCCTACCTCGGCGAAATTCGCAATCAGCTCGAACGGCTAGGCGACCTCACCCTGGACGATGGCCAGCTGGCCTTCCTCGAACGCATCAGTTTCCTCAAGCCCGACTTTTTACGCTTTCTGCGACTGTTCCGCTTCAACCTGCGTTACGTGCACGTCGGCATTGAAAACGACCAGCTGTTCCTGCGCCTGAAAGGTCCATGGCTGCATGTGATCCTGTTCGAAGTGCCGCTGCTGGCCATCATCAGCGAAGTACGCAATCGCAATCTGCACCCGCACATGCGCCTGGCCGAGGCGCGGGACCAGTTGTACCGCAAGTTCGACTGGCTGCGCGCGCATGCCAGCGACGACGAGCTGGCCGAACTGCAAGTGGCCGACTTCGGCACCCGCCGGCGTTTTTCCAGCCGCGTGCAGGCGGAAGTGGTACGGGTGCTGCGCGACGACTTCCCCGGCCGCTTTGTCGGTACCAGCAACGTCGACCTGGCATGGAAACTGGATATCAAGCCGCTGGGCACCATGGCCCACGAGTGGATCATGGCCCACCAGCAGCTCGGCCCACGGCTTATCGACAGCCAGATTGCCGCGCTGGACTGCTGGGTACGCGAGTACCGTGGTCTGCTCGGCATCGCCCTGACCGACTGCATCACCATGGATGCCTTCCTCGGCGATTTCGACCTGTACTTCGCCAAGCTGTTCGACGGCCTGCGCCATGATTCAGGCGAGCCAGTAGCTTGGGCGGAAAAGGCCATTGCCCATTACCAGAAACTGGGTATCGACCCGATGACCAAGACCCTGGTGTTTTCAGACGGCCTCAACCTGACCCGCTCGCTGGAAATTTTCCGCGCCCTGCGCGGCCGCATCAACGTCAGCTTTGGCATCGGCACCAACCTGACCTGCGACATCCCAGGTGTGGCGCCAATGAGCATCGTGCTTAAAATGACCGACTGCAACGGCGCACCGGTGGCCAAGATCTCTGACGAAGCCGCCAAGACCCAGTGCCGCGACGAGAACTTCGTCGCCTACATGCGTCACGTATTCAAAGTCCCCAGCAAGGAGTAACCCATGCAAGCGGTTCAGCAAGAGATTGCCCAGGCGCTGAAGGTACAGCCGCCGTTCGCCGACGCGGCAGCGCTCGAGGCCGAAGTCGCCCGGCGCGTGGCGTTCATCAAGGACTGCCTGGCCAACGCCCGGCTCAAGACCTTGGTGCTGGGCATCAGCGGTGGCGTCGACTCACTGACTGCCGCCCTGCTCGCCCAACGCGCCATCAACGAGCTGCGCGCCGAGACCGGCGACAAGGCATACACCTTCATTGCCGTGCGCCTGCCGTACCAGGTACAGCATGACGAGCATGACGCCCAGGCATGCCTTGATGTGATCAAGGCTGATGAAGTTCACACTGTGGATATCGCCCCGGCAGTGCGTGCATTGGCGGCCGAAGTGGTGGAGTTGAAGAACGGCTCGCCGACGCTGGTGGACTTCGTGGTTGGCAACGTCAAGGCGCGCACCCGAATGGTCGCCCAGTACACCATCGCGGGCGCCCGCGCAGGTCTGGTGATCGGAACCGACCATGCCGCAGAGGCGGTAATGGGCTTCTTTACCAAGTTTGGTGATGGTGCCTGCGACCTGGCGCCGCTGAGTGGGCTGGTGAAGAATCAGGTACGGGCTATTGCGCGCAGCTTCGGTGCGCCGGAGTCACTGGTGGAGAAGGTGCCAACGGCCGACCTGGAAGACCTGGAGCCGGGCAAACCGGACGAAGCGTCACATGGCGTGACCTACCAGCAGATCGATGCCTTCCTGCACGGGCAGCCGGTTGACCAGGCAGCGTTCGACATCATCGTCGCCACCTACCGCAAGACCCAGCACAAGCGCGAACTGCCGTTCGCACCTTGATAAGGCTATAGAAAGACCTGTAGGAGCGGGTTCACCCGCGAATACGATGGTGAACCCACCGCCGCATTCGCGGGTGAACCCGCTCCTACAGGGTTCGCCGTCAGCCTTTGATTACTTGACCACAACCTTGCCTTTCATCATCGAGATGTGGCCCGGGAAGGTGCAGAAGAAGCTGTAGTCACCACCGGCTTCCAGCTTGGATGTGTCGAACTTCACTTCGGTTTCTTTCTCAGGCGCGCCGATCATCTTGGTGTGGGCGATGATTGCGGCGTTGTCAGCCTTCAGGTAGTCCTTATCCAGACCCTGGCTCATGCCTTCGGTGGCAATGGCCTGCATGTCGGCAGTCTTGCTGATCACCAGGTTGTGGCCCATGACGTTCTTCGGCAGATTGCCGGAGTGGGTCAGTTTGACGGTGAATTCCTTGCAGCTCTTGTCGACAGTGAATTCCTTGCTGGTGTAGGACATCTGGTCAGTCGAGTCGACAGTGACCGAGCACTCGGCGGCGAAGACAGAAGCGCTGGCGAGGGTCAGCAGAGATACCGCTACAGCTTTCGCAAACATCATGAATCTCCTTGGCAGGGTTTTATCAATTGCGAGACTGCCTGAAACCGTTCAGCCCCTTGCTGATATGGGTCAAGGGGGTGTCAAGGGGTCAGCCAGTAGAATTGTTCAATAGATTGTATACAACCAATTTAAGGGCACATCATGCCCTTTTATTGGACGATGGGACAACCTCTCATTTAGGAGCAATACCAAATGCCCATCTCCAACTTCCTCAATAGCCTGCTCGCTGCCTACGCCCACGGGGCTACAGGTGCAATCTGCGAATTCTCCCGGCCAGAATGAACCGGCCTTGGAAGTGACGGGCATGCGCCGTACCCTGTGCGCCTGAGTGACAGGAGATGAGCAATGCCCGTACGTTCCGTTTGTGTGTTCTGCGGCGCCAGCATCGGCGCCAACCCTGCCTACCGTGAAGCAGCCGTCGCGCTAGGCCAGGCCATTGCCCGCCGCGGTTTGACCCTGGTGTATGGCGGTGGCGCGGTTGGGCTGATGGGTGTTGTGGCCGACGCGGCCATGGCAGCCGGTGGCGACGTTGTCGGGATCATCCCGCAGAGCCTGCTGGACGCTGAGGTCGGCCACAAAGGCCTGACCCGTCTGGAAGTGGTGGATGGCATGCATGCGCGCAAAGCCCGCATGGCCGAGCTGAGCGATGCTTTTATTGCCTTGCCGGGTGGGCTGGGTACGCTGGAGGAACTGTTCGAAGTGTGGACCTGGGGGCAGTTGGGCTATCACGCCAAGCCGCTCGGGCTACTGGATGTGAACGGCTTCTATGACAAGCTGGGCGGGTTCCTCGATCATATCGTCGAAGAAGGCTTCGTGCGCCCGCAACACCGGGCGATGTTGCTACTGGGGCAGCAACCGGACCAGCTGCTGGACGGGATGGACCGCTTTATCGCACCGGTGGCGCCGAAGTGGGTCGACAAGCAGCCTGACTGACCCAGATGGATGGGCCGAACACTGACCCTGTGGGAGCGGGTTTACCCGCGAATCGATAGTGGATCTACCGACGCATTCGCGGGTGAACCCGCTCCCACAGGGCTCTATGTAGCCTTCAAAATCAGCGGGGAATCACAGGCTGACGCGGCTTCTTGTTGCCCTTGCCGCCCTTGCTCGCCTCTTTGCGCTCCTTGGCCGCCTGCTGGTTACGCGCAAACGCTTCGGCCTTGGCTTTCTCGCGCTTGTCCCACGGCTTGCTGCCATCGCTGCCACGCGGCGGCAGGCCGGTGTGCTGGGTCAGGATCTTCTGGTCCTTGCCTACCTTGTGGCTCCCCGCCGGCGTCGAGTTCTTGCGGCGCGCGCTCTGGTAGCTGTCGGTCTGCGGCTGGTGCGCCGGAATCAGCTGGTGCTTGCCCGGCCCGATCAGGTCGGCGCGGCCCATCCGCTGTAGCGCCTCACGCAGCATTGGCCAGCCCTTCGGGTCGTGATAGCGCAAGAACGCCTTGTGCAGACGGCGTTGCTCGTCGCTCTTGACGATCTCCACCCCTTCGCTCTTGTAGGTCACCTTGCGCAGCGGGTTCTTGCCTGAGTGGTACATGGCCGTGGCCGAGGCCATTGGCGACGGGTAGAACGCCTGCACCTGATCGGCACGGAAACCGTTGCCCTTAAGCCACAGAGCCAGGTTCATCATGTCTTCGTCGGTGGTGCCCGGGTGCGCAGCAATGAAGTACGGGATCAGGTACTGCTCCTTGCCCGCTTCTTTCGAGAACTTCTCGAACATACGCTTGAAGCGGTCGTAGGTGCCGATACCCGGCTTCATCATCTTGTCCAGCGGGCCACGCTCGGTGTGCTCCGGGGCAATCTTCAGGTAGCCGCCAACGTGGTGGGTGACCAGTTCCTTGACGTACTCCGGCGATTCCACCGCCAGGTCGTAGCGCAGGCCGGAAGCAATCAGGATCTTTTTCACACCCGGCAAGGCACGGGCCTTGCGGTACAGCTCGATGAGCGAGCTGTGGTCGGTATTGAGGTTTTCGCAGATACCCGGGAACACGCACGACGGCTTGCGGCAGTGCTTCTCGATCTCGGGGCTTTTACAGGCGATGCGGTACATGTTGGCAGTCGGCCCGCCAAGGTCCGAGACCACGCCGGTGAAGCCCGGCACCTTGTCACGCATCTCTTCGATTTCGTGCAGGATCGACTCATGCGAGCGGTTCTGGATGATGCGGCCTTCGTGCTCGGTGATCGAGCAGAAGGTACAGCCACCGAAGCAGCCACGCATGATGTTCACCGAGAAACGGATCATCTCGTAGGCCGGGATGCGCTCCTTGCCATAGGCCGGGTGCGGCACACGGGCGTAAGGCATGCCGAACACGTAGTCCATTTCCTCGGTGCTCATGGGGATGGGTGGCGGGTTGAACCACACATCCACTTCGCCGTGCTTCTGCACCAGCGCGCGAGCGTTGCCCGGGTTGGTCTCCAGGTGCAGCACGCGGTTGGCATGAGCATAGAGCACCGGGTCGTTACGCACCTTTTCGAACGATGGCAGGCGGATCACCGACTTTTCCCGGGTCACGGCCGGGCTGTCGAGAATCTGCACCACCTTGGCTTCGTTCGGGTCTTCCTGGTCGCCCTTGGCCTGCTCGATGGCGCAGGCCTGGGTGTCCTGGGTATTCACGTACGGGTTGATGATCTTGTCGACGCGCCCCGGGCGGTCGATACGGGTGGAGTCGATCTCGTACCAGCCCTGCGGGGTATCGCGGCGCACGAAGGCGGTGCCGCGAACGTCGGTGATGGTCTCGATCTTCTCACCGTTGGACAGGCGCTGGGCCACCTCGACCACCGCACGCTCGGCGTTGCCGAACAGCAGGATGTCGGCGCTGGCGTCGATCAGGATCGAGTGACGAACCTTGTCCTGCCAGTAGTCGTAGTGGGCGATGCGGCGCAGCGAAGCCTCGATGCCGCCGAGCACGATCGGCACATGCTTGTAGGCTTCCTTGCAGCGCTGGCTGTACACCAGGCTGGCACGGTCCGGACGGCTGCCGGCCAGGCCACCCGGGGTGTAGGCGTCGTCGGAACGGATCTTCTTGTCTGCGGTGTAGCGGTTGATCATCGAGTCCATGTTGCCGGCGGCCACCCCGAAGAACAGGTTTGGCTCGCCGAGTTTCATGAAGTCGTCTTTCGACTGCCAGTTCGGCTGGGCAATGATGCCCACACGGAAGCCCTGGGCTTCCAGCAGACGGCCAATGATGGCCATGCCGAACGACGGATGGTCGACGTAGGCATCACCGGTCACGATGATGATGTCGCAGGAATCCCAGCCGAGCAGATCCATCTCCTCCCTGCTCATTGGCAGGAAAGGTGCTGGCCCGAAGCATTCGGCCCAGTACTTGGGATAGTCGTAGAGTGGTTTGGCTGCTTGCATGTCAGTGACCGGTTCTGGTGTACAGGGAAATCGCGGGCGCGGAATATAGCACAAATTTTGACCAAATCCGACTGGATTCGTGGGGATTGGTGGGCGGGGCGACGGTTGGGGGATGGACGTGGCAGGTGGTTGGCTTGAGGGGTGTAGTGGGGTTGCCAGGTGTTCGACAGAATCCTTGCAGCGCCTTGGCCATCGCACTCAGGAAATGGGCAGCCCAGATCATCATCGGCTTCTCATCCATCAACCCGGTGATGGTCAGTTCGCGCACATAGCCCATCAACTCCGAAGACTGCTCGCGGACGTCTCTACACGGGATCCCGGGCTCGATGCGGAACAACGGGTGGGGGCCGTTTTCGCCTTGGTAGAACGTGGTCTTGCCGACGGTGAATTGGGTGTCTTCTTTTGTCATTGTTCAATCCCCTCAAATTTCTCTATTGCCTGGCCGGGCCCTTTCTCGGGTAAACCCGCTCCCACAGGTACGGTGCAACTATTGAAGCCTGTGGTGAACCTGTGGGAGCGGGTTCACCCGCGAAAGGGCCAGCCCAGGCAACACATCAACGAAGCCTTACAGCAGGCACGTGCCCCTGCATCGGGTTGTCTTCAAGAAAAGAGGGATCGTGGGGTGGATCGGGGACAATTTTCAGCATGCCGTGATCTCGTCTGATTCCGAAAAGACCGCCACGACGTCACTTGTATTTGATGGGTAGCGGCTACGTACGGGTCTGCCTCAAGAGCAAGGCGATTACTCACAGGAAAACCTGAGCCTGCTTAGACCGATGGCGATCGCGCGCCCCTGCTGAGCGATCGCAATCCCTTCAGATCTTTACTAAATATTTAGCCTCTCCAACCCTCAGAAAATGCTAACCGGCTAATTATTAGTAGATTTTCTCTAGCTCTTAAAAAATGTAGGAATCGAACTTCAAGTCCTAGTAAAAAATCCTACGACAACTTTCCTCAACAAATCCCGAGCAGATCTTGAACCAATAAAAAAACAAGTGATACAACAGTGACGCGCTGAAAGGCACACTCAAACCAACTCTATAGGAGCACTAGCCACGGGACGTCGTCGTTCTGAAATCCACACTCTGCAGATCCCACGCGTGATGAACTACACATTCACCGATTCCGAGGTTGAATTTCTCAACCTTCTGTAAATGATAAACCAGAAGGGCCTTAGCTCCTTCTGGCTCTACCAAGGATCAGTACCCGCTTTTCACCCTCCGCATACCGATCTCAGCGTGCGCGGGCAAGTCAAGCGAACACTGATCAACTTGGAAAAACATAACAAGATCGCATTCTATCGCACACTTTATGAGCACCCGAATCTCGCTACGGTTGTTCAGGTGTTCATACCCGGACTTGAACGCTTCCACCTGATCAGATCAGGTATTCCAGTCGCGCCACAGAGTGCACTCAAAGGCATAAGGCAATGACATGCAAATCTATAGAGGAATTCTCGCCGCCCTCGGCGCGACACTGCTCCTGAAAATCGCGACCGTCGTACCTGCTCTAGTCTTGGCCGACATCATTGACAACCTGGCCACCTCAGCCGCGTCTTCCCAGCTTCTGCTCGGAGCTTTCATATGCCTTGTCGCATTACAAGCCTCTATGACCCCTCTACAAGCCTGGTGCCTGGCGCGGCTTTGCCAGGAACGCGTGAAGCAACTTTCCATCCGCTGGTGCCGCGAATTGCTGGACAAGCGCTTCGAGGCCTATGGACAACTCCATGGCGGAACACTGGTAAAAGTACTAGATAGGGGCATTACCGCACAGGAGCGGTGGTTGGGCTTTCTGATTGGCTCGGCATGGCCGGTGCTAGCCGAAGCTGCAGTGCTGATAACGCTCTTCGCTTACCTGGGGGCTACTTCGGTATTGATCGGCCTCATCCCTTTGAGCCTGGCCTACCTGTGGGCCAACGATCGCCTGGTGCGCTGGCGCCGGCCACATATCGAGGCAGTGAACGCGCGCGAGGATGAACTGGCGGAACAATGGTTCGATACCTTCGCCAGCGCGGCAACGGTCAAACTGGAAAAGGCCGAGGATGCCGCAATGCTCCCGGTCAACCAGACACTTTCGCACTATGCCGACTCAGCAGTGCAGGTAGCTCACAGTGGGGGTTGGATTCAGAGCCTGCGCACCCTGTTCATAGGCCTGGGCAGTGGCGGTTTGCTCATGTGGGGTATCCATGATCAGGCTCTGGCAACACCGCAATTGAGCCTGGGCGAGCTGGTTGCTCTCTTCACCTTGGTGAGCGGATTGCTGGCAGGGGTTGCGCAACTTGCTGAGGCCTGGCGATTGCTAGACCAGTTTCGGCTAGACAAACGCAAACTCGAACAATGGCTCCAGCTCCCCTCGTTCGGCCCAGCATGCACTACTGAGGCGAAGTCCCAAGACAAGGACGCTGGCCTAAGCATCGCCCCGTGCCAGTTGAGCGCTCGAGATAATGTACAACTTCACATCGAAGAACCCTTGGTACTGCACAAAGGAGAACGGGTCGCACTGATCGGGCCCAGCGGATGTGGTAAATCGACACTTCTGCATACGCTGGCGGGAACGATATTCCCGTTGCGCAAGGATGTGCACCTGCACGGCAGGTGCCTGGCGTCGCTCAACGCTAGTGAACAATTCAGTCGATTACGACTCTGCCCTCAGGAGGCGCATTTCATACCCGGCCCCCTGCCCCGCGCCGTGCTGTTCGAGCAAGCTCATGATCGCGCTCAAATCGAACGATGGCTTGAACGGTTGGGCCTGAGCAAAGACTGGTACGAACTTGATCTGGATGCACGCGCAGAATCGATATCGGGCGGCGAAGCACGCAGGCTGACGCTGCTACGCCTTCTTAATCAGCCTGGGGAATTCAATTTCTTTGACGAGCCCACAGCCGGGCTCGATGCCGCGTCGGCAGAGCGTACCTGGGACCTGTTGTTCGAAGCATTTAAAGGGCGAGGGCTGATTTGCGTGACGCATGATCAGAGCGCACTGTCGCGGTTTGACCGGGTGATCACCCTGCGCGAGGGGCGGATCATCAGCCAAGGGCAAACGAACATCGCTCAGACTTCAGAGCTAGCAGGCGCACCGCAAACCTTGTAGGAGCGGCCTTGCTAGCTCAATGGGTTATTCATCATCATCAAAGTTGTACATCCCCGGCGCCAAGTTCTCGAACCGGGTGTACTTGCCGATAAACGCCAAACGCACGAAGCCGATGGGGCCGTTACGCTGTTTGCCAATGATGATTTCCGCCACGCCCTTGTGCTCGGTCTCGGGGTGGTACACCTCGTCGCGGTACACGAACATGATCACGTCGGCGTCCTGCTCGATTGCACCGGATTCACGCAAGTCGGAGTTCACCGGGCGTTTGTTCGGGCGCTGTTCCAGCGAGCGGTTCAGCTGCGAAAGGGCAATGACCGGGCAGTTGAATTCTTTGGCCAGGGCCTTGAGCGAGCGGGAAATCTCGGAAATCTCGTTGGTACGGTTGTCACCGGCCGAACCTGGGATCTGCATCAACTGCAGGTAGTCGACCATGATCATGGCGATTTCACCATGCTCACGGGCCAGACGGCGGGTGCGCGCGCGCATTTCCGAGGGGCTGATACCCGCCGTATCGTCGATGAACAATTTGCGGTCGTTGAGCAGGTTCACTGCCGAGGTCAGGCGCGGCCAGTCGTCGTCGTCCAGCTGGCCGGAACGGACCTTGGTCTGGTCGATACGCCCCAGGGACGAGAGCATACGCATGATCAGCGACTCACCTGGCATCTCGAGGGAGAACACCAGCACCGCCTTGTCGGTACGCAGTACGGCATTTTCCACCAGGTTCATGGCAAAGGTGGTCTTACCCATCGACGGACGGCCGGCGACGATGATCAAGTCTGCCGCCTGCAGGCCGCTGGTCTTCTCGTCCAGATCGGTGTACCCGGTGGAAATACCGGTGATGTCGCTGTCGGAGTTGAACAGCGTGTCGATGCGGTCGATGGCCATGGTCAACAGTTCGTTGACCCCCACCGGGCCGCCGGTTTTTGGCCGGGCCTCGGCGATCTGGAAGATCTGCCGCTCGGCGTCGTCGAGGATTTCTTCGGCGTTGCGCCCTTGCGGGTTGAAGGCGTTGTCGGCGATGTCGGTACTGATGCTGATCAGTTGGCGCAACGTAGCCCGCTCGCGAATGATCGCGGCGTAGGCCTTGATGTTGGCTACCGAGGGAGTGTTCTTGGCCAACTCGGCCAGGTAGGCCAGGCCGCCGATTTGCGAGGAAAGGCCTTCCTTGTCCAACTGCTCGTGCAGGGTCACCACGTCGAATGGCTGGTTGGCGTCGGCCAACTTGTGCACGGCACGGAAGATCAGCCGGTGGTCATGCCGGTAGAAGTCGCCGTCCGACACCTGGTCCAGCACCCGCTCCCAGGCGTTGTTGTCCAGCATCAGGCCACCGAGTACGGCCTGTTCGGCCTCGATGGAATGCGGCGGCACCTTCAGGGCTGCGGTTTGCAGGTCTAGCTGTTCGGAAGTGGTGATCTCGTTCATGGCCACGAAAGAATTCTGGAGGACGAAAAAGACAAAGGGCACGGCCTGTCGAAAACAGGACCGTGCCCGATGTTAACCGCCTGACTCGCAAGGAGCCAGCCAGTTAGCGCAGCTTAGGCAGCTACGACGACCACGCGTACGGTGGCTTCAACGTCGCTGTGCAGGTGCACGGCTACGTCGTATTCGCCAACCTGACGGATGGTGCCGTTCGGCAGACGAACTTCAGCTTTGGCCACTTCAACGCCGGAGGCGGTCAGGGCGTCAGCGATGTCGTGGGTGCCGATCGAACCGAACAGCTTGCCTTCGTCGCCAGCGGTGGCAGTGATGGTCACTTCCAGCTCGGCCAGTTGGGCAGCGCGGTTTTCAGCCGAAGCTTTCTTGTCAGCGGCTGCTTTTTCCAGCTCGGCACGACGCTCTTCGAACGCAGCCAGGTTGGCGGCGTTGGCAACGGTGGCCTTGCCGAATGGCAGCAGGAAGTTACGGCCGTAACCAGCCTTAACTTTTACTTTGTCGCCCAGGTTGCCCAGGTTAGCGACTTTTTCCAGCAGGATCAGTTCCATTTGGTAAAACCTCTTAACTTTTAACCTTCACCGTTCGCGGAGTCTTTCCCCGGAGGGGACTTGCGACCGCGAAAATCAATCAGGCTGTCGACAATGGCCAAAACCATCAGCAACGGATAAATCAGCTGCATGATCAGCGGTAGCGTCACGTACATCCCCACCAGCCAGAAACCGGCCAGTCGGCCCTGTGCCACCAGCCCGTGCATCAAGGCGATGCCGGCCAGCACCAGTACCAGGCTGGAAGCCGATGCCAGGATGATGAACTGCGTGCCGATAAACGGCGCCACCACCATCACTGCCACCAAGACCGCCATGGTCTGTTTCGGCAACTTCAGTTCACGAAACTCGCGACCGAAGCCTCCAGGGTTGTACAACGCTGCCTGCCAATAGCGCGCCAGCATCAACGCCAGCACACTGAACAATTGCACCGTCACTGCTGTGGAAGCGACCAGCACAGGGCGGATCAGCTCACCGGAGAGCACCGGTTGCCCTTCGATTTGCGGCATGGCTTCGGCAAACGCCTTGGCCAGCACATCGAAGGTTTGCGCCAGCGCCAGATCAAGCACGAGGCTGAAAGCCACGGCGAACACGGCACTGGCGAGCAACACCCGGTTCCAGGGGTGCTCGGCACGCAACATGGCGGCCAAGGCCAAGGCACCCGCAATCACCAGAAAGGTGATGGGATCGCCCATGACCCACACGGCCAGCCCGGCCAGCAAGCCGCCGGCGATGACCGATGTAGCATCCTTGAACCCACGCCGCAGCAGCACAAGGCTGCCGGCAGCGGCACTCAACCAGAACAGCAGCGGCAGTACCGCGCTGATGACCACCACGAGGGTGGCCTGCACACGACCGCGCATGATGAAACTTGCTAACGCTCGCATGCTAATCCCTTACTGCTTGTCGACGACCCGGTCTCAGCGGCCGTGGCTGTCGGTGTAGGGCAGCAGGGCCAGGAAGCGGGCGCGCTTGATAGCGGTAGCCAGCTGACGCTGATAACGAGCTTTGGTACCGGTGATACGGCTTGGAACGATCTTGCCGGTTTCGGATACGTAAGCTTTCAGGGTGTTGAGATCTTTGAAGTCGATCTCTTTCACGTCTTCAGCAGTGAAGCGGCAGAATTTACGACGACGGAAGAAACGTGCCATTTAATAGGCTCCTCTAAAGGTCCGTGGATTACTCGTCAGCGTTATCGCTGGAGTCGCTGTCATTGCTGTCGTCGCCTTCGGCGGAGTCAGCATGCTCAGGACGCTCGCGACGCTCACGGCGCTCGCTGCGGTTCTCTTCAGCCTTCAGCATCTCGGACTGGCCGGTAACGGCTTCGTCGCGACGGATGACCAGGTTACGGATAACGGCATCGTTGTAGCGGAAGTTGTCTTCCAGCTCGGCCAGGGCCTTGCCAGTGCACTCAACGTTCAGCATCACGTAGTGAGCCTTGTGAACATTGTTGATTGCGTAGGCCAGTTGACGACGGCCCCAGTCTTCCAGGCGGTGGATCTTGCCACCATCTTCTTCGATCAGCTTGGTGTAACGCTCAACCATGCCGCCGACTTGTTCGCTCTGGTCCGGGTGAACCAGGAAGATGATTTCGTAATGACGCATGAATGCTCCTTACGGGTTAGTAGTCTGCCAGTGAATCTGGTCAGACAAGGAGTGAATGACACTGTATGTCTTGCACGGAGGGGAGGCACATGAGCGCCTGCCAGCTCGGCAAGGGGCGCAATTGTAGAGAAGCCGGGGCGCACAAGCAAGGTGATTGGTGAATATTTGAACAGCCTGAAACATATTCACAAGCTGCGGGCCCATTCGCGGGTAAACCCGCGCCTACAGGGGAACGCAATCACCCTGTAGGAGCGGGTTCACCCGCGAAGAGGCCGGAACAGGCTGAGAATCAGCGCTTGGCCTGACGCTGACGCACCGCTTCGAACAGGCAAACCCCGGTCGCCACCGACACGTTAAGGCTGCTGACGCTACCCGCCATCGGCAACTTCACGAGGAAGTCGCAATGCTCACGGGTCAGCCGGCGCATGCCCTTGCCTTCCGCGCCCATGATCATCACCAGTGGCCCGGTGAGGTCCTGCTGGTAGATCTCCTGCTCGGCCTCGCCAGCAGTACCCACGACCCACAGGCCACGCTGCTGCAATTTCTCAAGCGTACGCGCCAGGTTGGTCACAGCCACCAGCGGAATGACTTCTGCCGCGCCACAAGCCACCTTTCGCACAACCGGCGTCAGCGTTGCGGACTTGTCCTTGGGTACGATCACTGCCGTGGCACCGGCCGCATCGGCGGTACGCAGGCAGGCGCCGAGGTTGTGCGGGTCGGTCACGCCGTCCAGCACCAGGATCAGCGGCGGCGTCTCTGTGCGTTCAAGCAGCTCTTCGAGCATCAGCTCGCCCCACACCTGGCTCGGGCTGACCTCGGCAACAACGCCCTGGTGCACACCTTCGACCCAGGCATCCATCTCACGGCGCTCGGCCTGGCCGACCGGCACGCGGTTTTCCGCGGCCAGCGCCAGCAAGGTCTCGAGGCGTGGCTCGCTGCGCCCTTCCGACAGCCAGATCTGCTTGACCCGCTTTGGATGGTGCTGCAGCAATGCCTGCACGGCGTGTACGCCGTAGATCTTTTCCAGCTGACTCATGAATTGCTCTTGCTTTTGCGTGGCGCGCCGGACTTCGACGGGCCTTTACGGTGCTTGGTCGGCTTGCCGGACGGCTTGCCACCTTTCTCGGATTTGCTGCCGGCACTGCTGCGCGCGTCGGTCATCAGCGCTTTCTTCATCTCACGGCTTTTACGCACTTCAGCGTTACGCTGCACAGCATCCTTGGGGAAGTACGCTTCGGACGCTTCGCTTTTGCGGCTGCGCGGTTTGGGCGTGGCTTTCGCTTCAGTTGCCGGCTGTTGCTCGGCTTTTTCGGCAGCCGGCGCAGCGCCACGCTGCTTACGACCGATTGGTGCGGCGAGGGTCTTTTCCGACACTTCGAAGTCGATCTTGCGCTCATCCAGGTCAACACGCATGACCTTGACTTCGATGGTGTCGCCCAAGCGGAAGCTGCGACCGGTGCGCTCGCCAGCCAGGCGATGGTGTACCGGGTCGAAGTGGTAGTAGTCACCCGGCAACGCACTGACGTGCACCAGGCCCTCTACATAGATATCGGTCAGCTCGACGAACAGGCCGAAACCGGTCACCGCAGTGATCACGCCCGGGAAGGTCTCGCCCACGCGATCCTTCATGAACTCGCACTTGAGCCAGTTGACCACGTCACGGGTGGCTTCGTCAGCCCGGCGCTCGGTCATCGAGCACTGCTCGCCGAGTTGCTCCAGGGTGTTCTCGTCGTACGGGTAGATACGCGCCTTGGGGATGCTCATGGCACCGGCACGCTTGACGTGCGGGGTATCAACCTTGGAGCGGATGATGCTGCGGATGGCGCGGTGCACCAGCAGGTCCGGGTACCGGCGGATCGGCGAGGTGAAGTGCGTGTACGCCTCGTAGTTCAGCCCGAAGTGGCCGTTGTTCTCGGTGCTGTACACCGCCTGGCTCAGCGAGCGCAGCATTACCGTCTGGATCAGGTGGAAATCGGGGCGCCCGGCGATGCTCGCCAGCAGGGCCTGGTAATCCTTCGGCGACGGGTCCTTGCCCTTGTGCAGGCTCAGGCCCAACTCACCCAGGAAGGCACGCAGTTTTTCCAGGCGCTCCGGTGGAGGGCCGTCGTGCACGCGATACAACGCCGGTACACCGTGCTTCTGCAGGAACTCGGCAGTGGCCACGTTGGCCGCCAGCATGCATTCCTCGATCAGCTTGTGGGCATCGTTACGCACTGTCGGGCGAATTTCAGCGATCTTGCGCTGATCACCAAAAATGATGCGGGTTTCCTGGGTTTCGAAGTCGATGGCACCACGCGTGTGACGCGCTTCCACCAGCACCTTGTACAGGTTGTACAGGTTTTTCAGGTCGGGGACGACCTCCTTGTACTCCTCGCGCAGCGCCTTGCCCTCACGGGTGCGGGCATGCTCGAGCATGCTGCTGACCTTGTTGTAGGTCAGCCGGGCGTGGGAGTGGATTACGCCTTCGTAGAACTGATAGTCGACCATCTGGCCGGTTTTGTTCATGGTCATTTCACAAACCATGGCCAACCGGTCGACGTGCGGGTTCAGCGAGCACAGGCCGTTGGACAGTTCTTCGGGGAGCATCGGCACCACGCGCTCGGGGAAGTACACCGAGTTGCCGCGCTGCTGGGCTTCGACATCGAGGGCAGAACCCAGGCGCACGTAGCTGGACACGTCAGCGATGGCCACGTACAGGCGCCAGCCACCGGAGAACAGACGCAGCTTGCCCAGCGGTTCGCAATAAACAGCATCGTCGAAGTCGCGGGCGTCTTCACCGTCGATGGTGACGAACGGCAGATGGCGCAGGTCTACACGCTTCTCTTTGTCCTTCTCCTCGACTTCGGAGCGGAACTTGCGCGCTTCCTTGACCACGTCATTGGGCCACACGTGCGGAATGTCGTAGCTGCGCAGGGCAACGTCGATTTCCATGCCCGGCGCCATGTAGTTGCCGATGACTTCGACCACATCGCCTTGCGGCTGGAAGCGCGGCGTTGGCCAGTGGGTGATCTTGATCTCGACGAACTGGCCGATCTTGGCACCGCCGTTACGCCCGGCGGTCACCAGCACTTCCTGCTGGATCTTCGGGTTGTCCGGGGTTACGTAACCGATGCCGCCTTCTTCGAAATAGCGGCCGACCACGCTCTCGTGGGCACGGGAGATGACTTCGACCAGCACGCCTTCACGGCGGCCACGGCGGTCGACACCGGAGACGCGGGCCAAGCCGCGGTCGCCGTCGAACACCAGTCGCATCTGCGACGGGCTGAGGAACAGGTCTTCGCTGCCGTCATCGGGAATAAGGAAGCCGAAGCCGTCGCGGTGGCCGGAGACGCGACCACAGATCAGGTCCAGCTTGTCTACCGGGGCATAAGTGCCGCGCCGGGTATAGATAAGCTGGCCATCGCGCTCCATGGCACGCAGGCGGCGGCGCAGGGCTTCGATCTGGTCTTCTTCATACAGACCGAACTCTTTTGCCAGCTCCTCGCGGGCAGCAGGTTCGCCTCGGTCGGCGAGACGCTGCAGGATCAGCTCACGGCTGGGAATGGGGTTGTCGTATTTTTCCGCTTCGCGAGCGGCCTCGGGATCGAGGGATTGCCAATCGGCCATCAGAAGGGGTTCACCTTGGGGTATATAGATATGAATTCTGGCATAGGCGTATTGAAACCGGAAATGTCTGCCTTGGACAGCCCCCGCTGCAGTGCATAAACAGCAGAAATAGGCTCGTGGAATCAACGAGTTGAATTTTTTGAATTTTTTTTCGATTGGGGGCTTTACAGCCTTGGGGAGCGTCCGTATAGTGCGCACCACAACGACGGACAACCCCGAAGTTGTAGTAGAGATGAACGACGCTGTAAAGCATCAAGTAACCTCGAATGTGTGCCCAGGTGGCGGAATTGGTAGACGCGCTGGTTTCAGGTATCAGTGACCGCAAGGTCGTGGAAGTTCGAGTCTTCTCCTGGGCACCAAGTATTTCAAGTAACAGATGACCAAGGATCTGTTACTGCTGTGTGAAAGCGAACAATAGTCGCCTTCTGCAGATGATGTAAAGCTTTGCCCAGGTGGCGGAATTGGTAGACGCGCTGGTTTCAGGTATCAGTGACCGCAAGGTCGTGGAAGTTCGAGTCTTCTCCTGGGCACCATACAAAAACCCACTAGCTTGCTAGTGGGTTTTTTCTTGCCTGCGATTTTTGTACCCCCCTCCTTCCCCGATACGCGCACGTTGCAGGAGCGGGTTCACCCGCGAAGAGTCCCCTACAAGCAACCCCCCCCCCTTGCACCATGGTCTGACCATGAATTTCTCGTCACCCGGCCACTTGAGAAAGAATTTCGTTTACCATTGTTTCCAAATATGTAGCCGTAAGCGAGGAAGTACCCGCATGACGATCCGCCCGCAACCGCTGATGCGTACCTTGGCCGCCGCAGTGCTGAGCCTGGTCATCGGCGCTCCGGCCGCCATGGCAGACGCACCGGTCACGCTGACCATGTACAACGGTCAGCACAAGGAAATCGGCGAAGCCATTGCCAAGGCCTATGAGACCAAGACCGGCGTTCACATTGACATCCGCAAAGGCAGCAGCAACCAGCTGGCCAGCCAGATCATCGAGGAAGGCGACCGTTCGCCAGCCGACATCATCTACACCGAAGAGTCCCCGCCCCTGAACAACCTGGGCGAGCTGGGCCTGCTGGCCAAGATTGACGACGCCACGTTGAACATGATGCCCAAGGAGTACGTTGGCGCCAACGGCACCTGGATGGGTATCACCGCCCGTACGCGCATCGTGGTGTACAACCCGAAGAAAGTCGACGAGAAAGACCTGCCGACCACAGTGATGGACTTCGCCAACCCTGAGTGGGAAGGCCGCGTCGGCTACGTCCCCACCAGCGGTGCGTTCCAGGAGCAGGCCGTGGCCATTCTGAAGATGCACGGGCGTGAAGCCACCGAAGAATGGTTGACCGGCCTGAAAGCCTTCGGCAAGACCTACACCAACAACATGGTTGCCCTCAAAGCCGTAGAAAAGGGTGAAGTGGCTGCGGTACTGGTGAACAACTACTACTGGTACGCGCTTGAACGCGAACGCGGCAAGCTGGACACCAAGCTCTATTACCTGGCCGACGGCGATGCTGGCAACCTGGTTACTATCTCCGGCGCAGGCGTGGTCAAGGCCAGCAAACACCCGAAAGAAGCCCAGGCCCTGCTCAACTGGATGGCCAGCGAAGAAGGCCAGCGCGTGATCACCCAGACCACCGCCGAGTACCCGCTGCACAAGGGCATGGTTTCTGACCGCGGCCTGAAACCGTTCGACGAGCTGCGCCCGCCGAAGATCTCGCCAGCTGACCTGGGCAATGCCGAGGAAGCCATCGAACTTGAGCGTGAGGTCGGCCTGCTCTGATGACTGCCGCCCTGTCCGAACCGGTGCCGGTACGCTTCGTACCGCGCCGCAAGCGCCCTTCCATCTGGGTAGTGCTGCCTGTGCTGTTCCTAGTGGCAATGAGCTTGCTGCCACTGGCTTATGTCGCCATCAAAGCCTGGGAAGCCGGCTGGCGCGAAGCTTTGCACCTGCTGTGGCGGCCCTTCGTCTGGGGACTGATGCGCAACACCCTGATGCTGATGGTCGGGGTGACGCTGACCTGCATGGTGGTCGGCCTGGCACTGGCCTGGCTGCTGGAGCGCAGTAACCTGGCCGGCCGCCGGTTGTGGGGCGTGGTGCTGTGCCTGCCATTCGCCGTGCCGTCGTTCGTCAGCAGCTTCACCTGGGTGTCGCTAAGTTCGGACTTTGAAGGCCTGGGCGGCGCGATCATGGTCATGGCCCTATCCAAGTACCCGCTGGTGTTCCTGCCCGTTGCCGCAACCCTGCGCAACCTTGACACCTCGCTGGAGGAGTCGGCACGCACCTTGGGTTGCAGCCGCTGGGGCGTGTTCAGCAAAGTCACCCTGCCGCTGCTGTGGCCGTCGATGCTCGGCGGTGCGCTACTGATAGCCCTGCATATGCTGGTGGAGTTTGGCGCGCTGTCGATCCTCGGCCTGCAAACCTTTACCACGGCGATCTACCAGCAGTTCGAACTGGAGTTCAGCAATGCCAACGCGGCCATGCTGTCTGCCGTGCTGTTGGCGATGTGCCTGGCAATGCTGTGGCTGGAACTGCGGGTGCGCGGCAAAGCCCGCCATGTACGTATTGGCCAGGGCGTAGCGCGGCGTGCGCAACCGGTGCGGCTGCGCGGCTGGGCGGTGCTGGCGCAACTGTTCTGCGTGGGCCTGGCGGTGCTGGGCAGCGGCATTCCGCTGGCGATGCTCGGTTACTGGCTGAGCGTAGGTTCGTCGGCGGCATTTCCGGTGGCGGCCATCTCGAAGGCGTTGTTCACCTCGCTGTCGGTGTCGCTGGGCGGTGCCGGCTTTTGTGTGCTGCTGGCTCTGCCTATCAGCTTCCTGGTGGTGCGCTACAAAGGCCGCCTGGCGATTTGGGCTGAGCGTCTGCCCTACCTCCTGCACGCCCTGCCCGGCCTGGTGATTGCCCTGACCCTGGTGTTCTTCGCCCTGCACTACGTGCCGGCGCTGTACCAGACCACGGCACTGTTGTTGCTGGCCTATGCGCTGCTGTTCCTGCCGCTGGCCCAGTCGCCGGTGCGCACCGCGCTTAACAAGGCTTCGCCGACGCTGGAAGAAGCCGCACGCACCCTGGGCGCCAGCAGCTTTGCCGCATTCTGCCGGGTGACCTTGCCGATCATCTTCCCGGCCATGGCGGCGGCCTTCGCCCTGGTGTTTCTGGATGCCATGAAGGAGCTGACGGCTACCCTGCTGCTCAGCCCGACCGGCATGACCACCCTGGCCACCGAGGTGTGGGCGCACACAGCCAACGTCGAGTTCGCGGCAGCGGCGCCTTATGCGGCACTGCTGATCGTGGTGTCGGGGTTGCCCGTTTATCTGCTGACTACGCGGATGTATCTGAACAAAGCTTGATCCGCGTCGCCTTCATCGCCGGCAAGCCAGCTCCCACAGGTACCGCGCCGCCCTCAAGGCCTGGGCAGGACCTGTGGGAGCTGGCTTGCCGGCGGTGAGGCCATCAGATGTTACGCAGCATCCGGCGGACGATTGGCCCATGAGCCTTGCCGACGGGCAGCATGTAGAGGCGGCCGAAACGATTGAAGCACTGCACCGAGGTGGTCACATTCAAGCGTTGCCAGCCCTGCTCTGCTTCATCCAGATCCATGCTCACCATCACCGCCAGGTGCGTGTCACGCGAGGTCAGGACCAGTTGCTGGTCGCTGATTGCCTCGACGGTAAAGAAATCCAGCAACTCACCCACCGCCGGCACCCGGTCGGGGTTGCGCGATGAAAAACCGTGGATAGTAGCAACGTTGAACCGACGCGAGATGAAGTCGCGCAGGCGAAAGGCAATGGCCAGCCAGCCCGGAACGTCCGAGGTCATGGCGCAGTAGGCCTGGATGGCGGTCATTGGTGCGGTGACGCAAATGCCATCGCTATGAAGAAAATCCAGTTCGGCCGAAGCGGCGACCAGTTGGGCGGACATGAACAACTCCCTTTGCCATGTGTCGCCGCCATCATAGCAACACCTCTCACAAGGCCGCTCCTACAGGGACCGCGTCAGGCGCGGAATTGGCCAAGGCTTGCCCGTAGCTGCGCCGCCAAGTCATCCAGCACCTTGCTGCTGGCCGTGGTCTGCATCACCACCTCGGCTGATCGCTCAGCCTGAGCATGGATAGTCTCCACCCGCCCACGCACCGCCTGCGCGCCATTCGCCTGCTGCTCGGCCGCCCTGGTCGCCAGGCCAATGGCCGCATGCACCTGCTCCACGGCCGCCTGCACCGACTGCTGGCGGCGCTCGTTGTCACGCAGCACCAGCAACCCTTCACTGGCCTTGAGCCCAGCCTGACTGATGGTGGCCACTGCTTCCTTGGCACCTTTTTGCAGCGCGGTAATGTGCGCCTGAATGTCGCCGGTAGAGCTTTGCGTTTTGCTCGCCAGCGCCCGCACTTCATCGGCCACTACAGCGAATCCGCGGCCAGTCTCACCAGCGCGTGCGGCTTCGATTGCAGCGTTGAGGGCCAGCAGATTGGTCTGCTCGGCAATGCCATGGATGACGGTCAGCACCACTTCAATCTGTTCGCTCTGCTTGGCCAGGCGCTCGATCACCTGAGAGCCCGTTTCGACCTGCCCGGCAAGGTTCTCGATCAGGCTCGCCAGTTGCGTCGAGGAACGGCTGTTCTCATCGGTCGCCTGGCGAATGTCCACCACCTGCTGCAACGCCGCCTGCATAGCATGGCTTTCAGCCTGAGCCTCGTCAGCCATGCTCGACAGGTCGCGCAGGCTGGCGGCCACTTCGTCACGCTGCAACGCCGCCGCGGCATCGGCACCGGCATTGCGCTGGGCCATGGTGCCGATCTCGACGCCGGTACGCTGGGCCACCTCGCCAGCCTCGCGGACGATGGGCTGCAGCTTGTCGACAAAGCGATTGACCGCCGACGCCATGTCGCCGATCTCGTCGCGGCTGTCGAGGGTCACGCGCTTGGTCAGGTCGCCTTCGCCAGCGGCAAGGTCGTTGAGCGCTGCGATCAGCAGGCGCAGTTTGCTGAGCACGCGGCGGCCTAACACTAAAGCGACCACCAGCAGCACACCCAGGCCCACCACCACCAGGCCCAGACCAATCCGCCAGCGCAGCTCGGCAGCCGCATCGCGCACGGTCTGTGCAGTGTTGGCCTGCATCGCGGTGGCGCTAGCCTGCGCGACTTCCAGGCGCTCGCGCAGGGCCTTGCCACTGTCGGCAGCCGCCGCGCCCAGGCTATCGCCAACCAGTTGCTCGCCACTGGCGATCAGGGCACTGAAGCGCTGGTCGAGCGCCTTGAGTTCCTGGTCAATGCCGGCTGTAGAAACCCCCATCAGGACTTTGCCGATCTCGGCGCCATTGGGGTTGATGGAGGCTTCGACGAAATACACCGACGGATCACGACGCGCGGCATCGAGCACCTTGTCCAGCGCACGCTCGCCCTGGCCTTTTTCCAACAAGGCCTGGTTGATCGGGTTTTGCCGGTTGAGATAGCGAGTCAGGTGCTGACCCTGAGCGTCGTCGTACACCACGAACAACACGTTCGGGTTACGCTGAGCGCGTCGCGCGAAATCCGAGAGCACCGGCACGTCGTTGTCCCAGATCGCCCGCGGCGCAACCGAAGCCAGCAGCTCGGCCATGTCGTTGGCGGAATCCTTGAGGTTTTTTTCCAGGGTGCTGCGCAGTTGCTGCTGTTCGCTTTGCAGGCGCTCCGACAACCCTGCACTCAGGCGCTGGCGGGTACTGCTGGACAGGCCGTCGAGCCCAGAGCGTACATCTTGTCCGGCTTGCTCTAGTTCGCTTGCCAGTTGGCGACTGTCATTACCCAGTCGCTCGCCAAGGTCAGCCTCCAGGGCGGTGACTGTGCTTCGGGTGAGCGCAACGGCAACCAGCACCTGCACCAAAAGAGCGATACCAAGGGCAACAAACACAGGCCGCAAGAGGCGGCTTCGTAACAGTGAGAGGATGGCAGACACGGTGTAACCCTCGTGTTTTCTGGCGCCACTATATTGATGGCATCTACAGAAACTTCTTACAGCAAGGGTTGTGCCGTAGGCAGCAGGGAAATGCGCCAAGGTCTAGCAATGCGGTTTCGTGTGCCGGCCCTTTCGCGGGTGAACCCGCTCCTACAACGGCCTGCGCCCAACCTCCGTTGCGTGCCCACACCCAATCAGTGTAATCGATGGACTCGCCCCCGCCGAGGCATCACAGTGCCACGGTGGTGTTCGAAGAAGCCAACGGCAGCGAGGGCGAGACCATGAAAAAGCATAGTTCGAAACACGATTCCCTGTCTTCCACTG
>NZ_JADDRH010000060.1:0-579 GCF_044904505.1 Pseudomonas sp. 3HC3
ATTGGCAGGCACAACTGGCCGAGCATCTGCGCCGTGGCCTGCCGGACTACATGGTGCCGAACCAGTGGCTGGCACTGGACAGCCTGCCGCTGTCGCCCAATGGCAAGCTCGACCGCAAGGCCTTGCCTGCCGTGGATGCTGCCCTTGTGCAAAAGGTCTATGAGGCACCGGCCAATGCGCGGGAGCACCGTCTGGCCGCAGTCTGGGCCGATGTGTTGCGCCTTGAGCGGGTCGGGGTGAACGACAACTTCTTCGAGCTTGGGGGCGATTCCATCGTCTCGATTCAGGTCGTCGGACGTGCGCGCCAGCAGGGCCTGCACTTCACGCCCAAGGAGCTGTTCCAGCACCAGACCGTGCGCGGCCTGGCAGCGGTGCTGCGCGAAGGCGAGGGAGCGGTGAAGGCCGAGCAAGGTCCGCTGCTCGGGGGCATGCCATTGCTGCCGTTCCAGCAGTGGTTCTTCGACCAGCGCATGAGCGAGCCGCAGCACTGGAACCAGTCGCTGTTGCTGCGCGGCACCGAAACGGTGGATGCCAGCGCATTGGAGCAGGCGCTGCTGGCACTGTACGCCCAGCACGACG
>NZ_JADDRH010000061.1:0-577 GCF_044904505.1 Pseudomonas sp. 3HC3
CGCAACCGACTGACCTGGCCCTGGCCGATGGCGTCACCTTCACCGGTCGCGGCGAGCCCGGTGCCACCGTGCAGGTACGCGATGCCGGCGGTGCTGTCATCGGTACTGGTGTCGTCGGTGCCGACGGCCTGTTCAGCCTCACCCTGTCGCCGGCCCAGACCAATGGTAAAGCACTCGACGTGCGTCTGGTGGATGCCGCCGGCAACAGCTCTGCCCCATTGCAATTCGATGCGCCTGACATCACACCGCCCGATGCGGTCACCGATATCCTGGTCGGCCCAGGTGGTACGGCCCTGAGCGGTCGCGGCGAACCCGGCGCCACTGTCGAAGTGCGTGATGCCAGTGGCACCGTGATCGGCACGGGTATTGTGGGAGCCAATGGCACTTTCCTGATTGATCTTGATCCGGCGGCGCAGCCGGGCGAGCAGTTGAGCCTGGTGCAGACCGATCCAAGCGGCAATGCGTCCGTGGCTACCGAGTACGACGTACCGCTGACCACTGCGCCCGATAGCCCGAGCAATCTGGCCATCAATGCTGATGGCACCACCCTCACCGGTACCGCGCCGGCCGGCACCCG
>NZ_JADDRH010000062.1:0-557 GCF_044904505.1 Pseudomonas sp. 3HC3
GACGGCCTGTGCATGTGTGTAGGAGCGGGTTTACCCGCGAATACGGTGGTGCCGGCAACGGTGAACGGCGGGTGGAGATTGGCCAGCAGGCCTGGCCCATTCGCGGGTGAACCCGCTCCTACGACGGCCTGTGCATGTGTGTAGGAGCGGGTTTACCCGCGAATACGGTGGTGCCGGCAACGGTGAACGGCGGGTGGAGATTGGCCAGCAGGCCTGGCCCATTCGCGGGTGAACCCGCTCCTACGACGGCCTGTGCATGTGTGTAGGAGCGGGTTTACCCGCGAATACGGTGGTGCCGGCAACGGTGAACGGCAGGTGGAGATTGGCCAGCAGGGCCGGCCCATTCGCGGGTGAACCCGCTCCTGCGACGGCCTGTGCATGTGTGTAGGAGCGGGTTTACCCGCGAATACGGTGGTGCCGGCAACGGTGAACGGCGGGTGGAGATTGGCCAGCAGGGCCGGCCCATTCGCGGGTGAACCCGCTCCTACGACGGTCTGTGCATGTGTGTAGGAGCGGGTTTACCCGCGAATACAGTGGTGCCGGCAACGGTGAACGGC
>NZ_JADDRH010000006.1:0-214265 GCF_044904505.1 Pseudomonas sp. 3HC3
AAGCACCCACACGAATTGCTTGATTCGATTTGTTAAAGAGCGTTTGGTTAAGAGCTTTTCGTCTCAACCGAGGCGCGCATTCTACGCTTTCCTCAGAGCCTGTCAAGCGTTTATTTTGAAGTTTTTTACTACCGCTTTCTTTCGAAAGCTAACAACTTCAACAACTTACCGCTTGCCCCGAAGCGTTCATCGCTGCGAGGAGGCGAATAATACGCCCTTTGAAATCAGAGTCAACACCTTGTTCTGAAAAACTTTTCCATCAACGTTTTGCCCCTACCTGGCAACTAATGAAAGCGCAGTGGATCTGTAAAGAAACACACCACGGAGCGTAGCGGCCATGAGCAATGGGCAAAGCGAGAAAACTCCCGGACTCTCTGCAGATGAAGAGCAGGAGGTCAGCCACAGCCAACCGCCGCGGGCGGCACTGCTGCACGAGATCATTCGCTACCAGGGCGACCAGGAGCTGGAACGTACACTTGGCGCGTTGTGGTGGTCGGCACTTGCCGCCGGCCTGTCCATGGGGTTGTCGTTGATGGCCATGGGGCTATTCTACGCCCGCCTGCCGGAAGGCGATGGTGCCCACGTGCTCGCCAGCGTCGGCTATAGCGCGGGCTTTCTTGCCGTGATCCTGGCCCGCCAGCAACTGTTCACCGAAAATACGCTCACCGCCGTGCTGCCCGTCATGACCTCCCCTACGCTGGCCAACTTCGGGCGACTGCTACGTCTCTGGGGCGTGGTGCTGCTTGGCAACCTGGCAGGTACCCTGCTGGTAGCCTGGGTGATGCTGGAACTGCCGATCTTCGACAGCAAGACCGATGTGGCTTTCCTGGAGGTCGGCCGCAAGGTAATGAGGAACGACATCAGCCAGATGTTCGCCAAGGGCATCGTCTCAGGTTGGATGATTGCCACCATGGTATGGATGATCCCCTCCATGGAGCACGCCAAGATCTGGATCATTCTGATGATCACCTACCTGATGGCCCTTGGCGATTTCACTCATATAGTGGTGGGGTCAGTCGAAGTGTCCTACCTGGTGTGGGCGGGCGACGAAACCTGGAGCCGCTTCTGGCTGGAATTTGCACTGCCGACGCTGGCGGGCAACATCATAGGCGGCAGTTTCATCTTCGCCCTGATCAGCCATGCACAAGTGCGCAGTGACAGTGGCAAACCACCCTCGCGGCTTCTAAACGAGGACGAGACCCAGCCCCCGCGCAGTTCGGACGAGCACAAATGATCCTCAGCGCACCGCTACGGTTCGCCCCTGCCCCTGGCACAGCGGACTCACGGGCCGGGCCGCCCCGTTCTGCACGCCATCCGGTGATGCCCAGCCTGACCCGCCCCCCATCTGCGGCGTACTCGGTCGTTCCTGAGCCTGGCTGGCCAACATCACAAGGAACCATGAGGTGCCCGCACGCAACAGGAAAGCCTTGATGTAACCCCACAGTGATCGAATCAACCGTGAATTGGCTTACAAGGTCATTTCTCGCCGATGAAGCCCTGTTCAACAATATTCAAGGGAACTATGCGATGAACGGTACATCGGTAGAAGAAGACGAGCATTATGGACAACCGCAACGGCAAAGGGCTTTCATTCGTCAAGCGCATCTACCTGCCGCGTGTCATCGGCCTGGGAATCGGCCTGTTCACTGTCATGGCGGCCATTGCACCGCTGTCGCCACCCACCTGGACGTGGCTGCTGGTACTGTTCAACGGTTTGTTGTGGCCGCACGTGGCCTACCTGTGGGCTGCCCGCTCGACAGCGCCCTACCAGGCAGAGCAGCGCAACCTCCTGCTGGACTCGCTGATGGGCGGTTTCTGGGCCGCCGCCATGCACTTCAATCCGCTGCCCAGCGTGACCGTGCTGTCGATGATGACGATGAACAACGTCGCCGCCGGCGGCAAGCGCATGGTGTTCCGCGGGGTGCTTGCGCAACTGGCTGGCATACTCGTCGCCCTCCTGCTACTTGGCCCTGGCTTGCAATTGAGCGTCACGCCCCTGCAGGTCTATGCGTGCCTGCCAATGCTGACGCTGTACCCGCTGACCTTGGGCTGGGTGTGCTATCAGCTTGCAATCAAGCTGGGCGACCACAAGCGACGGCTGAGCGTCCTGAGCCTCACCGACAGCCTGACCGGGCTGTTCAACCACGGCGCCTGGAAGGACCTGCTGCTGCTGAAGTTCCAGGTTTGCAAGCAGCAACAGGGGCACGCGGTGATTGCCCTGATCGACATCGATCACTTCAAGACCATCAACGACACCTTTGGCCATGTGGTCGGCGACTGTGTACTTCGCCAGCTCAGCGCTGAGCTGCGGCGAAGCCTGCGCGAGGGCGACCAGGCCGGGCGTTACGGCGGCGACGAATTCTGTGTGATCCTGCCCGAAACCAGCGAAGCTCAGGCCTGCCAAGCCATGGAGCGTCTGCGAGAACGGGTTTCCAGCTACCGTAACCCGCAACTACCGCACCTGCGCATCAGCCTGAGTATCGGCCTGTCACCCTTCGAGGCCGACCTCGAGTCCCCCGAGCATTGGCTCCAACAGGCGGACAAAGCACTTTACATTGCCAAGCACGCTGGCCGCGATCAGGTCAATTTTGCCTGCGGTCAAGCTGCCGCGCTCAGGCTGGCCTATCCTGATTGAACCTCCTTCCTGACTGCCTGGCGGGAGGTTGCCTGAAGGAGGCGCTCGCGCATGGCCAGGATCGCCAAGCTTCCACCCGCTAGCCCCACACCGCGCTTTCAGGTGCGCCACCTCATTGCCGGTTTCAGCGCAGTGTTCGGCCTGGCTTGCCTGGTCATTCTCGGCGCTCTGTTCAATATCGCTACCACGCTCGACCAGCAGGAGCGCCAGCGTAGCGCCTTCCATGCGAACCAGGCGCTGGAACAACGGCTGCTCGCCTCGCGCCAGTTTCTGTCCAGCTATGCCGTATGGGATGCAGCCTTCGAGCACCTGGCGGGCCAAGCCGACTGGCAATGGGCCTACGAGGAAAAGAACGTAGGCGAGTCGCTGTACAGCGCCAGCGGCTACGAAGGGGTGTTCGTAGTGGAAAATGGCCGCACCACCTATGCCTTGTTCAAAGGCCAGCCCAGCCAGGCAGGTGCCAACACCTATATAGATACCCCCCTACAGCCGATCATAGAACAGGCCCGCGCAGCGGCAACTTCACGCGAGCAGGTCACCCGTTTCGTATTGTTCAATGGCTGGCCGGCGGCACTCAGTGCAGCAGCTGTGCGCCCGGACCGGGACGTAACCGACAGCGAGGTGAGCCAGGCGCCGGTAATGCTGTTCATTGATCAGCTCACAGAAAGCAAACTGGCGCAGTTGGGCAACGGCGCTGGCCTGACCGGCATGCACGTGGAAAAGGAAGATATGCAGGATCACAGCCACCTGCGTATAGAGCTGGGCGACACTGGCTACCATCTGACCTGGAACAGCCCGCTGCCGGGGCGTCAACTGTTGTGGGCAGTGTTGCCAACACTATTGGGCGCACTGCTGATACTTGGACTGGTGATGCTGTACCTGTTTCGCCATGCCTTGCGCAGTTCCCGAGCGATCGGCCTCACGCTCGTGCATCTGCAACAGAGTAACCAGGCCCTGGAGGCCAGCGAGCAGCGTTTCCGCGCGGTGGCCGAGTCGGCGTCCGACTGGATCTGGGAAACCGACCGGCAACAACGCCTGACTTACCTGTCGCAACGCTTCACCAACGTCACCGGCTACCCGGTAGACGGCTGGCTGGGCCACCCGCTCAACCAATTGCTGGCCTGCGATACCACGCCGCTGTCACCTTGGCTGGACGCCCTGGCTACCGCAGACCCGCAGCAATTGGCCAACCTGCGCTGCACTTACCGCGACCAGAATGGCCAGAACCGCTACTGCCGGGTATCCGCCCGCGCTATCTGGCGCAATGGCAAGGCCATCGGTTTTCGGGGTACCGCCAGCGACATCACCGACGAAGTCGACGCCCACGCGCGCATCCAGCACCTTTCGCTGCACGACCCTCTGACCGGGCTGGCCAACCGCAACAAGCTCGCCAGGCACCTGGAGCAGGCCTTGCTGCGCGGCAATGATTCGCCGCCGCTGACCTTGTTGCTGCTGGACCTGGATAACTTCAAGCCGATCAACGACTCGCTCGGTCATGCTGCAGGAGATGCCGTGCTGCAAGAAGTGGCAACGCGCCTGCGTGACACCACCCGCGATGGCGACCTGGTCGCGCGTCTGGGCGGCGACGAGTTCATCCTGGTACTCAACGGCATGGACAACAGCAGCGAGATCGACCGCTTCTGTGCGCGCCTGATCGGCCTGCTGCAGCAACCCATTGTCTTCGACAGCCAGCCTCTGCACATTGGTGCCAGCATTGGCATTGCCCAGACGCGTAACCAGGGCTTCGATGCGGGCGAGCTGATCCGCTGCGCCGACATCGCCCTTTACCAGGCCAAGGCCGATGGAAAGAACACATGGCGCTACTTCGTTGCCGAAATGAACCAGCAGATCCAGTACCGTCGCCAGTTGGAGAACGACCTGCGCCGGGCCCTGCGCAATGAGGAGTTCGAGTTGCATTACCAGCCGCGCTATCGCCTCGACGACCTGCGTATCGTCGCGGTCGAGGCCTTGGTGCGCTGGAGGCATCCACAGGAAGGGTTGCTGGGGCCGGACACCTTCATCCCGTTGGCCGAGCAAAGCGACATCATTGTTGCGCTGGGCCGCTGGGTACTGCGCGAAGCTTGCCGCACTGCCCATGACTGGCCGGCCGACGTGCTGGTTTCGGTCAACCTGTCGCCTGCGCAGTTCTTGCGCAGCGATGTGGTAGCCGACGTACGCGAAACTTTGCTCGACACGGCCTTCCCCGCCCAGCGGTTGGAACTGGAAATTACCGAGAACGTAATGCTCAACGACATCGAGGGCGCGCTAGGCACCATGCTGTCGCTCAAGGAGCTCGGTGTGCGCCTGAACATGGATGATTTCGGCACCGGCTATTCGTCGCTGGGCTACCTGCGTACCTACCCGTTCGACAGCATCAAGATCGACAAGCGCTTCATCAGCGGCCTGAACAACAACGGCGGCAGCGACCGCGCTGTGGTCCAGGCCATCATCAACCTGGGCGAGGCGATGGGGCTGACAGTGACAGCCGAAGGCGTGGAAAGCGAACACCAACTCAAGGCGCTGGAAAAGGACCGCTGCCAGGAAGTGCAAGGCTATTACCTGAGCAGGCCCCTGGACAGCGCAGGGTTGGCGGCGTTGTTGCACCAAACATCCCAAAGCACAGCACAGCCCTAGCAGAAGCAGCCTTGTGCTACTCCGACACAGATCGGGTGTGCTGCTGCAGGCTGCGCTGCGCCACGATCTCGGACAGATCACACCGGCGTAGGTAGGCGCGCAGCGGTTCACCAATGTTCAAGCGTTCATCCACATGCTGATCCAGCAACAGCGAAAGCCGTTCGCGGCACAGCGCCATGCGCTGTCCTCCTTCAGGGCGCCAGACAAACTCGCTACAGGGGGTGATACTGGCGTCGGCCACGTCCATGCCGAACGCGTCCTCGGAGAAACGCACGATATGAACACCGCGCTTGCCGTGAAAACCGACAAAGCCCTTTAGCTGATCGGCAGCGTTGCAGATATCCTGGGAAGTGATGGCCATCACGTAACCTCGCAATGAAATCGGAAGATACGCACGCCTGGCGGGAGAAGGGTTGCCTCTGTCGGGCAACTCACAGCGGCAGCCTAGCGCAACTGACGGGGCGTTCGCCAAGTTTTTCGTGTTTGCCCAACGTCGTCGGCAAACTCAAGCGGTACTGCCTTCAGCACACGACCAGGCTGTACCGCTTCGATAGTTTCATTTCTGTATATTGAGGCAGCACCATCACTGTGGGTCGCGGTCCTCATGCACCTGCACACTCGCCGTCATCCCCGCACTCAAGGTCAGCCCTTCCGGCACCTGGTCCAGGCGAATCCTCACCGGTATGCGCTGGGCCAGTCGCACCCAGTTGAAAGTCGGCTCTACCTCCGGCAGCAACTGGCTGTCCGGATTGCTGTTGCGGTCGGTGATGCCGCGGCTGATGCTTTCCACGTGCCCCTGCATCGGTTCACCCGCGCCCATCAGCCACACTTTCACAGTGTCCCCAACGCGAATGCGCGGCAGCTTGGTTTCCTCGAAATAGGCCTGGATGTAGAACGTCGAATCATCCACCAGCGCCATCACCGATTCCCCGGTGTTCACATAGTTGCCTTCGGCCAGACGCAGATTGGTGATATGCCCGCTGCGCGGGGCCCGCACTTCACTGCGCGCCAGGTTGATCTTGGCCACCTGCAACTGCGCCTCGGCTTCATGCAACTCGCCACGGGCGATGGCAGCATTGATCTGGGCGTTTTCACGCAACTCGGCACTGATCGCCTCTGGCCCCAGGGCAGTACGCCGGGCTGCTTCACGCTCGCGCAAGCGCAGTTGCTGGGCGCGGGTCTCGGTCACCGCGCTGGCCTGATCGAACGCGGCCTGGAAGCGCTCGCGGTCAATACTCATCAACAGGTCGCCAGCCTTGACCTGCTGGTTGTCATGGACCTTGAGTTCGCGCACCCAGCCAGACACATCAGGCGCTATCACTACCACATCAGCGCGTACACGGGCATCGCGCGTCCATGGGGTGAGCATGTAGTACTGCCACAGCTGGTAGCCGGCCAACACGGCCAGGGCCACCACACACAGGGTCACCAGAGTACGTACGGCCGCACGCATCGAAACACTCCTTTATAAAGTTCCCAGCAGACGTACCACCAGGAACAACACACAAACGAACAGCGCCGCGTCGAACAGCGCCTCATGCCAGATCCAGCGCCCCAACGGCGTGGCATGCACCACCAGGCGCAGCAGGCCGGTGAGCAGCAGCGCCAACAAGACATAAAGCAGAAACGGGCTGAGCAGCACACCGCCCACTTCCCACTCACGCAACCCCATGGGTGTCCTCCTGCCAGCGGCACCATTTGCCCCAGCTCTTCTGCAATTGCAGCACCGCCCCCTCGGCCAGCCGGAGCGGGTCGCTGGCTGGCAGCCGACGCAACGCTGCAATGAACTGCTCACTGGCAGCATCCAGCCGCTGCCCACGCCCGGCAGCCGGCCCTTTGGCCAACACTGCCTCCACTTGTTGAAGGTACTCGCGCTCGGCCGGCCCCAAAGGGGCCTGGGCGACCGCCAGGCACATGCGCAGGTGCACCAGTTCGTCGCCGATATCCAGCCCGTGCAGGCCGTCATCCCAGCGTTTGCGTTCGCCTTCCGGTAATTCACTGGCATGCCGCGCCAGTTGCATCAGCCGGTCAGCCATGCGCCCGCCAAACCAGCTGTCAGCCCCGCGCAGGTCGCGCCGAGTCAAGCGCACAAGGTCGCTCTGGGTTGCTGCACGCAAGCGCCGGCCCAGCCAGGCCGGGTGGCGGAACACCAGTAAGCGGAAGGCCATGACCGCTGCCGACACACCCACCAGCATGGCCAGTGCACTGTTCAGCATGGTCGCCACGCCGAACTGCATGGCGTTGAGCGGCGACACCAGCACAATGAAGTGCAGGCAATAGGAAGTGGCCGTAGCCCCGGTACGCGGATGGGCCATGCCCAGTGCACCTAGAAACAGCGGCACGCCCATGCCCAGGCAGAGCATGGCGAAACTGCTCCATTGCGGCAGCATGATCTGCCCGACCACAAACGCCGCCGGTACCGCCAGGAATATCCCGCGCAGGAAACTCAGGCCGATCTGTGCGCCGTTCTCGCGACTGGCGAACAAGCTGCAGACCACGCAGGTCAATATCAAACCACCCGGGGCCGAAGGCCAGGCCGTGGCCAGCCAGAAACCACTCATCACCAAAAAGGCCAGCGCGCTGCGCGAGCCGAACAGCAAGGCCAGCGACCAGTCTCGGTGCGCGGCCAGCCCCTGGGACACGTCCTTGGGCGCCCTGCCCACTTCCACATCCTCAAGTGCCTGGGTGGCGGCCATGGCATAGTCCAGCAGCAGGGCCATGCGCGCCAGGCAGAAGTGTTCCGCCGAACTGATCTGCTCATCGTGTGCGGCATCCCAGATACGCTGACGCAACAACAACAGGTTGGGCTGGTCGGGTTGATCAAGCAGCGCGCGCACTTCCTGCAACCAGGGCGTCAGGTGCTCGACCTCACGCTCATCCAGTTGCCGCCACTGGCGGCGCACCGAACGGGAAATCCGCAGCAGCACCATCAGTTTCTGGCTAAGGCCACGAATGGCACGGGCACGTTGGCGCCCGCGATTGCCCTCGAACCAGGCATGTTCACGTTGGCTGTCGATGGCGACGATGCGTCCCAGGCTTTCCAGCAGGCCTTTGCGCGCCTCGTCCTCTCCACCCAGCATGGCTCTGGCGGCCTGCAGGCCGTTCTGCCAGGCCTGCCGCGCCTGCCCGCCCAGTTGCTGCTCGACCCGCATGGGCCAGAGCAAGGCACTGCTTGCTGTTGCGCAGAAAATACCCAGGCAGATTTCGGTACAGCGAGCCACGGCCTGGTCGAATACCTGCAGGGGGTGGTCGATGGCCGGCAGGGCGATGATCGCTGCGGTGTAGCCGGCCAGCACGAAGGCATAGGCCCAGGCGCTGCGCAACTGGGTGGATGCGGCGGTACACAGGGCCAGCCACAGCGCCAAGGCAAGCAGGAACAGGCCGGGGGTCTGGGCGAAAAGGCCGATGAACAGCACCGACATGACTGTGCCGACCAACGTGCCGGCCAACCGCGCCAGGCCTTTCTGTACCACCATGCCCGATAGCGGCTGGGCGACGATGAAAGCAGTCATCAATGCCCAGGAGGGTTGCTCCAGCCCCCAGCGCATCGCCAGCCACAACGCCAGGCCGCCACCGAGCAGGGTCTTGATGGCAAACTTTAGGGCGAGGCTGCTGGGAGCGAACAGGGCCTGAAAGGTGATGGGCACGAGGCGGACCTTGCGGGGAATGGTCTTACTGAAAAGATAGACAATGGTGAGCAGGATAAAGCGGAAACGATTAATTAGCTAGCTAATCATGTTTGTTCGATTGCAGATTCTCCGGCGCTACAAAAGGGCCGGCTCGGGCAATATAAAAAATGCAGGCAAAAAAATGGGCGACCGAAGTCGCCCTAAATGCCTTGCGTGCTCGTGTACCCGGAAGGTCAGCGCGGCTTGCGCTTGTTCGAGTCCTTCCAGATGAAAATGCCCAGACCGGCAAAGAAGGCAACCATCAACCCGACCGTTACCACACCGGCGATAACCACGTTGTCGAAGAACATGCTGGCCTCCCCATTCGTTTGCCGTTGTCCGATGGGTGCAAGTTAACCAATGTGGAGGCGCGAAAAATTGATCAGCGTCAATGGCGCCCGGGGCCGGGCACGCGAAGGGGGCGCAGGGTTGACCTGCGTCAAGTTTCAACGCTTCTTCGGCTTGCCCTTGGGCTTCTTTTTCTTGCTGGTACTCAATGGCAAGGCCTGCTCGAAAGCATTGCGCATTTCGTTCAGCCGCTTTTCCTTGAGGTCGTGGACGCGCTTGGCACGTTCGGCATCGAAATCGATGAGGTTGTCTTGGCTCATGGGTGGGCTCGACGATCAACAGAGAATTGCATGATGAAGCCAGGCGCAGGCGCTGACCAGCCCCTTATCAGACTTCAATGTCCACCAGCAGCCCTTGGCGTACATGCTCGCCCATCAATGGCGCTACCGGCACGGTGTTGTCGGCATTGACCTCGTCACCCGGGACGGCATCGTAGCGCTCCTGCTCGCCCTTATGCCGGCGTTGCTGTTGGCGGCGCTGTTCATCGCGCAGCAACAATACCTGCTCTTGCGGGTCGCGCTGGCGCTTGAGGTCAATGGCACTTTCGCCGGATGCAGGCTGCGCCGGCACCACCGGCTTGATGTCAGGGGTTGGTTTGACCGGGTCCTGTTGCGAGGTGACCGGGGCGGCACTGAGCGGAATGATCGGCGGCAGCATGGACGTTCTCCTATGCCCCCTGTATCGGCGGGCGCAGCTTTACCTTGATGTCATGGACAACATTTACTCGGCTTCGTCACCAGGGTCGTCGTCGCCTGGCGGGCTGGCCTCACTCCATGGCCGCTTGTACACCTGCTGCCAAACTGCATCCATATGATCGCGCAATACCTGCGGCGCGGCTTTCAGCGAAGCGCTGTCCTCGCGCTCACCACCGACCGGTTCCTCTCCCGCCGGAGTGATCAGCGACTGGCCGGTAATGGTGTAACTGGCCTGCCCTTCACGCATCTCGATGGCGATGTCGTGCGGGTCGATACCGCCGCCGCAGAATGCATGGCTGGCCACCGTTACCTCGGCCACGCCATTCTGGTTCAGGTCGCTGACATCACTGACGTCATTATAGAAGTCCACGTCCAGGTCCAGCCCCGGGCAGGTGGTTTCCTGCTCGATCTGCCAACGCGCCTTGAAGGTGTCGTTCTCGGCCGTGCGCCCGTACAAGGTGGCCTTGAGCACAACCCTGTCCACTTCCTGTTCGCTCTCCAGGTCGCTGGCTTGGCCATCGCTGCGGCTCAGAACCAGCAGCCCTTCGCCGTCAACGTCACGAAAGTGCACACTCTTTATCGGCGTCTGCACGCCCAGCACCTCAAGCTGCTCCATCGGGATGGGGGGCAATGTCTCAAAGTTTTTCTGTTCACAGGCGCTCAGCAGCACCAGGCTGCCCACGACCATCGAAGCGCTGATCCAGCGGTGCTTGGCAGACATGTTGATCCGGAGCCCTCGTCGGCGGCGCTGTGCAGAGCGATGAAACGACTAGACTGTGCCTTTCGATACCTTTCGGTGCTATCGGCACTTTGGTCTGACCGGCCGATCCGTTAACATAATCGGCTTTTTCACCGCGGGAGTTCAGGCAGTATGGCGCAGCAGTATCAACCGGGGCAACGCTGGATCAGCGACAGCGAAGCAGAGCTCGGCCTGGGTACCATCCTGGCGCAGGATGGCCGCCTGTTGACCGTGCTCTACCCGGCCACTGGCGACACCCGCCAGTATTCCCTGCGCAACGCGCCGCTGACCCGCGTGCGCTTCTCGCCAGGTGACCAGATCACCCACTTCGAGGGCTGGAAGCTGACCGTGCGCGAGGTCGAGGACATCGACGGGCTGATGGTCTACCACGGCCTGGACGGGCAGAACCAGCCTCGCACCTTGCCCGAAACCCAGTTGTCGAATTTCATTCAGTTCCGCTTGGCCAGCGACCGTCTGTTCGCCGGGCAGATAGACCCACTGTCGTGGTTCAGCCTGCGCTACAACACCCTGCAGCACACCAGCAAGCAGATGCAATCGGCACTGTGGGGCTTGGGCGGCTGCCGCGCACAGCCCATCGCCCACCAACTGCACATCGCCCGCGAAGTCGCCGACCGCAGCGCCCCGCGCGTTCTGCTGGCCGACGAAGTGGGCCTGGGCAAAACCATCGAAGCCGGCCTGGTCATTCACCGCCAGTTGCTGTCGGGTCGCGCCAGCCGCGTACTGATCCTGGTGCCGGAAAACCTCCAGCACCAGTGGCTGGTGGAAATGCGCCGGCGCTTCAATCTGCAAGTGGCGCTGTTCGACGCCGAGCGCTTCATCGAAAGCGACGCCAGCAACCCGTTCGAGGACGCCCAGCTGGCGTTGGTTGCCCTGGAGTGGCTGGTCGACGACGAAAAGGCCCAGGACGCGCTGTTTGCCGCTGGCTGGGACCTGCTGGTAGTCGACGAAGCCCACCACCTGGTCTGGCACGAAGACCAGGTCAGCGCCGAATACGGCCTGGTCGAGCAACTGGCCCAAGTGATCCCGGGCGTACTGCTGCTCACCGCCACCCCCGAGCAGCTTGGCCAGGACAGCCACTTCGCCCGCCTGCGCCTGCTCGATCCCAACCGCTTTCACGACCTGGCCGCTTTCCGCGCCGAGAGCGAGCACTACCGCCCGGTAGCCGAGGCGGTGCAGGAACTGCTCGACGAGGGCCGCCTGTCGCCCAAGGCCCACGCCACCATCCAGGGCTTCCTGGGTGCCGAAGGCGAAGCCCTGCTGGCTGCGGTCAGCGACGGCGACACCCAGGCCAGCGCGCGGCTGATTCGCGAGTTGCTGGATCGCCACGGCACCGGCCGCGTACTGTTCCGTAACACCCGTGCGGCGATTCAGGGCTTCCCCGAGCGCCAGCTGCATGCCTATCCGCTGGCCACGCCCGAGCAGTACCGCGACCTGCCAGCCGGCGAGCACGCCGAGCTGTACCCGGAAGTTGCCTTCCAGGCCCAGGGTGAAGTGGCGGATGACGAGCGCTGGTGGCGTTTCGACCCGCGTGTCGACTGGCTGATCGACACCCTGAAGATGCTCAAGCGCACCAAAGTGCTGGTGATCTGCGCCCACGCCGAAACCGCCATGGACCTGGAAGACGCCCTGCGCGTGCGCTCCGGCATCCCGGCCTCGGTGTTCCATGAAGGCATGAGCATCCTTGAGCGCGACCGCGCCGCTGCCTACTTTGCCGATGAAGAGTTCGGCGCCCAGGTACTGATCTGCTCGGAAATCGGCAGCGAAGGCCGCAACTTCCAGTTCGCCCATCACTTGGTGATGTTCGACCTGCCAGCGCACCCAGATCTGCTCGAACAGCGCATCGGCCGCCTTGACCGGATCGGCCAAAAGCACACTATCCAGTTGCACATCCCGTACCTGCAGGAGAGCCCGCAAGAGCGCCTGTTCCAGTGGTACCACGAAGGGCTCAACGCCTTCCTCAACACCTGTCCCACCGGCAATGCCCTGCAGCACCAGTTTGGCCCACGCCTGCTGCCGCTGCTCGAAGGCGGCGAAAACAAGGCCTGGGATACCCTGGTGGCCGACGCCCGCGGCGAGCGCGAGCGCCTGGAAGCCGAACTGCACACTGGCCGTGACCGCCTGCTGGAGCTCAATTCCGGCGGCGCCGGCGAAGGTCAGGCGCTGGTCGAAGCCATTCTCGAACAGGACGACCAGTTCGCCCTGCCGATCTACATGGAAACCCTGTTCGACGCCTTCGGCATCGACAGCGAAGACCATTCCGAGAACGCATTGATCCTCAAGCCGAGCGAGAAGATGCTCGATGCCAGCTTCCCGCTGGGCGACGATGAAGGCGTGACCATCACCTACGACCGTGGCCAGGCGCTGTCGCGCGAGGACATGCAGTTCCTCACCTGGGAGCACCCGATGGTGCAGGGCGGCATGGATCTGGTGCTGTCAGGCTCGATGGGCAACACCGCCGTGGCGTTGATCAAGAATAAAGCGCTCAAACCAGGCACTGTACTGCTTGAACTGCTGTTCGTCAGCGAGGTGGTGGCACCCCGCAGCCTGCAACTGGGCCGCTACCTGCCGCCGGCGGCACTGCGCTGCCTGCTCGATGCCAATGGCAACGACCTGGCGTCACGCGTGGCCTTCGAAACCCTCAATGACCAGCTCGAGAGCGTACCGCGCGCCAGCGCCAACAAGTTCGTCCAGGCCCAGCGCGATGTGCTGGCCAAGCGTATCAGTGGCGGCGAAGAGAAGATTCTGCCCACCCACATTGAGCGCGTAGCCGAAGCCCAGCGCCGCCTGGCAGCCGAAGCTGACGAAGAGTTGGCGCGCCTGGTAGCGTTGCAAGCGGTCAACCCGAGCGTACGTGACAGCGAAATCGACGCCCTGCGCAAGCAGCGCGAAGATGGCCTGGCGATGCTGGAAAAAGCCGCCCTGCGCCTTGAAGCCATTCGCGTGCTGGTGGCTGGCTAAGACACATCAGGCCCGCTGCCCTTGAGGGGGCGGGCAGGCCCGCGAACACCGACGAAGCCGGTGACATCCACCGTGCTGGATGCTCGCGGGTACGCCCGCGCCCATAAGGCAAGCAATATTCCTGACTGCGATTACCGTAATAACCAAATCGTAGAAGTCATTGTGCCATTAGTCAGGAAGGCTTAAATACTCCTTCCTATACTGCCTCTGGACAGTCTGCACGGGGTTGTAGCGCAGACGAGTGAAGACTCGACCAAGAGGCATTCCATGGAATGGCTGGGGCTGCAACTGTTCGCCGATCTTCCCGCAACCGGGCGCATCGTCATCGACTGCCGTCATGAACCGCTCCTGGTTCTGCTCGCCTATTTCGTTGCTTGTACGGCCTGTTTCGCCACCCTCGACATGGCCGAGCGCCAGTCCCACAGCGACGACCCCACCGCCCACCGGCAATGGAACCTGCTTGGAGCCTGCTGCCTGGCAGGCGGCATATGGGCCATGCACTTCATCAGCATGCTGGCCTTTCGGGCCCCGGTTGAAGTGCACTACGACGCATCCCTGACTATTGTTTCGCTGCTCATCGCACTGGGCGTGGCCTGGCTGGCCATGTACAGCCTGAAACGCAGCAAGATGCGCGCGCACCACTTTGTGCCAAGCGCAGCGCTGATCGGCCTGGGCATCATCCTCATGCATTTTGTCGGCATGGCCGCAATGGAAACGGGGGCCCGCCAGTACTATCAAACCGGCTTGCTACTTGCCTCTGCCGCCATCGCCCTGCTCACCGCCCTGACCGCGCTGTACCTGGCCCGCTACTTGCGCAATGGCAGCGGCACCCTGTACCAAGCCATGAAGTACGGCGCCAGCCTGCTGATGGCGGGCGGAATCGTCGCCACTCATTTCACCGCGATGTCGGCCATGACCCTGGTCATCCCTGCCGATACCGCACTGCGCCTACCGTCTGGCGACAACAGCCTGCAACTGGCACTGGGCATCGGCTTCATCACCCTGCTGATCAGTGGCGCCAGCATCAGCGTCGCACTGGCCGACAAGAAGTTGCAAAGCAAGGAGCACGACCTGCGCCGGGTCAACGTACTGCTCAACCAACTGGACCAGGCCCGCGCTTCGCTGCAGCAGGCGGCGCACTACGATACCCTGACCAACTTGCTCAACCGCCGTGGGTTCAACCAGGTATTTGCCGAGCGTCTTGTCGAACATCAGGCCAGCGCAAACCGCCTGGCCGTGATGTTCCTCGATATCGACCATTTCAAGCGCATCAACGACAGCCTCGGCCACGACGCCGGTGACGAGCTGCTCAAGGTGATCGCCAACCACATCAAGGCTGCTACCCGCAGCCACGACCTGGTTGCGCGCTTTGGTGGCGACGAGTTCTGTGTGGTCACCAGCCTGAACAGCCGGGACGAAGCCCGCCACCTGGCCCAGCGCATCATGCAACGGATGAAAGAACCCATCGACCTCGGCGGGCGGCGCATGGTCATGACCACCAGCATTGGTATAAGTATCTACCCGGACGATGGCGGCACAGCCGAAGAGCTGCTCAAGCATGCTGACCTGGCCCTCTACCAATCCAAGGACAACGGGCGCAACAGCCTGAACTTCTTCAATGACAGCCTGAAGGCCCGCGCGTCGATCGCCTTGCAACTGGAAGAAGAGCTGCGCCTGGCCCTGCTCGAAGAGCGCGGGCTGTGTGTGCACTACCAGCCGATCTTCGACCTGCGCAGTGGGCAAGTGGCCAAACTGGAGGCGCTGGTACGCTGGCAGCATCCTCAACACGGCATGCTCGGCCCCGACCGTTTTATCGGCATTGCCGAAGCCAACGGCCTGATCATCGACCTGGACCTGTGGGTGCTGCGCCACGCCTGTGCCGACTTGGCCCGCTTGCAGCGCCACGGCCATGGCGAGATCAAGGTCACGGTCAATTGCTCGTCAGTCACCCTCAGCCACGACGAACTGCCCAACGAAGTTGAAAAGGTGCTGTTCCGCGCCGGCCTTGCGCCGCGCCACCTGGAACTGGAAGTGACCGAGAACGCCCTGGTGGGCGACATCCAGCGCACGGTCAGCCTGCTCAAACGCGTCCGGGCCTTGGGGGTGGCACTTTCGATCGATGATTTTGGTACCGGCTACTCGTCACTGGCCTACCTCAAGCGCCTGCCGCTGGATGTGCTGAAGATCGACCGCACCTTCCTGCAGGATGTACCGGGCAGCCAGAAAGACCGCGAAATTGTCCAGGCAATCATCGCCATGGCGCATACCCTGCACCTGCAAGTAGTCAGCGAGGGCGTGGAAACTGCCGAACAGCAGGTTTTCCTCGAAAGCCATGGTTGCGACTACCTGCAGGGCTACCTGTTGGGGCGCCCCGTACCGCTGGCCGAGTTGCGGCCACTGCTGGAGCGGTTGCAGTACCAAAGCGGCCGGATCACACCTTGTTGCGATACAGCTCTACCAGGGTCGCCGGATCTTTTTGCAGGTAACCCTGGCTACCGTGCAGCCGCATCAGTTGCGCGGCAAGGCCACTGAGTGGCGTTGCCGAGCCTTGCTCGCGGGAAAACTTGACCGCGCCATCAAGGTCCTTGAGCAGCGTGCGTACGTGCCACTTGATAGGCTCAAAGCGGCTCTCGGCCATTTGCGGCGCAAGAATCTGCAATGGCTTGGAATCGGCAAAACCACCGGCCAGCGCTTCAGCGATCAGCGTCGCATCCACGCCCGACTGTTCGGCCAGTGCCACCACTTCTGCAATTACCAGGGCATTGCACGCTACGATCATCTGGTTGCATGCCTTGGTCACCTGGCCAGCGCCTACCGTCCCCATATGCGTCACGCGCTGACCAAGCACCTGCAGTACCGGGCGTGCACGCTGCAAGTCGGCCGCTTCACCGCCAACCATGATCGCCAGCGTGCCAGCTTCGGCACCAGGTGTACCGCCAGACACTGGAGCATCCAGCCAGGCCATGCCGCTCAGTGCTGCCAGTTCGGCAGCCATTTCACGGGTGGCGGTAGGCTCCAGGCTAGAGAAATCGATCAGCAACTGGCCGCTACGCCCGCCTTGGGCAATGCCTTGCTCGCCGAACACTACCTCACGCACCACCGCCGTGTCGGCCAGGCAAAGTAGAACCATGTCGCTGTCACGGCACAATTCGGCCGGGCTGCTGGCCAGGCGCGCACCAGCAGCGACCAGGGCGGCGCACTTGTCCGGGCTGCGATTCCATACCGTCAGCGGATAACCCGCTGCCAGCAGGCGGAGGCACATGGGCAGGCCCATCAGACCGATGCCGGCGAATCCAAGCGAAGGTAGTGCAGTGCTCATCGATAAACTCCTGACTGATTCGAACATTTCCCAGGCTGGCTAGGATCCCGTTGGCGCCTGACAGAACGGCGGCCACATTACGCATCCCGTAAACTGTTACCGCCACGCCGAATTGTTACTTCCCTCTACCCGCCTTGATTGCTTTCAAGCACCAAAACGGAGCTGGTGCGTATTTTTGCGCACCAAAAAAGATCACGCCTCTTCTTGGCACTTCACCTGAATCACGATGAACGGCGAAACCACCACCGCCCAGATCTCTGGGTCGCGGCTTTGCAGGTCCAATGCCTGCTCGGCCGACAGCGGCCCAACGGTGCCATCACTACGCCACTTGGCGAAGATCTCGCTGCGATTCTCGGCCATCGCCTCGGCAACGACAATCAGGTCAAGGCTGGGGTCGACCCAAATCAGGTCACCCTTGGCCCAAAAACGCTCCAGCGCTTTCCACTCGATGATTGCCGTCTCGCCAAGCAATTTGGCATAGAGGGTGCTTGTTTGATCAGTCATGGGTGGTATCCGCAAAAATCTGCCAATAAAAAAGGGCCGGCATTTTTGCAGAAAAACCCGTTTTCAAATATGTAATTTGGTCGATTGACCCCGAAGTTGTGGGACGGGGCCGCAGATGCAGGCAGTTTGATGGCGCCTTTCTGTATCTTTCTGTCGATCAAGCGACAACGCAGGAAAGACGCACTTTTCGACCGCTTTTCAAGCGCTCGAACAGCGCTCTACACTGTACCGGTACAGTTCCGGGACATGTTCCGGGGGAAGGTGGGCTAGCGCGTTGGCATGGCCACGCCGCAAATCCCGCCCGGTCTGTAGCCCTGGCCGCCAGGACTATAAGAATTACAACAGAATGAGTGGAGCACTATGATCAAGATTTCCAAGCTGTTCGCCGCAATGGTTCTGGCCGGGGTAGCCAGCCATTCGTTTGCCGCCGATACCATCAAGATCGGGATCGCAGGTCCTAAGACCGGCCCTGTCACCCAGTACGGCGACATGCAGTTCATCGGCGCCAAGCAAGCCATCAAGGATATCAACGCCGCGGGCGGCGTGGATGGCAAGATGCTCGAAGCCAAGGAATACGACGACGCCTGCGACCCTAAACAGGCCGTGGCAGTCGCCAACAAAGTGGTCAACGACGGCGTCAAGTTCGTGGTCGGCCACCTGTGCTCCAGCTCCACCCAGCCAGCGTCCGACATCTACGAGGACGAAGGCGTGATCATGATCACCCCCGCCGCCACCAGCCCGGAAATCACCGCCCGTGGTTACCAGCTGATCTTCCGCACCATCGGTCTGGATAGCGCCCAGGGCCCGGCCGCCGGCAACTACATCGCCGACCACGTCAAACCGAAGGTCGTTGCCGTTCTGCACGACAAGCAGCAGTACGGTGAGGGCATCGCCACCGCAGTCAAGCAAACCCTTGAGAAGAAAGGCACCAAAGTTGCCGTCTTCGAAGGCCTGAATGCCGGTGACAAGGACTTCTCCTCGATCATCCAGAAGCTCAAGCAGAACAATGTCGACTTCGTCTACTACGGCGGCTACCACCCAGAGCTGGGTCTGATCCTGCGTCAGGCTCAAGAGAAAGGCCTGAAAGCCAAGTTCATGGGTCCGGAAGGTGTGGGTAACGACTCCATTTCGCAGATCGCCCAGGGCGCTTCCGAAGGCCTGCTGGTCACCCTGCCGAAGTCGTTCGACGCTGACCCGGAGAACAAGAAGATCGTCGACGCCATCAAGGCTGACGGCAAGGACCCAAGTGGCCCGTTCGTATTCCCCGCCTACTCGGCTGTCGAGCTGATCGCTCAAGGCATCAAGAAAGCCGGTTCCGAAGATACCGACAAGGTGGCCAAAGCCATCCACGAAGGCACCTTCAAGACCCCTACCGGTGACCTGTCGTTCGACGATAAAGGCGACCTGAAAGACTTCAAGTTCGTGGTCTACGAATGGCACTTCGGCAAGCCGAAGACCGAAGTTTCCCCTCAGTAACTGCGTGACTAATAGCTGACCTACGAGCCCACTGTGCGAGCAGTGGGCTTCGTTTTATGAGGTTCATGGGCCCCTCCCCGCGATCCGGGGGCGGGCTCACCTGAAAATCTTAAAACCGTCACCCGCGGTTTCCTGGCCGTACCCCTGCCAGCGAAATGCAAATCAGGTTTTTAGGAGCGCTGTAATGCCTGAGATCTACCATTTCTTCCAACAACTGGTTAATGGATTGACCATCGGCAGCACCTATGCCTTGATCGCCATCGGCTACACGATGGTGTACGGCATCATTGGCATGATCAACTTCGCCCACGGCGAGGTGTACATGATCGGTTCCTACGTGGCCTTCATCGCCCTGGCGGGCCTGGCCATGATGGGTATCCATTCGCTGCCGATCCTGATGACCGTCGCCTTCGTCGCGACGATCTTCGTCACCAGTGCCTATGGCTACAGCATCGAACGGGTTGCCTACCGCCCCCTGCGCAACAGCAACCGTCTGATCCCGCTGATTTCCGCCATCGGCATGTCGATTTTCCTGCAAAACACCGTCTTGCTTTCGCAGGACTCCAAGGACAAGTCCATCCCCAACCTGATCCCCGGGAGTTTCTCCTTCGGGCCAGGCGGTGCTGAAGAAGTACTGATCAGCTACATGCAGATCCTGGTGTTCGTCGTCACCCTGGTGGCCATGACACTGCTCACCCTGTTCATCTCTCGTTCCCGCCTGGGCCGCGCCTGCCGCGCCTGTGCCGAGGACATCAAGATGGCCAACCTGCTGGGCATCAACACCAACAACATCATCGCCCTCACCTTCGTCATCGGGGCCGCCCTGGCTGCCGTGGCGGCCGTGCTGCTGAGCATGCAGTACGGGGTGATCAACCCCAACGCCGGTTTCCTGGTGGGCCTGAAAGCCTTCACCGCAGCGGTGCTGGGGGGCATCGGCAGTATTCCGGGCGCCATGCTCGGTGGGCTGGTGCTGGGTGTAGCCGAAGCGTTTGGCGCCGACATCTTCGGCGACCAGTACAAGGACGTAGTGGCATTCGGCTTGTTGGTTCTTGTCCTGCTATTCCGGCCGACCGGCATCCTGGGCCGCCCGGAGGTTGAAAAAGTATGAACAAAAATCTCAAACAGGCGTTCTTCAGCGCCTTGCTGGTCTGGGCCGTGGCCTTCCCGGTGCTGGGCCTGAAACTGAGCATCGACGGCATCAGCCTGGTCGTGCACAGCCAGGGCTCGTTCACCATCAGCATCATCGCCGTGTGTTCGGTGCTGATGTTCCTGCGAGTGCTGTTCGACAAGCAGTGGAGTTCGGTGATGGGCCGCCGTTCGGATCGCAAGCTGATCCCCGCGGCAGTCAGCAACTACCTCACCCTGCCCAAGACCCAGCGCTATGTCATCATCGGGTTGATCGTGATGGCACTGGTATGGCCATTCTTCGGCTCTCGCGGTGCGGTCGACATCGCCACGCTGATCCTGATCTACGTGTTGCTGGGCCTGGGCCTGAACATCGTGGTCGGCCTGGCGGGCCTGCTCGACCTCGGCTACGTGGGCTTCTATGCCGTCGGGGCCTACAGCTACGCCATGCTTTCGCATTACCTGGGCTGGAGCTTCTGGGTGTGCCTGCCGATTGCCGGCCTGATGGCAGCCACATTCGGCTTCCTGCTCGGCTTCCCGGTGCTGCGCCTGCGCGGTGACTACCTGGCGATCGTGACACTCGGCTTCGGCGAGATCATCCGCCTGTTCCTGCGCAACCTCACCGACTGGACCGGCGGCCCCAACGGCATCAGCAACATCCCCAAGCCGGAGCTCTTCGGCCTGACCTTCGAACGCCGTGCAGCCGAGGGCATGCAGACTTTCCACGAGTACTTCGGGCTGCCATACAACTCGATCAACAAGGTCATCTTCCTGTACCTGGTGGCTCTGCTGCTGGCCTTGCTGGCGTTGTTCGTGATCAACCGCCTGCTGCGTATGCCAATCGGTCGTGCCTGGGAAGCACTGCGTGAAGATGAGATCGCCTGCCGTGCACTGGGCCTGAACCCGACCGTGATCAAGCTCTCGGCATTCACCTTGGGTGCCTGCTTCGCCGGTTTTGCCGGCAGCTTCTTCGCCGCGCGCCAAGGCCTGGTGACGCCGGAGTCGTTCACCTTCATCGAGTCGGCGATCATCCTCGCCATCGTCGTGCTTGGCGGCATGGGCTCACAACTGGGCGTGATTCTCGCGGCCATCGTGATGATCCTGCTGCCTGAGCTGATGCGTGAGTTCAGCGAATACCGGATGCTGATGTTCGGTGCGTTGATGGTGTTGATGATGATCTGGCGTCCGCAAGGCCTGCTGCCTATGCAACGTCCACAGATGGAGCTGCCCCGATGAGCCGCGAAATTCTGCAAGTCAGCGGCCTGAGCATGCGCTTTGGCGGCTTGTTGGCGGTCAACGGCGTGGGCCTGACCGTCAAGGAGAAACAGGTAGTGGCGCTGATCGGCCCGAACGGCGCCGGCAAGACCACCGTGTTCAACTGCCTGACCGGCTTTTACAAGCCCAGCGGCGGCACCATCCTGCTCGATGGCCAGCCGATCCAGGGCCTGGCCGGCCACCAGATTGCCCGCAAGGGCGTGGTGCGAACCTTCCAGAACGTGCGCCTGTTCAAGGAAATGACCGCGCTGGAAAACCTGCTTATCGCCCAGCACCGCCACCTCAACACCAACTTCTTCGCCGGCCTGTTCAAGACTCCGGGTTTCCGCCGCAGCGAGAAGGAAGCCCTGGAGCGTGCGCAGTACTGGCTGGAGAAGGTCAACCTTACCGAGTTCGCCAACCGCACCGCCGGCACCCTTGCCTACGGCCAGCAGCGTCGCCTGGAAATTGCCCGCTGCATGATGACCCAGCCACGTATCATCATGCTGGACGAACCTGCCGCAGGCCTGAACCCGAAAGAAACCGAAGACCTCAAGGCCCTGATCGCCTACCTGCGTGAGTCACACAGCGTCACCGTACTGCTGATCGAGCACGACATGAAGCTGGTGATGAGCATCTCTGACCATATTGTGGTCATCAACCAGGGCACCCCCCTGGCCCACGGCACACCGGAAGAGATCCGCGATAACCCTGATGTGATCAAAGCCTACCTGGGGGAAGCGTAAATGCTGAAGTTTGAAAACGTTTCCACCTTCTATGGCAAGATCCAGGCGCTGCACAGCGTCAACGTGGAGATCAACCAAGGCGAAATCGTCACCCTGATCGGCGCCAACGGTGCCGGCAAGTCGACCTTGCTCATGACCCTGTGCGGCTCGCCGCAGGCGCACAGCGGCAGCATCAAGTATCTGGGTGAAGAACTGGTCGGCCAGCCGTCCTCGCACATCATGCGCAAAAGCATCGCCGTTGTGCCGGAAGGCCGCCGTGTGTTTGCCCGCCTGACCGTCGAGGAAAACCTGGCAATGGGTGGTTTCTTCACCGACAAGGGCGACTACCAGGAGCAACTGGACAAGGTGTTGCAACTGTTCCCGCGCCTGAAGGAGCGCTACATGCAGCGTGGCGGCACCATGTCCGGCGGCGAGCAGCAAATGCTGGCCATCGGCCGGGCGCTGATGAGCAAGCCCAAGCTGCTGCTGCTCGACGAGCCTTCGCTGGGCCTGGCGCCGATCATCATCCAGCAGATCTTCGACATCATCGAACAGCTGCGCCGCGATGGCGTGACGGTGTTCCTGGTGGAGCAGAATGCCAACCAGGCACTGAAGATCGCTGACCGGGCTTATGTGCTGGAGAACGGTCGGGTGGTGATGCAGGGTACGGGGGAAGCACTGTTGATCGACCCGAAAGTGCGCGACGCGTACCTGGGGGGTTGAATGAAAAAGGGCCTTCGGGCCCTTTTTTCTGCCTGCAGGACGTGTATCGTGGCCAGCTCTTTGGCAAAGATTCCCCGGAGCCCGCCCCATGCGCCTCACCCCTACCCTGCTGCTCAGTGCCCTGCTGCCCCTGTTCGCTGGCTGTCAGTTACTGGCTGAGCAGCCCCGTGACCCGAACATCGGCACCACGCGCATGCAGGGCGAACTGAGCGCCAATGGCGGCCGCCTGTTGTTCAAGCCCTGCAGCGAAGCACGCCGCTTCGTGATCAATGACGTCGCCGGCACCGGCATCCTGCCGGAGGCCGCCAACCTGGCCAAGGACGCCAACGCCAAGTTGTTCGCCGACGTGCGCGGTCGCCTCACTGGCGCCAAGCAGGCCGACAACGACGGCCAGCTGGAGGTCAGCCGCCTGTACCGCCTGGAACCCTCCACCCGCGCTTGCGACGACCCCAACTTCAAGCAGCTGACCCTGCGCGCCAACGGCCATGAACCGGACTGGGACATCAAGGCCAGCGGCAAGGGCATGGTCATCGAGCGAATCGGCCAGCCCCCCCTACCCTTGCCGTTCCTGGAAGAAGAAGTACCCGGTGGCGGCTTGACCCTGACCAGCGAAGCCAACGGCCAGCACGTGGAACTGTGGGTCGCTCCGCAGCGCTGTGCAGATATCGCCACTGGCGCCATCCACCACCTGCGCGCCGAACTGCGCATCGACGGCAAGACCTTGCAGGGCTGTGCTTACTACGGCGGCGCACGCGACAACTGATCACCGGGCGTTTTTATCCTGCCAGTAGGGGCAGCGAACAGCTTATACTTGGCGGTTTGTGTAAAGCCGCCGGCCGCCCATGGCCGGGATACTGGACCCTGCCATGCTACGAATCACCGAACTGAAGCTGCCCCTGGACCATCCTGACGAAGCGTTGCGCGAAGCCATCGTCCAGCGCCTGGGCATCCGCGACGAGCAACTGCTCAGCTTCAACCTGTTCAAGCGCAGCTACGATGCGCGCAAGAAGAACAGCGAACTGCTGTTCATCTACACCATCGACCTGGAAGCCAGCAACGAGGCCGAGCTGCTCAGCAAGTTCGCTGATGATCGCAACATCGGCCCTGCGCCAGATGTCACCTACAAGTTCGTCGGCCAGGCCCCGGCAGGCCTGCAGGAGCGCCCGATCGTGGTCGGTTTCGGCCCGTGCGGCATCTTTGCCGGCCTGTTGCTGGCACAGATGGGCTTCAAGCCGATCATCCTCGAACGCGGCAAGGAAGTGCGCCAGCGCACCAAGGACACCTGGGGCCTGTGGCGTAAAAGCGTGCTCAACCCTGAGTCCAACGTGCAGTTCGGTGAAGGCGGCGCTGGCACCTTCTCCGACGGCAAGCTCTACAGCCAGATCAAGGACCCGCAACACCACGGCCGCAAAGTGCTGGAAGAATTCGTCAAGGCCGGTGCGCCGGACGAAATCCTGTACATCAACAAGCCGCACATCGGCACCTTCCGCCTCACCGGCATGGTCGAACAGATGCGCCAGGACATGATCGCCCTGGGAGCCGAAGTGCGCTTCCAGGAAAAAGTCACCGACCTGTTGATCGAAGATGGCCAACTGACCGGTGTAGTGCTTGAGAGCGGCGAACAGCTGCACTCTCGCCATGTGGTATTGGCCCTGGGCCACAGCGCCCGCGACACCTTCCGCATGTTGCATGCCAAAGGTGTCTACATGGAAGCCAAGCCGTTCTCGGTGGGCTTCCGTATCGAGCACCCGCAAACGCTGATCGACAAGGCACGCCTGGGCAAGTATGCCGGCCACCCGAAACTGGGTGCTGCCGATTACAAGCTGGTGTATCACGCCAAAAATGGCCGCTCGGTGTACAGCTTCTGCATGTGTCCGGGTGGCACCGTGGTCGCGGCTACCAGTGAGCCAGGCCGAGTCGTCACCAACGGCATGAGCCAGTATTCGCGTAACGAGCGCAACGCCAACTCCGGCATCGTCGTCGGCATCGACCCCGAGCGCGACTACCCAGGTGGCCCGTTGGCCGGTATCGAACTGCAGGAGCGCCTGGAAGCGCACGCCTATGTAATGGGCGGCAGCAACTACCAGGCACCGGCGCAACTGGTGGGTGACTTTGTCGCCGGCCGGCCCTCCACCGCACTGGGCAGTGTCGAGCCGTCCTACAAGCCAGGTGTGACCTTGGGAGACCTGGCACCGAGCCTGCCGGACTTCGCCATCGAGGCGATCCGTGAGGCACTGCCGGCGTTCGACCGGCAGATCAAGGGCTATAACCTGCATGATGCGGTGTTGACCGGGATCGAGACGCGTACCTCGTCGCCACTGCGGATTACCCGGGGTGAGGATTACCAGAGCCTGAACCTCAAGGGGCTGTTCCCGGCGGGTGAAGGGGCCGGGTATGCGGGCGGGATCCTGTCAGCCGGTGTGGATGGTATTCGTATCGCCGAGGCGGTGGCGCGGGATATGCTCGGCCTCTGACTCTTTATCGACTGACAGGGCCTCGTCGCGGGTAAACCCGCTTCTACTCGGGACAATGATTTCCTGTAGGAGCGGGTTTACCCGCGAAAGGGCCGGGTCCGGCATCAGACTATTCCAGCACCTACTCCAGACTTCCCCTCCCCCATCCTTCCCCAAATCCATCTAGGCTTGCCGCAGGCCTGTCAGCAACAACATATAACAAAAACGAATATGTCTTTTTGTTTGAAAGCATATCTCCACAAACTAGGGTGTACGCCCGTACCCTTCGTAAACTGCTCATGGAGAGCCTACAGCCCGTGCGTAGCCTGTTTACCCGTTTCTTCCAGCTCGAAGCTGCCAGCGGCCTGCTGCTGATCGCTGCCGCCGTTCTGGCCCTGGTCATCAACAACTCGCCGCTGTCCTACCTGTACAACGGCTTGCTCGACGTACCCGTCGCCGTTCAGGTCGGCGCGCTTAAAATCGCCAAGCCATTGCTGCTATGGATCAACGACGGCCTGATGGCCCTGTTCTTCCTGCTCATCGGCCTGGAGGTCAAACGCGAGGTGGTCGACGGACACCTGTCCAAGCCCTCACAAGTAATCCTGCCTGCCACCGCTGCCGTGGGCGGCATGGTGGTGCCAGCGCTGATCTACTGGTTCATCAACCGTGACAACCCTGCAGCCGTGGCCGGCTGGGCAATCCCTACCGCCACCGACATCGCCTTCGCCCTCGGTGTCCTGGCCCTGCTCGGCAAACGCATCCCCGTGTCACTGAAGTTGTTCCTGATGACCCTGGCGATCATCGACGACCTGGGTGCGATCATTGTCATCGCCCTGTTCTACTCCGGCACCCTGTCGAGTGTGTCGCTGCTGCTGGCTGCAGCCTGCCTGGTGGTGCTGGTGGCGATGAACCGGCTTGGCGTGGTCAAGCTCGGCCCCTACATGATCGTTGGCCTGATCCTGTGGGTCTGCGTGCTCAAGAGTGGCGTGCATGCCACCTTGGCCGGTGTCGCCCTGGCCTTGTGCATTCCGCTGCGTACACGCAATGCTGAACCGTCGCCTCTGCTGGCGCTGGAACACGCCCTGCACCCTTGGGTGGCCTACGCCATCCTGCCACTTTTCGCCTTCTCCAATGCCGGCGTTTCGCTGGCAGACATGACTGTAGACAGCTTCACCCACCCGGTGCCGATGGGCATCACGGTCGGCCTGTTGCTAGGCAAAACCGTAGGGGTTTTCGGCCTGACCTGGGTGGCGGTCAAGCTACGCCTGGCCGCACTGCCGGCAGGTGCTGGTTGGGGGCAAATATTGGGGGTAGCGATACTCTGCGGCATTGGCTTCACCATGAGCCTGTTCGTTGGCTCGCTCGCCTTCGCCCCGGGTAGCAGCGAGTACGCCGGCATGGACCGCATGGGTATTCTTACTGGTTCGTTCTTTGCCGCAGTGATCGGCTACGCCGTCACCGCAATGGCCAGTCGCAAAACCAGCGTTGCCTGACTTGGCTGAAGCATGAAAAAACCCCGACTGGCAGCAGCCATGTCGGGGTTTTGTTTTACTGCGTTACGGTCAGTGCGAAACGCGACTGGTACCGTCAACAGTCATGATGCGCACGCGGTCGCCAACACGGAAGATTTCGTTCTCCTGCACGGCCTGCACATAGGCGCGCATGCTGCCATCATCTTCACGAACGGTAATTTCGACACCTTGGGTACGGGTCAGGCCTTCTTCTGCTGCGGAACCCGCCAAGCCACCCGCCACGGCACCGATCACGGCAGCCACGATGCTGCCCCGGCCACCGCCCACGGCGCTGCCGGCTACGCCACCCACAATGGCACCAGCACCGCCGCCAATCGGGGTCTTGGTGCCCTCGATCTTGACCGGACGCAGGGATTCGATGGTGCCCATACGCACGGTTTGCACGCGGCGGGCTTCGTCACGGGAGTAGCTGTCACCGGTCAGGCTCGAGGCACAGCCCCCCAGCAGCAGCGACATGGTGGTAAAGGTCGCCACCAGCAAAGCGGATTTACGCATGGGTAAAGTCTCCATAAGTCAGGTGCTCATTAGACGCTGCACATTGACGGCTGTCACGGTACAAACGTAATAAAATTGTTTTCATTCAGCCGGGGTACAGCCTGCCGGGCTGTGTCGAAGGCCTTTCAAGTGAGACCAAGAATAGCCATGGATTACTTCATCGTCGTGGTCACCACCGTTACAGGACTGTATTTCCACTGGTGGCTGTATGTGCGAATGCGCCGCTGGATGGACCGTGACCTGGCCTTGTCGCTGGCAGGGGCTGATCCTGAAAAACGCGCGTTCATGCTTGAAAGGTTGGCGCAGGCGCGGCAGGAGAAGGTGGGGCGTAAGCAACTACCGGGGTGGTTGGAGCGCGAGGCGGCGGGATATACGGGGTAGCTTGATCGATGGCTGGGGCCGCTAGGCAGCCCCAGTTACTCAGGGTGCCAGCCGCTCTCGCAGCCACTGCCCATCCACCAGCCGATAGTTCAACCGATCATGCAGGCGGCTTGCGCGCCCCTGCCAGAACTCGATGCGCTCTGGCAACAAACGGTATCCCCCCCAATGCTCAGGGCAATGCGGCTGGGTGTCGGAGAAACGCGCTTCAGTGGCCTTTACCAGGCCCTCCAGTTCCTCACGCCCGGCAATCACGCGGCTCTGTGGCGAGGCCCAGGCCCCCAGGCGGCTGCCCAGCGGGCGTACCTGGTAGTAGGCATCCGACTCCTGCGCCGTAACCTTCTGCACACGGCCTTCGATGCGTACCTGCCGCTCCAGCGCTGGCCAGAAGAAGGTCATTGCAGCAAAGGGGTTGGCTTGCAGTTGCTGGCCCTTGGCGCTGTCATAGTTGGTGAAGAAGGTGAACCCCTGCTCGTCGAGCCCCTTCAACAGCAATACACGGCAATGCGGGCGACCTTCGCCGTCCACGGTGGCCAAGGTCATGGCATTGGCTTCCACCGGTACCTGCTCGGTTTTCACCGCATCGGCGAACCACTGGTGGAACAGGGCGAACGGCTCCCCCGGTGCCTGGGCTTCGGTCAGGCCATCACGCGTGTAGTCGCGGCGCATATCGGCCAGGGATTGGGTCATTACTGCGGTTCCTTGACGATCAGTTGGTCTTCGCAGGGCTGTTGGCAGCTACTTTCTTGTCAATAGTAGCTTTTTTGGCTGCAGGCTTGGCCGGTGCAGCTTTTTTCTTGGCTGCAGTCTTCGCAGGTGTTTTGGCCTTGGCTACAGGTTTCTTCGCCGCAGTTTTGGCAGCCGGCTTGGTGCCAGTGGCCTTGGCGGCTGGCGCCTTGGCATCCTGCACTGCCACCATCGAGGCTGGGGCTGGTGCCGGGGTGGCCTGCTGGTATTTGGCCAGGAGTGCGACCATGGTGTTCTGCGGGGTCAGCAACATTTCCACGCGGCGGTTCAGGGCGCGCCCCTCGGCGCTGTCGTTGGCAGCGCGCGGCATCACCGAGCCCATACCCTTGAGGGTCAGGCGGTCACGCTGCAGGCCGCTGAGGCGGAAGATGGCCGATACCGAAGCGGCGCGCTCCAGGCTGAGCTTCTGGTTGGCAACGGCGGCACCGCTGCTGTCGGCATGGCCCAGTACCAGCACGGCAGTCTTGGGGTCGCCTTCGACAGTCTTGGCGACGCGGGTGATCGGGCCCAGGGACATGGGCAGCAGCATGTTCGGGCGATCAGGATTGTACGAGCTGTCCACCGGCAGGGTTACCGCCAGCACATTGTCGCGACGCTCCAGTTCCAGCTTGCTGTCCTTGATCGCTTCGCGCAGCTTGGGCTCGTATTCGTCCAGCCAGGCCTGGGTGGCCTTCTGGTCAATCTTCGGCACCACCGGCCCCTTGGCTTGCTTGTCGTCACCGCCAAACGGCCACCACCAGCGGCTGGCGCTTTCGGATTTGGCATCGGCTTTGGCCACGTTTTCAGTGACGGCTGACTTCACTTGCTGCTCGGCAACCTTGTCCGAACCGAAAGGCCACCAGCTGGAACCACCTTCCTTGGAGCCGTCCGGGGAGTGGCTGGCGCAGCCGGTAGCGGCGGTCAGGCACAGGGCGAGTGCTAAGGTTTTATGTGAAGACATCAGCGATACACCATGAAATAGAAAGATATTTTGCCCAGGGACTTCAGGCCTTGGCATTGAGGATAGTCAAAGGGGTGTGGCAATACCCGCATTACCCGATCAAAGGCAACTGGCAAGAACGCGTACCAGTTTCTGGGCCCGTGGGTCCATCAGCACATAAGGGCCGAGGGTATTGACCACAAAACCGAAGGCCACATCGTGCTCCGGGTCGGCAAAACCAACCGAACCACCGGCACCGGGGTGACCAAAGGCGCGGGCGCCGAGGCCAAAAGTGGCATTCGCCACATCGGGCTGGTCGAGCATGCAGCCCAGGCCGAAACGGGTCTGGGTGAGCAAGGTACGGTCCTGGCCGAGGCTGTGCTCGCGGGTCAGCTCATCGAGCAGTTCGGATTCAAGCAGGCTGCCGTCCAGCAGCCCGGCATAGAACCCCGCTAAGCTGCGTGCGTTGCCATGGCCATTGGCCGCTGGCTGCTGCATGCGCCGCCATTCCGGTTTGTTGGTGCTGGTCAGTATCGCGGGCGGGTTGGTAAATGCCCGGGTCGACAGTGCCTCAGGCTCACGCATGGTCACCTGCAGCAAGCGTTGCGCTGCGGCATCTCCAGCATTGCCCTTACCACGGGCGATATGTGCGACGCGGTGAAACTCTTCGTCCGCCAGGCCAACATGGAAATCCAGCCCCAACGGGCGGGCGGTGCGTGCCACGATCGAGTCGCCAGGACCACGGCCGTCGGCACGGCGAATCAGTTCGCCGATCAGCCAGCCATAGGTGATGGCGGCATAGCCGTGTTCTGTGCCTGGCGTCCACCACGGAGTCTCAGCAGCCAGGGCATCGACCATGACCTGCCAGTCATACAAGGCTTCGGCCGGCAGCAGCTCACGAATGGCCGGCAAGCCGGCACGGTGGCTGAGCAGCTGGCGCAAGGTGATCGACTGCTTACCCGCCTGGGCAAACTCGGGCCAGTAGTTGGCCACCGGGGCATCGAGGGCCAACTTGCCCTCGCCGACTAGCTGCAGGGCGGTAACGGCCGCGAAGGTCTTGGTGCAGGAGAACAGGTTGGCGATGGTATCGCTGTGCCAGGCCTGCTGGCCGTCCTTGTCGGCACTGCCAGCCCACAGGTCAACGACGGTTTCGCCACCCACCTGGATGCACAGCGCGGCGCCACGCTCCTGGGGATCATCGAACAGCGCGGCAAAGGCTTCGCGCACAGCTTCGAACTTCAGCTCATAGTGACCCTGGATCTGCACCCGCTGCTCTCCGTACGACCATATCCAAAAAGGTGTGCATTGTTTCAGTAGTTGGGTGTTTTGCAAACTGGCTTGGGCCAAGTGGTCGTGACACAAGGCCCTCCTTACCTAAGTTGACTGCATCAACCTGAACTCAGGGAGCCGGTTTTTCCAGCTCGGCACGCAGCTGGTTCATGGTGTGCTGATTGCTTTTGCGCACGGCATCGACAAACCCTGGATATGGCATATCGGTAATCGCCACCAGCCCGAGGTGACCGTTCTCACCATCAAGCAAGCGACCGCTGGCCGGTTGGTCGAGGTACTGGAACCAGTGCGCGCCAACGATCATCGGCTGCGCCAGGGCCGCCTTGAGGAAGTTTGCGTAGGCCGGGCCGCGATCCTCTTCCCGCGCCAGCTCCAATGGCCCCGGCCAGAACGGCCCGCGATCACGCGAGCCGAACTGGAACTCGGACACCAGCACCGGCTTGTCCAGCTCCGCCAGGCGGGCAAAGTCGTAGCCGTCCTGTGGCTTGAGGGTATAGAAGTTGAAGCTCAGTACATCGCAGAACTCGGCGCAGGCCTTGACCGCCTCCGGTGTGCTGACCGCATAACGGCCACCCAGGAGCATGTGATTGGGCGCATGCCACTTCAACGAATCTGAAATGGTCTTGAAGTAGGTCTCGGCAAATACCCGCTGGAAGTGCTGGTAGTCACGCTCGATTTCCGGGTGCTCCGGGTTAGGCAACGGCGCCTCGAAGCCTGGATCTTCCATGAGTTCCCAAGCGGTCAGTTCGATGCCCCAGGCCTTGGACAGCCCCTCCTGGTTGCGATACTTGTCACGCAGCTGCTTGAGAAACGCACGCTTGGCTGGCACGTCGGTGGTCAGGCGCAAGGTGCCGTAGGCCAGGCCATAACGGGCCTTGGGGTCGCTTCCGGGGGCAGCCCAGGCCAGCTCGTTGTCCGCAAAGTAGCCGATCAACCAAGGGTCATCACGGTGATCGCGAGCGGCAATGGCCACGGCACGTTCGGTGGCCATGGCAAAACGCGGGTCGAACGGGTCGGGCATGCGCCCCCACCAGTCCATGCCAGTGCTGATGCTGGCGTAGTCGCCCTCGATCGACAGCGGCAAGGTATACGGCATGCGTCTGGCTTGGCCAAGAGCCGGCTCGCTCCAGTTGCCAAGGGTGTTGAATCCCCAGGCCTGAAGGCGGTCAAGCGCGTGCGCCTGCCAGCGGTCGGCATCCAGCGCCGGCGGTGCGCAGTCGGCTGGCTGGCCCTCCACCGCAGGCGGGCAGGGTTTGCCGTAGGCACGCTGCAGGTTGGCGGCGTAGAAGTCGAACCAACGCCCCTGCTTGAAATTGCGCCCTTGCGACGAGGCATTGCCATCGTCGTTGTTGCTTTCGCCATAGAACGCGGCCAGGGCATCGCCCTCGGCGGGCAGGGCCTTGAACATGCCTTCGCGCCCGGCGACATACGTACGCCCGCCGTCTGCCGCCACGGCGTTCACCCCCAAAGAATAGAACGGGTGCCCATCCGGCGTTACCAGATACCAGCGGCCATCACGCTTTTCAGTGCGAAAGAAGCCCTTGGCTGCAAAGGCCGGCCCGCCCACCAGGCCACCGTAAGCGTCCAACTGCTGCTTGCTGCGCTCCGCCAACCAGCCCTTGAGCTGTTGCTGTTCACGGGTATTGGCCGCCTTGAGCTGCTCGTCACTGGATACCTTCTCGGGCCAGGTCCCGCGAGTCGACTGGCCATGGGCATCAATCAGCTCGTGATAGGCCGCCCTGTACGCCTGGTCGTCATCCTGGATGCCGACACGCTCGATCAACAGGCTCTGCGCCACCTTGGGGCTGGGGATGCTCAGGCTGACCGAGGTCACCTGCTTGAGGTCGACTGCACCGGCACTGCTGGTCAAAAGGAGGCGCTGACCACCGTGGGTCCACGGCATCGGCGGGCCGGCGCGCATGCCTTGGTCCAGCGGCGAACTGGCTGTCAGCGGCACCATCACCGTTTGCGCGGGGCCAGCGGGCAGGTCGATACGGCTGGTCAAGGTGCGCCCATCGCTGCCTTGCACCGTAACATCCACGGTCAATGCCCAATCCATGGCACTTTGCAGGCGCAAGGTCAGGAACTGCCCCGCAGACCAGTCCCACACCCCGCTCTGCGGGCTCAGGCGAAGGGTCGGCTGCTGCGCCGGGTTGAACACCACACGCCGCAACACCTCGCCCTCAGCCGTTTGTTCCGCGTTGTACTGCGGCATGCCGGCATCCACGGTCGCCACATTGACCACCGAGGCCGGGCGCACGAAGCTGAACAGCGTTTGCTGCTCGGCCAGCAAGGGCGAACTGCACAACAAGGCGAAAACGGCGGGCAGGGTGCGGCGGATCATAAGGCGGGGGCTCTCCTTCAGGACCCTGATGGGCCCAAGACGAGTAATGGACAATGCGCCGGAGCAAGTGCTCCGGCGATCAGGAAATTTCCCGCCGGAACGGCGGTAGCGCATTGAGAATAGCCTTGCCGTAACGCTGCGTGACCAAGCGCCGGTCAAGCAAGGTGATGACGCCGCGATCCTGCTCGGTACGCAGAAGGCGACCGCAGGCCTGGATCAGCTTCAACGAGGCGTCCGGCACGGCAATTTCCATGAACGGGTTACCGCCACGTGCCTCGATCCACTCGGCCAGCGCAGCTTCGACCGGGTCGTCGGGCACAGCAAAGGGAATCTTGGCGATGACGACGTGCTCGCAATACGCACCCGGCAGGTCGACACCTTCGGCAAAGCTGGCCAGGCCAAACAGCACGCTGTGCTGGCCATCGTCGACCCTCGCCTTGTGCTTGTTCAGGGTTTCCTGCTTTGAAAGATTGCCCTGGATGAGTACCAGCTTGCGCCAGTCACGGTCCAGACCATCAAACACATCCTGCATCTGTTTGCGTGACGAGAACAACACCAGCGCGCCACGGGCATCTTCGACGATGTTCGGTAGCTCGCGGATGATCGCTGCAGTGTGCGCCGCAGCATCGCGGGGGTCGGCCTTCAGGTCGGGGACCCGCAAAAGACCGGCATCGCCATGCACAAACGGGCTGGGCACCACACAAGTGATGGCGTCGCGCGGCAACCCCGAACGCATGCGGAAACGGTCGAACTTGCCCAGCGCGGTCAGCGTCGCCGAGGTCACCAGCGCACCGTGCGCCACGCTCCACAGGCTGCGCCGCAGCATTTCTGCGGCGAGGATGGGGCTGGCGTTGACTTCGATGTCGAACAGCGCGCCACTCTCGGCCAAGGTCAGCCAGCGCGCCATGGGCGGGCTGTCTTCCGGGTCTTCGGCAGTGAAGGCCGTCCACAGCTCCCAGTTGCCCTGGGCACGGGTGACCAGGCTGCCGAACAGCGGATACCACTCTTCGGCCTGATGGCTGGCGATGCCGATGTTGACCTCACCGTCCATGCCTTCCTTGAGCAGGTCAGCCAGGCGGGTGAACAGATCGTTGAGGCGGGCAAAGCCCTTTTTCAGTTCGATGCCCACTTCGCGAATCTGCTCCGGCACCACCCCACCCTCGAAACGGTAACGCGGGCGTTCACGGCCTTCGGTGTCCTCGCTGGGACGGAAGTCGGCTACCTGTTCACAAAGGGTGAACATGAACTGCTGCTGGGTGCGTACTTCTCGCGCCAGCTCCGGCACCTGCTCGATGTACTTGCCCAAGTCGCCGGGCAGCGGATGCTGGGCCAGCAATTTGGTCAGGTTCTTGGCGGTCTGTTCCAGCCAGTCGGCGGTGGAACGCAGCCGCGAATAATGGGCGAAATGGCCGATGGCCTTGTCTGGCAGATGATGGCCTTCGTCGAACACGTACATGGTATCGCGCGGGTCGGGTAATACCGCGCCGCCACCCAGGGCCAGGTCGGCCAGGACCATGTCGTGGTTGGTGACGATCACATCGACCTTGCCCATGCCTTCGCGGGCCTTGTAGAACACGCACTGCTGGAAGTTGGGGCAGTGGCGGCCGGTGCACTGGCTGTGGTCGGTGGTCAGCCGTGCCCAGTCCTGGTCTTCCAGGGCCTCAGGCCAGCTGTCGCGGTCACCGTCCCAGCGGTTGCCGGCAAGCTTCTCGATCATGCTGTTGAACAACTTCTGGCTGCGCTCGTCGACTTCGATGCGGAAGCCTTCTTCTTCGAACAACTGAGCCGTGGCTGACTGGGCGTGGCCTTCCTGCAGCAGGATGTCGAGCTTGGACAAGCACAGATAGCGGCCACGGCCCTTGGCCAGGGCGAAGCTGAAGTTGAGGCCGCTGCTGCGCATCAGGTCGGGCAGGTCCTTGAAGACGATCTGCTCTTGCAGGGCCACGGTAGCCGTGGCGATCACAAGGCGTTTGCCGGCGGCCTTGGCCGCCGGGATGGCAGCCAGGCTGTAGGCTACCGTCTTGCCGGTACCAGTGCCCGCTTCCACGGCCACCACGGCAGGCTCGCCAGCGCGGCGGCCTTCATCGTCGCAGGCAATGTCGCCAAGTACCTTGGCCACTTCGGCGATCATCAGGCGCTGGCCATAGCGCGGTTTGAGGCTCTTGGCTTCGAGAAAACGCGAATAGGCGCCCTGGATAGTGGCTTTGAGTTCGTTGCTGATCATGGTCTGCAGGCGCCCGGAGGGCTGGATATATTTTCAGTGTTTCGCATGGGGCGGCTATCATACCCCGCTATTGCCCTTTCTGCCGCATGGAGATCCGAATGCTCGCCTTTGCCCTGCCCTACACATTGCATGTTCTGGCCGCCCTCGTCTGGGTCGGCGGCATGTTCTTCGCCTGGCTGGTGCTGCGCCCGGCAACGGTTGCAGCCCTGGAAGGGCCTGCCCGCCTGCGCTTGTGGGTGGAAGTTTTCCGACGCTTCTTCGGCTGGGTCTGGCTGGCGGTGGCGATTTTGGCGATAAGTGGTATCGGCATGTTGCACATGCGCTTCAGCGGTTTCGAAACGGCGCCCCGGTACGTGCACGTGATGATCGGTGGCGGGATCGCCATGCTTGCCTTGTTCATGCGCATTCAGGCGTTGCTGCTGCCGGAATTGAAGGCAGCAGTGCAGGCCGAGGACTGGCCGACGGGGGCGGCGGTGCTGGGGCGCATTCGGCGGATGGTGGGTATCAATCTGCTGCTGGGGCTGGCCGTGGTTGCGGTGGCCAGTTCGCGGCTGGTGCTCTGACAGGTTCTGCGCGCAACCTGTAGCGAAGCCGGCGCCACGGTGGATGTCACCAGCGTTGCCGGTGTTCGCGGGCAAGCCCCTCCAGCAAGGGGCCGCAGTGAGAATCAGAGCCGCTGCAAGATCAGTTCACCCGCGGCGCCTTCCGCGCACGGGGAATGGACATCACATGGAAGATACCCGTCAACAGTATTTGCAAACGGTCAAACCAGCGGTGACTGCGTCCGCGCAGGCTGCGATTGAAGAACAGCACTTCAAGCAGGTGCAGGCCCAACAAGAAGATGCCAGCAGCATTGATCAGCAGATTGAAGGGCAAGGGTTGTGGCATCAACTGATTGAACAATACCACCCCCCAGAAAGCGACCGTCAGGACCTTGCCCAGGCCCAGGATGAACTTCATACCCCGCCCCTATAGATTGTTCTCATGTCGAGGCAGCCTGATCGAGCAAACCATGCGAACAACATTCACGGTAATGCCAAGGCAGGCGCCAACACCACTCAGTTGAGGTGCAGTTCCACCCGTCGGTTGCGCGCGCGGCCCTCGTCGGTTTCGTTGTCGGTAGCCGGCTCGCTTTCCCCGCGGCCCTGGCTGGTGACCTTGCCCATTTCCAGGCCCTGACCGATCAGGTACTCGGCCACGCTGCTGGCGCGGCGTTCGGAAAGTACCTGGTTGTAGCTGTCGGAGCCCACACTGTCGGTATGCCCGATCACACGAACCTTGGCCACCGTCGGTGAATTGAGTTTCGCCACCAGACCTTGCAGACGTTGCTGGGCCGCCGGCGTCAGTTCGTCGGAGTCAAAGGCGAACATCACCGCGCCGTTGTCATCGATGGTGATCACCTCTGGCGAGGGTTCGGATGCACTGGCAGGTGGCGCGACCGGGTACTGTTTCAGTGGGCAACCCATGTGGTCGACCGCAGTGTTGGCAGGGGTATCGGGGCAGTGATCACGTCGGTCGAAAATGCCGTCACCATCTTCGTCACCGTCCTGGGCGTAACAAATCAGCCCCCCGGCGATGGCGCCCAAGGCACCACCACCGGCAGCCCAGGAAGAACTCTCGATGGCGCCAAGGCCACCACCGACCAAGCCGCCCAGCAGGCTGCAGATGGGCCAGGTCCTTTGGTTGAGGGGCGCGCTGCCATCGCTGTGCGTGGCACAGCCCGCGAGCAGGCTGGCAGCCACCAACAGCGGCAATGCCGCCTTCGACGTCACACTCATGCTGAATGCTCCTGTGTCATTGGCCACAAACTGAAGACGCGCCCGTGCCACTGCTCAAGGCACGGGCGCACGCCGCCTTACCGCTGGATCTTGATCTCGGTACGACGGTTCATGGCACGCCCTTCGGCTGTGGCATTGTCTGCCACCGGCTGGGTTTCACCCGCGCCGACCACCGAAACGAAGCTGCTGCGCGGTACACCGCTGTCGACCAGGTAATCGGTCACCGAATGGGCGCGTCGCTCGGACAGTTTCTGGTTGTAGCTGTCGGAACCGACGCTGTCGGTATGGCCGCTGACGCTAAGGCGGGCAGATGGCGCTTCCTGCTTCAGGCGCGTGGCAATGGTATTGAGGCGCTCTTTGTCACTGGCAGTCAGGCGCGCAGAGTCGAACTCGAAGTGCACATCACGGATGACAATGACTTCTTCCTTCTGCACCACCACTTCTTCGACCACCGCGACCGGCTCAGGCGGGCATCCGTTGGCATCGACCTGCACACCACGCGGGGTGCCAGGGCATTTGTCACGGCTGTCGGGCACGCCGTCGCCATCCTCGTCGCCATCGCCGTGGGCCCAGCAATAGCCCGCCGCCAGGCCACCGCCCAGCAACGCACCCCAGCCAGCCCAGCTGGAACTTTCGATGGCGCCCAATGCGGCGCCGCCTACACCCCCGACGGCGGCACATTTCGGCCAGTCGGTTTTTTGCAAACCTGCACAACCAGTCAACACACTGGTGAGCAGTACCAGGGGTATCGCTGTGCGTACTATGCTCATTTCATTGCTTCTCCTAGGGGGAATCGGCATAAGACCGATCTCTGGGAGTAAAGACCGCTCATCCCAACCCTGCCAGCAATAAGCTACGTCACGGCCACATGCCTCTTTGCCCACACGCCGCAGCCCGCTAGTCTTGGACGACTAGAACGAGGAATGGCAATGACCGAAGGTTTTTCCAAACGCACCCCTCAACAGGCCCTGGCAGCCCTGCTCGAGCGCTTCACTCCGCAACGCCTGCTGCTGGTAGGTACGCGCTTTCCGGCGCTGGACGCCTTCGCCCAGGCGCACCCCCAGGTGACCATCGACATCGCCGCCCCTGGTCCGCTGCCGGCCGAACTGGCTGCCCAGCGCTTTGACCTGGCGGTACTGGTGGACTGCCTGGAACACTTGCCCAAGCGCACCGGCCTGGAGCTGCTCGGCGGCATTCGCAACCTCAATGCCAGCCGGGTTGCAGTGCTGGCCGACCTGGCCGCCTGCGGCTGGCAGGACACCGACTTTTTCGCCCTGGCCCTGTCGGCCAGCGAGAAATTCTGCCGTGACCAACAGGTTTTGAGCCTGTTCACCTATGATCTACATGACTATAAGCAGGTCCCGGACTGGCTCAACGCCAGGTTCTGGGCCAACCCTGAAAACTTCGGCAAGTACTGGTGGTGATGATGAGTGTCTCGGTCTGCCCTTGCGGCAGTGGCAACCTGCTTGACGCCTGCTGCGGGCATTACCATGCCGGTACCCCGGCACCGGATGCCCAGGCACTGATGCGCTCACGCTACAGTGCGTACGTGCTGGGCCTGGTCGACTACCTGGTAGCCACCACCCTACCGGTCCAGCAAGCCGACCTGGACCGTGCGGCCATGGCCGACTGGAGTGCACAGAGCACCTGGCTGGGCCTGGAGGTGGAGAGCGCAGAAGTGCTGGGCGGCCAGCCGGAACACGGCTTCGTCACCTTCACCGCGCGCTGGCACGACCAGGAAGGCGATCATCAGCACCGCGAACGCTCGGCCTTCGTCCAGCATGCCGGTCGCTGGTACTTCATCGACCCGACGGTCGGGCTGAAGGCCGGGCGCAACGACCCCTGCCCTTGCTCCAGCGGGCACAAATTCAAGAAATGCTGCGCCAGCTACGTAGGAAACTGAACATGATCAAGCGCACCCGTCTGCTACTGCTCGGTGCGCTGCTGACATGGCTGACGGGCTGTGCCAGTTGGGGCGAAGACTGGCGCGAGCCCGAAGTGCACCTGGTCGAGGTCGAAACGGTCAAGGCCAGGTTGCTGGAACAGGAGTTCGTGTTGCATGTGCGGGTCGACAACCCCAATGACAGCCGCCTGTTCATTCGCAACGTGTCGTATGCAATACGCCTCAATGACCTGCTACTGGTGCAGGATGAAGCCAGCGTGTGGCGCAGCGTGGGCGGGCATGCACGGCGCACTTTCAAGATCACCGCACGAACCAACCTGTGGCAGCACCTGAAACCACTGGCCAAACTGCTGAGAAGCAAGCAGCCGCTGCATTACACACTGCAGGGTGAACTGGCGACCGGGTTGCTCATCCATCGGGACCTGCACATATCACGCAGTGGTGAGATAATCCCCGGCGATCACATACCGGAGTAACCCTGCAATGTCCCAACAACCCCACGTTCATGGCCCTGACTGCAACCATGACCATGATCACCACCACGACCACGGCCATGTACACGGCCCGCACTGCAACCACGGCCACCAGGAACCGGTACGAAACGCCCTGAAGGACGTTGGCCGTAACGACCCGTGCCCGTGCGGTAGCGAGAAAAAGTACAAGAAGTGCCACGGCGCCTGATCGACTGACTCGATAAAAATCTGAGAGATTGCACGATCACTGTGGGAGCGGGCGCGCCCGCGAACACGGGCGAAGCCCGTGCCATCCACAGCGTCGCCTATTCCCACAGGTACCGTGCCAGCCTCTGGATCATGAGCCTGACACAGGTGGGCTATGCGGCTTTGCGCCGGTTAGCCCCCAGCAGGTCCTGGTACCAGAGGCCGGCATCATAGGCGATGGTCACCAGGGTGCTCTCGACATACCGCGGGAGCTGGGCCATGCGCTGGGCAACCGCCAGACAGGCAGCGGCTGTATTACCGACGAAAATGCCACTCTGCATGTAGAACCAGCGCTGTGCGGCCAGCATTTCTGCATGGTGCACCTGGGCCCGCTCGTCCACCAGCGACCAGTCCATGAACGGCGGACAAACGCCCACGGCCATGCCTTCAAAACGATGATCGGCGAACACGCCAGCCCTCGAATCACAGCCATTGGGATCGACCAGTACCGTCGACACCTCGAAGCCATGGTCCTTCAGCCCCAGGGTGATACCCGTGAAACTGGCGCCAGTACCCGCACAGCCCACGAACAGGATCTGCCGCCCCGCCCCGGCGCTGGTCAGTTGCATGGCCAGTTCGCTGGCGGTCTGATAGCGATGGGCCTCGATGCCTACCGGGTTGTTGAACTGGTCGGTGTAGAAGTATGACTTGCCCAGTGCGGCCTGATTATCCAGGTGATGCATCACCACGTCCTTGGGTGTGGCACCGGCCATCAGCATTTCCTTGCCAATCAGTCGGGCACCGAAACACTCCAGCAGATCCCGCTTGGTCTGGCTGAAACTCAGCCCGACCGCCAGCTCTACGGCGACCTGGTACTTATGACAAGCCGCCAGCAAGCCAAAGCCGAAACTGCCACCGGTCTTTTCGATGACGGTCGTCACCCCGGGAATGATGTCGCCCCTGCGCACGGCATGTTCGACGATCTGCCGCGCCGCCCGGTATTTGTGGCTACCGCCCGGGTTGTTCATTTCCAGTTTGGTGTAGATGCGATCGCTGACACTGATGAGCTCGCTCATTTGCGGCTACCTTCCATTGAAGTATGCAGGCCGGCCTTGTTCTGCAGCAGCCCGGCAGTGGCAACCAGCAGCCCCATGCAGAGGACCATGCAGATGGCATTGGTACCGTCCCAGCCGACCGAGCTCAGCAACAGCGAAGGGCTGAATGCGCCGATGGTGGCAAAAACGGCAATGGCCAGGTCGTTCTTGCCCTGCATCTGCATCGCAGCCGGGCTGTTCTGCAGTGACTGGGCCAGCAACGCACCTCCGCCTACATAAGTGAGGTTCCAGCCCAGTCCGAGGGCAATCAGTGCCAAGGTCATCATGGCGTAGCTGTGCGACCAGATATTCATCGCCGAGCAACCGATCAACAGGGCCAGGCCCGCGCAAATGGTGGTCTTGATACCCAGCCGCTGGATGATGGCGCCGGTGAAGAACGACGGGGCAAACATGGCGATCACATGCCACTGGATCGCCAGTCGGACGTCAGTGAAGTCTTCGTGCATGTGTTTCATGTGCATCGAGGCCTGGATCATCAGCAGGTTCATGATCCCGTAGCCCAGCGCAGCCACAGCCATTGCCACAACCACGCTCGGGCCTGCCGGCTCGGCACGGGTGCTTGCCGGTTTTGCTGTGCTGTTGACCGCGCTGGCCGTGCCCGCATCATTGGGCAGGCACAGGGCAATCAACAACGACAGCAGCGCCAGGCCGACAAACGCGGCATAACACAGCGAAAACAGTGGGAAGCCACCAACATCACGCAGCCACTCGGTAAGCGTTGGCCCGACGACAGCCGCGATGACCCCGCCAGCCACGACCAGCGAAAGCGCCTTGGGCTTCAAGGCCTGGGACAGATTGTCGGTTGCCGCGAACCGGTTGAAGTTGGCGAACGCGATGTACACACCCAATGCAGAGTGGCTGAGGACCAGCGTTGGAAAATGCTGATGCTCCACCGCCAGAAAGCCGCTGACGCCAGACAGCGCCAGGGGAATCGCGCCCAGCATGAATGCCTTTTTACGGCCGATGCGGCTCATCAGCCTGGAGACCGGATAGGTTGCCAACATCAGGCACAGAAACTGGAACCCGTACGGCACTGTGGACCATGCGGCATCAGGCGCCAGCGAGGCCCCGACAATGGCGGCCATCGTCACCGACATCACGGCAGTCGTCAGGTTGATCGACTGTGCGGTGAAATACAGGTACGTGCGCCGCGGTAATGTGCTGTTCATAATGCGTGCTCGTGATAAGTGGACAGGTCGATTTCCGCCTCGGGGAACACGCAGATCAGCCGTTCCTTGCCTCTACCCAGCCGTTTGCGCTTGACGCCAAGGCGCCCGATGCGCCGCGGTGAATCGAGGTGGGTGCCACCGCAGGGGATTTCGATCCCGTTGTAGGTCCACAAACGTGCGTCTTCCAGGCCTTGAACCGCGTAGTGCTCGATGGGCGCATCGCAGCCGATCAGTTCATTCGCCCGCCGTTCTATTTCAAGTACGTCTTCAGCCGTGAACGCATCCTCGACCAGGAAGTCGAAGCGTGCCGTGTCCTCTTTGATATGGCAGCCGATAGTCCATTGCTTCAGCTCTTCACGCAGCCCGATGGCGGCGGCATACAGGAAGTGGCTGGCACTGTGAGACAACGTCAGCCGTTCGCGCCGTTCAATATCGATAGTGACGCGGGCCGGCATGCCTGCGGTGACTTCATCCAGCAAGTGCAAATCATCAGGGTGCACACTGTGAATAATGATGCCGCCCAGTTTTCCGCCTTTGAAACCCTCCAGGCGAATAGGACTACCGTAGAGTTTTTTAACCCAGACGAATCGCACGGTACCCACCGGTAATTCAATCGTGCCGAAGTCCGCTTCCTGGCCACCACCTTCCGGGTAGGCCACCGTGCTCAGCAACTCGATGCCGTCACTGTGCACACGCACTACTTGAGTATCCGCGCCCGCCAGGTACTGATCTTTGTAATACAGTTTTTCGGTATTTCTTAAAACTTCATAGTTAAGAGAGTTCATGCTTCCAATACCACCTGCAATGATGTTTTAACCTGCACCCGGGCAGCGGCCGGGACGTCTTTGGTAACAATGCAGCCCGGCCCGATAAACGCGCCGTCACCCACATGAATAGCGCCCAGCACACTGGCGAAAGCGCCGATCTGTACCCGGTTACCCAACGTCGGATGCCTGGGGCTCGAGGGGTTGTCACTGATACCGCGGGCGCCCAGGGTTACACCGCCAAGCACGTAGCAATCGTCACCAATGGTCGATGTTTCACCAATGACGGTGCCCATGCCGTGATCGATGATGAAGCGCGCACCGATGCGGCTGCGGAAATGGATCTCCGCCCCCGACAGCATTTTTCCGCGCCTGGAGATCATGGCGGCCAGGCATTGGCCGCCGGCGCCGTAGATAGCGGCGCTATTGTTGTAGATCCAATGGGCAAGCCGATAATGCAAAACCGCAGAATAAGAGGTGTAGGTTTTTGCAATGAATACCAGGTCGCGGCCGGCAGCCGGATCTTTCATGGCAAATGCCTGCAAATCGGCATGTGCCTGTTCAGTCACACTTTCAATGACCGATGTTTCTTTCAGTGCTTCGAACTCGACGATTGAACAACACTCCAATAACGCCGAGGTCACAAGATTCTTTACAACTTTGAATGACTCCAGTTCGTCAGGGACAGGAAGCCTGGCAATGACGGCTGATTGCATGTCCATAGGGTGCATGGGCTTGATATCCAGTTGTCTGGTCTGCACAGACGCTATAAGTGCCGCCTTTGTTGGCAGCCGAAAGTTTCGACACAGGGATATTGGCATGTACTGGCCATTTGCAAACGAACAGTCGACAAGCATTTCCGTTAACTGTTAGGCTTTTTTTTCTAACGGTTTCGGACCTGCCATGATCCCCTGCAGCCTTCATCACCTGTTGAAACAACGCCTGGATGCAGGCGAGTGGTTGCCCGGGCAACGCATGCCCTCCATCCGCAAGCTGACCGCTGCAGTCGACTTCAGCTACCACGACGTCGTGTCGGCCTATGCCCAGTTGGTCAGCGAAGGCGTGTTGACGGCATCACCCGGCCGTGGCTACTTCGTCGCAAACCGGACGCGTCAAACCAGCGTGATCCACGAACCCGAATGCATGGCCGGCGATCCGCTGTTCCGGCTGTTGCAGGGCGGCCAGCACTTCACCAAGCTGGGCAGCGGATGGCTGCCCCCGGCGTGGCGCGACACCGAACTGCTGGCCAAGGCAATTCGGCGCACGGCGCGGCTGGAGCAGAGCTCGCTGGCAGAATACGGCGACATCCAGGGCTACCTGCCCATGCGCAAACAGCTGTGCGTGCACATGAAACGGCTGACCCGTGTCGAAGCCCGCCCCAACCAGTTGCTGACCACACTGGGTGCCACGCAAGGCCTGGACCTGGTGGCACGATTGCTGATCAAACCAGGCGACCACGTTTTCGTCGACGAGCCGGGCAACGGCAACCTGATCAAGCTGATCCAGCTGGCGGGCGGGCACGTCGTCGGCATTCGGCGGACCCAGGACGGGCCGGACGTGGAAGAAATGAGAAGCCACCTGGCCAAGCACAAGGTCAAGGCGTTTTTCTGCAACAGCACCTTCCACAACCCGACCGGCAGCAACATCAGCCCGCACAACGCCTTCAGCGTCCTGCGCCTGGCGGTGGAGCACGAGTTCTTCGTGGTCGAGGATGATGTGTATGGGGACTTCAGCCCCGCCGTGCGCCAGACCTTTGCCGAGCTGGACAACCTCGACCGGGTTATCTACATCGGCAGCTTCTCCAAGTGCCTGTCGGCATCGCTGCGCGTGGGGTTCATTGCCTGCTCGCAAGACCTGATCGAGCCGCTCACACGCCTTAAACTGCTGACCTGCGTTGCCGTCCCCGCGTTTTGCGAACGCTTCGTCAACACCATATTGTCAGATGGCACCTATGCCCGGCACATGAAGGACGTGCAGCAGCGCCTGATTCGCCAGCAAGTGCAAACCCAACGCTTGCTGCTCGAGCGCGGCTGGCAGTTCGACATTGCACCACAAGGGGGGATGTTCCTCTGGGTCTACCACCCGGACCTGCCCGACCTGCAACCTTTCATGCGCAAACTGGAGCAGCACAAGATCCTGCTGATGCCGGGCTCTGCATTCGCGGTGAGCCGTGACTATCAACGCTACACGCGTATCAATTGCACGCATTTTTCCGACACCTTGGCTGAGCACTTCGACGTTTGAGGCGCGCAATCAAATAAACCGACCTGGGACCTTGCACGGCGCCTGCGCGCTTACTACCTTAGCGCCTTTCCAAACCAGCCTCGCCTTGCAGGAGCCCTTGCCATGGCCGCCCCCGCCTTTCCTCCCTTCCGCCTGCGGTTCGCAACCGCTGCCACCCTGCTCGGCATGCTCGGGCTGGCCGGCTGCCAGATGGGCGGCTACCAGGATAGCGTGCCACCGAGCAGCGGCGTGCAGCCGCTCAAGGGCCTTGCGCAGAATGTTTCGGTACGGCGCAATGCCATGGGCGCGCCACTGATCGAAAGCAGCAGCTTCCATGATGCGCTGTTCAGCCTGGGCTATGTGCATGCCAGCGACCGCATCGAACAGATGGTCGCCATGCGCCTGCTCGCCCAAGGCCGTCTGGCCGAACTGGCCGGCAGCGAAGCGCTGGACATCGACCGCCTCATGCGCGCCGCCAACCTCAAGCAGAGTGCCGCCCAGCAATACGCCGACGCATCGCCACGGCTCAAGCGCTTCTTCGAAGTGTACGCGCGCGGGGTCAACGCCTACCTGTTCCGCTACCGCGACAAGCTGCCAGCCGGCCTGGCCAGCAGTGGCTATCGCCCCGAATACTGGAAGCCTGAAGACTCGGCGCTGATCTTCTGCCTGTACGCGTTCAGCCAGTCGGTTAACCTGCACGAGGAACTCAGTGCCCTGACCCTGGCGCAGAAAGTGGGTAGCGACAAGCTGGCCTGGTTGCTGCCCGGGGCCCCGGACGAGCCGTTGGCCGAAATGGAAGTGGACAAACTCAAGGGCCTGAACCTCGCCAGCCAGTTGCCGGGGCTGCCGGCCCTGGCGGCTGCCAGCCAGAAGCTCGCCGACCTCGACCTGCTCGGTAGCCCGGGGTCGGCCAACCTGGCCCTGGGCCCGCAGCGAAGCCGCAGCGGCAAAAGCCTGCTGGCAAGCGACAGCCGCGCCGGCTGGGCCTTGAGCCCGGTACAAATCAATACCAGCAAGTACCAGGTCGCCGGCCTGTCCTTGCCCGGCCTGCCGATTGTGCTGGCCGGCTACAATGGCAAGCTGGCCTGGAGCAGCAGCGCGGTGATGGCCGACAATCAGGACGTGTTCCTCGAGCAGCTGCGCCGCCAAGGCAATCAGCTGAGCTACCTGGCCGACGGTAAATGGCTGCCGGCCCGCACCCGTAGCGAAACCTTCTTTGTCCGTGGCCAGCGACCCGTGCGCGAAGTGATGTACGACACCCGCCACGGCACCCTGCTGGCCCAGCCAGAAAACGCCAGCCTGGGCCTGGCGCTGAACCTGCCACAGTTCAAAGGTGATCGCAGCCTGGATGCGCTGTTCGACCTGACGCGGGCCAAGAACCTGGAACGGGCCTTCGACAGCACACGTGAAGTGACTGCTGCTGCCGTCAACTTCGTTTTCGCCGAGCCAGAGCACATCGGCTGGCAAGTCAGTGGCCGCTACCCCAATCGCCGCGAAGGCCAAGGCTTGCTGCCCTCGCCGGGCTGGGACGGGCGTTACGACTGGGACGGCTATGCCGACCCGATGCTGCACCCATACGACCAGGACCCACCCGCGGGCTGGATCGGCCATGCCAACCAGCGCAGCCTGCCGCGCGGCTATGGCATGCAGCTGTCCAGCACCTGGTACTACCCCGAACGCGCCGAGCGCCTGGCACAGCTGGCCGGCAACGGCCGCCACGACAGTCGCAGCCTGATGGCCCTGCAGAACGACCAGGTGACCTTGTTGGCCAACAAGCTCAAGCAGATGTTCGACGCCCCCGGCATGGCCCAGCCTCTGAAGCAGGCGATCGACGCCCTCCCCGCTGCGCAGCGCGACAAGGCCCGCGAAACACTGGCCCGGCTCAAGGCTTTCGATGGCCGCCTGAGCCCGGTGTCGGCAGACGCCGCGCTGTACGAGTTGTTCTTGCAGGAGGTCGCTCGACAGACCTTCCTTGATGACCTTGGCCCGGCGTCCAGCCCGGCCTGGCAGGCGTTCGTCAGCAATGCACGTTTGTCGTTCTCGGCGCAGGCCGATCACCTGCTGGGCCGCGATGACAGCCCTTTTTGGGATGACCGCACCACGCCGCAAAAAGAAGACAAGCCCGCCATCCTCGCCCGCAGCCTGGCGGGAGCAATGGAGGCCGGTATCGCGCAACTGGGTGCCGACCGACGCACCTGGCAGTGGGGCAAGCTGCACCAGTACCGCTGGCCGGCACCGGCCTACCATGGCCTGGGCGATGCGATCAGCCGTGCGCCGCTTGCCGCAGGCGGCGACTTCACTACCCTGGCCCTCACACCATTCGCCTGGGGCAGCGACTTCGACACTCGCCTGCCAGCCTCGGCACGGATGATTGTGGACTTCGGCCAGGCCGAACCCTTGCAGATACTGACCAGCAGCGGCCAGTCCGGCAACCCGGCCAGCGCGCATTACCGCGACGGGCTGGATGCCTGGTTCAAAGGGCGCTTCATGAGCCTGCCGCTGCAACAGCAGCACTTCGACAGGGCGTATGGCAGCCAGCGGCTTACGTTGGTGCCGGGGCGATAAGGGCGCGCTTGAGGGAAGCCCGAGGGGGCCTGGAGAACTTTTTCAGCAGCCCCCTCCACATCCATCCGAACTAACGCCTTGCACCACATATCCTAACGGGTAAGCCCAGAACCAGTGCCCGTGCCATGGACCTTGTCATCGCCCGCCCCGAAGGCCTGTACTGCCCGCCCGGAGATTTCTATATCGACCCCTGGCGGCCCGTGGACCGGGCTGTCATTACCCACGGCCACGGCGACCACGCGCGCACCGGCAATGGCCATTACCTGACCGCCAGCCCCGGTGCCGGCATTCTGCGCAGCCGCCTGGGCCAGGACATCAATTTGCAGACCCTGCCCTACGGTGAGCGCCTGCTGCACCACGGTGTGACGTTGAGCCTGCACCCGGCCGGGCACGTGCTGGGTTCGGCGCAGGTGCGCATGGAGTACCAAGGTGAAGTCTGGGTTGCATCCGGTGACTACAAGGTAGAACCCGATGGCACCTGTACGCCCTTCGAACCGGTGGCGTGCCACACCTTCATCACCGAATCGACCTTCGGCCTGCCGATCTACCGCTGGCCAAGCCAAAGCGAGACCTTCGCCGACATCAATGCCTGGTGGCGGACCAACAGTGAACAGGGCAAAGCCTGCGTGCTGTTCTGCTATGCCTTCGGGAAGGCCCAGCGGATTCTGCATGGGCTGGATGCCAGCATCGGCCCGATCCTCGTGCATGGCGCCATGGAGTCGCTCAACCGGGTGTACCGGGATGCCGGTATCCGCCTGCCGGAAACCCGCTACGCAGGCGACATCCCGCGCAACGATCCACTGCTGCGCCAGGCACTGATCCTGGCCCCCCCATCAGCCAGCGGCAGCAGCTGGCTGCGCCGTTTTGGCGATTACAGTGATGCCTTCGCCAGCGGCTGGATGCTGCTACGCGGCGCCCGCCGACGGCGCGGCGTGGACCGGGGCTTTGTGCTGTCCGACCACGCCGACTGGCCCGGCCTGCTCTGGGCCATTGGCCAGACCGGTGCCAAACGGGTAATGGTCACCCACGGCTCGGTCGACGTACTGGTGCGCTACCTCACCGAGCAAGGCCTGGATGCCCGCGCCTTCGTCACCGAGTATGGCGACGAGGACGATGCGCCGAACACCGCCCCCTCACCATGAAAGCCTTCGCTACGCTGTTCCTGCGCCTGGACGCGACCACCTCCAGCAACGCCAAGCTCGAGGCACTGCGCGACTACTTCGAAATGACGCCCGCCGAAGATGCTGCCTGGGCGGTGTATTTCCTGGCCGGCGGGCGCCCACGCCAACTGGTGCCCACCCGCCTTCTACGCGAACTGGCAACGGCACTGGCTGGCCTGCCGGACTGGCTTTTCGAAGAAAGCTATCAGGCCGTGGGCGACCTGGCCGAGACCATTTCGCTGCTGCTGCCGCTGCACGCTGATGGCAGCGAGGACGGCCTGGCCACCTGGGTGGAACAGCATTTGCTGCCCCTGCGCGGGCTGCCGCCTGAGCAAGTCAGGCTGCGCCTGCCACCGCTCTGGGCCCGGTTGGACCGCGCCAGCCTGATGCTATGCCTGAAGCTGATCACTGGCAGCTTTCGCGTGGGCGTGTCAAAGCTGCTGGTCACCCGCGCCCTGGCACAATTGGCCGGGCTGGACGCCAAACGCGTGGCCCAGCGCCTGGTCGGCTACACCGATACAGGCCATCGCCCTACTGCAGCCAGCTACCAGAGGCTGATCGCTCCAGAGTCCGCCGATGAACACAGCCAGCGCGGCGGCCAGCCCTACCCCTTCTTCCTGGCCCATCCGCTGCAAGTGTCCAGCGATCAATTCGATACCCTGCTCGGTCCACCAAGCGATTGGCAAATCGAGTGGAAGTGGGACGGCATTCGGGCGCAGGTGGTGAAGCGCGATGGCCAGCTGTGGGTGTGGTCGCGCGGCGAAGAACTGGTTACCGAGCGTTTCCCCGAACTGCATGGTCTGGCACAGACGTTGCCCGATGGCGTGGTGCTCGATGGCGAGATTCTGGTCTGGAAACCCGGTGAAACCGAGGCGGAACTGGCCGTGCAGCCTTTCGCCTTGCTGCAACAGCGCATCGGTCGCAAAACGCTGGGCAAAAAGCTGCTGAACGATGCGCCGGTGGTGTTGCAGGCCTACGACCTGTTGGAGTGGCAGGGCGATGACTGGCGCAGCCGCCCGCAGCACGAACGCCGAAGCCAGCTGGAACGCCTGGTGGATGAACACCCACTTGCCCCCGTGCTGTTGTCGCCTTTGCTGCAAGGCCCGGACTGGACCGACCTTGCCCGCCAGCGCGAGCAATCGCGCAGCCTGGGGGTGGAGGGCTTGATGCTGAAGCAGCGCGAGGCCCTTTACGGTGTGGGGCGCACCAAGGACATGGGCATTTGGTGGAAGTGGAAGATCGACCCGTTCAGCGTCGATGCGGTGCTGATTTATGCCCAACGCGGCCACGGCCGCCGGGCCAGCCTGTACAGCGACTACACCTTTGCCGTATGGGATGCACCGGCAGGTACTCCTGGTCGGACGCTGGTGCCCTTTGCCAAGGCCTATTCGGGGCTCAGTGACGAAGAAATGCGCAAGGTCGACGCCATCATCCGCAAGACCACGGTGGAAACGTTCGGCCCGGTGCGCAGTGTGACGCCAACACTGGTGTTCGAGCTGGGCTTCGAAGGCATCGCCCTGTCTCGCCGCCACAAAAGCGGTATCGCCGTGCGCTTTCCGCGCATGCTGCGCTGGCGGCTGGACAAGCCGGTGGAGGAGGCAGATGACCTGGCCACCTTGCAGGCGCTACTGACCTGAAAAAGTTTGCGGTGTCCGTTTGCTGCAGGATGAGGCGCATTCGCTGAAACTATGCTTCTATTTTTGAGCCGACCCGTGTCGCAGACCGTTTTCGCCACGCAGCCAGGACCAACATGCACCATTCAACCCACGACCTGCTCTCCCCCGTTCCGGGCATCACCCGCCAACTGCACAGCTTCCACTTCGGCCCCCGCAGTGGTGGCAAAGTCTATATACAGGCCTCGCTACATGCCGACGAGTTGCCGGGCATGCTGGTAGCCTGGCACCTCAAGCGCCGCCTGGTCGAGCTGGAGCAGCAAGGCCGACTGCAGCGCGAGATCATTCTGGTGCCGGTGGCCAACCCGGTGGGCCTGGAGCAAGTGCTGCTGGATGCGCCATTGGGGCGCTTTGAACTGCAAAGTGGCGAGAACTTCAATCGCAACTTCGTCGACCTGTCGGACAGCATCGGCGACCAGATCGAAGAACACCTCACCCAGGACCCACAGCACAACCTTGCACTGATCCGCGAATACCTGCGCCGCGGCCTGGACGCACACCCGGCCCGCACACCCCTGCAGGCCCAGCGCCTGATACTGCAGCGCCTGGCCTGCGATGCCGATATGGTGCTGGACCTGCACTGCGACTTCGAAGCGGTCGAGCACCTGTACACCACACCCGATGCCTGGCCCCAGATCGAACCCTTGGCCCGTTACCTGGGCGCCCAGGCCAGCCTGCTGGCAACCGACTCGGGCGGGCAGTCGTTCGATGAATGCTTCAGCCTGGTCTGGTGGCAATTGCAGCAGCGTTTCGGCAAACGCTTTCCGATTCCGCTGGGCTGCTGCTCGGTAACCGTCGAGCTGCGTGGCCAGGCGGATGTTAGCCATGACCTTGCCAGCAAGGACTGCCAGGCGATTCTCGACTTCCTGACCCACGCCGGTGTCATCGAAGGCACCAGTGCCGCCCTGCCCGCACTGTTGCGCCACGCCACGCCGTTGGCCGCGGTGGAACCCGTGGCAGCGCCACTGGGTGGGTTGCTGGTTTATCACGCCAAGCCGGGCCAGCACCTGGAGGCCGGCCAATTGATCGCTGAAGTCATCGACCCGCTCAGTGACCGAGTTACCGCCCTGCGCAACAGCCAGCCGGGCCTGCTGTATGCGCGTAGCGTACGGCGCATGGCCACCGCTGGCATGGTCATTGCCCATGTGGCCGGTGAACAGGTATGCCGCAGCGGCTACCTGTTGGCCAATTGATCCGTTAAAACCATTGCAGCCGGCCTGTGGTCTGTAGAAGCACAGCCTTCGAAGGACCACCTGCCTCATGCCTGCTGCTACCGACCTCGCAAACGTCTGGTTTGCCAAGCGCGGCTGGAAGCCCTTCGCTTTCCAGCGGCGCGTATGGGCTGCCGTCGCACGGGGCGAGTCCGGTTTGCTGCATGCCAGTACCGGTGCAGGCAAGACCTACGCGGTATGGCTCGCTGCGCTACGTGCGTTCAAGGCTGAGCCGCAGGGCCGCCAGCCAGCCCCCATACAGGTGGTGTGGGTGACGCCCATGCGTGCCTTGGCCGCCGACACCGCACGCGCGTTGCAAGCGCCGCTTGATGAGCTCGAGCTGCCCTGGAGCATAGGGGTGCGCAGCGGCGACACCAACAGTGCCGAACGCGCCCGACAGGCCCGGCGGCTGCCCAGTGTGCTAATCACCACCCCTGAAAGCCTGACCCTACTGCTGACCCGGGCACAGGCACGTAAGGATTTCGCCACACTGCAACTGGTGGTAGTGGATGAATGGCACGAGCTGCTTGGCAACAAGCGCGGGGTACAACTGCAGCTGGCCTTGGCGCGCCTGCGCTATTGGCACCCTGCCCTACCGACCTGGGGCTTGTCGGCAACGCTCGGCAACCTGCAACACGCACTGGATGTCTTGCTGCCGCAGGGCGGCCTGCTGGTGCAAGGCCGGCAAGACAAGGCGCTGCAAGTCGACACACTGCTGCCAGCAGCGATCGAGCGCTTCCCTTGGGCTGGGCACATGGGCCTGAAGATGCTCGACCAAGTCAGCCATGAGATCGACGCCAGTGTCAGTAGCCTGGTGTTCACCAATACCCGTGCCCAGGCCGAAATCTGGTACCAGGCCCTGCTTGAGGCCCGCCCGGACTGGGCCGGGCTGATCGCCCTGCACCACGCCTCGCTGGCCCGCGATACCCGCGACTGGGTCGAGCGCAGCCTCAAGCAAGGCAGCCTGAAGGCGGTGATCTGCACGTCCAGCCTGGACCTGGGCGTGGACTTTCTGCCCGTGGAACGGGTGCTGCAAATCGGCTCGGCCAAGGGCATCGCCCGCCTGATGCAGCGGGCGGGTCGCTCAGGACACGCGCCTGGGCGGCGCTCCAGGGTCACCCTGGTGCCCACCCACAGCCTGGAACTGGTGGAAGCGGCGGCGGCCCGGCAGGCACTGATAGCCGGCCACATCGAAGCCCGCTTTTCACCGCGCCTGTGCATGGACGTGCTGGTACAGCATCTGGTCAGCATGGCCTTGGGCAGCGGTTTTCGCCCGGAGCAACTGCTTGCCGAAGTGCGAAGCACTTGGGCCTTTCGCGAGTTGCGCGACAACCAATGGCAATGGGCGCTGGACTTCGTCTGCCACGGCGGCAGTTCACTTACCGCCTACCCGGACTACCAGCGCGTCGAGCGTCAGGCCGACGGTGTTTATCGGGTTACCAGCGAACGCTTGGCGCGGCGCCACCGTATGGGCATCGGCACCATCGTCAGCGATGCCAACCTGCAATTGAAATACTGGAGCAAGGGCGGCGGGGGGAAAACGCTGGGCAGTGTTGAAGAAGCATTCATCGCCCGCCTGCGCCCCGGCGATACGCTGGTATTTGCCGGGCGGGTACTGGAACTGGTGCGTGTGGAAAACATGACGGCCTATGTGCGTCGCAGCACCGCGCGCAAGGCCGCTGTAGCGCGCTGGAACGGCGGGCGCATGCCGCTCTCGAGCGAACTGGCCGAGGCGCTGGTCGAGCAACTGGATGCTGCAGCCCATGAACGCTTTGACGGGCCGGAAATGCGCGCAGTACGCCCGCTGCTTGCGCTTCAGGCGCAGTGGTCAGCCTTGCCCACCACAGGCACACTGCTGGCCGAGACCTTCAAGTCCCGTCAGGGCTGGCATCTGTTCCTGTACCCCTTTGCCGGGCGCATGGCCAACCTGGGCTTGGCCAATCTGATTGCCTGGCGGGTCAGCCGCGCACAACCGCTGTCGGTGTCGATTGCCGTCAATGACTACGGATTCGAACTCCTCAGCCCTGCCAAGGTGGACTGGGCCACGCACCTGCCGCAAGCGCTCGGCACCGGGCATCTGCTGGAAGATGTGCTGGCCAGCCTGAATGCCGGGGAAATGGCACTGCGGCGCTTTCGGGAAATTGCCCAGATTGCCGGGCTGGTGTTTGGCGGCTATCCCGCCGCGCAGAAGAGTACGCGGCAAATCCAGGCCTCCAGCGGCCTGTTCTATGAGGTGTTTCGCAAACACGACGCAGGGAATTTGCTGCTTGGCCAGGCGCGGGATGAGGTATTGAGCGAAGAGCTGGAAATCGAGCGGCTACGTCGGCAATTGCTGAAAATGAGCGCGCTGCAACTGGACCTGCGGGCGTTGAAGCGGCCAGGGCCACTGGCGTTTGCCTTGCTGGTGGAAGGCATGCGCGAGACGTTGAGCACCGAGAAACTGGCAGACCGGATTGCGCGGATGGTGGCGGACCTGGAGCAAGCGGCGGACGCGGAATGAATTACCAACCCATCGAACACTGTGGTCAGGTGCTCTGGCTGCTCGCCGACAAAGCCATCTACTGGCCCGCCCGCCGGGCCCTGCTGGTGGCCGACGTGCACATTGGAAAGGCCGCCAGCTACCGCGCCCTGCATCAGCCGGTGCCACGCGGAACGACTGAAACGACACTCGCCCGTCTCGATAGACTGCTGGCCGAGCACGACTGTGAGCAACTGATCATCCTGGGCGATTTTATTCACGCCCGCACGGCCCGAGCACCAGCAACACTGGCCAAGCTGGATGATTGGCGCGAGCGACACAGAAAGCTGAAAATTGTCCTCATACGTGGCAATCATGATCGCAACGCCGGCGACCCACCTGCCTCGCTCGATATTCAGGTTATGGACGAGCCGTGGGTTCTGGAACCCTTTGCCCTGCAGCACGAGCCGCACCCCCACCGCACCCACCCGGTGCTGGCGGGCCATGTACACCCGGTGTTCGCCCTGCGAGGCAAGGCCCGCCAGCGCCTGCGCCTGCCGTGCTTCCTGATCGATGAGCAGGTCAGCCTGCTACCTGCATTCGGTGAGTTCACCGGAGGGTGGGAAATAACGCCCGCCAGCGCCAGCCGCGTGTACCTGGCTGGCGCTGACCGCGTCTGGACGCTGTAGCGACGCTCAGGCAACAGGGGCGGGAGGCGCCTCGTCCGGCAAGGTCGGCTCGCCTGGCTCCATGGGTGGCGTCTCACCGGGCTCCGGCGGTTGTGGAGTATCGGGGTCAGGTTGATGAGGCACGCCCCCCGCCTGCATGGGCAGCGGGTGCGCCAGCAGTGACCAGGGCAACAACCCTACGTGATTGGGCTGCAGGCCTGCCAGCTTGGCACTGATTGCGGGATGGAGTTTCATTGGCTGCTCCTGACGAAAGCCGATGCACATCATGCACACCGGCGTTACTTCGTTGGAGTGCCAAAGGCGCGGGTAATTCCCCGCGCTTGTCGGCTCAGGTACGCGGCAGGGTAACGCCGCGCTGGCCCTGGTATTTGCCGCCACGGTCCTTGTACGACACTTCGCACTCTTCGTCGGACTGCAAGAACAGCATCTGCGCCACGCCTTCGTTGGCGTAGATCTTCGCCGGCAGCGTGGTGGTGTTGGAGAACTCCAACGTCACGTGGCCTTCCCACTCGGGCTCGAGCGGCGTGACGTTGACGATGATGCCGCAACGGGCGTAAGTGCTCTTGCCCAGGCAAATGGTCAGCACGTCACGGGGAATACGGAAATATTCGACAGTGCGCGCCAGGGCGAAAGAGTTTGGCGGGATGATGCACACGTCGCTCTTGATATCGACGAAGCTGCCAGCATCGAAATTTTTCGGATCGACGGTAGCCGAGTTGATGTTGGTGAACACCTTGAATTCGTCGGCGCAGCGTACGTCGTAGCCATAGCTGGAGACGCCGAAGGAGATCATGCGGTTGTCCTGCTCGCCGCGCACCTGGCGCTCGACGAAGGGTTCGATCATGCCGTGTTCCTGCGCCATGCGGCGAATCCACTTGTCCGATTTGATGCTCATGGCGGGGTGTCCTGAAGAGTTGCGTGGTGAAAATCGTGATGCGCATATTACCGGTCCCGGCGCCCAGGTTAAAGTTCCATCCCTAATCCCGCGCCGGGTGGGGGCTGCAGCAGCCGCCGATCCGAATTTGCCTAAAGCGCCTTCTGACCATTGGCAGGTTGCGGAAAGTGGGGTAAGGTGTTGCCACTGTGCTGCACGTGACACCGAGAATCTCTAGTTTGATGCACGATCCTGATCGGCCCATCGCTGAATTTTCTGCTCTCTTTGCGCTCAGTCCCGGGCAGGGTTTTTCCTGACCGTTATCAAATTGTCCAAGGAGACAGAAAAATGTCCAACCGTCAATCCGGTGTTGTTAAGTGGTTCAACGACGAGAAAGGCTACGGCTTCATCACCCCTCAGTCGGGCGACGACCTGTTCGTGCACTTCAAAGCCATCCAAGCTGACGGCTTCAAAACCCTGAAAGAAGGCCAGGCTGTTACTTTCGTCGCTACCCGCGGCCAGAAAGGCATGCAGGCTGAAGAAGTTCAGATCGCCTAAGTCGATCTAGCTTCCTAGCTTTCAAAAAAACCCGCCTTCTGGCGGGTTTTTTCATGCCTGCTCGAAATAGGCGCTGGCCTCTTCGCAGGCTCGCCCGCTCCCCAGGGACTGCACAGATTTCAAGTGCGGCGCAGTCGCTGTGTGCGGGCAAACCCGGTATGACAGGTCAGTCTTCGCTGATGGTAATGCTCGGCATTGCCGGTGCCGCTGCTTCCTGCAGCACGATCCGCGCGCCCACCTGGCGGGCCAGCTCCTGGTAAACCATGGCAATCTGGCTTTCCGGCTCGGAGATCGCCGTCGGCTTGCCGCTGTCGGCCTGCTCACGGATCAGCATCGACAACGGCAGCGACGCCAGCAGGTCGACGCCATACTGACTGGCCAGTTTCTCGCCGCCACCTTCACCGAACAGGTGTTCGGCATGGCCGCAATTCGAGCAGATATGCACGGCCATGTTCTCGACCACGCCCAGCACCGGAATGTTGACCTTGCGGAACATTTCCACGCCCTTCTTGGCATCCAGCAGAGCAAGGTCCTGCGGCGTGGTGACGATCACCGAACCGACCACCGGCACCTTTTGTGCCAGGGTCAGCTGGATGTCACCGGTACCCGGTGGCATATCGATCACCAGGTAATCCAGGTCATCCCAGGCGGTCTGGGTGACCAGTTGCAGCAGCGCGCCCGACACCATCGGGCCACGCCATACCATCGGCGTGTTGTCGTCGGTGAGGAAGGCCATCGACATCACTTCCACGCCGTGGGCCTTGATCGGCACGAACCACTTCTGCTCGCGAATCTGTGGACGGGTACCCTCGGCGATGCCGAACATCACACCCTGGCTGGGGCCGTAGATATCGGCATCGAGAATACCTACCCGCGCACCTTCACGGGCGAGGGCCAAGACCAGGTTGGCAGCGGTGGTCGACTTGCCCACACCGCCCTTGCCCGAGGCCACGGCAATGATGTTCTTGACGTTGGCCATGGCTGGCACCTGGGCCTGGGCCTTGTGCGCGGCCACCACGCAATCGATCGAAACCTGGGCGCCAGTTACACCGTCGAGACTGCCAATGGCGGTCTGCAGCACCTGGGCCCAGCCGTTCTTGAACAGACCAGCGGCATAACCCAACTGCAACTGCACGCTGACCTGCCCGCCCTGGATGTCGATGGCGCGCACGCAGCCGGCGCTGACCGGGTCTTGGTTCAGGTAGGGGTCGGTGTACTGGCGAAGCACGCCTTCAACGGCGGCACGGGTGACGGCACTCATGGAGACTCCCATTGGCAAACTGAATGTAAAACAGCCGCCTATCCTAACCCGTCAATCGTCAGCAGATACGCTTGCGGGGTGAAATATCTTCGCCAGCCCTTTATAGTGGCCGATCATCCTCATTTTTACCCCGTAGCCAGATAAGTAGCCGAGCCACCATGTCCGAGCCACGCCAGATTCTCGTCACCAGCGCCCTGCCCTATGCCAATGGATCGATCCATCTCGGCCATATGCTGGAGTACATCCAGACGGACATGTGGGTGCGCTTCCAGAAGCTGCGCGGCAACCAGTGCATCTATGTCTGCGCCGATGACGCCCACGGTTCGGCCATCATGCTGCGCGCCGAAAAGGAAGGCATCACCCCAGAACAACTGATCGCCAACGTCCAGGCCGAGCACAGCAGCGATTTCGCCGACTTCCTGGTGGACTTCGACAACTTCCACTCCACCCACAGTGAAGAAAACCGCGAGCTGTCGAGCCTGATCTACTCGCGCCTGCGTGAAGCCGGGCACATCGCCACCCGTTCGGTGACCCAGTACTTCGACCCGGAAAAAGGCATGTTCCTCGCCGACCGCTTCATCAAGGGCACCTGCCCGAAGTGCGCGGCCGAAGACCAGTACGGCGACAACTGCGAAAAATGCGGCGCCACTTACGCACCTACTGAGCTGAAGAACCCCAAGTCAGCGATCTCCGGTGCCACCCCGGTACTGCGTGACTCCCAGCACTTCTTCTTCAAGCTGCCAGACTTCCAGGCCATGCTGCAGCAATGGACCCGAAGCGGCACCCTGCAGGACGCGGTAGCCAACAAGCTGGCGGAATGGCTGGATTCCGGCCTGCAGGAGTGGGATATCTCCCGCGACGCGCCGTACTTCGGCTTCGAGATACCGGGTGAGCCTGGCAAGTACTTCTACGTATGGCTGGATGCGCCGATCGGCTACATGGCCAGCTTCAAGAACCTCTGCGCACGCCGCCCGGAACTGGACTTCGACGCCTTCTGGAACGAGGGCTCCAAGGCCGAGCTGTACCACTTCATCGGCAAGGATATCGTCAACTTCCACGCCCTGTTCTGGCCAGCCATGCTCGAAGGCGCCGGCTTCCGCAAGCCGACCGCGGTCAACGTGCACGGCTACCTGACGGTCAACGGCGCCAAGATGTCCAAGTCGCGCGGCACCTTCATCAAGGCCCGCACCTATCTGGACCACCTGCAGCCGGAATACCTGCGTTACTACTATGCGGCCAAGCTGGGCCGTGGCGTCGACGACCTGGACCTGAACCTGGAAGACTTCGTGCAGAAGGTCAACTCCGACCTGGTCGGCAAGGTCGTCAACATTGCCAGCCGATGCGCCGGTTTCATCCACAAGGGCAACGAAGGCGTGATGGTAGGCGGTGATGCCGCGCCTGAGCTGACCGAAGCCTTCCTGGCTGCCGCGCCCTCCATCGCCGAAGCCTATGAGGCCCGTGATTTTGGCCGCGCCATGCGCGAAATCATGGCACTGGCCGACCGCGCCAACGCCTGGATCGCCGACAAGGCACCGTGGTCACTGGCCAAGCAGGAAGGCAAGCAGGATGAAGTCCAGGCCATCTGCGCCCAAGGCATCAACCTGTTCCGCCAGCTGGTGATCTTCCTCAAACCGGTACTTCCGGTGCTGGCTGCTGACGCCGAGGCATTCCTCAACGTGGCCCCGCTAACCTGGAACGACCACCTGACACGCCTGGAAAACCACCCGCTTAACCCGTTCAAGGCCCTGATGAGCCGTATCGAGCCAGCCAAGGTCGAAGCCATGATCGCTGCCAGCAAGGAAGATCTGCTGGCTGCCGAAGCCAAGGCCCCGGCGGGCAATGGCGAACTGACCAAGGACCCGCTGTCGGCAGAGATCGAGTTCGATACCTTCGCGGCCGTCGACCTGCGCGTGGCGCTGATCGTCAAAGCTGAAGCCGTAGCGGGTGCCGACAAGTTGCTGCAACTGACCCTGGACATTGGTGACGAGCGCCGCAATGTGTTCTCCGGCATCAAGTCGGCCTACCCAGACCCATCCAAGCTGGAAGGCCGTCTGACCATGATGGTGGCCAACCTCAAGCCACGGAAGATGCGCTTTGGCGTGTCCGAGGGCATGGTCATGGCTGCCGGCCCTGGCGGTGAAGAAATCTACCTGCTGAGCCCGGACAGCGGCGCCAAGCCAGGCCAGCGCATCAAGTAATACCCCTGCGAGCCATTGTGGGAGCGGCCTGCCCGCCCCCACAATACGCAGGCCCCTTCATGTCAAACCCGGACAATCACCCTGATTCCCGGCTATCGTCATCTCATGAATGACTACATCCTGGTCCTGATCAGCGCCGCACTGATCAATCACCTGTGCCTGCTCCGACAGCCACTCTCCGGGTTGCAACTGCAGGTGCACGGCCTGGCCTGCGCCCTGTGCATTGCACTGGGCATAATCGGCGCGCAACTGTTGGCGCACGCCGTACTTGCCCCGCTGCACATCCACGATCTTGCCCTGTTCCTGCTATTGCCTTGGCTGGCTTTGCTCGCCTGGGGCCTGCCCTGGCTACTGGCCAAGTGGCGCCCAGCCTGGCCCCTAGTGGGGTTGCCAGCGCTGCTGTTGAGCAATGCTGCCGCGCTTGGGGTGGCTCTGCAACAGGCAAGCGACGACGTCAGCTGGCCAACCACGCTACTCCAAGGCTTGCTGACGGGTGGCGGCTTCTGGCTGGCGCTGATGGTGTTCGCCGACCTGCACCAGCGCAGCGCCCACGTCGATATCCCCGACGCGCTGCGCGGCCTGCCCATCCAATTGATCGGTGCCGGGGTAATGGCCATGGCGCTTTCCGGCTTCAACGGGATGTTTGGCCAATGAGCAGTCCCGATCCGCGCCTACGCACCAGCATGGGTCTGGTCTTGCTCGCCTGCACGCCTGGACTGCTGGCGCTATTGTGGCTGCATGGCTGGGGCATGGTGCTGAACCTGTTGCTGTGTGCCAGTGCCGCGCTGCTGTGCGAAGCATTGCTGCTAGCACTACGCAATCAATCACTGAGCCAGGCGCTAAACGACGGCAGCGCACTGGTAACCGCCGTGCTACTGGCGGCCGCCCTGCCTACCCTGGGGCCATGGTGGCTGCCGGTCATCGCGGCATGTGCTGCGATCGGCATCGGCAAGCAGGCCTATGGTGGGGTCGGGCGAAATCTGTTCAATCCGGCCATGGTGGGTTACGCCTTCGTGCTGCTCAGCTTCCCGCTGCAGATGAACCATTGGCCAGGACAGGTCCCGGGCCTGCTCGACAGCTTGCAGCAGGTGTTCGCTGGGGGCGAACAGATCGATGCCTGGGCCCGTCCGACATTGCTCGACGGCCTACGCCACAACCGCAGCCTGACCATTGACGAGCTGTTTGCCAGCCATCCGGGCTTTGGCAGCATTGGTGGGGCAGGCAGCGAGTGGGTCAACCTGGCATTCCTGCTTGGCGGCCTGTTTTTGTTGCAGCGCAAGGTGATCAGTTGGCATGCACCGGCAGGTTTGCTGGCAGGGCTATTGATATTCAGCCTGTTGGGCTGGAATGGTTCCGGGTCGGACTCCAATGGCTCGCCTTTGCTGCACCTGTTTTCCGGCTCAACCATGCTGGCAGCATTCTTCATTGCGACCGAGCCAGTGTCCGGCCCCAGAAACGACTGGGCCAAGTTGTGCTTCGGCCTGGGAACAGGGCTACTCATCTACCTGATTCGTACTTGGGGCAGCTACCCGGATGGCACCGCGTTCGCTGTCCTGCTGATGAATATTTTGGCTCCGGCACTCGAGCGCATGGCTGTGCAACGTCAGCAGGCAGCCCGATGAAGCGGGGGGTGCGGGATGTGAGCCTGCTGCTGCTGACTGGAGTATTGGCGGTGTCTGCCACCCTGGCCTGGCGGCAGTGGACCAGCCCGGCCATCGCCGGCGCCGAAAAGCAGCTGCAGAGCCGCCAGCGGCTGGCCGTGCTGCCCGAAGGCAGCTACGACAACCAGCCCCTGGAAAGCCCGCTGCCAAGGCCCGCCGCACAGAGGCCCAACAGCCGTATCCTGGCAGCTTACCGCGCCACTATGGCAGGCAAGCCAAGCGCCATTGTTCTGGTCACACAGGCCCAGGGGTATGCCGGGCCGATCGTGCTGAGCGTCGCCATCGCCACAGACGGCCGGCTGATCGGCAGCCAGGTTGTCGAACAACAGGAAAGTCCCGGGCTGGGCGCTCACCTGGCTGACCCACAGCTGCAGTGGCTGAAACAGTTCGACAACCGCCATCGGGGCGATCACTGGGCGCTAAAGCGGGACCAAGGTGACTTTGACCAGTTGGCCGGCGCAACCGTGACCTCGCGAGCAGTGATCGCCGCGTTGCAGGACGCGCTAAATTATTTCGATGAGCAGCGTAGTTTATGGCTGGAGGGCGCCGCACATGACTAGGTTAGGCCTGCTGGCCATGAGCATCGCGCCCCTGTTGGGCGCCACCCGAACGCTGGGTGAAGGCGCGACCATCGGCCTGTGCGCAGTGGTGATGGGATGCCTGCACCAACTGTTGCTGTCCCCCCTGCGTAAACGCGTCGCCAGCTGGACATATGTACTGGCCAGCCTGCTGCTGCTGGCAGCCCTGGCCAGCTGCCTGCAGTTGGCCTTGCGGGCCTGGCTGCTACCATTGGCCATTGCCCTGGGTCACTATCCCGCATTGTTGTGCCTGCAATGCCTGGCCAGTGACCACCTGCTGCCTGACCAACGCCGCTGGCACGTGCTCGCAAAGCACCTCGGCGCTGTCTTTGCCAGTTGCCTGCTGCTGGGCGCCAGCCGCCAATGGCTGGCTGACCATACCGAGCTGCACCTGGCCAGCCTCGCCCCTGGTGCGCTACTGCTGCTGGGACTGCTGTTGGCCTTGTACAATCGCTTGCGTCCGGGCCCTGCCCACCCAAATCGTCAAGGAAAACCCTGATTTCATGAATGCCGCCAAACGCCTGGAGATTTTTCGCAGGCTGCACGAAGACAACCCCGACCCAAAGACCGAACTGGCCTACACGACCCCGTTTGAACTGCTGGTCGCCGTGACACTGTCCGCGCAATCCACCGACGTCGGCGTCAACAAGGCCACTGCCCGCCTGTTCCCCGTCGCCAACACCCCCGAGGCCATCTATGCCCTGGGCGTTGAAGGCCTTAGCGAATACATCAAGACCATCGGGCTTTACAACAGCAAGGCAAAGAATGTCATAGAAGCGTGCCGGCTGCTGATCGAGCACCACGACAGCCAGGTACCGCAAACCCGCGAAGCGTTGGAGGCGCTGCCCGGCGTCGGCCGTAAAACCGCCAACGTGGTGCTAAACACGGCGTTTCGCCAGCCGGCGATGGCAGTGGATACCCATATCTTCCGGGTGAGCAACCGCACGGGTATCGCGCCAGGTAAAACGGTGCTGGAAGTTGAAAAGAAACTGCTCAAGTTCGTACCAAAGGATTACCTGCTCGACGCCCACCACTGGCTGATTCTGCACGGGCGCTATGTGTGCCAGGCGCGCAAGCCACGGTGCGGCAGCTGCAGGATCGAAGATTTGTGCGAGTACAAGCACAAAACCTCCGACGATTGAGCCGACAGACAAAAACCAATCACATCGATTGAAAAAATCTTTTTTACCAGCGTCTGCTTTCTGGTTATAAGGTCGGCCAATGGCCCTTTGGCTTGGAGCGACTCATGAGTACCGATAAAGACGACCTGTCGATCGATGATGATTTTGTTGCCGCAGACGATGACGCGGAACCACAGGTTGAAACCGCAAAGACCAACCTGAGCAAACGCCGCACCATCGACAACATGCTGGAAGAACGGCGCCTGCAAAAGCAACTGGCCGACTTCGATTACGACCTGTAGTTCTGGTCCTGTAGTGATGAATCGTTAGCCTTGGCAAAGCCTCCTGGGTGGAGGCTTCAAGGCCTGGCGATCAGTTCAGACCTTGCCGTTGCGCCAGCTCGATCAGGTCAACCAGTGAGCGTGCATTTAGCTTGAGCAAGAGCCGCGACTTGTAGGTACTGACCGTCTTGTTACTGAGGTACATGCTGTCGGCAATCTCCTTGTTCGAACGCCCTCGCGCCAGTTGTTGCAGCACCGTCATCTCTCGCGCAGAAAGGCGATTCACCATATCCGTCTCGCTGCCTGCGCCCCTGCCACGTGACGCATGCAAGGCCTGGTTGGGGAAGTAGCTGTAACCCGACAACACAGCCTTGATAGCGCTAAGCAGCTCGGTAAGCTCCTGCTGCTTGCACACGTAACCCGCCGCCCCCGCCTGCATGCAGCGCATCGAAAAGTTGCCGGGGGCCTGCGATGTCAGCACCAGCACCTTGCTACCCGGGCTGAATGTCGCCATGCGGGCGATTACCTCCAGGCCATCCAGTTTCGGGATGCCGATATCCAGCACCACAATATCCGGCAGGTGTTGCCGTGTCAGCTGCAGCGCAGCCACCCCATTGTCAGTCTCCGCCACAACGTCATACCCATGCCGCTCCATCAGCATGCGTACGGCCAGGCGTATGACCGGATGATCATCCACGATAAGCACTTTATTCATGCGATATCCATACATTGTTGTTGCTTTGGCACGCCACGATAACCGACAGGACGCTGGCTGGCGCGGCGATTTACCAGTGAAAGCCATCGACAGACAAAACCTACAGGACTTACAGAAACTTCCTACACACTACAACTAAGGTTGTAACAAACAAATTACTTATTACCGGGAGAAACGGTAGCACCCAGTGACATAAACGCACCAGTTGAATACTGATCTTCAACAGAGGAGAACTTCCGACTCGAACACGCTGAAAAAGCCACGCAACCAGGCCCTTTGACGATCATTCCTCCCCCGGGAAACAATCCAGCCTTTAGTTGAGTACAGCAGTAAGGTAAAGATGGGCAAAACCGCTGGAGACGGCCCATATGACCCAAGCACAACCTGTCGCCCCGCTGACGATCATTGCCATCTTCGCGGGGATTATCGAAGCCTCCGCCCTTGCCACACTGCCATTTCTCGGCGAGTCCAGCCAAAAGCTCTACACCTGGTTCCTGGTAGGCTTTCCATTCTTTCTGACGGCACTGTTTTTTCTGACGCTCAACTTCAATTACAAGTCGTTCTACAACCCGCTACCCAACAGCACAGCACACGCCAACACGCCAGCACTGAGCAGTGTGGCCACACCTGCTATTACCAACGATGCCCGCGAGGCGGTAAAGGGCGAGCCTGTCACATTCATGTTCTCCGGCCCCGACGCCTGCCGCATGATGGAACAACAACTCTTGCACGCACTTGCCCACCCACCCGAGCCAGCGCGCGTCTGGCGCTTTTGTAACCTGGATAGACGTCAATGTGCGCAGCTTTCGATCAGCCCACTTGAGAGCGGTGATGTGAACCATCAAAGTTGATCGACCCGCCTTTGCGCAGGCATAAAAAAACCCCGGACTGAGCCGGGGTTTTCGCACACACCAGTAATCAGAGCAGCGAACGGCCCTTGTTGGCGGCAATGCGCATACGCAGTGCGTTGAGCTTGATGAAGCCAGCAGCATCTTCCTGGTTGTAAGCACCACCATCTTCTTCAAAAGTGGCGATGTTGGCATCGAACAGCGAATCGTCCGACTTGCGGCCAACCACGGTCACATTGCCTTTGTACAGCTTCAGGCGCACCACACCATTCACGTTCACCTGCGAAGCATCGATCATCTGCTGCAGCATAAGACGCTCCGGGCTCCACCAGTAGCCGGTGTAGATCAGGCTGGCATACTTGGGCATCAGCTCATCTTTCAGGTGAGCGACTTCGCGGTCCAGGGTGATCGACTCGATGGCACGGTGGGCCTTGAGCATGATGGTACCGCCAGGCGTTTCGTAGCAACCGCGCGACTTCATGCCGACGTAACGGTTTTCGACGATGTCCAGGCGGCCGATGCCGTTGGCACCACCGATACGGTTCAGGTCGGCCAGAACGGTGGCCGGGGATTTCTCGACGCCGTCGATGGCAACGATGTCACCACTGCGGTAGGTCAGCTCGATGTAGGTAGCCTGGTCCGGGGCGCTCTCAGGCGAGACACTCCAGCGCCACATGTCTTCTTCGTGCTCGGTCCAGGTATCTTCCAGGACACCGCCTTCATAGGAGATGTGCAGCAAGTTGGCGTCCATCGAGTACGGCGACTTCTTCTTGCCGTGGCGCTCGATCGGGATGCCGTGCTTCTCGGCGTAGTCCATCAGCTTTTCGCGCGACAGCAGGTCCCACTCGCGCCATGGGGCGATGACCTTGACGCCTGGCTTCAGGGCATAGGCACCCAGCTCGAAGCGCACCTGGTCGTTACCTTTGCCGGTGGCACCATGGGAAATGGCGTCGGCGCCGGTTTCGTTGGCGATTTCGATCAGACGCTTGGCAATCAGCGGACGGGCGATGGAAGTACCCAGCAGGTACTCGCCTTCGTAGACGGTGTTGGCGCGGAACATCGGGAACACGAAATCACGCACGAACTCTTCGCGCAGGTCGTCGATGTAGATCTCTTTAACGCCCATTGCCTGGGCCTTGGCACGAGCCGGTTCGACCTCTTCGCCCTGACCCAGGTCAGCGGTGAAGGTCACCACTTCGCAGTTGTAGGTATCCTGCAGCCACTTGAGAATCACCGAAGTATCAAGGCCGCCGGAATACGCCAGTACGACCTTTTTTACGTCCGCCATGCCATCACTCCACGGGGTTGTACGGAAAGGCACCGATTCTACCGGCGTTGCGGATAAATTTACAGTGGGGCGACAGCTTCTGACGACAAAGCGACAGGAACTTTCGTAAGGGCGACGGGCGGTCGGTTGCGGGATGTGGCATGAGGACCATGGAGGGGCGTCGAGCCTCAGCGTGCATGCCTTGAGGAGTTCAGCGCCTGTGAGATCGAGCGCCGCCAGGTGTCCGCCTCGACACATTCTGCGCCTGTGAGATCGAGCGCCGCCAGGTGTCCGCCTCGACGCATTCTGCGCCTGTGAGATCGAGCGCCGCCAGGTGTCCGCCTCGACACATTCTGCACCTGTGAGATCGAGCGCCGCCAGGTGTCCGCCTCGACGCATTCTGCGCCTGTGAGATCGAGCGCCGCCCGCGCGGCGCTTCGCGGGTAAACCCGCTCCTACGTTTGTTTCGGGCCATTTATGCCTGTGGGATTCGCGCGCGAACGCCTTGGTGCCTATCTCGATATCGCGTCGTACCAACAAGGCGGTCGCGCGCGCCAGGCACAGGATGGACTGGCCCGAAACAAACGTAGGAGCGGGTTTACCCGCGAAGCGCCGCGCGGGCGGCGCTCGATCTCACAGGCGCTGAAAATGTTGTGACAACCCCCTGGTGGCCTTGATGCGAACCCACGACATGCACCGACCAGATCTCAGGGCGCCTTCGCCCCCGGGACGCCCGAGGCAGGTGCAGCAGCCGGACCCGCTGGAACAGGCCCTGATACCGGTGCAACAGCCGGCGCCGCTTGCTCAACCGGCCTTTCCACCGCTTTTTCAACCACCGCCACCCGATCCAGCTCGATATTCACCCGCCGATTACGCGCCCGGTTCGACGCACTGTTGTTCTTCGCCAGCGGATAACGCTCGCCATGGAAGCGCACAGTAATCTGCTCTTGCGGCACACCGTGAGCCTTGAAGTAATCGGCCACGGCCAATGCGCGACGGCGCGACAGGTCGCGGTTGGTCAGGCGGTTGCCACTGTTGTCGGAGTGGCCGTTGAGCTCGATATGGTTAACCGTGGGGTCGGCCTTCAGGTAGTCGACAATCACCGCCAGCCGCGCCTTGGCTGCTGCATCCAGCTCGAAACCGCCCCCAGGGAAGCCCACTTGAGTCTGGCGCACCTGGTCATAGTTCATCGGCAACAGCTTGCCCGCACAGACCTGATAGTCATTGTAGGCTTTGGCGAAGCTGACCGGCAGCACACGCACCTCCATCGGCCTGCCCGCCTCACCGGTGTAGTTGCGCACGACTGTGCTACGCCCGTCGAGCAAACCGTTGATCAGCCGGCTGGCCTGCCCTTGGGAGGAGCTGAACAGCACTCCGCTGCGGGCCATACGCACATGGCCCAGGTTGATATCGCCACGCCCAGGTTGCCAAGGCGCTGCCGCAGCCAACAGGCTGGCGGTGCCGGCACCCAGTACGTTGCTGTCCGAACGCAGCTGGAACACCGGCTGCTCGCCTGCCCGGCGCACGAACGTACCGCTGCCGAAACCTTCGATCGGTTGGCTCAGACGGCATTCGAACTGGTCACCCTCGACCTTCCAGGCAATGTTCTCCATGCGCGTCTGGAAAGTCAGTGCGCCGGCCGGCAAGCTGGCGAACAGGGTCAACAGGGCTAGGTAACGCTGGCGCACGGGCGGCTCCACTATTTCTGACGGCTTACCAGCAGGCTATCGGACGCCGCGCGGAAAACTTGATAGCCGTGCTCGCCCCAGGGTTTTCCGGTAGGATTGGGGCTTGAGTTCGACCCGCCTGGAATCCCCAATGTCCGATCGCCTGACCCTCCTGCGCCCCGACGACTGGCACATCCATCTGCGCGATGGTGCCGTCCTGCCCCACACCGTTGGCGACGTGGCGCGTACCTTCGCCCGTGCCATCATCATGCCCAACCTCGTGCCGCCGGTGCGCAATGCCACCGAGGCCGGCGCCTACCGGGAGCGCATTCTGGCTGCCCGCCCGGCCGGCAGCCGCTTCGAGCCGCTGATGGTGCTGTACCTCACCGACAACATCAGCCCCGAGGACGTCCGCGCGGCCAAGGCCAGCGGTTTCGTATACGCCGCCAAGCTGTACCCGGCCGGCGCCACCACCAACTCCGATTCCGGCGTGACCAGCATCGACAACATCTTCCCGGCCATAGAGGCACTGGCGGAAGTGGGCATGCCGCTGCTGGTGCATGGCGAAGTGACCCGCAGCGAGATCGACGTGTTCGACCGCGAGAAGCGCTTCATCGACGAGCACTTGCGCCGTGTGGTCGAGCGCTTCCCGACGCTGAAAGTGGTGTTCGAACACATCACCACCAGCGACGCCGCGCAGTTCGTCACCGAGGCTCCGGCCAACGTGGGTGCGACCATCACCGCCCAGCACCTGCTGTACAACCGCAACCACATGCTGGTTGGCGGCATTCGTCCGCACTTCTACTGCCTGCCGATCCTCAAGCGCAATACCCACCAGGTGGCCTTGCTGGACGCCGCCACCAGCGGCAACCCGAAGTTCTTCCTCGGCACCGACTCGGCACCTCATGCCCGTCACGCCAAGGAAGCAGCCTGCGGTTGCGCAGGTTGCTACACCGCCTATGCGGCCATCGAGATGTACGCCGAAGCGTTCGAACAGCGTAACGCGCTGGACAAGCTGGAAGGCTTCGCCAGCCTGCACGGCCCGGCCTTCTATGGCCTGCCGGCGAACACCGACACCATTACCCTGGTCCGCGAAGAATGGACCGCTCCGGAAAGCCTGCCATTTGGCGAGCAAACCGTAGTCCCGCTGCGCGCTGGCGAAAAACTGCGCTGGCGCCTGCTGGAGGCAAACGCGTGAGCGAAGACCTTTACGAAGACGATCTGGAAACCCAAGGCAGCAGCGGTCCTCGCCACCCGATGGCCGAGCGCTTCCGCGGCTATCTGCCGGTCGTGGTGGATGTTGAAACCGGTGGTTTCAACAGCGCTACCGATGCGTTGCTGGAAATTGCCGCTGTCACCATCGGCATGGACGAGAAAGGCTTCCTGTTCCCCGAACATACCTACTTCCACCGAGTAGAGCCGTTCGAGGGCGCCAACATCGAGCCAGCCGCGCTTGAGTTCACCGGGATCAAGCTGGACCACCCGCTACGCATGGCAGTCAGCGAGGAAAGCGCGATGACCGACATATTCCGCGGCGTGCGCAAGGCCCTCAAGGCCAACGGCTGCAAGCGGGCGATTCTGGTCGGCCACAACAGCAGCTTCGACCTGGGCTTCCTCAACGCGGCAGTGGCGCGCAATGACCTGAAGCGCAACCCGTTCCACCCGTTCTCCAGCTTCGACACCGCCACCCTGGCGGGCTTGGCGTATGGCCAGACCGTGCTGGCGCGGGCCTGTCAGAGCGCCGACATCGACTTCGACGGGCGTGAGGCGCACTCGGCACGTTACGACACCGAGAAAACCGCTGAGCTGTTCTGCGGCATCGTCAACCGCTGGAAAGAAATGGGCGGCTGGCGCGATTTCAACGACTGATCTGCCAAAAGCATTCGCGGGCACGCCCGCTCCCACAGGTTAACCTTTGCCTTCAGGCATGCAGAGAATCTGTGGGGGCGGGAGCGCCCGCGAAGATGCCGGCACAGGAAGGCATAAAAAAACCGGCCACGAAGGCCGGTTTTTTTATGCACGCAGCAATTACAGCTTGCCAGCGTTCTCGCTCAGGTAGGCAGCAACGCCTTCAGGCGAAGCGTTCATGCCCTTGTCGCCTTTTTTCCAGTTGGCAGGGCAGACTTCGCCGTGCTCTTCGTGGAACTGCAGAGCGTCGACCAGACGCAGCAGCTCGTCCATGTTACGGCCCAGTGGCAGGTCGTTGACGATCTGCGAACGGACAACACCATTGGTATCGATCAGGAAGGCGCCACGGAAGGCCACGCCGCCTTCGGACTCGACGTCGTAGGCTTTGCAGATTTCGTGGGTCATGTCGGCAGCCAGGGTGTACTTCACCTGACCGATACCGCCGTTGTTGACCGGGGTGTTACGCCAGGCGTTGTGGGTGAAGTGCGAGTCGATCGACACGCCGATCACTTCAACGTTGCGCGCCTGGAAGTCAGGGATGCGGTTGTCCAGGGCGATCAGCTCGGACGGGCAGACGAAGGTGAAGTCCAGCGGGTAGAAGAACACCAGGCCGTACTTGCCCTTGATGGCCGAGGCCAGGTTGAAGCTATCGACGATCTCGCCATTGCCCAGCACGGCCGGAACGGTGAAATCGGGGGCTTTCTTACCAACGAGTACGCTCATTGTAATCTCCTGATGAGGGTGAAAAACCGTTTGCCGGGCCAGACGGGCTTGCCCGACATCCAACAAAGGCCGACCATCATACACGGCTTCTCATGACAGGCCGACTCCGTCGACAAAGCGACCGCCGGTCGCTCAAGCACACCCCTCTCAGAAAGATCTTTGACAAGCATTCTCATTAACATTAAGCTCCAACCCATCGACCCAACCAGCGATGGTCAGCCCTTATGTATGTGTGTCTTTGTGTCGGCGTTACCGACGGACAGATCCGCGATGCGATCTATGAAGGATGCTGCAGTTACAAAGAAGTGCGAGCCGCGACCAATGTCGCCAGCCAGTGCGGCAAATGCGCCTGCGTGGCCAAGCAGGTGGTCCGCGAGACCCTGACCGAACTTCAGGTCAGCCAGGCAGCCCTGCCCTACCCCGTCGAATTTACCGCTGCCTGAACCCAGAATTTCAAGAACCGGACCTGGCGTCCGGTTTTTTTATGCCTGAAATTCAACAAGTTAGCGTTACAACGCGGTTCACAAACATTCTTATTCCTATTAATTTTCACTTATTATTCAAGAACTTAGGTTTGACACACCTAAGTATCGGGCTCAAACTTCACTGGATTGACACACTTCTACAGGGCAGGAACCCCGACATGAAAGGCGACGTAAGCGTCATCCAGCATCTCAACAAGATCCTCGGAAACGAGCTGGTCGCGATCAACCAGTACTTCCTGCACGCACGCATGTACGAAGATTGGGGGCTGAACAAACTCGGCAAGCACGAGTACAAAGAATCCATCGATGAAATGAAGCACGCTGACAAACTGATCAAGCGTATTTTGTTCCTCGAAGGTATTCCTAACGTTCAGGACCTGGGCAAACTGCTGATCGGCGAGCACACCAAGGAAATGCTCGAGTGCGATCTGAAGATCGAGCAGAAAGGCCTGGTCGACCTGAAGGCAGCCATCGCCCATTGTGAAACTGCTGGCGACTTCGGCTCGCGTGACATGCTCGAAGATATCCTCGAGTCCGAGGAAGAACACATCGACTGGCTGGAAACCCAACTGGGGCTGATCGACAAGATCGGTATCGAGAACTACCTGCAGTCGCAGATGGGCGAAGAGTAATTATTCGCCCCATAAAAAAACCCGCGATCAGCGGGTTTTTTTATGCTTGCCGGTAGATCAGGCTTCAGAAGCCTTGGCCTTGGCAGCCGCTTCCTTGATCAGGGTTTGCAGCTCACCGTTCTCGAACATTTCCAGCATGATGTCGCTGCCGCCAACCAGCTCACCGGCTACCCACAACTGCGGGAAAGTCGGCCAGTTGGCGTATTTTGGCAGGTTGGCGCGAATTTCCGGGTTCTGCAGGATGTCGACGTAGGCGAACTTTTCGCCACAACCCATCACGGCCTGCGATGCACGCGCAGAGAAGCCGCACTGCGGGGCATTCGGCGAGCCTTTCATGTAAAGCAGAATGGTGTTGTTGGCAATCTGCTCTTTGATCGTTTCGATGATATCCATGTAGCACCTCGGCTGAACTATCCGACACAGTCGTCGGCACGGTGTCGCATTGTATCGGAAAGCCGAGCGCCGTGCTCGGCCTTGCCGTTCCTCAAGCGGCCTCGACCTGCACGGGTACGCCATTGAGCGCAGCGTTTCCGGAAACTTGGTCCCGAAAGCGTTCATCGGTCAGGTCATTGGCACTCACGCCGGGTTGCGCCTGTGCGATCTGCATGTGCACGCCCTGACGACCATGACCAAAGCCATGGGGCAAGCTGACCACACCGGGCATCATGTCTTCGCAGGCCTGTACCTCGACCTCCAGTGAGCCAGTACGTGAACGGATGCGCACGCGCTGGCCATCCTGCAGTTGCCGCTGCTGCAAGTCTTGCGGGTGCATCAACAGCTGATGCCGTGGCTTGCCTTTTACCAGGCGATGGAAGTTGTGCATCCACGAGTTGTTGCTGCGCACATGGCGGCGCCCGATCAGCAGCAGATCGCCCGGCACTGGTGGAGTCATTTGCGCCAGGCGGTGCAGGTCGTCGAGCAAAACCTGAGGGGCTGCTTCGACGGCCTTACTGGCAGTCGCCAGCCGCACCGCGAGGTTGCTGCGTAAAGGCCCCAGGTCAAGCCCATGCGGGTGATCGTCCAGTGTTGCCAGGGAGAGCTGCCAAGGCGTTGCTTCACCATAGCGCCCTTTGCGCAGGGCTTGATCAATCATCTGAGCAGGCGACCAGGTCGGCTTCAACTCCAACCCGGCACGCTTGGCAAACGCCTGGGCCAGGCCGACGAAGATCTCCCAGTCATGCAGTTCCCCCTCCGGCTTGGCCAGGATCGCCCGGTTGAAGCGCGTGACGTTGCGCACTGCCAGCAGGTTGAAGGTGCTGTCGTAATGGTCGTTTTCCAGCGCTGAGGTGGAGGGCAGGATCAGGTCGGCATGGCGGGTGGTTTCGTTGATGTAGAGATCGATACTGAGCATGAACTCCAAACCCTCCAGCGCCGCATCCAACTGGCGACCGTTAGGCGTGGACAACACAGGGTTGCCGGCAACTGTCACCAGGGCGCGCACCTGCCCTTCGCCCGGTGTTTGCATTTCCTCGGCCAGGGCCGCCACCGGCAGCTCGCCGCCGTACTCGGGCAAGCCCGACACACGGCTCTGCCAGGCATTGAAATGGCCGCCCGAGGTGGTCGCCACCAGGTCGACGGCAGGTTCCGTGCACAACGCGCCGCCTGTGCGGTCGAGGTTGCCGGTCACCAGGTTCACAAGTTGCACCAGCCAGTGGCAAAGGGTACCAAATGCTTGGGTCGAGACGCCCATGCGGCCGTAACACACGGCCTGCCCGGCAGCGGCGAAGTCGCGTGCCAGCTGGCGAATGTCCGCTGCAGCGATTCCACACTGGGCACTCACGGCCTCGGCACTGAACGGCGCAATGGCCTCACGCACCTGCTGCAGGCCGTTGACCGGCAAGTGCGAGCCCCGCGCCAGGCCTTCTTCGAACAATGTGTTGAGCAAGCCGCACAACAGGGCTGCATCAGCACCGGGGCGTATGAACAAATGGCTGTCAGCCATTGCCGCCGTTTCGCTACGTCGCGGGTCAACCACCACCAGGCGCCCACCACGCGCCCGAAGGGCCTTCAGGCGCTTCTCCACGTCCGGAACGGTCATGATGCTGCCATTGGAGGCCAGTGGGTTGCCGCCAAGAATCAGCATGAATCCCGTGTGGTCGATGTCCGGAATCGGCAGCAGCAGCCCATGCCCGTACATCAGATGGCTGACCAGGTGTTGGGGCAACTGATCCACTGAAGTGGCAGAGAAACGGTTACGGGTCTTGAGCAGGCCCAGAAAGTAGTTGCTATGGGTCATCAAGCCGTAATTGTGCACACTCGGGTTGCCTTGGTAGACCGCTACGGCATTGCGCCCATGGGCCTGCTGGACCGCCCACAATTTTTCGGCCGCCAGTGCAAAGGCCTCATCCCAGCCAATGGCTTGCCAATGGTCGCCTACTCGCCTGTGTGGCTGGCGCAGGCGATCCGGGTCGTTCTGAATGTCCTGCAACGCCACGGCCTTGGGGCAGATATGGCCACGGCTGAACGGGTCCAGTGGGTCGCCCTTGATCGAGCTGATCAGGGCCCGCCCGTCCTCCTCATGGCTGACTTCGATGTTGAGCCCGCAGATCGCTTCGCACAGGTGACAGGCACGGTGATGCAGGGTCTTGGTCATGGCCGCCTCTGCCTTGTTGTTGTCGAACAGTGACTATGCGCCCGGCCCCTCCCCGCGGCCAGTGCGCTTCGCCGCGTGAATCCACCGACATCAGGCGCACGATTTACGACAGCCATTTGCCAAATTGCCAGCAAGCCGTGTACAACCTTGTGTAGCAAATAAAGAACAGCACGGCCAACGGGCAAAGACACCGTTTGCAACACCCTTTGCGATCAGGCCGCTTTTCCCCCCTTGGCTTCAGGCGACATTTACTTATAGTATTGCGCCTTTCCCTATTTCGTCCGCCCCGTGCGGCTTACGCCGCAGGTCATTCCCGTTGTCAAAAAAACCATACGGTCGACCTGCATACCGTTGCAGATAAGGTAGTCAATCATGAGCGCTAGGCACTTTCTCTCCCTGCTGGACTTCACCACCGACGAATTGCTCGGGGTGATCCGCCGCGGCATCGAGCTGAAGGACCTGCGTAAGCGAGGCGTGCTGTTCGAACCCCTGAAGAACCGTGTACTGGGCATGATCTTCGAGAAGTCCTCGACCCGTACCCGTGTGTCCTTCGAGGCCGGCATGATCCAGCTCGGCGGCCAGGCCATCTTCCTCTCGCCCCGCGACACCCAGCTGGGCCGCGGCGAGCCGATTGGTGACAGCGCCATCGTGCTGTCGAGCATGGTTGATGCGGTGATGATCCGTACCCACGCCCACAGCACCCTAACCGAGTTCGCCGCCAAGTCGCGCATGCCAGTGATCAACGGCCTGTCCGACGAATCGCACCCGTGCCAACTGCTGGCCGACATGCAGACCTTTGTTGAACACCGCGGCTCGATTCAGGGCAAGACCGTGACCTGGATCGGCGATGGCTTCAACATGTGCAACTCCTATATCGAAGCCGCCACGCAGTTCGATTTCCAGCTGCGCATCGCCTGCCCCGAAGGCTATGAGCCGGATCAACGTTTCATGGAACTGGGCGGCGACCGCGTGCAGATCATCCGGGATGCCAGGGAAGCTGTGCGTGATGCTCACCTGGTGGTCACCGATGTCTGGACTTCCATGGGTCAGGAGGAGGAAACTGCACGGCGCCTGGCGCATTTCGCACCTTACCAAGTCACCCGCGAACTGCTCGACCTGGCTGCACCCGATGTCCTCTTCATGCACTGCCTGCCCGCCCACCGTGGCGAGGAAATCAGCCAGGACCTGCTCGACGACCCACGTTCGGTCGCCTGGGACGAGGCTGAAAACCGCCTGCATGCACAGAAGGCGCTTCTCGAATTCCTTGTAGAACCGGCTTACCACCACGCATGAGTCAACCCCTACTGCTCAACCTGCGCAACCTCGCCTGTGGCTATGGCGACCAGCGCATCGTCCAGAACCTCAACCTGCACCTGAACGCAGGCGACATCGGTTGCCTGCTGGGTTCATCCGGTTGCGGCAAGACCACCACCCTGCGCGCCATCGCCGGTTTCGAGCCGGTGCACGAAGGTGAAATCCACCTGGGCGGTGAGGTCATTTCCCGGGCTGGCTTCACCCTGGCTCCGGAAAAGCGTCGCATCGGCATGGTGTTTCAGGACTACGCGCTGTTCCCGCATCTTACCGTGGCGCAGAACATTGCCTTTGGAATCGCCAAACACCCACGCCAGGCCGCCGTCATCGAAGAGATGCTGGAACTGGTCAAACTCGGCGGGCTGGGCGGTCGTTACCCGCATGAGTTGTCTGGTGGCCAGCAGCAACGTGTCGCCCTGGCCCGGGCGCTGGCGCCCGAGCCGCAACTGTTGCTGCTTGACGAGCCGTTCTCGAACCTCGACGTAGAGCTGCGCCGTCGCCTGAGCCATGAGGTTCGCGACATTCTCAAAAGCCGCGGTACCAGCGCCATTCTGGTCACCCATGACCAGGAAGAAGCCTTTGCGGTCAGTGACCAGGTCGGTGTCTTCAAGGAAGGCCGCCTGGAACAGTGGGACACGCCCTACAACCTTTACCACGAACCGCAGACGCCATTCGTGGCGAGTTTCATCGGCCAGGGATACTTCATCCGTGGGCAAATGAGCAGCCACGAGGCGGTCAATACCGAAGTGGGTGAGCTGCGCGGTAACCGCGCCTACATCATGGCGCCGGGCAGCTCGGTGGATGTACTGCTGCGCCCGGATGATATCGTGCATGCACCTGGCAGCGCGCTCCTGGCGAACATCGTGGGCAAGAGCTTCCTCGGGGCATCGACGCTCTATCGCTTGCAGTTGCCCACCGGTAGCCAGCTGGAAGCGATCTTCCCTAGCCATAACGACCACGAGGTCGGTGAGAATGTGGAGATTGCAGTGAAGGCCGATCACCTCGTGCTATTCCCTGTACCGGGTAGCGTTGCGGCACAGTTGCCACGCCAGGAGAATGGCGTGCGTCGTTACAGTTCGGCGACTTGACTTCAGCGCCATGGGGCCGCTTGGCGGCCCCATGCTCTCAGCCTCGACCAATCCCGGCAAACGTGCCCTGCGTATACTCCGCCAGCACCGCCGCTGCCAACTCCACTTCCAGGCCACGCCTACCGGCGCTGACATGGATAGTTGCAAAATTCTGCGCCGAGTCATCGATAAAGGTCCGCAGGCGCTTCTTCTGCCCTAGTGGGCTGATCCCGCCCACCAAGTAACCGGTCGCCCGCTGCGCCGCCGCCGGGTCGGCCATCTCGCACTTCTTCACCCCGGCAGCATGGGCCAGCGCCTTCAGGTCCAAGGTACCCACCACAGGCACAACCGCTACCAGCAATTCCCCTTTCTCGCTGCTTGCCAGCAACGTCTTGAACACCTGTTGCGGGTCGAGCCCGAGCTTTTCCGCCGCCTCCAGGCCATACGACGCCGACTTCGGGTCATGTTCATAGCTGTGCACACGATGCTCGGCACGGTGCTTCTTCAACAGGTCTAGGGCGGGGGTCATGCAGGGGCTCCAGTCAGGGACGACTCGGCGGCTACTTTAGGACAATTCCTACATCCCAGCCAGCGCACCGCGATCGCGCGCCTCTAGTACGGGATCCGCATCTTATTCTAGCGGCCATATCGTGACTGACCGTTCACTTTCGACCTTTGACATAAGCGTTTCTTGTCTATATTTTTTCGTTTCTGAATAAGCGGTGCACTTTTAAGGTGCATTTCCTACATCATCCGGGGTCAATGAGGATAGACACCGGGTTTTGCTGTCGAGCGCCACGCGCCTCACAACAAAAAAAACGAGGTCATACATGACGACTGCTCTGCACCAACCCACGCTGTCCAGCCAATGCCTGGCCGAGTTTCTCGGCACCGCCCTGCTCATCTTCTTCGGTACCGGCTGCGTCGCCGCGCTCAAGGTTGCCGGCGCCAGCTTCGGGCTTTGGGAGATCAGTATCATCTGGGGTGTGGGCGTCAGCATGGCCATCTACCTCACCGCCGGTATTTCCGGTGCACACCTGAACCCAGCCGTAAGTATCGCCCTTGCACTGTTCGCCGGGTTCGACAAGCGCAAGCTGCCCTTCTACATGCTGGCCCAGGTATGCGGCGCATTCTGTGGCGCGGCACTGGTCTACACGCTGTACAGCAACCTGTTCTTCGATTTCGAACAAGCCCACGCCATGCTGCGCGGTAGCGAAAGCAGCCTGGAGCTGGCCTCGGTGTTCTCCACCTACCCGCACCCGTCACTGTCCACCAGCCAGGCATTTCTGGTCGAAGTGGTGATCACTGCCATTCTGATGAGCGTGATCATGGCCCTGACCGACGACAACAACGGCCTGCCGCGCGGTGCCATGGCCCCGCTGCTTATCGGCCTGCTGATTGCGGTGATTGGTAGCGCCATGGGCCCTTTGACTGGCTTTGCGATGAACCCGGCCCGCGATTTCGGGCCAAAACTCATGACATTCCTGGCCGGTTGGGGCGAAATCGCCTTCACTGGCGGGCGGGATATTCCTTATTTCCTGGTTCCGGTATTTGCACCGATCGTTGGCGCCTGCCTGGGTGCAGCAAGCTATCGCGGCCTTATTGCACGCAATCTGCCAGTAGCGGCCGCCGCGATCCCTGAGACAAATGACATTCGCCAGGGCGATACTCAAGCCAATTGATGCCGCCACCACGCACAGCCCTGACCCTCTATTCTTGCAAGGCCTACAACCATGACAGACACCCAGGATAAGAACTACATCATCGCCCTGGACCAGGGCACCACCAGTTCGCGGGCGATCATTTTCGACCGTGACGCCAATGTTGTGGGTACCTCCCAGCGCGAGTTCGCACAGCATTACCCGCAGGCGGGTTGGGTCGAACATGACCCGATGGAGATTTTCGCCACACAAAGCGCGACCATGGTCGAGGCCCTGGCCCAGGCAGGCATCAGCCACGCTCAGGTTGCCGCACTGGGTATTACCAACCAGCGCGAAACCACTGTGGTGTGGGACAAGGAAACCGGGCGCCCGGTGTACAACGCCATTGTCTGGCAGTGCCGCCGCAGCACCGAGATCTGTGCCCAGCTCAAGCGTGACGGCCATGAAGGCTACATTCGTGAAACAACCGGCCTGGTCACCGACCCGTATTTCTCCGGCACCAAGCTGAAGTGGATCCTCGACAATGTCGACGGCGCCCGTGAACGCGCCGAGCGTGGCGAACTGCTGTTCGGCACCATCGACACCTGGCTGATCTGGAAATTTACCGGCGGCAAGGTTCACGTCACCGACTACACCAACGCCTCGCGCACGCTGATGTTCAACATCCACAGCCTGCAGTGGGACGACAAGCTGCTGGAAATCCTGGGCATCCCGCGGCAAATGCTGCCTGAGGTGCGCCCCTCTTCGGAAGTGTACGGCCACACCAAGAGCGGCATTGCCATTGCCGGTATCGCCGGCGACCAGCAATCGGCACTGTTCGGCCAGATGTGCGTGGAGCCGGGCCAGGCCAAGAATACCTACGGCACTGGCTGCTTCCTGTTGATGAACACGGGTGACCAGGCGGTGAAGTCGTCCCACGGCCTGCTCACTACCATTGCCTGCGGCCCGCGTGGTGAGGTGGCCTATGCACTGGAAGGCGCGGTATTCAATGGTGGCTCTACCGTGCAATGGCTGCGTGACGAACTGAAGATCGTCAACGACGCCCTGGATACCGAGTACTTCGCCAGCAAGGTCAAGGACAGCAACGGCGTGTACCTGGTGCCAGCCTTTACCGGCCTGGGCGCCCCATATTGGGACCCGTATGCCCGTGGTGCGCTGTTCGGCCTGACACGTGGCGTGAAGGTAGACCACATCATCCGCGCCGCACTGGAGTCTATCGCCTACCAGACCCGCGATGTCCTCGACGCCATGCAGCAGGACTGTGGTCAGCGCTTGTCCGAACTGCGTGTGGACGGTGGTGCGGTGGCCAACAACTTCCTCATGCAGTTCCAGGCCGACATCCTCGGCACCTGCGTGGAGCGGCCACAAATGCGCGAAACCACGGCACTGGGTGCCGCCTATCTGGCTGGCCTGGCCTGTGGCTTCTGGAGTGGCCTGGACGAGCTGCGCGACAAGGCGATCATCGAGCGCGAGTTCAGCCCGCAGCTGGATGAAACGCAGAAAGAAAAGCTGTATGCCGGCTGGAAGAAGGCAGTCGAGCGTACCCGTGACTGGGAAGATCACGAGGCATAAAACCTGTTGGGGCCGCCATGCGGCCCCAAACGTCCACTGGCCGTCATCCCTTTCCTACGGCATCATTGCAGAATTTGTCCGGCAGCCCAAAAGGACCGCCCATGAATCTGCCCCCCCGCCAACAACAAATCCTCGAACTGGTGCGCGAACGCGGCTATGTCAGTATCGAGGAAATGGCGCAGCTATTCGTTGTCACTCCCCAGACCATCCGGCGCGACATCAACCAGCTTGCCGAGCTCAACCTGCTACGCCGCTACCACGGCGGTGCGGCTTACGATTCGAGCATCGAAAATACCGCCTACGCCATGCGTGCCGACCAGATGCGCGACGAAAAACAGCGCATTGCCGACGCCGTGGCCCGACAGATTCCCGACCATGCCTCGCTGTTCATCAACATCGGCACCACCACCGAATCGATTGCCCGGGCACTGCTCAACCACAGCCACCTGAAAGTAATCACCAACAACTTGCATGTGGCTGCGATCCTGGCCGCCAAGGACGATTTCGAAGTGCTGGTGGCGGGCGGCACGGTGCGCCGAGATGGTGGTGTAGTCGGCCAGGCCAGTGTCGATTTCATCAACCAGTTCAAGGTCGACTTCGCCCTGGTGGGCATCAGCGGTATCGACGAGGATGGCAGCCTGCTCGATTTCGACTATCAGGAAGTGCGGGTGTCGCAAGCCATCATTGCCAATGCCCGACAAGTGATCCTCGCGGCCGACTCCAGCAAGTTCGGGCGCAATGCGATGGTGCGTCTGGGCTCGATCGACCTGGTCGACTGCCTGGTGACCGACCAGGCTCCTACCCCACCCCTTACCCAATTGTTGAACCAGAACAAGATCAGGCTTGAGGTGGTTTAGGGCTTGTGGGTGCATGCCGCCAGGTTCGTGGCGGCTTTGAAACCAGGCGCCGTCCGCGCGGCGCATCGCCAGCGAAGCTAACGCCTGCATCTGTTTCGGGCCAGTTATTCCTGAGGCAGAGGCGCGCCCCAACCAGAACCCAAGCCGTATCCTCCTGAATTTTCAAAAATGTTCACTTTATTGTCATTTGATCAGTCTTTTCTATAGAAACTGGCTAGCGACCGGCTTTCTATTGCGCTAGTATTTTCGAAAGCGAACATTAATGTTCATATTCGATATGAACAGCACCAGGAGGCCTTGCCCGTGTCCCAGCCAGTTTCGTCCCAGCCCCCAACAGCCGACTGCTATGATATTGCCGTAATCGGCGGTGGCATCAATGGCGTGGGCATAGCTGCCGACGCCGCTGGTCGCGGCTTGAAGGTCTTCCTTTGCGAAAAGGACGACCTGGCCCAACACACGTCGTCAGCCAGCAGCAAACTGATTCACGGTGGCTTGCGCTACCTGGAGCACTACGAATTTCGCCTCGTACGCGAGGCCCTGGCTGAACGCGAAGTGCTGCTGGCCAAGGCGCCGCACATCGTCAAACCTATGCGCTTCGTGCTTCCGCACCGCCCGCACCTGCGCCCTGCCTGGATGATCCGCGCCGGCCTGTTCCTCTACGACCACCTGGGCAAGCGCAAGCGCCTGGGCGCCTCGCGTAGCCTGCGCTTCGGCCCGGGCTACCCGCTGAAGCCAGCAATCACCCGCGGCTTCGAATACGCCGACTGCGCTGTCGATGACGCTCGCCTGGTGGTACTCAACGCCATGGCGGCCCGTGAGCTAGGCGCACATATCCACACCCGCACCCGCTGCTTGCGCGCCGAACGTGTAGAGGGCTTGTGGCAGGTAGAACTGCAGCACGCCGATGGCACCCTCCAGACGATCCATGCCCGCGCACTGGTCAACGCCGCCGGCCCGTGGGTGGCCAGCTTCATCAAGGACGACCTCAAGCTCGAGGCGCCTTACGGCATCCGCCTGATCCAGGGCAGCCACCTTATCGTGCCGCGCCTGTATGAAGGTGAACATGCCTACATTCTGCAGAACGAAGACCAGCGTATCGTCTTCTGCATCCCGTACCTGGACCGCTTTACCCTGATCGGCACCACTGATCGGGAATACAGCGGCGACCCGGCCGCGGTCGCCATTACCGAGCAGGAAACACACTACTTGTTGAAGGTGGTCAACGAGCACTTCAACCATCAACTGAGCCCAGCCGACATCCTGCATACCTACTCCGGCGTTCGACCGCTGTGCAACGATGAATCGGACAATCCTTCGGCAGTGACCCGGGACTACACACTCGCCCTTTCGGCGGAGGAAGGCCAGGCACCGCTACTGTCTGTGTTCGGCGGCAAGCTCACCACCTACCGCAAGCTGGCCGAATCGGCCATGGCCGAGCTCAAGCCCTTCTTCACCCAGATGCGCGGCGCCTGGACTGCCAGTGCGCCACTGCCGGGCGCAGAGGGCATGACAACGGTACAGGCGCTGATCGATGCCGTACTGGCACGTTGCGGCTGGTTGCCTGTTGACCTGGCCAAACGCTGGGTGCTCACCTACGGCAGCCGCGTGTGGCGGCTGCTCGATGGCGTTCACGGCCCCGAAGACCTCGGGCAGGCTATCGGGGCCGGGCTGTTCACCCGTGAGGTGGACTACCTGTTGGAGGAGGAATGGGCAGAGCAAACCGCTGACATTATCTGGCGTCGCACCAAGCTGGGCCTGTCGCTGACCGCACAGGAGCAGAGGGCTCTGGAGGCGTATCTGCAGCAAGCCCGCAAGGTGCGCGCGAATAGTCGCGCAGCCTGATATTGACGGTGAAGCCCTCTTGATTCGTCAAGGGGGCGTATTCGCCCAGCGCTCATAGGCTTCACGGGCCAAACGCGCCAGCAATGCCCGCTCGCTGCGATCGTAATCAGCCTTCAGTGCTTCACAGCGTTGCAGAAACTCGTTTTCGCTAATCACTTGCTCATCTACCTGAGCCTGTAGGGCTTCCATGCGCTGGTGCAGTGGCTGTACCAGTTCTTCAAATCGCTGCGCATGAAACTCTCGCGCGTATTGCTCCCAGAAAGGCCGCTGTGCCAACGAGGCTATCAGGGCATCCGTCGACTCATTTTGCAAAACCGCGTCCTGGACCCGCAGCACGTCGCTGGTGGTTACGCTTGCAAAACCCGGGTAATGCATTTCGTCGGGCTCGATCGGCAAGCCCAACGGACGCGCAAGCCGCTGTCGGTAAAAAAGCCTTGTCTCGATTTCATCGATATGTGGGGCGTGCTCGGCATGCATGCGTTGCACGTGCAACGTCGCGTGACGGTCGACCTCGTCGAGGCGAAACAAACCACGCGCCAGGCTTAGCAAACGGGCTTCCATCCGACTGCCATGCGCGTCTTCGACGGCACGCAGCACCAGGACCCCAAGTTCCATCTGCTCCAGCAACAGCAGCAGGCGGTCTTCACAACTGCGCCGGCCAGATGCCTCTAGAAACAACTGATGACGCAACTGCTCGTGCTGCTCACACGTTTCCAGAATTCGCCAGATTCGGCTGCGGTAATGCCCAGGGTGCTGTTCAAAGTCCTCGCCATGGACGAAGTCTGCCAGAAAGCGGAACATTCCATCTGATTGCGGTTCCTCAAGCAGGGCTGTCCATATGGCCTGCTGGCGATCACGTTCAGCGTCGGCTGTACTGTTGGCCCAGGTATTGAAAAGGTCACTGTCAATGGCGCGATGGCGTGCAAACGCTGACCCCCACTGCCCCGGGGTCACACTTCGAGCCTCATCGAGCAGCAATGCGTCAGCTTCGCCAAGTGGATTATCGTGCAAGGACAACTGGTGCACCTGCAGGCGCAGCTGCTGCAACTCTCGGCGCAGTGTGCGAATGTTGTTGTTACGCAAGTCTATGTGGGCACGAAATGAAATCCGCTCAGGCAACGCCTCAAGACCAGCAGAGCGCAAGTTGACTTCACGCAAATTGCCCAGGCGCGTCAGTACCGGCGCCCTTCCCAGCGGGTTGTGGCTGAGGTCGAGGTACCGCAGCGCGCTCATTCCGGCAAGACGCAACTCACCGGCCTCATCCATGATCACGCTGTTGCGGCGCAGGTTTAGCTGCCGCAGGCGGGGCATATGTTCAATGCCGTGAGGGATCGCAGTCAGGCGATTGCCAGACAGGTCGAGCTCAATCAGGTTGGGAAAACGTCGAAGAAAGTCCCCATTGATTTCACCAAGGCGCAGATCACTGAGGATCAGCCGTCGCACATGATCAAAGCTCACCCCCTCCGGTAATTCGGGCAGACTACCGATACGCTCTCCGCTGATGATCAGCGCGTAGTCCCCAGCCTCGTCGGTTATCTTGCGCCGCCAGCTTCGCCGAACGGCAGTAGCGACCCGACGGCGGCGCAGCGCGTCCAGTGGGTTACTGGCATCCCTGCGCCACTGGCGCAGGCTCTGACGCAGGCGTGCCAACTGTCCCGTGAGCTGGCTGTAGTGCTCCCACAACCCTACTCGCCGCTCCATGAGATCAAGCAGATAGGCTTGTAGCTCCCCGTCTGTCATTGTCGGAAACACTTGGTGAATACCACGCCCTATGGCACGCCGACTGCTCTCCCCTCGCCCACTCAAGGCATACCCGATACGCCCATCCCCCAAACGGGTCGGGGGTCGCAGGCCAACGCCCAGACGGGGCATGCCACAGAGCTCAGCCGCTTGGGTACGATCACCAGCAGCGGCCTCGATCAACAACGAGCCCAGGGCACCTGGACTGACAGCGGCATCGCCGAGATCGGCTGTCTGCGTCTCGTCCAGCGCAGACAGCAGCGCCGCCAGGTAGGGGCCGGATGTGCCTTGACCGGCATAGCGGTAGCCGTCGCCGCGGCGCACGATACACCGTACATCCTGCGCTGATTCAGCGCCGATACCGGCCAGATACCGCCCACTCGGGCTACCTTCGCGCAGTTCGATGCGCAGGGCGTCCGGCCACTTCAGCTGACGCTCAAGCAAGCCCAAAGCCAGGCGTTCGGTGTCGGGATTGACGCAACGCGGCAGGCGCAAGCCGGCACAGGCCCTGTCCAGACGGCTTTCGCGCAGTGACCATCGTGCGCGCTCGGCCACTGCCAAAGGGATCCGCTGCGCGGTGCTGAGCGTATCGAGCTGCGCACCGCTGCATTGCTGAAGCAGCTCACGGGTACAACGAGCCGACAGGCCCGGGAAAGTGCGCCGCAATATCCGCTCGATGCCATTGGGCTGCACTTGCCGATCAGCAACGTACTGCGCCAGTCGCGGCGCGCTGAAGTCCGGGTGTAATGCATGTGCCTGATAAAGTTCCAGGGCATCGAGCATCCGTGCAGGTGCGCCCATGTGCTCGACGTGCAAACGGCGAACTTGCGCTTCACTCAGCCCTGTCACCTGGAGCAGGTAGTCGCATGTCGCTTCCGGTAGTTCTGCCAGGGGCGTACTCAGGCGGCGCACCAGATTGGCCCGCCCTTCCCAGTATTGGGGAGCTTCCAGTTCATGGCGCCAGCCGCCGGCGCCATTCTGCTCGATCACCGGCCGATAGGCACTGGGACGACCAGGGTGCAGGATCCTGGAGCGACCATCCTGCGGATCCTCCAACACCCGATAGCGGCCACTATCGAGGTGCCATAACCATTCCTGTGCGCCAGCACCACGCAAAGGTTGGGCATCGTAACCGGGTAGATCCGTGGCCATGAGCTTGACCTTGCCTGCGGAGTCGCACACCGGTACCAAGTCATCCACGAAGGCCAGCCGCTCAAGGGCACGCACGGCCACTTGGCTGCTGGCTGCGATCATCCCGCCAAGCACGACGTTCTCGGCAACATTGAACAGGTGGTTCAACGCCCCTTCGCGATCACCCATGCGCCAATCTTCATACCCTTCATACACTTCGTCAGCAATCTGAACCGCGTTTGCCACCAGCAGCACTTCGCCAAGCACAGGCACGAAGGCGCCTGCCACGTTCAGCAAATTCATACCCAGCTCTTTGTAGCCCTGCATGCGCGCTTCGCGGTCTTCGTCATCTTCGACATCAGTGGGTACGGCGAGCACCTTGGCGTCATCCCTGATCTTGGCAAGGTGTTGCCGGCGCAGGTGTACGAACGGTGCGTCAGTGACCGGTGCAGAACGGGCGTCGAGTTCCACCCCGGCTGCCGATGCCTGCGCGACCCGTTCGTTCAATACCCGATAGAAATTGATGCGCTCACGCTCGGTAATGAAGCGCGCGAAAAAAAGCCGATAGTCCGGTGCACGGAAGCGCTTACCGAGGTACTTGTCGAGTGCATCCCAGCTGGCATGACGGGAGACGGGCTGATGAGGGTCATCGGGTATCCAGAGCACCACCGACTCCACTGCGCCATCAGCTGACGGACGCACTTCCAGCGTCAGCACGCCTTGAACCGGGCGGCCCAGCAGGTACAACTGCCGGGGAACCACAGTGCCAACCAGCGCAGGCACCACCGGCTTTTCGGCAACAAACGGCAACAGAAAAAAATACGTGCGCTCGTCAATGTCCTGTTTCAACGCAGCGACCCGCATCGCCACCTCGAAATGGGCCTTGAAACTCGCTTCGAACAGCCCGTGCAAGCGGGAAACGGCCTGGCCCGGCTCATCCTCCGGGCCATCTTCAGGCTGTAGGTGGTGCGTGAGCAACGCCTGGTACTTGCCACCTGCGTCGACCTCGCGACATGCGGAGGCAAACGCGTGGAAGCTCATCGGCAGCCGGTTACCGTTGCCATCGACCAATTCACCTTTGCGCATCAGCCCGGGGCGCGTCTCCCTGCGATGATAGTTATGCAGCGCCGCCTCCAGCAATGACCGCCTGGAGCGGCGAACATAGGTGGGCCGCAGCAGCGCAGGCGAAGCGCTGGGCAGCACCAGCCGCTGCGAGACCCGTACCTTCCAGCCCGTCACGTCCGGGTTGCTGATGCCGCTCTTGCGCAGTTTCGTTTTGAGCAACTCTGCTGCGTAGGCCTGCAAGGAAGGGATGGCCTGGAGGATCGGGCCAAGCCGAGCATTGCAGTGCGCCTGCCGACGCAGGGCATTACGTAACGCATCGAGCCTTTCCGGTTGCGCGTGGTCGACTAGCCATCCAGGCAAGTTTTGGGCAATCAGGCTATCGATGGAATCGTTCGGGGGCCGGTGCGGTGACATCTGTGGAACTCTCCAGGCAAAGAGCAGAGCACACTACGTCTGCGCCCTTGCCGCGCACTGCATAGTTACCACACGCGATACCTGGATGTGCGGCAGCCCACGCGTTCGGATAACCGAACGAGAAAACGCTATTTATTCGGCCTGGCGAACCCCGGAGAGCTGTCGAGACTGTCAAGCGCGAGCAATACAAGCGGTTTAAGGTCGACAGCAGGGCTTGGCACGAGTCATGCTCTACACTTGGTAGCCGAATGCACCCGCTTCTTGCTGTATTCGTTGAACGAAGAGTCCGCCAACGGCTCCATAAAAAAAACAAACACGTCGAGGAAAATTTGATGCGTATCGTTCGTCAATTGCTGGGCGCAGCCATCGCGGCTGCAGTCATCGCTTCGCCGGCCATGGCCGAGGAGCTCACCGGCACCCTGAAGAAGATCAAGGAATCGGGCACCATCACCCTGGGGCACCGCGACTCCTCCATTCCATTTTCCTACCTGGCTGGCAAACCCGAGCCCGTCGGTTACTCGCATGACATCCAGCTGGCCGTCGTCGACGCGCTGAAAAAGCAACTGGGCACGGACATCAAAGTCCGTTATAACCTGGTCACCTCGCAAACCCGTATTCCGCTGGTGCAGAACGGCACCGTCGACCTGGAGTGCGGCTCCACCACCAACAACGTCGAGCGCCAGCAGCAAGTCGGCTTCTCGGTCGGCATCTTCGAAGTCGGTACCCGCCTGTTGACCAAGGTCAAGGACGGTCAGCCTGCATACAAAGACTTCCCGGACCTGGCCGGCAAGAACGTGGTGACCACCGCCGGTACCACCTCCGAGCGCATCCTCAAGGCGATGAACGCCGACAAGCAGATGAAGATGAACGTGATTTCCGCCAAGGACCACGGTGAAGCCTTCAACATGCTCGAAAGCGGCCGCGCCGTGGCCTTCATGATGGATGACGCCCTGCTCGCCGGTGAAATGGCCAAGGCGCGCAAGCCAAAAGACTGGGTCATCACCGGTACGCCACAGTCGTATGAAATCTACGGCTGCATGGTGCGCAAGGAAGACGCTGCGTTCAAGAAAGCGGTCGACGACGCCATCGTTGCTTACTTCAAGTCGGGCGAAGTCAACAAGAGCTATGACAAGTGGTTCATGCAGCCGATCCCGCCTAAAGGTCTGAACCTCAACTTCCAGATGAGCGACGAGCTGAAAAAACTGATCGCCGAGCCAACCGACAAGGCTGCGGACGAGAAGAAGTCCTGATCCTCAGCAAATAGTGGCCTGGTGCTCACAAGCACGAATCAATTCTGCAGGCCACTCATTAGTGTCTAACCTTTCATCCGAGGGCGCCTTGCGCCCCCGGATGCTCGAAGGTGCCCGTGAAACAACCGTCTGAGGGGAAATCCCGATGAATTACAACTGGGACTGGGGCGTGTTCTTCAAGTCCACCGGCGTGGGCAGCGAAACCTATCTGGACTGGTATATCACCGGCCTGGGCTGGACCATCGCCATCGCCATCACCGCCTGGATCATCGCGCTGCTGCTGGGGTCGCTCCTCGGTGTCATGCGTACCGTGCCGAACCGCCTGGTATCGGGTATCGCCACCGCCTACGTGGAACTGTTCCGCAACGTACCGCTGTTGGTGCAATTGTTCATCTGGTACTTCCTGGTACCCGACTTGCTGCCAGAAGGCTTGCAGGAATGGTTCAAGCAGGACCTCAACCCGACCACTTCGGCACTGATCAGCGTGGTCATCTGCCTGGGCCTGTTCACCGCCGCACGCGTCTGTGAGCAAGTGCGTACCGGTATCCAGGCGCTGCCCAAAGGCCAGGAAGCTGCCGCCCGTGCCATGGGCTTCAGCCTCCCGCAAATCTACAACAATGTGCTGCTGCCACAGGCCTACCGGATCATCATTCCGCCGCTCACCTCCGAGTTCCTCAACGTGTTCAAGAACTCCTCGGTGGCGTCGCTGATCGGCCTGATGGAGCTGCTGGCGCAGACCAAACAGACCGCTGAGTTTTCCGCCAACCTGTTCGAGGCGTTCACCCTGGCCACGCTGATCTACTTCACCCTGAACATGGGCCTGATGCTGCTCATGCGCATGATCGAGAAGAAAGTCGCCGTGCCTGGCCTGATCTCCGTGGGGGGCAAGTAAATGGAAATGGATTTCAGCGAAATCATCCCCGCCCTGCCTGCCCTCTGGGACGGCATGGTCATGACCCTCAAACTGATGGTCATGGGAGTCATCGGCGGTATCGTGCTGGGCACCATCCTGGCTCTGATGCGCCTGTCGTCGAGCAAACTGCTGTCGAACCTGGCCGGTGCCTACGTCAACTACTTCCGCTCGATCCCGCTGCTGCTGGTGATCACCTGGTTCTACCTGGCGGTGCCGTTCGTGCTGCGCTGGATCACCGGCGAAGATACCCCGGTGGGTGCCTTCACCTCCTGCGTGGTCGCCTTCATGATGTTCGAGGCCGCGTACTTCTGCGAAATCGTCCGCGCCGGCGTGCAGTCGATCTCCAAGGGCCAGATGGGCGCCGCACAAGCACTGGGCATGAACTACGCGCAGACCATGCGCCTGATCATCCTGCCCCAGGCCTTCCGCAAGATGACCCCGCTGCTGCTGCAGCAGAGCATCATCCTGTTCCAGGACACCTCGCTGGTGTACACCGTGGGCCTGGTCGACTTCCTCAACTCGGCTCGCTCCAACGGCGACATCATCGGGCGCTCCCATGAGTTCCTGATCTTCGCCGGCGTCGTCTATTTCATCATCAGCTTCTCCGCTTCGTGGCTGGTCAAGCGCCTGCAAAAAAGGATCACCGTATGATTTCCATCAAGAACGTCAACAAGTGGTACGGCGACTTCCAGGTACTGACCGACTGCAGCACCGAGGTCAAGAAAGGTGAGGTAGTGGTGGTCTGTGGCCCGTCGGGCTCGGGCAAATCCACCCTGATCAAGTGCGTCAATGCACTGGAGCCGTTCCAGAAGGGCGACATCGTGGTCGATGGCACCTCGATTGCCGACCCGAAGACCAACCTGCCCAAGCTGCGCTCGCGAGTGGGCATGGTGTTCCAGCACTTCGAGCTGTTTCCGCACCTGACCATCACCGAGAACCTGACCATTGCCCAGCGCAAGGTCCTGGGCCGCAGCGAGGCAGAAGCCACCAAGAAAGGCCTGGCCCTGCTTGACCGTGTAGGCCTCAGTGCCCATGCCAAGAAACACCCCGGCCAGCTCTCTGGTGGCCAGCAGCAGCGCGTGGCAATCGCCCGCGCCCTGGCGATGGACCCGATCGTCATGCTGTTCGACGAGCCCACCTCGGCACTGGACCCTGAAATGGTCAGCGAGGTACTGGACGTGATGGTGCAACTGGCCCACGAAGGCATGACCATGATGTGCGTAACCCACGAGATGGGCTTTGCCCGCAAAGTCGCCAACCGGGTTATCTTCATGGACAAGGGCAGCATCATCGAAGACTGCACCAAGGAAGAGTTCTTCGGTGACCAGAGCGCCCGCGACCAGCGCACCCAGCACTTCCTCAGCAAGATCCTGCAGCACTGACCCGGCCACAGCTTCCGCTGCCAGGGCCCCACCAGGCAGCGGAAGCTGGTCGTTACAAGGCCACTGTGATGAAATGCGACCCCTCGCTACTTCGCCCTGCCAAGCCTGCCGTGAATTCCCGCCTGATCCGTCAATTGCTGTTACCGCCACTGATCATCCTGCTGATGGTCGGCCTGGGAATGGCTGGCTACCTGATCAGCGAGAGCAACGGCATCCGCACCCTCAGCGAAAACGGTGAACGCCAGCTGGAGCTGCACGCACGCACGGTCGAAAGCGAAATCAGCAAGTACACCTACCTGCCGAGCCTGCTGGAGCTGGAAGACAGCGTCTCGCACCTTCTCACCGACCCGGATGGCGGCTCACGCCAGACGGTCAACGAATACCTTGAAGGCCTGAACCGTCGCAGTCGCAGTCGGGCCATCTTCGTCCTCGACACCAACGGCCGAGTACAGGCCACCAGCAACTGGCGCGATGCCGACTCGTTCCTGGGTGAGGACCTGTCGTTTCGCGCCTACTTCCAGACTGCCGTGCGCGGCGAACCCGGGCGTTTCTACGGCATCGGCAGTACCACGGGCGAGGCCGGCTATTACCTGGCCCACGGGCTTGAGGAGCACGGCAAGATCATAGGCGTTGCAGTGATCAAAGTGCGCCTGGACACCCTCGAGGAGCGCTGGCAGCGTGCCCGCCTGGAGGCGTTCGTCAGCGACGAGAATGGCATCATCATCCTCTCCAGCGACCCGGCCCGGCGCCTTAAGTCGGTGCGCCCGCTGACCCCGCAAATCAAGGAGCGCCTGGCGCGAAGCCTGCAGTACTACTGGTGGCCGCTGAACGAACTGCAGCCTCTGGCCCGGGAGACCCTGGCCGATGGTGTGGAAAAACTGACCTTCCCGGCCAACACCGAAACCGCTCATGGCAAGCCGCACGAAGTGGCCTACCTGGCGCAAACCAGGCGCCTGGTGGACACGCCCTGGCATTTCACCCTGCTGACCCCACTGCAAGACCTGCGTCGCGAATCCATGGTGCAGGGCATCCTGGTGGGCGTGGCCTTTGCCTTGCTGGCGATCCTCGGCATTGCCTGGAACGAGCGGCGCAAGGTGATCGCCACCCGCCTGGCGGCCCGCGAAGCCCTTGAAGAAGCCAACAGCCAGCTGGAGCGGCGGATTGCCGAACGCACCGCCGACCTGCGCGCCAGCAACGAACGCCTGAAGGGCCAGATTCGCGAGCGCCGGCACGCCGAGCAGACCTTGCGCCACGCCCAGGATGAGCTGGTGCAGGCGGGCAAGCTGGCCGCCATCGGGCAAATGTCCACCAGCATTGCCCACGAGCTGAACCAGCCACTGGCTGCGCTGCGCACCTTGTCTGGCAATACTGTGCGTTTCCTCGAGCGCGGGGCGCTGGAAACCGCCAGTACCAACCTGCGCACCATGAATGACCTGATCGACCGTATGGGCCGCATCACCGCCAGCCTGCGCTCGTTCGCCCGGCGCAGCGATGACAGCGGCCAGGCTTCACTGGCCAAGGCGGTGGACGCCACCCTGCAAGTGTTGGCCAACCGCATCAGTGCCTGTCACCTGCAATTGCACCACCAGTTCGAGGACCAGCAACTGGCCATCGACCAGACCCGCCTGGAGCAGATTCTGGTCAACCTGATCGGGAATGCCCTTGACGCCATGGCCGCGCAACCGCAGCCTGAGCTGTGGCTGGAAGGCGAGTTGCAGGGCGACAAGTACCGTTTGCAGGTGCGCGACAACGGCCATGGCATCGACGCCGAGGCGCGCAAGCACCTGTTTGAACCCTTCTTTACCACCAAACCGGGCGAGCATGGCCTGGGCCTGGGCCTGACCCTGTCGGCGAGCCTTGCCGCCGCCGCCAAGGGAAGCCTCAACGTCGAGCATCCCGCCACCGGCGGCACGGCCTTCGTCCTGGCCCTGCCTCTGGTTTTCCCCCCTAGCGAATCGGCAGAGCATCCATGAACCAAGCGCCTCTTACCGTCCTGATCGTCGAAGACGACCCGCATGTGCTGCTCGGCTGCCAGCAGGCGCTGGCCCTGGAGGATATCGCCTGCGAGGGCGTAGGCAGCGCCGAACAGGCGCTGGAACGCATCGGCGACGATTTCGCCGGCATTGTCGTCAGCGATATCCGTCTGCCGGGTATTGATGGCCTGGAGCTGCTGAATCGACTCAAAGCCCGTGACCGCAGCCTGCCAGTGGTGCTGATCACTGGCCATGGCGATATCGACATGGCCGTAGGCGCCATGCGTAACGGCGCCTACGACTTCATGGAAAAACCGTTCTCCCCCGAGCGCCTGGTCGACGTGGTACGCCGCGCGCTGGAACAGCGCGGGCTGTCACGCGAAGTGGTGGCCCTGCGCCGCCAGCTGGCCGAACAGAGCAGCCTGGAGGGGCGCATCATTGGTCGCTCACCGGCCATGGAGCACTTGCGCGAACTGATCGCCAACGTCGCCGACACCTCAGCCAACGTGCTGATCGAAGGTGAGACCGGCACCGGCAAAGAGCTGGTCGCGCGCTGCCTGCATGACTTCAGCCGCCGCCAGAGCCACCCGTTCGTGGCGCTGAACTGCGGAGGCCTGCCGGAAAACCTGTTTGAAAGCGAGATATTCGGCCACGAGGCCAACGCCTTCACCGGTGCCGGCAAACGCCGTATCGGCAAGATCGAACACGCCAATGGCGGCACGCTGTTCCTCGATGAAGTGGAGAGCATGCCGATCAACCTGCAGATCAAGCTGCTGCGCGTACTGCAGGAGCGCACTCTGGAGCGACTGGGCTCGAACCAGAGCATCCCGGTGGATTGCCGGGTGATCGCCGCGACCAAGGCCGACCTCGATGCCTTGGGCCAGAGCGGCCAATTCCGCAGTGACCTGTATTACCGGCTGAATGTGGTAACCCTGGAGCTGCCACCGCTGCGTGAGCGCCGTGAAGACATTCTGCAGTTGTTCGAACACTTCCTGCAGCAATCGGCCCTGCGCTTCGACCGGGAAACACCGACACTGGACAGCCAGACCCTGTCGCGCCTGATGGCCCATGACTGGCCGGGCAACGTGCGCGAGTTGCGCAACGTGGCCGAACGCTATGCCCTCGGCCTGCCAGCGTTCAAGAAAGGCCCCAGCGGTGGTGCCAACCAAGGCCTGCTTTTTGCCGAGGCGGTGGAAGCATTCGAACGCAACCTGCTCACTGATGCCCTGCAACGCACTGGCGGCAACCTGAGCCAGGCCAGCCAGGAACTGGGCATGGCCAAGACCACGCTGTTCGACAAAGTGAAAAAATACGGCCTCGGCTGACCTGAACCCAAACTGGAAAGCCTGAGATCGGTGCAGCACCTGTGAGAGCGGGCAAGCCCGCGAAGAAGCCGGCGCGGATTCAAAGCCCTGCGATGTGCGTGACCTCTTGCCTATGCGCCTGCAAATAAGGCAACACCGCCCCCAGCAGCGGCGCCTTGAACGGCTCTTGAAAACGGTGCGCCAGCCCCGGGATCAAGCGCAATTGGCTACCTTGAATATGCGCCGCCAGGTGCACGCCATGCATCACCGGCAATAACGGGTCAGCCGTACCGTGTACCACCAGGGTCGGCACGCGCAGTTGGTTGAGCAACTCGACACGGCTCGGCTCGGCCAGTATCGCCATGATCTGGCGCTTGGCGCCGTCCGGGTTGAACGCCCGGTCGTAGGCCATTGCCGCCTGATGCAGCAACACGTCACGGTCGTCGTGCACTTCCGGGCTGCCCAAGGCCGCCAGCAGGTCGGCCTGCTGCTCGATAGCCACTTCGCGGTTCGGTGCGCTGCGCCGGGCCAGCAACTGCACCAACGCCGGATCCGGTGCCGGCAAACCCGCCGCCCCTGAACTGGACATGATCAGCGTCAGGCTGCGCACACGCTCGGGCGCCATCGCCGCCAGATGCTGGGCAATCATGCCGCCCATGCTCACCCCCAAGACATGAAACTGGCGCACGCCCAACACGTCCATCAGGCGCAAGCCGTCATCTGCCATATCAGTCAGCGTATAGGGCGCCGACACAGGCAGGCCCAGCTTGTAACGCAACAGCTCGAGCGTCAGGTTGGCGTGCGGTGGCACCTGGTTCCAGCGTGACAGGCCGACATCGCGGTTGTCGTAGCGGATCACCCGAAAACCTTGTCGGCACAATGCCTCGACCACGTCGTCCGGCCAATGAATCAGCTGCCCGCCCAAGCCCATGACCAGCAGCAAGGCCGGGTCGCGTGGCGTACCGACGCTCTGGTACACCAGGCTGACGGCACCCAGTTCGGCACGCTGCACCGGCACATGGGCGTCACAGCGCTGTTCGGCGAAACTCGCCGGTACGCTGAACAGGAAGAAAAGAAAAAGCCAAAAAGCCCGCATGAAAGAAACACCAGAATGCAGATCCCCAGTAGAGCGCGAGTCTGATGAATTCTGTTCGGGCGCGCTGCCACAGTTCGGTGACAGTTTCATGACTCCCGCCAGGCGGTGCGACGATCGCCCAGTCGACAGATGTAGCATCATGAGAGAAACTCAACTCATTACCTGGTTCCTCTATTCCATACCCCGGAGTCATCTGTGCTGGAGATCCGTCACCTGAAAACCCTTCATGCCCTGCGCGAAGCCGACAGCCTGGTGGAGGCCGCCGAACGCCTGCACCTGACCCAGTCGGCGTTGTCGCACCAGTTCAAGGAGCTTGAAGAGCGCCTGGGCCTCCCGATTTTCGTGCGCAAGACCAAGCCGATACGCTTCACCAGCGCCGGGCTGCGTCTGCTGCAACTGGCCGATGCCACCCTGCCGCTGCTGCGCGGTGCCGAGCGTGACATTGCACGCCTGGCCGGAGGCACTGCCGGGCGCCTGCACATGGCTATCGAATGCCACAGCTGCTTCCAGTGGCTGATGCCGACCATCGACCAGTTCCGTGATGCCTGGCCGGAAGTGGAACTGGACCTGGCCTCCGGCTTTGCCTTCGCCCCGCTGCCGGCCTTGGCCCGCGGCGACCTTGACCTGGTGGTGACCTCCGACCCGGTGGACCTGGCAGGCATCACTTATGTGCCGCTGTTCACCTACGAGGCGATGCTGGCAGTGGCCAACCAGCACCCGCTGGCCAGCAAGCCTTATATCGTGCCGCAAGACTTGCTCGACCAGACGCTGATCACCTACCCGGTGGAGCGCGATCGCCTGGACATCTTCACCCGCTTCCTGGAGCCGGCCGATATCGAGCCAGCCGCCGTGCGCACCTCGGAGCTGACGGTGATGATGATGCAGCTGGTGGCCAGCGGCCGTGGCGTATGCGGCATGCCGCATTGGGCGCTGCACGAGTACAGCTCGCGCGGCTATGTGAAGGGCAAACGCCTGGGCGAGAAAGGCCTGTTTGCCACGCTTTATGCCGCCGTGCGCACCGACATGCTCGATGCCCCGTACATGCGCGACTTTTTGCTGACGGCCAAGGACACCTCGTTCGCCACCCTCGACGGTGTCAGCGCGGTGCGTTGAGCGCCTGGCGATACAGCGGCAGGATCAAGTCGCGGGTCAGCGGAGCCAGTTGCATGAGGGGCGCCTGATCTGCAGCCAGCCAAACCACCTCCTCGATCTCTGCGGCCGGCACCACGGCAGCGGCGCTGTCGACACGGAACAGTTCGGCTTGCACTTCGAAGCCTGGCTCGTTGGCGGCGGGGGCACTGAACTGGCCCAGGTGCATGGCCTGAGCCGGGTCGATGCGCAGGCCCAGTTCCTCGTGCAACTCGCGCACCAGCGCCTGTACCGGCGTTTCACCGGCATCGATCTTGCCGCCTGGCTGCATGAAAGCCTCGGTGCCACGCTTGCGCACCAGCAGGGTGCGGCCCTGAGGGTCGATCAGCAGGGCGGCGGCGATGCGGATGATGTTGGGCATGGGTGGGCTCGCTGAAAAAATTGACTCGCGAGGATCCCATGGGGTCATTGGCCTGACAAGGCCGGTTATTCCTGTGCCGGCCTGACAGGCCAACTGGGCGTTACGCGTATATGGTCGAGGCGGCACGCGTTGAGCAGGATCGAAAATCTCGATCACAGCACGGCCCCCCTGTAGGAGCGGGTTTACCCGCGAATGCGATGGTGAGGCTCCCGACGCATTCGCGGGTAAACCCGCTCCTACAGCGGTATGAGCTACGCCCAGGCAATTCGGCCCGGTTCGAGAATGATTTGCGCTACCCCGATTTTATTTTGCAGTGCCCGGCAACTTGGCTATGGTCGGGGTTTGCCCCCAGGCCCTGAGCCTGACCGCGCCATCGCAAGGACCCTGTATGAGCCTGTCACTTCTCAGTCGTTATGCCTTCTTCGCCGCCTGTGTGCTGTTCACCCTGGCGAGCATCCCCTTCAGCCACCACGAATGGTTGTGGCCGTTCACCCTGACCACCGGCATCCTCAGCCTGGTCGGCCTGTTCGACCTGCTGCAGCAGCGCCACGCCGTCCGCCGCAACTACCCGGTTCTTGGCAACATCCGCTATCTGGTCGAGGCCATTCGCCCGGAAATCCGCCAGTACCTGCTGGAGTCCGACAGCGATGCCCTGCCCTTCTCACGCGCCCAGCGCTCGCTGGTGTATGCCCGGGCGAAGAACGAAGCCTCGGACAAACCTTTCGGCACCCTGATCGACGTATATGAATCCGGTTTCGAGTTTATCGGCCACTCCATGCGCCCGGCACCGCTGGCCGACCCGGCCAGCTTCCGCGTTATCGTTGGTGGGCCGCAGTGCAGCCAGCCGTATTCGGCCTCGATCTTCAACATTTCGGCCATGAGTTTCGGCTCGCTCAGTGCCAATGCCATCCGTGCGCTCAACCAAGGCGCCAAGCTGGGCAACTTCCACCACGACACCGGCGAGGGCAGCATCAGCCCTTACCATCGCGAGCACGGTGGTGACCTGGTGTGGGAACTGGGCAGCGGCTACTTCGGGTGCCGCACGCCGGATGGGCGCTTCGATCCCGAACGCTTCGCCGCCCAGGCGCGCAGCCCTCAGGTGCGCATGATCGAGATCAAGATGAGCCAGGGCGCCAAGCCCGGCCACGGCGGCATATTGCCCAAACACAAGGTTACCCAGGAAATTGCCGAAACCCGTGGCGTGCTGATGGGCGAGGATTGCATCTCCCCGTCTCGCCACAGCGCCTTCTCGACACCGATCGAAATGATGCAGTTCATCGCCCAGTTGCGTGAACTGTCCGGCGGCAAGCCGGTGGGTTTCAAGTTCTGCCTGGGCCACCCGTGGGAATTCATGGGCATCGCCAAGGCCATGCTGGAAACCGGCATCCTGCCCGACTTCATCGTCGTCGATGGCAAGGAAGGTGGCACCGGCGCAGCGCCCGTGGAGTTCACCGACCATATCGGCGTCCCCCTGCGTGAAGGCCTGCTGTTCGTGCACAACACCCTGGTCGGCCTGAACCTGCGCGACAAGATCAAGCTGGGCGCCAGCGGCAAGATCGTCAGCGCCTTCGACATCGCCAGCGTACTGGCCATTGGCGCCGACTGGGCCAACTCGGCACGCGGCTTCATGTTCGCCATCGGCTGCATCCAGTCGCAAAGCTGCCACACCAACAAGTGCCCGACTGGCGTGGCCACACAAGATCCGCTGCGCCAGCGTGCGCTGGTGGTGCCCGACAAAGCCCAGCGGGTGCTGAACTTCCATCACAACACGTTGCGTGCCTTGGCAGAAATGCTGGCGGCGGCAGGCCTGGAGCACCCGGCTCAACTGGAGGCCAAGCACCTGGTGCGGCGCATTTCGGCCACCGAGATCAAGCTGTTCTCGCAGATGCATGTGTTCTTGAAGCCAGGTGAGCTGCTGACCGGCGAGGTGAACGGGCAGTTCTATTCGCGGATGTGGCAACTGGCCCGGGCGGACAGTTTCGAGCCGCACAGCGAAGTGGCGGCCTGACAGAACGCTGGGGCCGCAACGCGGCCCCACGTCAGATCAGGAGGCGGTACTCGTCGCACCTTGTGCGTCTTTCGGCGCCAGGCGGAGCGTGTAATACAGCACCGTCAGCAGCACCAGGAACGCCGGGCCGATGTACAGGGCCACACGCGTATCCTCGAAGTACGCCATCAGCCCGACCACCAGCACCAGGAAGGCCAGTGCCAGATACGAACTCAGCGGCCACAGCCACATGCGGTACTTCAGTGCCTTGCGCTCGGCAGTGGTAAGGCCGGCACGGAACTTCAGCTGTGCCAGCAAGATCATCACCCAGGTCCAGATCGCACCAAAGGTGGCGATTGAGGTTACCCAGACGAAGACCTTTTCAGGCACCAGGTAGTTGGCCAGCACGCCCAACAGCAACGCGCCGATCGACAGCAGCAGCGCATTGCGTGGCACGCCGTTCTTCGAGGTGCGGGCGAAGGCCGCCGGGGCCTGGCCGTTCTGTGCCAGGCTATAGAGCATGCGCCCGGTGCTGAAGATGCCGCCGTTGCACGACGACAGCGCCGCCGTAATGACCACGAAGTTGATGATGCCGGCGGCGGTCTTGATGCCAAGGCGCTCGAAGGTCATGACGAACGGGCTGCCCTGGCTGCCGATTTCGTTCCACGGGTAAATCGACAGGATCACGAACAACGCGCCGACGTAGAACAGCAGAATGCGCCAGAACACCGAGCCGATGGCCTGCGGAATGGTCTTTTGCGGGTTGCGTGCTTCACCGGCGGTGAGGCCGATCATTTCCACGCCCAGGTAGGCGAACATCACCATCTGCAGCGACATCAGCACGCCAGTCACACCATTGGGCATGAACCCGCCGTTGCTCCACAGGTTGGAGATACCGACTGCGACACCGTCATTGCCAAAGCCGAAGGCAATGATGCCGATGCCGCCAAGAACCATGGCGATGATGGTGACGATCTTGATCAGCGCGAACCAGAACTCGAACTCACCAAAAGCCTTCACCGCCACCAGGTTGACCGCGCCCATGCTGCCCAGCGCCGCCAGGGCCCAGATCCAGCGCGGTACGTCGGGGAACCAGATGCCCATGTAGATGGCCACTGCAGTAATTTCGGCAACACAGGTCACCAGCCACAGGAACCAGTAGTTCCAGCCGGTCAAAAAGCCCGCCAATGGGCCGAGGTAATCCTGGGCATAACGGCTGAAAGAGCCGGCGACAGGGTTGTGCACGGCCATTTCACCAAGCGCGCGCATGATCACCAGGATGGCCAGGCCACCGATGATGTAGGACAACATGATGGCCGGGCCGGCCATTTCGATCGCCTTGGCCGAACCGAGGAAAAGACCGACACCGATACAGGCGCCCAGCGCCATCAGGCGGATGTGCCGTTCGCCCAGTTCACGCTTGAGCGGGCCGCCTTCAGTGGCCTGGCCGTGGGCAGAGTGGTTGCCGACTGGCATAGCAATACAACCTCATTTTGTTATTGGATTTGACCTTCGTGCAGCCGCGACCATGCCGATAGGCGTGGCGTTGGCTTGCCAGGCTGGCCTTGTGAGCCAGCCCATGTACCGGACTAGAGCGCCCGGCAGGGCGAAGGGGGCCAGCAGTATAGGAAGACCGTTGTAGGCGTTTTCACTGTATATATGCAGAAATTTGGCTAGAACTCTGGAGCCGCTATGCGCCCCAAAAATCGCCAAGCACCATAGCAACATCGCCCGTTGAAGAAACCCACACCAAAGCCGCATAGCCCTACGCCGCTTTTCCCTTCTTCTTACAAATTTTTCACCCGATCCGCTCAACGTCTAAGCTTCAGACAAGCAAGACGAAAACACTTGGCCGGATAGAAGACTATGGGCGCACTGTGGCAATCGGAACCCAGCAGAACGGAAGCTCCCGAGATACCTCAGGCCGAGACGCCACAACCTGAATCCCCCCGTCAGCGTCGGCTATGGTGGTGGCTGATCCTCCTCATCCTGCTGGTGGCACTGGTAGCTATCGCCGTTGCCGCGTACGACGAGTTCCGCACCTCCGAACTACAATCGCGCGAGTTCAGCAAACTGGCCGGTACACTGACCTACTCGCTGCAACCTGGTCCCAGCGATGCCATCATCTACCCCGGCGATGGGCCGTTCGACAAACGCCTGGGCTATAGCGCCCTGGGTGAATTCCTGCCACGCCTGCTCAAGCGCGATTACCTCATCAGCGAACAGGTGAAGTTCTCACCCGCACTGATGAACTACGTCGAACATGGGCTGTTCGCTCCCTATATCGAGAAGATCCAGGCCGGCCTGTCGATCACCGACTGCCGCGGCGACACGCTGTACCAGTACAACTACCCCCAGCACCTGTATCCGGACTTTGCGGCGATTCCTCCCGTGATGGTCAACAGCTTGCTGTTCATCGAGAACCGCGACCTGTTGGATACCAACGACCCACGTAACAACCCGGCCGTGGACTGGCCACGCTTTGCCAAGGCCGCCTACAGCCAGGTCGCCAAGTACCTGGCCCTGCCCGGCCAGTCTGCCGGCGGCAGCACCCTGGCCACCCAGCTGGAGAAATATCGCCACTCACCCGATGGCCTGACGGTGTCGGGCGCGGAGAAGATCCGGCAGATGATTTCTGCCAGCGTACGTGCCTACCAAGGCGGCCCCGACACCACCGAGGCACGCCAGCGCATCGTGCGCGACTACCTCAACAGCGTACCGCTGTCGGCCGTGCCTGGGCATGGTGAGGTACATGGCATGGCCGAGGGCCTGCGGGTGTGGTACGGCGCCGACTTCGATCAGGTCAACCAGGCCCTGAACGCCACCGCCACCGACCCCGAGAGCATGGCCGCGCGCGGCCTGGCCCTGCGCCAGGTACTGTCGCTGATGATTGCCCAGCGCCGCCCCTCGTATTACTTGTCCAAGGGCCGGGTCGAGTTGGCCGAACTCACCGACTCGCACATTCGCGTGCTTGCCGCCAACAAGGTCATCGATCAGCCGCTGGCCGATGCCGCACTGGCCAGCAAGGCGGTGTACCGCGACTGGGTAGCGCAGCCGACCATCGTACCGATCATCACCAACAAGGGCATCAGCCTGGCGCGCAACCGCCTGTCGGCCATGCTCAACCGCCCGCTCTACGACCTCGACCGCCTTGACCTGTCAGCCACCAGTACCTTGCAGGCCGACCTGCAACTGCAGGTCAGCCAGTACCTGAAAAACCTTGCCGACCCGGAGTTTGCCGCACAGATCGGCCTGATCGGCGAGCGGCTGCTCACTGCCAAGACCACCGACCAGGTGAGCTACAGCTTCACCTTGTTCGAGCGCACCGCCGATGGCTCGCGGGTACGGGTGCAGACCGACAGCACCAACCAGCCCTTCGACATCAATGAAGGCAGCAAGCTGGAACTGGGCTCAACCGCCAAGCTGCGGGTACTGACCACCTACCTGGAAATTATCGCCGAGCTGCACGACAAGTACGCCGGCAAACCTGCCGCCGAGCTGAAGAAGGTCGAAGTGGCCGAACTCGACCGCATCACGCAATGGTCGCTGGAATGGCTGGCACAGAACAGCAAGAACCAGAGCCTGGACGCCATGCTCGACGCCGCGCTGGAACGCAAGTACTCGGCCAACACCGGCGAAGCGTTCTTTACTGGCGGCGGGATGCATGTGTTCAACAACTTCCGCAAGGAAGACAACAACCGCAACCCGACACTCAAAGACGCACTGCGCGAGTCGATCAACCTGCCGTTCATCCGCCTGATGCGCGACCTGGTGCGCTACGTGACTTACCAGCAACCATACAACCGCGTGGCGCTGCTCAAGGACGACTCCGACCCGCGCCGTCAGGAGTACCTTGCGCGCTTCGCCGACAAGGAGGGCACCAAGTACCTGATGCGCTTCTGGAAGAAGTACCAGCGTAAAACCTCGCAACAACGCCTGGACACGTTCCTCGACAGCATGCGCGTGACCCCACAGCGGTTAGCGGCAGTACACCGCTACCTGTTCCCCGAAGCAGGCCAGGAAACGTTCAACGCATTCGTGCGTGCCCACCTCAACGGTAACAAGAAAGTGTTGGGCAAACTGACCGATGGCCGTCTGTCAGAGATGTACGCAGCTTACGGCCCAGGCAAGTACGACCTGCCCGACCAAGGTTACATCGCCAAGGTTCACCCGCTGGACCTTTGGCTGCTTGGCTACTTGCTGAAGCACCCAAGCTCGACACTGACCGAAATGGTCAATGCCAGCCGTTTCGAACGCCAGGAGGTATATGGCTGGCTGTTCAAGAGCCGCCACCAGAGCGCCCGCGACAGCCGTATCCGCACCATGGTCGAAATCGAAGCCTTCCTCGATATCCACCAGCGCTGGAAACGCGTGGGCTATCCATTCGACCACCTGGTGCCCTCATTGGCCACCGCCATCGGCAGCTCCGGCGATCGCCCCGCTGCCCTCTCGGAACTGGTCGGGATCATCCAGAACGACGGCATTCGCCTGCCAACCCTGCGCATCGATACCCTGCACTTTGCAGCCAATACACCCTACGAGACCAAGTTGATCACAGACCCGGACCGGGGCGTGCGAATTCTGCCGGTTGAAGTGGCGCGTGCGCTCAAAGGCGCCATGTCGCAGGTGGTCGACGCAGGTACCGCGCGGCGTATTTCCGGCAGCTTCAAGCTGCAGGACGGCACGCCACTGGTGATGGGCGGCAAGACCGGTACCGGTGACAACCGAATCGAAAGCTTCGGCGCCGGCGGCCGGCTGATCGGTTCGCGCTCGCTGAACCGCACCGCCACCTTCGTGTTCTTCCTCGGCGACAACCACTTCGGCACGCTGACCGCCTTCGTGCCGGGTCGTACGGCAGAAGCGTTCAAATTTACCTCGGCGCTGCCGGTGCAGGTGCTCAAGGGCATGGCACCGATCCTCATGCCATACCTGCAGCCGGGCAACCCGAATGAGTGCAAAGCGCCACAGGTTGCCCTGCACACACCGCCGCCGACAAGTAATACATCGACTGACTAGATGATAATCATCAGCATTTAACGGCTTGTCTTTAGATATATCTTGAGTAATATCTTACGATATATCGAAAACGACAGAGCCCTATCTTTATGCGCGAACATCACCCTCATGACCCCTTCGAGCGGCGCCCCGGCCGTGGCGAACGCGGCCCGCGGGTCTTCGCCCCTGGTGACCTCAAGCTGCTGATGCTGGACTTGCTGGCCGAGCAACCCGGCCACGGTTACGACCTGATCCGCCAGATCGAAAACCTGTTCGAAGGCAGCTACAGCCCAAGCCCCGGGGTGATCTACCCCACGCTGAATTTTCTTGAAGAAGCCGAACTGATCAGCGGCCAGGTACAGGGCAGCAAACGCCTGTATGCCATCACCGATGCCGGCCGCAGCGCCTTGGCGGATCAGGCGGTAGCCCTGGATGGCGTGCGCATGCGCATCGAGGTCAGCAAACGCGCCCTACGCGGCCACGACCGCCCGCCAGAGATTCATGAAGCGGTCGGCAACCTGCGCCATGCACTGCACATGCACAGCGGCCGCTGGACCGCGGAAGAAATCGAACGGGTCCGTGACCTGCTCAACCATGCCGCCAAGGCCATTGCCTCCGGGCCAACCGAACCTTTCAGGGAGACGCCCAATGAGTGACACCGTTCACCGCGTAAACCACGAGATCCGCCAGCGCCGTCTGCAGGTACTGCGGGTCACCGAGCTGACCCCGCGCATGCGCCGCATCACCTTGGGGGGTGCCGAGCTGCAAGGCTTTACCAGCATGGGCAGCGACGACCATATCAAGCTGCTGTTTGCCGAAACGCCGGAGCAACAACAGGCCATCGAGGCCCGTAATCTGGGTAAGGACGGTGGCGCGCGGCCCACCATGCGTGAGTACACGCCACGGCGCATCGACCTGGTGGCAAATGAGCTGGACATCGACTTCGTGCTGCACGGCGACGGCCCTGCCTCCACCTGGGCCGCACAAGCCACACCCGGGCAAACCCTGGACATCGCCGGGCCAAGGGCCTCGCTGGTGGTACCGGATATTTTCGACAGCTACCTGCTGATCGGTGATGAGACTGCCATCCCGGCAATTGGCCGTCGGCTGGAGGAGTTGCCAGCCGGCCGTCAGGTGCTGGCAGTGATCCAGATCGAAGACGAGCACGAGCGCCAGCCGCTGCCAAGCAAGGCCCAGGTGGAAGTGATCTGGGTACGTCGCCAAGAGGAAGACTTGTTGGCACTGGTGCGGAACCTGAGCTTGCCGCAAGGCCGGCTGTATGCCTGGGTGGCGCTGGAAAAAGCCCTGACTCGCCAGGCCAAGGCGCTATTGCTGGAGAAAGGGGTGCCGGAAGATACGCTAAAGGCCGCAGCCTACTGGCGGGCCAACGGGACTGCGGACGACGAGTGATCGTGATTGCCTGATCTGCCGTCTTCGCGGGCAAGCCCGCTCCTACACTGATCGGGGATGGACACAAATCGGTGGTTGGGCACAGGCCGTTGTAGGAGCGGGTTCACCCGCGAACACCGGCGCAGCCGGTGCCACGCAAAGCGCCGCCTGCGTCGCGGTTTGAACCATTTGATAAGACCAAGCGGTTCAGCCCCGACCACCTCAGAAAAGCTCGACCGCCCACAGCGTATCTACAGGGCGCCACGCCACGTTGTTGCTTACCAGCGAAGGTCTCGCTGCCCCGCCAGGGCCTGCGGCCCGAGCCATTGGGCCCCACGCAACAATGGCATTAACTGCGCTTCAGGCTGCAGTTGGAACACCACCTGCGCCCGGCGCCCTGGCAGGTCGGCATCCACGGCCAGTTGATGTTGCCCTTGCTGCGCTAACTGCCCGCGCAAGTGCCAGCCACTGCGGCAGTCCATTTCCAGCCAGCCGTGCCCAAGGCCTAGTGACCAAGGGTCGCTCAGCGCAAGGTCGGTTACGATCACGCGGCCTTCACTGGCTTGGCATTGGCGCCCTGCCCCTTGCATCTTCAACACACCCTGCCACTGGCCGGCCAGGCGGTAATCCGTCGATACCGTCGCCAAAGTCCCCTTGGCTGATACCTCCAGCCGCCAACGCCAAGGCCAGCCTTCTGCAAGCAACTGCCAGGCCTGGCCCTGGAACCCCACCTGCGCATTCGCCTGCAAGCGCCAGGGCTGCAGCGTCCAGCGCAAAGGCCCGACCGGCCCCCATTGTTGTGCCTGCCCTTGCCAAAGGCTTCCACCGACATCACGTACCGGTAGGCCGAACGCACGCACCACCCAATTGGCCGGAAGCTCGATAAACAGCGTGAGCACGAAGACCAGTAGCACCCAGGCCATTGCTGCTCTGCGGCTCATGGCTGCACCACCAGGTCGAATCGCAAAGCCTTGCCCTGCTGCTCCAGCCCCCATTGCAGCGGCAATGCACCTTCTGCACGCAGGCTCTGCACCCAGCCTTGCAGCATGCGCTCATCGGCCACCTGCCCGCGCAGTTGCCAGGCCTTGCCTTGCGTATCGACTTCGGTCAGTTCGACCCCACGGGCCTGGGCCGACTGACGTAGCCGCTCCAGGTTCAAACCGGGCCCGCCTTGCAGGCTGGCCGCCTGTTCGGCCAGCGCGCGCCACTGGCCAAGCGCGCGCCATTGCGCAACGCCTTCACGCAGGGCCAGGAAGGCCAGCAGCAGAGCGATCAGTCCCCAGGCGAACTTGAAGCGATGACGCTGTAGCCAGTCCCGGTTCATGAGGCGGCTCCCAGGTCGAAGATCACCTGGCCCTCTTGAACCTGCACTGTGGCGCCAGCGGCAGCCGCCATATCACGCCATGGCGGCGCACTGCCCTCGCCCTCCAGGCGCAGGTGCCAACGCTGACCATCGAAGCGCACCGCTTGCAGGCGCCAATCAGGGTTGGCACGCAGCCAGGCCTGCAAGCGAGCCTGCAGGTCGTCTAGCTGACGTGTACGCAGTTGCTGCTGCAGTACGCTCTCGCGCAGGCGCTTGAGGGCCTGCGCCGCGTGCCGAGGGCTGGCCTGCTCGCCGGTCACGGCAATGACCTGGCTGCGCCAGAGTTGCGCCTGGCGCCATTGCTGGCTCAACCACAGGCTCCCCCAAACGGTGGCCAGCACCAGGCAAGCCGCCAGCAGCCGCTGCTGCTGGCGGGACGCCACTGGCAACGAGCGCACCTTGCGGGGGCGTTCGAACAGACCGGGTAATGTGTCGAGCGGCGCAAATACGGTGGGCCAGTTGCCGCTCAGCGACGTCTTGTGCAGCCCTGCCCACGGTAGCTGCGGCACCCCACCCAAGGCATCAGGCCAAGCCAGCCAGTGTTCCTGTCCGTCTTCGGCCAGCCCTTTGTAATAGGACATGCCGGGGGTACGCTGCCATTGCCAGGCGCATCCTGGCTCGGGCAGCGGCAGCAACTGTAGCTCCGCCCAGCAGCGCACCACCTGCAAGCCCCAGGCGGCACATTGGCCATGCCAGTCATCCAGCTGCTGACGCGCCACTACCAGCAGGCGAAGGTGCCCGGGGTCACGGGCCAGACAGGCACAGGCCACCTCATGCGGGGCCTGCAGCAAGCGATCCTCAAGCAACAAAGGCCATTCTTCGCGCTTGAGCCCCGGCGGGGCCGGCACGCGAAAATGGCTGCAGGCCTCGGCAGGCAGAACCAGCGCAACATGGGCCTGCGGGTTGGCCGGTGGCTCACCCTGCCCCTGGTTTTGCAAAATACCCTCCTGGACCAGCGCCCAGCGCCAGACAGCACCCGGGCGCAGCAATAACCACGCCTGGGCCGGCGTACGCCGCCGCCATTCAAATTTCATGAGCGCCCCCATGGAAGGGCGAAGGTGCAGACATAGGGGGCTCCATCACGCAGCAGTTCCAGACGTACGCCACGGCCTGGGTGTACCGGTTGGTCAGAAGGCCAGGCCAGCCAGCGGCCGCCCTGGTAGTACAGAACGTTCACGGCGCTGACCTGGTCGAGTCGTTCGCGCTGTACCCAGCGCGGGGCGACGGCGGCGTACAAATCGGCCGAGCTTTCCAGCAGTAGGCGCTGCTCACGGGCCTCGAAGCGCAGGCGCTGGCGTTGCAGGCGCGAGCCACCTTCGGCTGCCGGCAGGCCGGTGCTGGCGACCCACAGCAACTGGTTGCTGGCGGGCTGCCAGTCCAGCCAACGGCCGGCCAGAGGCAGACGCTGGTCATAGACACGGCGCAGCACCGGGCTGTCGAAGCGCCGCTCCAGGGCCAGGCAAAAGTCCAGCACCGAAGTTTGCTGATTGGTGTGCTGCAGGCGTTCGCGCACCTTCAGCCAGCCATTGACCAAGGCAGCCAGCATGATGCCAAGCACGGCAGTCAGGGCCAGAGCGACCATCAGTTCGATCAGGGTCAGGCCTGCCTGGTGGCGTTTCATGGGCGCTCCAGAAACACGGTGTACTGGCCCAGTGGCAGGCGCTGGTCGCGGTCGGCGAACAGCTGTAGCTCGCCACGGCGCAGGTCGCGCACGCCGGTGCGGCGCAGTTGCAGTTGCCAGTGACACAGTTGGCCACCTTGGTCGAGCTCGCCGGCTACCTGGTTTTCGGCAGGCCAGTACTGCTCGACGGCAAAGCGGGCTTGCAGCTCACGCGCGCACAACAGGCCAAGGCGGTGCTGTTGCAGGTTGTCCTGCACTGCCAGCCGCTGGCGCAGTACCTGGCTGGTGATCACCGCCAGCACGGCAGCGATTGCCAGGGCTACGGTCACCTCCAGCAGAGTGAAACCACGCTGTGCTTGCTTCATGGCACTACCCACATGCCATCGGTGCGGCTCCAGGCCCATTGCTGACTGCCATCGGCCCAGCGCCAGCGCACGCTACCCGCCTGCGCCCAGCCATGCGGCGTGAACAGCACGCGCGGTTGCGGGCTGGCCGGCCAGTCCGGGTGCAGGCCCTTGGGCCAGTCGCCGAGCGCGACCGTTTCAACGATCCAGTCATTGCCTTGGCGGCGTACGAACTCCGGGCGCTGGCCATTCCAGCGCAGCCCACGCAGTTGCCCAGCATGCCGTGCCAGCGCGGCCTGGCCGCGGACCTCGGCCGCCAGCCGTTGCAGGGCCTGCTCGACACGGGCCTGGCCGTTGCCGAGGCCAGCCACCGCCAGCCCGGTCATCAGCCCGGCAATGGCCAGTACCACCAACAGTTCGATCAGGCTGAAGCCGCGCTGACGACGCACCGTTACAGCGCCCAGTTACCCAGGTCGGCATCCTGGCCTTCGCCACCCGGCATGCCATCGGCGCCCAACGAGTACACATCGACCCGGCCATGTTCGCCGGGCATGCGGTACTGGTACGGGGTGCCCCATGGGTCTTCCGGCAGGCGACGCACGTAGCCATCACTGCGCCAGGCTCGAGGCAGCGGCTCCTGAGCCGGCTTTTTCACCAGCGCGGCCAGGCCCTGTTCGTTGCTGGGGAAGCGCAGGTTGTCCAGACGGTACATGTCCAGTGCCTGCTCCAGGGTGGCCAGGTCGGCCATCACCTTCTGCTTCATGGCCTTGTCCTGGTTGCCCAGCACGCTGGGCGCAACCACGGCGATCAGCAGGCCGATGATGAAGATCACCACCATGATTTCCATGAGGGTGAAGCCGCGTTGGCGGTTACGTCGATGCTGCATGGCAATACTCCTTGTCGTCACAATTGCAGGCCCTGGTTGAGTTGCATGATCGGCAGCAGCACCGCCAGCACGATGAACAGCACCACGGCGCCCATCACCAGGATCATCAGGGGTTCGAACAGCGCCATGGCGGTATCGACCTGGCGGGCAAAGCCGCGCTCCTGGTCGTCGGCCACGCGCTCGAGCATGTCCGCCAGGGTGCCGCTGGCCTCGCCGCTGCCGACCATGTTCACCAGCAGCGGCGGGAATTGCTGGCTGGCATCCAGCGCACGGTGCAGGCTTGTGCCGCCCTGCACCTGTTGGCGCACCTGCTCCATGGCCAGGCGGATACGCCGGTTACCGATGGTTTCAGTGGCCACTTGCAAGGCTTCGAGCAGGGCTACGCCACTGCCACTGAGAATCGCCAGGCTGCGCGCCAGGCGCGCGCTTTCCAGCACCTGCAGCAGGTTGCCAATACGCGGCAGGCGCAGCAGCAGCTGATCGCGACGCAGGCACCAGTGCGGTTTGCGCAGCAACCATCCAGCCAGCACGGCAAGCATCAACGCCAGCCCCAGCAACCACGGCCCGGCCTGCACCACCGCCTGGCTCAAGCCGATCAGCAACGAGGTAATCAGCGGCAGACTCTGCCCGGCGTGGGCAAACTGTTCGGTGAGCTTGGGCACGACGAAGGTCATCAGGCCGATGACCACGGCCAGCGACACCCCCATCAGTACCGTGGGGTAGATCAACGCAGTACGGGCCTTGTGTTGCTGGCGTTGCACCTGCTCCAGATGGTCGGCCAAGCGGGTCAGCACCTGGGCCAGGTGCCCGGAACGTTCGCCGGCCTCGACCAGCGCGCAGTACAGGCCAGTGAACGGTGCGCCCTGCCGGGCCAGGCTGCGGGCCAGGCCCAGGCCTTCGGCCAGCGAGCCGCGCAAGGCCACCAGCACACTGTGCAGGGCGGGCTGACGCAGTTGCCGTTCAAGGGTGGCAAGGGCATCGACCAAGGGAATGCCGGCCCCGGTCAAGGTGGCCAACTGACGGGTCAGCTCACACAACTGGGCGCGGCTCAGGCGCTGGCGACGGGGTTGTCGGCTGCCGGCTTCATGACGCTGCAACTGGCGGGCGAACAGGCCCTGCTCGCGCAACAGCTGGCGAGCGTGGCGTTCACTGTCAGCCTGCAGGCTGGCCTTGTGCGATTTGCCGGCGAGGTCAACGGCCTGGTAGCGATAGGTAGGCATGCCTTAGCCCTGTACCACGCGCAGCACTTCGGCCAGGCTGGTCTCACCGCGGGCCAAACAATCGCTGGCCATCGCCACCAGGCTTTGGCGCCGATCAGCCAGGTAATCCTGCATGGCCAGCTCACTGGCGCCGTCGTATAACAGGCCGATGAGCCCAGCGTCCAACTCGATGAATTCGTACAGCCCCAGTCGCCCGATATAACCGCTGCCCTGGCACTGCTCGCAACCCACAGCGTGATAAGTGCTGCCCAGCGCCGCCAGCTCGGGCCACAGTTCGCGCTCGGCAGCCTGTAGTGGATGCGCCACGGCACAGCTGCACAAACGCCGCACCAGGCGCTGGGCCAGGACGCCGCGCAGGCACGAGGCGATCAGGAAGGGCTCGATGCCCATGTCGCGCAGGCGGGTCACTGCGCCTACCGCGCTGTTGGTGTGCAAGGTCGACAGCACCAGGTGGCCGGTGAGACTGGCCTGCACGGCGATCTGTGCAGTCTCCTGATCGCGGATTTCGCCGAACATGATCACGTCTGGGTCCTGACGCAGAATGGCGCGCAGGCCACTGGCAAACGTCAGCCCGGCACGCGGGTTGATCGCGGTTTGGCCAATGCCGGCGATGGCGTACTCCACCGGGTCCTCGACGGTAAGGATGTTGCGGCTGCCATCGTTGAGGCTGTTCAGGCTGGCGTACAGGGTCGTGGTCTTGCCCGAACCGGTCGGCCCCGTGGACAGCACAATGCCATTGGGACGCGCCAGGCAACCGCGCAGGCCCTGCAATACCGCTGCCGGCATGCCCAGGTTATCCAGCGCCAGCAGGCTGGCCTGCTTGTCGAGCACGCGCATCACCACCCGCTCGCCATGGATGCCGGGCAAGGTCGAGACCCGTACGTCCACTTCGCGCCCCGCCGCGCGCAAGGTGATGCGGCCGTCCTGGGGCTGTCGCTTTTCAGCGATGTCCAGGCGGGCCATGACCTTGATCCGTGATACCAGCATGGCCGACAACGCACGCGGTGGACGCAGCACCTCGCGCAGATGGCCATCGACCCGCAAGCGCACTACCAGGCTCTGCTCGAAGGTCTCGATATGGATGTCCGAGGCGCGCAGCCGCAACGCCTGGCCGAACAGGCCGTTGATCAGGCGGATCACCGGGGCTTCGTCGTCGCTTTCAAGCAGGTCTTCGATGCGCGGCATCTCGCTCATCAGACTATCCAGGTCGACCTGGTCGCCGATGCCTTCGATCAGCGCTTCGGTGGCGGCATCGCCGGCCTGGTACAACTGGCCAAGGCGCTCGTCGAACAGCGCAGGTTCCAGGTATTCGAGCAGGCTTGGCTGGCCATGCACACGCAACAACTCCTGCAACTGGGCATTGTCGGCGTCGGGCCGCAGCCATAGCTGCCAGCCCTGCTCTGCCGGGGCCATGGCCACTCCGCTCTGCCGTGCCTGGCGATAGGGCAGCATCACCAGTCACCGCCTTCCAGGCGTGCGCGGCTGGCGGGGAATACCTGCAACAGCCGCGTGCCCTCTGCAAGGTCCGGCAACTGCAGCGGTGTGGTCTGCTGCAGGGTGCGGTACTTGTCTTCACTGAGGCCCGCCAGGCTCGGCCCGTCGCGCAGGATGCGCGGGCGGATGAACACCATCAGGTTCTGCTTGGTATTGCGGGTGGCATCGGAGCGGAACAACCGGCCAAGGTAAGGAATGTCGCCGAGCAGCGGCACACGCTGGTTGCTGGTACTCAACTCGTCGCTGATCAGGCCGCCAAGTATCACCAGGCCGTTGTCTTCGACCATGACCTTGGTCTTGATCTCGCGCTTGTTGGTGATCACGTCGCTGGCCGAGCGGGTGTCGGCAATCGACGACACCTCCTGGACGATGTCCAGGCGCACGCTGTTGTCGATATTGATCTGCGGCTTGATGCGCAGCTTCACCCCGACTTCCTTGCGCTCGATGGTCTGGTACGGGTTGGCGTTGTTCTGCGTCACGGAGCCGGTGACGAAGGGCACTTCCTGGCCAACCAGGATCGATGCTTCGGCGTTGTCCAGGGTCAGCAAGGTGGGCGTGGACAGCAGGTTGAAGCCGCTCTTGCCCTTCAGCGCGTTGACCAGCATGGCGAAGTTGAAGCCACCGCCGAAATGGCCGATGCCTGCCGTGGCACCGGTGGTGGTGGACAACAAATCGCCCAGGGCCTCGTTGTCGCCACTGGCGGCGGCACCGGCAATGCTGGCGATATTCACCCCGTTACTGCCGAAGTTGACGATACCGGCACCAAACTTTTCGTCGGCGAACAGCCACTGCACGCCCAGCTCTTGGGCGCTGCTGTCGGACACCTCGGCGATGATCGCTTCGACCACCACCTGGGCACGGCGAATGTCCAGTTGCTCGACAATGGCCCGGTACGCCGCCAGTTCGCTGTCGGGGCCGACCATGACCACGGCATTGGTACCTTCTTCATATTCCAGGCGGATACCCGGGCCACCGGAGGCTGGCATCACCGGCCGGTCCTTGCCCTCTGCCTCACCCGCGCCCTCAGCCGGCACCGCACCCTCCTGGCTGAGCCCTCGCAGCACCTTGACCACTTCACCGGCATTGGCATGGCGCAAGTAGATCACCTGGGTGCTGCCGCTGCCCGGTGCCTCTTGAGGGCGGTCGAGCTGGCGCAGCAGGCTGGCGATGCGTTCGAGGTTGCTGCGCCAGTCAGTCACCACCAACTGGTGTGCCGCCGGGTACGGTGTAATAACCCCAACCCGCGGGTCGATCAGCGGTTTGAGGATACCCAGTACCTGTTCGCTGGCGGCGTTGCGCACGTTGAATACGCGGGTGGCCACGCTGTCGCTACCCTCGCCCTGCTGCCCGCCCGCCTCCACTGGCACCGGCTCCAGGCGCGCGGCCTGGTCGGGCACGATCTTCACGCTGCCATTGGGCAGGTCGACGGTGGCATAGCCCTGGGCGCGCAGTTGGGCCAGGAAGATGTCGTAGATGGCGTCGGCGTCGTGCAGGTCGACAGTGCGCACGGTGACCTTGCCCTTGACCCGGGGGTCGACGATGAAGGTGGTGCCGGTGATGCGCGACACGCTGTCGATGAACTCGCCGAGTTCGGTATCGACGAAATTTACCTCGTACATCGGCGTACCGTTGTCATCGAACACCGGCTCTTGGGCATAGGCGATGGACAAAGCCAGGCTCAGCGCAGCCGCCATGCAGTATCTAACAGGCATCGTTCATCCTTGCCGCTTGAAGCCGGTCACGGCGGAGCGTGGCGGCCAGGGCAGGCGCTCACGCCGCCCCTGGTTGTTGAAAATCAGGCCATCGCTGTCGATGTCCTGCAGCACGATCCCTGGCGCCAGGCGCTGACCGCGGGCCAGGGTGCGCACTTGCTCGCCGTAGCGCAGCACCACCACACTGGCGGCCAATGGCTGGGCCTTGAGGCCGCCGAGGTATTGCAGCGGCAGACGGGTGATGGCGATGGCACCATCGTCGGGTGGTACCTGCCAGTGACCGACCATCAGCCCGGGCAGCGGGCTGTCGGCCACCGCAGGCGCCGTGGCCGGTTGTGGCTGCCGGCTCAGCTGCAGCACACACTGCGCAGACAGCCAGCCGGCCAAGGTCAGGCCAGCGCCGGTGAGCAGACGCGAGGTGAGCATCACGAGGCCAATTGCCGTGGGTGCCAGCCTGGGTGCCCCTGCACGTAACGCACTTCGGGCAGTTGCAGCGGCGCCAGTTGCCAATCGTCAGGCTGGCGGGCGAGCCAGGCCTCGACCCGCTGCCACAGTGGCTCGCCAGCCTGGCTTTCGAATTGCAAGCCAAAGGTGCGGCACAGGCCCTGCACTGGCTCCAACCCCGTGATGCGCTTGCCTTGCGGGCTGTAGCTGACGCTCCAGGCCTGGCCCTGCCAGCGCGGCAGGTCCTGGCTGTTGTCCAGCAGCAGCGGGTCACCGAACAATTGTTCAGCGGCGTTTTCCAGCACTTGTTCGACCTGCCTGGCCGGTGCCTCGACCACTGGCGCCGGGTAGCCACCGGTAAGGCTGATCAGGTGTTCGCGGGTAATGGGCGCCCCCGCTGACAGCGGGTAGTCGTAACGCAGGCCCGGCAGTAATACGGGCATGCTGCTATCGTCGGCCAAGGCTTGATGCAGCAGGCAGTCCCAGCTGCCGCCACGGGTATCGCGGCGCCACAAGGCCTGGGGCGCGCGGGCCAGCGGCTGGTCGAGCCAGGCCGCGTGGCCGGCCCGTTGCTGGCGCAGTTGTGCCTGCAATTGCGCGACACGCAGCTGCGCGGCAGGCGCCAGTTGCTGTTCAAAGGCCGGGAAAAAACGCCCGTCGAACTGCCACTGGCCGGCCACACGCTGGCAACGCAGGCGGAAGGCACCGCTGCCCCGGCAGCCGGCAAACAGCACCGGCACGCGCCGACCGCTGGCCTGGGTGACCTCGACCGGCGCGGGCCACAGGTCCTGACCTCGGGCACCCAACAGCACGTCGATTTGCGGCACCCGTTCAGCCAGCCACAAGCCGGGGCCCGTGCCTGCATCGGCCATGGCCACCACCAGGTCAGCCTCGCGCCGGGCTTGCTCGAATACCGGCAGCAGTGACTGGTACCACTGTTTAAGAGAGGCTTTCTGGTCCTGTGCGTAGGGGTCGGTCACGCCAACCACTGCAATACGGGCACCGCCGCGCTCGAAAATGTGCAGGGCTTGCACGCCCAGTGTCTGGCGTTGTGCGTCAGCCAGCCCGGCGCCGAGGGTAATGGCGCTGGCCTGGCGATACAGGCCCGTGCTGCGTTGTGGCCACAGTACACGCTCGTCGCTGCTGACCCGCGCTTCGATGCCCAACAGCTGGCTGCCTTGCACACCACTTTCGCCCTGGGTCAGGTAGGCCAGGCCACTGCCATTCCAGCCCTGGCCGTTTTCCAGGGTCAGGCTGTTGCCCGCACCGGCCTCGCCACGCAGTTGCTCCAGCAACGCCGCGAGCACCGCATAACCGCCCAGGTGGGCTGTCGTTGCCTGACGGGCATCGAGCAGCGGCGCCAGTTGCGGGTAGGCGATACTGGCGCTGCTGCCGGTCATCCAGGGCGCACGGCCCAAGTGGCTGACCGGCCCCAACCGGGTAGCCGGTACCACCGCCTGGCCAGGCTGGCGGGCATCGAGGGTATCGGCGACGTACAGCAAGTCGAGCCGGGCGTTGCCGCCCTGCTGCCCTGGGAAGGCTGTGCAGGCGCCGAGCAGCGGTGCCAAGGCACCGATACCCATCCAGCCGATCACTTCGCGCCTGTGCACACTGCTCGCCATCGCATCGCCATCCTTATCCACGTCCATTCAGGGTCCCGGATGTTGCGGCGTTGGCATTACAGTTTGATGGCAGAAATCCGACAGAAATTCCAATTCGATCTTTAGAACATCCATTCAAGAACCGGAAGTTTTAAAAGCTCGTTAACATTTCTGCCAAGGAATCATCACACTTGCGCCTTACAGTCGCGGTTTCTTCCAACTCAGCCAACATAAGGACAACCTGATGAGTCGAGATACCGGCGACAACCTGGACCGGAACCAAAGCGGCAACCTGCCGATGGCCAACGTCATGGACGCCTACCTGAGCCGCCGCAGCGTGATGCGCGGCAGCTTGGGCGCCGCCATCGCCATGATCGCCGGTACCGGCCTGACAGGCTGCTTCGACGGTGGTGGTTCCGATCACGATGATCCGGTCACCGAGCCGCCGGTGACCGAACCGCCAGTCACCGAGCCGGAAGTGCCGAAACTGGCGCTAGGCTTCCAGTCCATCCCAGGCTCGCGCACCGACGCCTGTGTGGTCGCCGCCGGCTATAGCGCCTATGTGCTGGCGCCTTGGGGCACGCCACTGAACAGCAACGGCAACCCGTGGAAGTCCGACGGCAGCAACACCTCGACCGACCAGGCCAACGCCATGGGCATGCACCACGACGGCATGCACTTCTTCCCCATCAACGGCAGCTCGGAAGACGGCCTGCTGGCAATCAATTTCGAGTACATCGACACCGCCGCCCTGCACCCGGCCGGCCCCACTACCGATGTCAACGGCAAGCGCCCGGTTGAGGAAGTGCGCAAGGAAATCAACGCACACGGTGCTGGCGTGGTACGCCTGCAGAAAATCAACGGCCGCTGGCAGGTGGTCGACAACGACCCGCTGAACCGTCGCTTCACCACTGCTTCACGCATGGAAATCACCGGCCCGCTGCGTGGCACCGACCACGTCAAGACCAAGTATTCCACTGCTGGCACCCACTGCCGTGGCACCAACAACAACTGCGGCAATGGCTATACCCCGTGGGGCACCTACCTGACCTGCGAAGAGAACTGGCCGGGCATCTTCGTCAACAAGGGCACCCGCCCCGAGGACCAGCGCCGCATTGGCGTGGGCACCTCCAGCGGCCAGTACAAGTGGGAAAGCGCTGCCGGTGACGCCAGCGAAGTGGACGACGAATTCGCCCGTTTCGACGTTACCGTCAAAGGCGCCAGCGCCACCGACGACTACCGCAATGAAGCCAGCACCTACGGCTACATTGTCGAGATCGACCCGTACAACAGCAGCACCCTGGCCACCAAACGCACCGCGCTGGGCCGCTTCCGCCACGAGGGCTGCGCCCCCGGCCTGCCCGTCGCCGGCAAGCCGCTGGTGTGGTACATGGGTGACGACTCGAACAACGAGTACCTGTACAAGTGGGTGTCCACCGCCGTGTGGGACCCCGCCGACGCCACCCCGGCCGACCGCTTGGCCACCGGCGCCAAGTACCTCGACCAAGGCAAGCTCTACGTGGCCCGCTTCAATGCCGACGGCACCGGCGTATGGCTGCTGCTGGACGTGGCCACCGCCACCACGGGCGGCAGCACCCTGGGCGCGCTGTACGGCGACTTGCCGGGCATCATCCTCAACACCCGTGGTGCTGGCGATGCCGTGGGCGCAACGCCGATGGACCGCCCGGAATGGACAACGGTCAACCCGCTGAACGGCGATGTGTACCTCACCCTGACCAACAACAGTGCACGCACCCCGGACAAGGTCGATGCAGCGAACCCGCGCGGCCCGAACCGCCACGGCCACATCATTCGCTGGCACGACAGCGACGACCAGCTGAGCTTTAACTGGGACATCTTCGTGTTCGGCGCCAACGCTGCCGGTACTGCCGACATCAACCGCTCCGGCCTGACCGAACTGAACCAGTTCGCCAGCCCCGACGGCATGAGCTTCGATAGCCGCGGCGTGCTGTGGTTCGAGACCGACAACGGCGAAAGCACCTTGACCGACTACACCAACGACCAGTTGCTGGCAGTGATCCCTACCGACCTGGTGGATGCCAGCGGCAAGCAGGTGCCGGTGAATGCACAGAACCAGGTGGACTTGCGGCGCTTCTTTGTCGGGCCAAATGGTTGCGAAGTGACGGGGATTACCTTTACCCCGGACAACAAGACGCTGTTCGTCAACATTCAACACCCGGGGAACTGGCCGTATACCGACAAGGCGACCGATGCGACGCCGGCTGGGGCTACCGTACGGCCGCGGGCTTCGACGGTGGTGATCCAGCGTATTGATGGCGGGGAGATCGGCACCGTTTGATCCAGTGCCGGTCAGCCAACCTTTTGCTGGCTGTACCGGCCTCTTCGCAGGCAAGCCCGCTCCTACAGGGATCCCACGGGTTTCAAAACCGGCGTAGGGGCGGGCTTGGCCGCGAAGGCGCCCGTAAACGTTACCAGGCTATCGGCTCCCGGCTACGCACCCGCACTTGCTGCGCTGGCACCCGGGCATGCCATTGCACCACCCCCAGCGCCTCCACCTGGAATTCGCTGCGCATCACCCGCCCCTCTTCCTCGAACGACAGCTGCAACAGAAAATGCCCGCTGTTGAGCAGCAACCCTTCGCTCAACCGCTCGAACGTTTCGTCATCCACCGCCCCCAGCGCCTGGCGCAGCGCCGCGGCATCCACGTACCCCGAAGCCGGCCGACCGCTGATGATGCGGCTGAGCAGCGAGCGCGAATAGCGTCCTTCGTAGAGCGCTTCCAGCAACGGAAGGTGCTCCAACCCCAGTGCATTGGCGTTCAGGCGCCAACCGGTGACCTGAGGCAAGGCGCACAGCATCGGGTAAAGCGCTTGGCGGTTGGCATCCGACTCCAGCAACAGGTTCAGCTCGCTGGTGTCGAGCATCGGCTGGTTGGCCGCCAGCCGTGGCGGTTGCTGGCGCAGGTACTGGGCGCTCTCGGCGCCCTGCAGGCGGGCATCACTGTCGGCATCGAGCCAGTCGGCCAGGGCATCGACCAGGCGCTCGGCCGCCATATCATTGCCCAGCAAGTAACGCAGCTGGCGCTCGGCGCGTTCGCCGTCGGCGCCGAGCAATGCGTTTACATTGAAGCAGGTGTGCTGGTCGCGTACCTGCAACTGAGCCTGACCAGCGCCAAAATCGTATTTCAGCGGCTGCCCACGCAAGGCTTGCCAGAACAGCGGGCTGAGCCGCCAGGCGGGGTCACGCAGGGCTTGCCCGGCATAGGCCAGGCCGGCCTGCTCCATGGCCCGCACCTGCACCCGCTGGTGTAGCAGGCGCACTTCGTCGACCTGACGTCGGCCATCCTCCACCAGCCAGGCCATGCCCGCCGCCAGCATTGCCAGCACCACCATCACCATCAGCAGGGCCGCACCCCGCTGTTGCCTTCCACCCATCCGTGCGTGCCTCGCTCGCGGAATAAAAACGCCAGTCAACACGCAGGGTGTTTCAGCTAGATGGCAATGCCCGTTCGTCATGTGTACGTCATCTAGGCAAGGCAGGATTGCCCTTCCTTTTCATGACCTTACAGGAGTGGTCGCTATGGGTGGCATTGGAATCTGGCAACTGGTGATCGTACTGCTGATCGTGTTCTTGCTGTTTGGTACCAAACGCCTGAAGGGTCTGGGTAGCGATGTGGGCGAGGCGATCCAAGGTTTTCGCAAGTCCATGGGCGGTCACAATGACGCCAACGCCGCTGGCCAGGCGCAAGTGCAGCAACAGTGCCCGCTGAACGGCCAGGCTGCTCAGCAACCTCAAGCGGACCGCCAGGCCTGATGTTCGAGGTAGGCTTCAGCGAGTTGCTGCTGATCGGCGTCGTCGCGCTGTTGGTGCTGGGCCCCGAGCGCCTGCCGGTGGCAGCCCGTACCCTCGGGCGCGGCCTGGGCCAGGCGCGCCGGGCCATGCACGCCTTGCGCACGCAGGTGGAGCGCGAAATCGAGATGCCCAACCTCGACAAGGCACCTTTACAGCGCCTGGAACAGGAGATCCGCCAGGGCATCAGCCTGAACGCGGTGCAGGCCAATGATGCGGCCACGGCCGCGCTGCCCAAGGAAAATGCTTCATGAGTATTGCCATGGACCCTGCGGCGAGCATGCCGCTGACCGAACACCTGCGCGACCTGCGCAAACGCCTGGTGCGTTGCCTGGCGCTGGTGGCATTGGTGTTCGCCGGCCTGTTCCCCTTTGCCCAGACGCTGTACACGCTCATATCCGAGCCGCTACGGCGCTTTTTGCCGGAAGGCGCGAGCATGATCGCCACCAGCGTCACCTCGCCCTTTCTAGCACCGTTCAAGCTGACCGCGATGTGCGCCCTGTTCCTGGCCATGCCGCTGCTGCTGCATCAGGCATGGGGCTTTCTGGCACCGGGGTTGTACCGCCGTGAACGGCGCATTGCCCTGCCGCTGCTGGTATCGAGCATCGTGCTGTTCTATGCCGGCATGGCATTCGCGTTCTTTCTGGTGTTCCCGATGATGTTCGGCTTCTTTGCCAGCGTGACGCCGGACGGCGTGGCGATGATGACCGATATCAGCCAGTACCTGGACTTTATCCTGGCGCTGTTTCTGGCGTTCGGGCTGGCGTTCGAGATCCCGGTGGCGACGTTCATCGTGGTCTGGGCGGGGTTGGCCGATGTGGCCGCATTGCGGCGCAGCAGGCCCTACGTGGTCGTCGGGTGCTTTGCGGTGGGGATGATTCTGACACCGCCGGATGTATTTTCGCAGACGATGCTGGCAGTGCCGATGTGGGTGCTGTTCGAGGTGGGGTTGCTGGCTTGTGGAATGTTGAAGCGGCCGGAGCCAGGCAAGGAGATTGTGGCTGGATTGTAGGGCCCTTTCGCGGGCACGCCCGCTCCCACAGGGATATCACGGTTCTGAAGATTGTGATATCCCTGTGGGAGCGGGCGTGCCCGCGAATAGCCGTGATGCGTTCTAGAACTCGGCGAGGCGCCAGACTTCATAGGCTGGCGTCTCGTACGGGTGGCTCTGCTTGAGCGCAGCGACGACCTGCACAACCAGCTCGTCAGCCACCACCAGCTCCACCTTCCACTCTTCCACCGCCTCGACCTGGCCCGCTTGCCCGAGGAACGGCTGGCTGCCGTCCAACGGGCGGAACTGGCCCTGGCCAAGGGTTTGCCAGGCGCAGTGGTCATAGTCACCGATGCGCCCGCCGCCAGCAGCGAACACAGCGGCCTTGACCACTTCGACATGGCTGGCGGGGACGAAGAAGGCGAGCTTGTACACGCCTTAGTTCACCCACACCCGTGCGTTGCGGAACATACGCATCAGCGCGGCATCTTCCTGCCACTCGTCCGGGCGCCAGGAGTTCTGCACAGCGCGGAACACACGCTCCGGGTGCGGCATCATGATGGTCACGCGGCCGTCGCGGCTGGTCAGGCCGGTGATACCACGCGGCGAGCCGTTCGGGTTGGCCGGGTAGGCTTCGGTGACCTTGCCGTGGTTGTCGACGTAGCGCAGGGCCACGCAACCGGACACATCGGCTTCCAGCAATGCTTCTTCGCTGGCGAACTCGGCATGGCCTTCACCGTGGGCGATGGCGATCGGCATGCGCGAACCGGCCATGCCCTGCAGGAAGATCGAGTTGGACTTCTGCACCTCGACCATGGCCACGCGGGCTTCGAACTGCTCCGAGCGGTTGCGCACGAAGTGCGGCCAGTACTCGGTGCCCGGGATCAGCTCGTGCAGGTTGGACATCATCTGGCAACCGTTGCACACGCCCAGGGCGAAGCTGTCGGTACGCTCGAAGAAGGCCTGGAAGGCGTCACGGGCACGGGCGTTGAACAGCGCCGACTTGGCCCAGCCTTCACCTGCGCCCAGTACGTCACCGTACGAGAAGCCGCCACAGGCGACCAGGCCCTTGAAGGCTTCGAAGTCAACACGGCCAGCGAGGATATCGCTCATGTGCACGTCGATGGCGGCGAAGCCGGCGCGGTCGAAGGCAGCAGCCATCTCGACCTGGCCGTTGACGCCCTGCTCGCGCAGGATGGCCACTTGCGGGCGCACGCCCTTCTTGATGTACGGTGCGGCGATGTCGTCGTTGACGTCGAAGCCCAGCTTGACCGTCAGGCCCGGGTTGTCTTCCTCGAGCAGCAGGTCGAACTCCTGGTCAGCGCAGTCGGCGTTGTCGCGCAGGCGCTGGATCTGGTAGCTGGTTTCAGCCCACTGGCGCTGCAGCATGCGACGGTCGTCGTCGAACAGCACTTCGCCATTCAGGCTGATGGTCACTTCAGCGTTGTTGACCGGCTTGCCGATCACCGCGACGCATTCTTCACCCAGGCCGGCAGCGCTGAACTGAGCCAGCACATCCGGGGTAGCATCCTGGCGAACCTGGATCACCGCGCCCAGCTCTTCGTTGAAGAGGATAGCCGGCACTTCGCCCTTGCTGTCGGTCAGCGGGTCGAGTTGCAGGTCGAGGCCGCAGTGGCCGGCGAAGGCCATTTCCAGCACGGTGGTGACCAGGCCGCCGTCGGAACGGTCGTGGTAGGCCAGCAGGTGGCCGTCGTCGTTCAGGCCCTGGATCACGGCGAAGAAGGCTTTGAGGTCTTCGGCGTCGTCGACGTCCGGTGCCTGGGCAGCGATCTTGCCGTAGGTCTGGGCCAGGATCGAGGCACCCATGCGGTTCTTGCCGCGGCCCAGGTCGATCAGGATCAGGTCGGTCTCGCCCTTGTCCATGCGCAGTTGCGGGGTCAGGGTCTTGCGGATGTCGGTGACCGGGGCGAAGCCGGTGATGATCAGCGACATCGGCGAGGTTACGCTCTTCTCGACGCCCTCGTCGCTCCACTTGGTCTTCATCGACATCGAGTCTTTGCCGACCGGAATGGTGATGCCCAGCTCCGGGCACAGCTCCATGCCGACAGCCTTCACGGTGTCGTACAGGCGTGCGTCTTCACCCGGGTGACCAGCTGCGGACATCCAGTTGGCCGACAGTTTGATGTCGGACAGCTTTTCGATGCGCGAAGCCGCCAGGTTGGTCAGGGTTTCGCCGATGGCCATGCGCCCGGACGCCGGGGCATCCAGCAGCGCCAGCGGCGTACGCTCGCCCATGGCCATGGCTTCACCGGTGTAGACGTCGAAGCTGGTGGCGGTAACGGCGCAGTCCGCCACCGGAACCTGCCACGGGCCGACCATCTGGTCGCGGGCAACCAGGCCGGTGATGGTGCGGTCGCCAATGGTGATCAGGAAGCTCTTGCTGGCCACGGCCGGGTGGTTCAGCACGCGCTGGACGGCGCTGTCCAGGTCCAGCTCGCTCGGGTCGAAGTCATCGCCCAGCTCGGCTTCGCGGGTAACCGAACGGTGCATGCGCGGTGGCTTGCCCAGCAGCACGTCCAGCGGCATGTCCACCGGGGTGTTGCCGAAGTGGCTGTCGCTTACGGTCAGGTGCGGTTCTTCAGTCGCTTCACCAACCACGGCAAACGGGCAACGCTCGCGCTCGCAGATGGCCTTGAAGCGCTCGAAATCGACTGCGCTGACGGCCAGCACGTAACGCTCTTGCGATTCGTTGCTCCAGATTTCGTGCGGGGCCATGCCCGGCTCGTCGTTGGGCACGTTGCGCAGTTCGAAGCGACCACCGCGGCCACCGTCGTTGACCAGCTCAGGGAAGGCGTTGGAAATACCGCCGGCGCCCACGTCGTGGATGAAGGCGATCGGGTTGTCGTCGCCCAACTGCCAGCAACGGTCGATGACCTCCTGGCAACGGCGCTCCATTTCCGGGTTTTCGCGCTGTACCGAAGCGAAGTCCAGGTCAGCCGAGCTGGCACCGGTAGCTACCGACGAAGCAGCGCCGCCGCCCAGGCCGATCAGCATGGCCGGGCCGCCAAGCACGATCAGCTTGGCGCCGACGGTGATTTCGCCCTTCTGCACGTGGTCTTCACGGATGTTGCCCATACCGCCGGCGAGCATGATCGGCTTGTGGTAGCCGCGCACTTCTTCACCGTGGGGGGTGTCGATGGCTTGCTCGAAGGTACGGAAGTAGCCAGTCAGGGCCGGGCGACCGAATTCGTTGTTGAACGCAGCGCCACCCAGAGGGCCTTCGATCATGATGTCGAGGGCGTCGACAATACGCTCGGGCTTGCCATAGGCCTTCTCCCAAGGCTGTTCGAAGCCCGGGATGCGCAGGTTGGACACGGTGAAGCCCGTCAGGCCGGCCTTGGGCTTGGCGCCACGGCCGGTAGCACCTTCGTCGCGGATTTCGCCACCGGAGCCGGTGGAGGCGCCGGAGAACGGGGCGATGGCGGTCGGGTGGTTGTGCGTTTCGACCTTCATCAGGATGTGCACCGGCTCCTGCACCGCGCCGTACTGGCGGGTTTCAGGGTTCGGGAAGAAGCGGCCGGCAACGTTGCCGACGATTACCGAGGCGTTATCCTTGTAGGCCGACAGAACACCTTCGTTGTGCATCTGGTAGGTGTTCTTGATCATGCCGAACAGGCTCTTTTCCTGAGCCTGGCCGTCGATATCCCAACTGGCGTTGAAGATCTTGTGGCGGCAGTGCTCGGAGTTGGCCTGGGCGAACATCATCAGTTCGATGTCGTTCGGGTTGCGCTTGAGGCCCTGGAAGGCATTGACCAGGTAGTCGATCTCGTCTTCGGCCAGGGCCAGGCCCAGGTCGATGTTGGCCTTGGCCAGGGCGTCGCGACCGCCGGAAAGGATGTCCACCGAAGTCATCGGCTTGGGCTGGGCGTGGCTGAACAGGTCTGCGGCCTGCTCCAGCTGGCCGAGCACGCGCTGGGTCATACGGTCGTGCAGTTCGGCGGCGATCAGTTCGGCGTCAGCGTCGCTCAGGGTGCCGGCCACGTAGTAGGCGATGCCGCGCTCCAGGCGCTGGATCGACTGCAGGCCGCAGTTGTGGGCGATGTCACTGGCCTTGCTGGCCCATGGCGAAATGGTGCCCAGGCGCGGCACCACCAGGAACAGACGACCCGTCGGCTCCTGTACCGGCACGCTCGGGCCGTACTTGAGCAGACGGCCCAGCACCTGCTGCTGGTCGGCGGTCAACTCGCCGTCGACATCGGCGAAGTGGGCAAATTCGGCATACAAACCAGTAACAGCGGGGACTTTCTGGCTCAGTTGCTCGAGTAATTTACCGTGGCGAAAGGCAGAAAGGGCAGGAGCGCCGCGCAGGATCAACATCGTCGGGACAGCCTCAGGAAGGGGTGTGCTTAGAGGCCGTGCATTCTAGCCTAATTCGATGGCTTTCGGCACCTGCTCTAAGCCACGCCTGCCGGGCGGCGGAACCGGACTTCGGGGTCAGTTTTCAGAGGTGTCCGGCTTGAGACGAGATCTAGCGCCGCCGGGTGTCCGCCTCAAGACATTCAGTGCCTGGGAGATCGAGCGCCGCAGGTGTCCGGCTCGACACATTCTGCGCCTGGGAGATCGAGCGCCGCCCGCGCGGCGCTTCGCGGGTAAACCCGCTCCTACGTTTGTTTCGGGCCAATTATGCCTGTGGGATTCGCGCGCGAACGCCTTGGTGCCTATCTCGATATCGCGTCGTACCAACAAGGCGGTCGCGCGCGCCAGGTACAGGATGGACTGGCCCGAAACAAACGTAGGAGCGGGTTTACCCGCGAAGCGCCGCGCGGGCGGCGCTCGATCTCATAGGCGCTGAATATTTTAAGGCGGACACCTGCGGCGCTCGATCTCACAGGCGCTGAATATTTTAAGGCGGACACCCGGCCGCGCTCGATCTCACAGCCGCTGAACATCTCAAACCGGGCACCTGGTAGCCTTGATGCAATCCCCTCCCCCTCCCCAACCACACAACCCGCTACCAGACAAGCTAACAGTTGTCGAGATATGGTTGGGCCAGTCCTTTGCGTATACTGCAACCTATGTTCGCCCACACTGCTTTGCGCCAGCGTTGCGCCAAATGGCTTCTCGCAACCGGACTCTTTCTGCTGTTAGGTGCCTGCGTTGAAAAACCCAGCACCCTCGAGCGCGTGAAGGAGGATGGCGTGCTGCGCGTGATCACACGCAACAGCCCGGCAACCTACTTCCAGGACCGTAACGGCGAAACCGGCTTCGAGTACGAACTGGTCCAGCATTTCGCCGACGATCTCGGCGTAAAGCTGCAGATCGAGACCGCCGACAACCTGGACGAGCTGTACGACTCCCTCGGCAAGCCCTCCGGCCCGGTACTGGCTGCTGCCGGCCTGGTCAGCAGTGAGCGGCGCAAAGCGCAGGTGAAATACTCCCATCCCTATCTGGAGGTGACCCCGCAGGTCATCTACCGCAACGGCCGCCCACGCCCCACCAGCGCCAAGGGTTTGGTCGGCAAGAAGATCATGGTGCTCAAGGGCAGCAGCCATGCTGACCAGTTGGCCGAGCTGAAAAAGCAGTACCCGGCCTTGCAATATGAGGAATCCGACGCCGTCGAAGTGGTCGACCTGCTGCGCATGGTGGACGAAGGTCAGATCGACTTGACCCTGGTGGACTCCAACGAACTGGCGATGAACCAGGTGTATTTCCCCAACGTGCGGGTCGCCTTCGATTTGGGCGACACCCGCGACCAGCGCTGGGCAGTGGCAGCAGGCGAAGACAACAGCCTGCTCAACGAAATCAACGAATTTCTCGACAAGGCACAGAAGAACGGCACCCTTCAGCGCTTGAAGGACCGCTACTACGGCCATGTCGACGTACTCGGCTACGTTGGCGCCTACACCTTCGCCCAGCACCTGCAACAGCGCCTGCCCAAGTACGAGAAGCACTTCAAGAACTACGCCAAGGTCGAGCAGGTCGACTGGCGCCTGCTGGCAGCCATCGGCTACCAGGAATCGATGTGGCAGCCGGAAGTCACCTCCAAGACCGGCGTGCGCGGCCTGATGATGCTGACCCAACGCACCGCCCGGGCCATGGGCGTGTCCAACCGGCTGGACCCGAGGCAGAGCATCCAGGGCGGCGCCAAGTACTTCATGAAAATCAAGGAAGAGCTTGACGACAGCATCAAGGAGCCGGACCGCACCTGGTTTGCCCTTGCCGCCTACAACGTTGGCGGCGGCCACCTGGAAGACGCCCGCACCCTGGCCAGGCGCGAAAAGCTAAACCCGAACAAGTGGCTGGACGTGAAGAAGATGCTGCCGCGGCTGGCTCAGAAGCAGTGGTACCGGCAGACCAAGTACGGCTATGCCCGGGGTGGCGAACCGGTGCATTTCGTGGCCAACATCCGCCGTTACTACGACATCCTCACTTGGGTGACCCAACCGCAGCTCGAAGGCCAGGTAGCCGAGGGCAACCTGCATGTGCCCGGGGTCAACAAGAACAAGCCGGCGGATCAGTCGCCGCCGATGTAAGCCTTTCAGGGCCTCTTCGCGGGTAAAACCGCCCCTGCAAGATTTGCACAGAACCTGCAGGAGCGGGCTTGCCTGCGAAGAGCCCGGTGCAATTCAGGCCTTGGCCCGGCGGGCCTTGAAGAAGTCGCTGAGGATCTGCCCGCACTCTTGCGCCAGCACCCCGCCCTCCACCATCACCCGGTGATTGAGAAAGCCTTGGCCAAAGAACTGCCCTTGGCTCTGCACGATCCCCGCCTTGGGTTCCAGCGCGCCAAACACCACGCGCATCACGCGCGAATGCACGATCAGCCCCGCACACATGCTGCACGGCTCCAGGGTCACATACAGAGTGCTGCCGGGTAGCCGGTAGTTGCTGGCCGACCTGGCTGCCGCCCTGATTGCCACCATCTCGGCATGCGCGCTGGGGTCACTGTCGATGATCGGTCGGTTGAAACCCTGGCCGATCACCTGCCCGTGCTGCACCAGTACCGCGCCCACCGGCACCTCGCCCAGCGCCGCGCCTTCGGCGGCCAAGGCCAGTGCCAGACGCATGAATTCCTGATCACGGCTGCGATCGATGATCTGCGGGCGCATCAGACCACCGCGATCGCGGCCATCAGGCCGGTTTCCATGTGGTCGATGACGTGGCAGTGAAACATCCAGGTCCCAGGGTTATCCGCCACCAGCGCTACCTGGGCGCGCTCGTTCTTGCCCAGCAGATAGGTGTCGGTGAACCACGGCTCCTTGATGTCGTGACGGTTGGAGCCGATCACCTTGAAACTCATGCCATGCAAGTGGATCGGGTGCTGGTACTGGGTCATGTTCTTAAGCTCGAAGATGTAGCTCTTGCCCTTTTGCAACGTGGCGATGGGGCGGTCGGCGCAGGTCTTGTCGGTAATATCCCAAGCCTGACCGTTGATCTGCCACAAGCTCGGCGGTTTGCCCGCGTCAGTGGTGACAGAGACGCTGGCCGCCCACTCGAAATTGAAGTTCAGCTTTTCGGCATTCTCCAGGTCCGGCTCGGCGATCGGATTGGGCGGCAACGCTGGCGGCCAGTCACTCGGCGCGTCGTTGCTGGCCACCGAACGCAGGGTGCCCAGGCGCACGAAACCGTCGCGCAGGGAGATTTCCTCACCCGCCTCGGGAATGCGGATGGCCAGACAGATACGCATGCCCGGGCCTAACCAGTACTCATCCAGCGCACGCGGGGTGACCGGGTTGCCGTCGAGGGCATAGATTTTCGCCTCGCAGTTGCCTTTGAGGTTGAGGCGGTAGGTCCAGGTGTTGTCCAGGTTCAGCAGGCGCACCCGCACCACTTGGCCGGCTGGCAGCTCGGTGATCGAGTCGGCCTGGCCGTTGATGGTGATCAACCGCCCGGCAGTGCCGTTGCGCGCGGCCTCGCGCGGGATGCTGAAAGGCAGCCATGCGCCCTGCTCGTCCACATGCCAGTTCTTCAGGCTCAGCGTACGCTCATGCTGGAACCCGGTGGGTTCACGCTCCTCGACGATCAGCGGCCCGACCAGACCGCGGCCTAGCTCCTCGGAGCTGCTGACATGGGGGTGATACCAATAGCTGCCGGCGTCCGGCACGCGGAACTTGTAATCGAAGTATTCACCTGGCTTGACCGGCAATTGCGACACATAAGGTACGCCGTCCATTTCCAGCGGTAGGCGAATGCCGTGCCAGTGGATAGTGGTCTCGACCGGCAGATGGTTGATAAACCTTACCCGCAGCCAAGTGCCCTGGCGCACGCGCAGCTCGGTGCCCGGGGCCGATGGGCCGAAGGCCCAGGCCTCGGTCTTGAAGCCCGGCACCAGCTCCACTTCCAGCGGGGCGGCAATCAGCTCGTAGTCATGCCCGGCGTTTTCGTCCTCGACCTTGCCCAACCAGTATCGCGCCGCGCCCCCGGCGCCCAGGCCTACTACAACCAAGCCAGTGAGACCTTTGAGCATTTGTCGACGGGTGAAGGACATCGGTGCGGGTACCTCGTTTCGGCGCAATCAAAGTGCCAGCAGGGCTGACGATAAAGGCGAATACGATACACCTGCAAACGGGAAATATTAAGTGAAAACCCGGCGTCACGAAGCAGCCGGACAAGCAATAAGCACCACCGCCCTGGCTCACGACCGTTCAAAACTGGCAGCCTTTCACCTCTATTGGACAACCGTGATGCTTGCCGACACCCTCCCCAGCGACCAGCAAATGCTGATGACCCTCGCCGGACAACTCACTGAAGACTGCCCTGACATGCGCGAAATGGCGCGCGAAGTGGCACAACAGCTCCTTGCGCGTCATGACCTGAAAGCACTCGAGCCCGACAATGTCTACCTGCACCGTTTCCACACTGCCGTCAGCAGCCCTCGAACCTTCAACGGCTGGCAGCACCTGGATCAGCCCTATGAATCCTTGACCCTGCCACAACTGGTGATGCACCGCTTCGATGCCCAAGCCCGGGATAACGCTGACGTGCTCAGTTACCTCGCTGGCTTTTACAACGATGGGCCAGGCAAAGACGTGTATGACGAGCGCAATGAAGTTCGGCTCGATCCCAAGGACGTTCTGGAATTTTTCTGGCGCATTGATTTTGCCTCCGGTTTCAAGGCGCGAATGACGTCTTTCTGGGCAAAACATTCAGAGCACTTCCGCACGTTGGCCAAAGCCAACTTCATGAGCAAATTACTGGAAGCCTGCGCGCAAGCCCCCTCCTCCGCGCTAGCCCGTCACAGCCTGGATATCGCTCATGTCCTGGTGGGCGAGACAACCTGGCCGCCATCGCTGGAGGCACTGCAACGAAGGGTCTTGCCGGGTGGTGCAACGCGCGTATGCGCGTTGGACATTGGCGGGTATGTGGCGACGGACATCCTTCGCCTGCAATTGGCCAATGGCAGCCAGCTGATTTACATGCCGGGCGATGTCGACGGCCTACATTACTTCCAGAACGACCAGGCACTGTTCTGGTGGGTGCTCACAAACTGCAGCTATGTCGAAAACCGAACCCGCTTTCTGGCACATTTTTCCCTCGACGATCGCGAAGAGGCTGACGGCAAAGTCGGGTTGAATCATCTGATTGATCTGCTCTTTCACGGCTGGGGCAACCATGATTACAGCGGCCTCAACACCCTCGACCTGACCATTGAAGAGGATGCTTTCGACTGGCTGCGCAACAAGGCTCGCCAGCGGATGATCGATGATGCGCATTTCTCTTTGCGCTCCAACGCCGACCTGCGCAGGCAACTGTGGATCGGTTACCTGAAGGCGGGCCTGCAGGTGTTCGGCCCCATGGCGGCAGTGAGTTGGCCGGTAGCGTTGGCGCTGGTGGGGGCAGGCATTGCTGAAATGGGTTTGAACATCTACCAGGCGGTACACGGGCACACAACGCGTGAACGCAAGGCAGGTACTACCGGCGCGATTTTCGCCGCCATCGAGACACTGTTCAACGCGACCTTTCTGCTCAGCGCACCCGGCAAACCCCTTGACGAGTTCGCCGAAGTGGCTGAGGCAGGCGCTGCGACTGAGGAAGGTGAAGCCCCGATACCGGCGCAAGAGTCAGCGCATGAACACGGCGGGGAACCCACTGATGAAAGTGTTTCAGAGGTGGCGGACGCAATTGAAACCTGGGTACCTGAGCCCTTCCAGCCAGCCGACAGGTGGGCCGCACTACGCCCTTTCGAGACGAATGTCGTGCTTGGCGGCAAACCTGGCACAGGGTTTCTTGAAGGCATCCATCTGCAGGATGGGCAGTTTTACGCACTGATCGATGAGATGCCTTACCAAGTGCGCTTTGTACCCGAACTGAAATCCTGGACCATCGTCGACCCTGAAAACCCTTTCTCATTCTACAAAAGCTTGCCGATCCGCCTGGATAGCGCAGGCCAGTGGCACCCAGTGGAACGCCTTGGCCTCAACGGGGGCATGCTGTCGAGCCTGAAAATCTGGGGCCGGCCTTCAGCAAGAGCAAGCGTGCCGCCCTTGCCCGGCACCCCTTATGAAATACCAGCCGACTTGCGCGCCTCGCTGAAGGATGTTTCTGATGATGAGATTACCGGTGCGCGAGCGTTCCTCAACGCCCCTGATCGACAGGCCGCCATCGCGCGATTCAGCCAACTGCGTGATCAACTGGCGGCCGATGCCGAAGCGTTCATGACTACGGTGCAAACACCACCACGTCCGCAGATACCCGAAATACCCGCCAACGCTTCATCCAAAAACGTTTTCAAAAGTCTTTACCAGAACAGTAACGGCTTGGTAGTTGGCGAAGCGCACAGTGGCCTTGGCAGCAAGCGATTACTGATCGACAACATGCGTCTGCTACGCAAGCTGAAGGTAAAGACGCTGTACATGGAGCACTTCACCACCGACTTCCAGCAAGCAGACCTGGATACGTTCAACCGCACAGGTGTGATGCCGCAGGACCTGGATCGCTATGTGGAAAGCCAGGATGTCGGGCACCGCACCGACCCCGAAGGCCGCTACACCTTCCGTCGGGTATTGGTCAGCGCCCAGGAAAACGGCGTACGCATACAGTCCATCGACTGCATGGCCAGTTACCGCCAGGCGTGGGCTACACCCGTTTCCGATGTGGCACGCCAGCGCATGATGAACTTCCATGCACACTTGATCATCGAGGCAGACCAGGCCGCGCGCGGCTCGGGAAAATGGATTGCGCTGGTCGGCAGTACCCACGCCAACACCTTCCATGGCGTAACCGGGCTGGCTGAAACCGAAGGCGCGATAGGACTGCGTGTCGAAGACCGCCCGATTGACGAACCTGACGCCTACAGCGCAGACCCAGGTGTGGATGCCACGGACGAAGGTGGCACACAGAGGCATGTGCAAAGCGACCTGCTGTTACGCGCCGCAGTGTTGACCACCCGCCCGCCATCACCGGACTTTGAAAGCCTGCTGGTGAGGCCTGGCGATTACGCGATAGAACGCACCCACGGCGAGGACTACCTGATCAACCGCAGCCGGGACTCGACCTTACGACGCACACTGATCCAGCGCGATGGCCGGTTTTACTACGTGGAGCGCCTCGACTGGCCAACCATTCATGAACGTCGCTTTCAAAACCTTGCCGAGCTTCATGCCCAACTGAGATTACGCGGCATGCACTGCATTGCCCCTTGAGCCGGGCAAGGCGCAGATACGACAAGGGCGCCTTGCGGCGCCCTTGGGTTCAGCTTATTCCCACTCTATTATCAACAACAAATAAAACCCAACAAACATTGCACTTTGAAGTCAATACAGGTCTCTGCGCCATGAAAAATACCATGACCTTTCAATCGCCAGACCTACGGTAGGCGCTCCCCTGATTCAACTCTGTTCACATCGATCGCTGCCGTAATTAGATCCATAAGGATGGACAGCTCTGCCTGGTCACCATCCCGGTAAACCTCAGCCAGAAGCGCAATAGCGTAAGCAGGATCCGTCCGAAGGACGTGCGCCATCATCTCCGCGTGACCAATGTCTTTCATCGTCTACCCCATACTCACGTACGCCCATGATGTCCCCAGGCGGTCCTGCTGCCTAGAGGTACCTTCTCGGCCGAGACGTTGAGCCGTAGGCCACTCCCCAGCAGTCTGTCAACAGCCCTTCAAATGGCCCACGAGGGTTGAGCAACCGGCACAATACTGTAAAATCTGGGTTTGTTTTAAAATCCCAGATTGAGGATGGCATGCAGGACCAAAAACCCGCTACACAAGCACAGCTTTCTGCTTTTTCGTCTAGTGGCGCTAAAGAAAATGACGTGCCTGACTATCAAGAAATCCCACTGCATATTGGGACGTTCGACCATGCCATGAATCATCTGCGAAGCCTGGATTGGGCATTCACCGACGATGACACTCGGTTTCTAGGCCATGATCTCCACCCCTATCCAGCCAAGTTCATACCACAGTTACCTGGTACGCTGGTCTCACTGCTCAGCTCGCGAGGAGAAGTAGTCTTCGACCCCTTTGGCGGCAGCGGCACCACGGCATTGGAGTCCATTAGATTAGGGCGCAGAGCCGTCAGCTCAGATGCAAACCCTGTGGCAGCATTGATCGGCCGCGTCAAAACAGCGCGGGTTGGCATAGAGGCTACTCGAGAATTACACCTGCTGCATGGTGCACTCCGTGCGCTGATCAGCTCAATGCCAATGGACCCTTCAGAGTTTGTAGTCAAGTATAGTAAATACGCACCTACGATCGTAAACAGGGAGAAGTGGTTTCCTGACTCATCTTATGGTGAGCTTTCCCATATACGTTACAGAATATCCCAACTAACAGATCCAATTGCGCAAGACATAGCATGGCTATCACTTTCTAGGACTGTGCTTCCATCATCCTTTCAAGATTCGGAAACACGCTATAAAAGTGTTCCTCGGGAAATTCCCGTGGGTGACGCAACGAAAAGGTTTGTACGCGAATTCGAATTGGTAATGAAGTCAGTTGCGCGAAATGCTTCTGCCACTCGCTATGGGATATCACGATTTCTGACTGGGGATGTAAGAAACATCCCTGAAATCGAACTACCTAATGAATCTGTTGATCTGATTGTGACGTCACCGCCTTACGGAAATGCGATGGACTATCATCTCTACCACAGATTCAGACTTCTCTGGCTTGGCCATGATCCTGTTGCCTTTGGAAAGCTAGAAATTGGCTCTCACCTCAAGCATCAGCGTGAATCAAGCGGATTTGAAAGTTATTTCAACGATATGACTTCCGCTTTGAAAGGATTTTCCCGAGTACTCAAACCAGGGCGCTATGCAGCGCTCGTAATTGGTGACTCCGTATACGGCGGAGAAAAATTTGACACTGCTAAGCTACTCGGTGAAATATCACCTGAGTTAGGCTTCGACTCAGCGGAAGTAATTGAGCGCGAGGTACATAAAGTAAAGCGTTCATTCACTCACGCCGGGAGACGTGCCTCTAGCGAAAGTATCCTTATCTTGCGGAAAGCCGAAAAAAATACGTCTGTATTCCTACAGCCTCCACCCTACAAGCTTTGGCCATATGAAGCAGCTTTGAGGGAGAGGGAGATAGGGGGAGCAGATTCTGCTCTCAGTTTGACTGTAGAAGCTTTGGTGAAAAGTCGCTCTATGGTGTTCACCCACCAAATAGTTACCAAAGATGGAAGATCTGAGCCAACCTGGCAGGCGATATTAGAAAATGGGATGGCCTCTAATCCTGCCGCTCGAAAAGACCCAAAATATGTGACGCACGGATTGCATCCTTATAAAGGAAAGTTCTACCCACAACTTGCAAAGGGGTTAATAAACTTAAAGTCTCTCCCTCATGGAGCAAAAATATTAGATCCTTTTTGCGGGAGCGGCACCACCCTTCTGGAAGGCTACTTGAACGGATACACAGCCTATGGCTGCGACATAAACCCAATAGCAGCAAAAGTTGCCAAAGCCAAGACAAAAGTACTAGATGAAGAACCCGATGTCCTATCAGAGATCGTATATAGCATCTTAGATACCGTCGAACAAGCTCCGGAAGATCTTCCTTATGCTTACGACCAATTCGATTACGGCTGCATTGAAGAAATACGCAAATGGTTTGCACCCGCAGTCGCAGCGAAGTTGAATTGGCTCTTGAGCGTTATCCGTAAGGGTAGTGAAGGAGCAACTCGTGATTTTTTGGAAGCAGTGGCAAGCAGCATTGTTAGAGAAATATCTCAGCAGGAGCCAACCGATCTGCGTATTCGCTATAGAAAAGAACTACTCGTAGACTATGATGTCTTTAGCGCATTCAGCCAACAACTAGTGACCCAATTTTCGCGCATTGAGAAATTCTGGCGAATCAGAGGGTATGCTCCAAACCCATTCTACTCCTCAAACATTGTCTCCGGCGATAATCGATGCCGTGAAACCTATGACAAGCTAGGATTAAAAGATGGCTCGGTGGATTTTGTACTCACAAGCCCGCCATATGCTATGGCTCTTCCATATATTGATACTGACAGACTGTCTCTACTTACTATTTTCGGACTGTCCAGTAGCAGTAGGCGCCCTATCGAGAACTCTCTAATTGGTAGTCGGGAAATCGCACAACGCGCAAGAAAAGAACTTGAAAAAGTATTCCTTGGCAATACTGAACTCCCTATTCAGTGTCAAAACTTCATCCGCGATCTTCACGAAAATTTACTTGAGGATAAAGATGCAGGATTTAGAAAAAGAAATATGCCGGCATTGATCCATAGATTCCTGGTAGACATGAACCAAGTATTCATCCAGCTCTACAGGCTATGTAAGCAAGGCGCTGAAGCCATGATCGTAATTGGCGACAGTAAAATGACCGTTGGTGATAAGGAAATCAGAATTCCTTCCACGGACTTCTTAGAGGCAATCGGAGTTTCACAAGGTTTCAACTTAGTCGAACGCATAGATATTTCAGTAACTACTGAAAATTTTGTACACATAAAAAATGCGATTACAGAAAATGTTGTTTTAAGATTTAGAAAAAAATAGCCCGCCGGCAACCTAGTATCAGTCTGTGCGCTCGAACATACTGAGCACACAGACTGAAGCTTTTAGAAAATTATGTAAACCCGAAGCCTCTGCGCGTGTGAGCGCCCGGTATTCCAGTACAAATTTTCTTCCACTCATCGTGCTCTGGCGTCCCTTTTTTTGCCAACTGGCAGCGATAATGAACTTCACCATCCTCAATTTTTTCAAGCCTTATAATATCGCCAGGCTCTCCCCAATTTTTAATCTCGCCACAAGTGAATCGGAAGTCAGAACTATTTTCGTATAGATACATTCTGACCTGCCTGATAACTCTGCGCTCTGGATTTCCCAACTCAGAAATATCCCACACAGGGCGCCAGTTGTAATAAACTCTGTCTTCAGCCCGAGCACCTACAGCTGGCTGCTGCTCACCTTTTCTAGGGTTAACATCCCTAGTGTAATTCTCTTTCCACCCCCAAAAACTTTGTGCTGACCAGATAGCTGGCAGAGGAATACGCTGCTCACCTGGAATATTACCTTCGCCCTTTGTGGCATTTAACTCCATGTAAAAAGCAGTTGCTGGAACAGTAGCGATCGGCTCGACTTCAGGCAGTGGAGCTCTCACAGAGTTTTCCGTCCCTCTACCATCTCTTTTATCCTTTAACGCAGCCGCTCTCTTGTTTCTCTGTATCTCCTGCAACTGACTATCCACTGCAGCCAAAACAATATGTTGATAATCCAACGGCAAAGCTTTGGGCGATGGGGTGGCCTCATAGCCGAATATATCGTCAGCTTGAGAAGACCCAACTTTAGCAACTTTTTCTCGAGTTCGTTTTTCTGCCTCACTCGGAATATCATCCCTAAAGATCAGCCTCATCAAAAATTCTTGATTAAGAACTCTGGCGATTGGATATTGAGGATCAATGAACTGCTGTAACTCGCTCAACGCTTTGTTATAGAGTACAAAATCGTTAGGCAAATCATAAGAAACAAGTGCACCCCCCTCATAATTCCTGAAGAGACCACCTTCAGTCAAATTATTCGAACCAACATATATTTCAGCAGCACCTTTTCTCTTTATAACGTACATTTTCGGATGAAACGTTACACCATTTTTTCTATTCTTGAAGATCCTGACATCGACAGGCCAAGATGCTAGCTCATTTAGAACTTCTTTACTGGTGCCCCCCATATCCACGCCGATCACCAATCGAACATGAGCTGAGGCATCATGAAGTGCAATTAATCTTTTCTTGAGCCTAATCACTGACGACCGCGAAGTGAATGCAGAGACTATCGTTACCGACTCAATATCGTGACCATCTTCTAGCTTGGCATCTAGAAGAGAGCCTAATTGAACATTATTGTAAGGCTGGGCTATGAAGCTTACTTCCATGAGAACTTCCACATTTTCAATGATGGCTAAATGCCAGAAAACACCTGAAAATGCCAGATCATAACGATTGCGGCCGAGATTGCAACGCCCCGTTGCAGAAACCAGCCTGAAAACCACCCCCTCCCCCTAGAAGGCAGAGATTTGCGTACCAAGAGAAAGAGACGACCTCGGCCTTAAGCTGCCGTAACCCTCGCATTCATTGGCGCTATAGCCAGTGATCGGGAAGCGACAGCTCAAAATTTTTGGCGACTACTGTAAGCGCTACAATTATCTCCGCATGCCGCTGTTGATCTTGAATCGTCCACCCTACGCGGCGACCAAGAAGTACATTCAACTCGTTAAGGTTATAAAGCCCCAACCTATGAAAATTCCCCCACGTAGGAACTCCAAACAAATTATAGATAACTTGAGTGGAGTCACGTTCGCTAGCAAGGCGCCTAGGCCCAGTAAGGGTCGCCGCTGCTTCTTCAGCATCATCCCGATCTTCATAAGTGCTCAGCAACTTCATTCTAGGCTCCAACTGATAACTTGTGGATAAATCGAAACTCAATTCTTTCCACTTTGAACTCTTTACTAGATGACATACCTGCCACGCCAGAGGCCACCTATCACCACCAACAGAATTCAATCCAAAACCAAAAAAAAACCCCTGAACCGAGGAGGTACAGGGGTTTGGCATCTTGGTGCCCAGAGACGGAGTCGAACCGCCGACACGGGGATTTTCAATCCCCTGCTCTACCGACTGAGCTATCTGGGCAGCGCCCGAATTAGACATCAAACCTAGCTAGACGTCAAGCAAAAAATCAGAAGAATTCAAGAAATACAGAGGGTTAGGGTCGAAACACGGTTAAAAATATGGCGTTGACGAGCAGTCAACCTGGACCGATTTACACCCACACTCACGCTGAAATTAAAGTAATCTACGAGAGATGAGATCATTTTGCCACTGCACTGCTAGCGTACTTCGCCATTCCCTGAGGCACCATGCCTATCAGCGGGCTGGCTACTTCAACAAGGACATGAAGACAAATGCCGCAATTTTCCATCCTTTCTCCTCTTGATCAACCACTTGGAAATAGACGCTTGCTAGAGGATTTGAAACGGTTCCTTAGCGATCCAGAACTTAGTGAATTTGGCTTTGCCGTCGCTTTCGCTAAGGTCGGTCCGTTCTACCGCCTACAAGAGCTTCTTCAAGATTGGATTGCGCAGGGTAAGACCGCTACCGGCATCTTTGGGATCGACCATAAAGGAACTAGTTTACAAGCCTTGACTTTTGCGGTCGAAAATCTGAGCGCCTCATATTTTACTCAACAACTAGGAAATAGCTTCCACCCAAAAATTTATTGGTTCAAAGGTCCCACAAAGGCCGTAGCATACATTGGATCGAATAATCTGACAGTAGGCGGCACTGAAATAAATTTCGAGGCCGGAGTTCAGCTCTCCTTTAAACTTCCAGCTGAGCTGGATGACTTTTCAGCCATTACAAAGGCTTTTGAAGATCTTTTGCCGGATCAATGTGTGGTAACTCATCCACTAACAGAGGAAAGGCTCGCGCTGCTTATTTCAGATGGTCTTCTTCTTGATGAATCTGTAGTTAACCGCTCGGGAACGGGGAGCAGAGCTTCAGGTTACAGCGCGAAAGCTGGAGCGAGACTTCCAGTTTTACCAGCAAGCAGCTTGCCGAAAGGTGTCTTTGGTAAAAAAACTTCGAAGCAAGTACTTGCGAGCAAAGCTGGAGTCATCCAAACGCAAGCACTGAAGATCGATGTTACTAAACCACTTACTCCGGTCACTGGCCTTGCGATTCAGATTAACCCCCATGGCAATGGGGAAATATTTTTGAGTAGTACCGCAGCTAAACAAAACCCAGCTTTTTTTGGGATGCCGTTCACTGGGATAACAACTCCCAAGCGGGGAATAAAAAACGGCGGCTATCCTCAGCGCTCTCCAGACCCGGTATGTAACATCAGAGTAATAGGTAGAAAAAATAAAGTCTTGCTAGAATTACCAGCTTATGAATTGAATACGGTATTCTATACCAAAAAAAGCGAGATTCGCGTGACGGCCTCTCCGCTTGTTTCAGTTGTACCCCCTTATTCAGTCATGATCATGTATTTCTCAGAGACCCCAGGAATAGATTACGAACTTGATATCTATACTCCCCAGGCGCCTGAATACAGAAAATGGATTGGGATTTGTAATCAGAAAATGCCCGGCGGGGGCAAAGACGAACCTCGCCGATTTGGGTGGTTCTGATTATCTTACAAGCTTAGCCATGCTATTTCCGATTACTACATTTTAAATATGGCGCAGACTCATTTTGATGACTGACATTTCAAAATAGCGGCATGTATAGCTCCAGGCCCATTGGCAAGACAGAACTCACAATGGGCCACTGAGCAAATCTCTTGACCCTTTAGGGATATTGGCATAATAAAAGCTGCGAGCTCACGCAATAAAAATATGGTAGCTAACATGCCGTCGGCCTCTTTGGATTGCACAATCCAATTACTTCTTAAAGCTGATGATTCACTTATGAGCTCAGACAAACGATCCCATTCTTAACCCAATAGCTACGAAAATCAAATATTGCGCTTTGCACATCGATAATACACACGCCTTCTCCGCGCTTCTCTGCAAGCCAGTGCTTTCACAAACCAGCAATCCGCCCAAGGTCGCCATTCACTCTGGCAAGATCAGCCACGGCCGCCAGGGCCACAACCGACCTTAACGGCGTGTTTAAACCAAGCGCGCAGCTAGCCAGAACGAGACAAACCCGCCTCCTTGGCTTGTTTTTTGATTTTCTTTTTCTCGTCGTCCGTCACCCAAACCTCGATTGACTTCCCGCGCCTGCGGGCCGGGGGCTTTTCTTTGGTTCTTCACGGAATCCCGGGAAAGACAGAAACAAGAACGCCGGTTTGATGGATGATGTTCGTGCGAGCAAACACATCAACAAACCGGCGTTCTTGTGCACGATATTAATACGTTTCTGCCCTTTTGGGAGGGCTTTTCTGTCATTGCCATCAGGCCTGATGGCGACGATCTGCTGATCGACCTGATTCCGCAGCCCACTAGGTTCCCCACCTGCAGCGGCTGCCATCAGCCCAGCACCGCCATCCACGAATACTGCCAGCGCTCGATCCGTGATCTCCCCATTCTTGGCCATGCGGTACGGTTGAATGTGGAACTGCGGCGCGTTGGGTGTCGCGCATGCGGCAAGCGGATGGAGTCAGTCAGCTGGCTTGATCGCTATTCGCGTATGACCCAGCGCTTGGCCGAGGCCGTGATCCAGGCTTGCCAGCGGCTGCCTACCCTGCACGTCGCCGAGCTGTTTGATTTGCATTGGGACAGTGTGCGCTTGCTGGAACGACGAGCTCTACAAGCCGCTCTAGAGCAGCTACCAAAGGCCCAGCCCAGGCGCCTGGTGATGGACGAGTTCGCCCTGTTCAAAGGCCATCGCTACGCCAGCGTGGTGCTGGACGCCGATACCCGCCGGGTGCTGTGGATTGGCGATGGACATGAACACCGCATTTGACCTGGAGGTACGCCAACACTGCCCTCAGGCACGCGTGGTCTACGACCTGTTTCATGTAGTCGCCAAGTATGGGCGCGAGGTGATTGACCGGGTACGGGTCGACGAAGCCAACCGTCTGCGCCATGACAAACCCGCGCGCAGGGTGATCAAGCAAGCACGCTGGCTACTGCTGCGTAATCCGGAAAATCTCAAGCGAGAAGATCAACAGGTGCACCTGAGGGATCTGCTGTCGGCTAACCAATCGCTGATGACGGTTTATCTGATGAAAGCAGAGTTAAAAGCGCTGCGGTCGCCCACCACCGCCTGGGGTTGGCGATCAGCCTGGAAGCAGTGGCTGCGTCTGGCTGATGAAAGCGCGATACCGGCACTGAAGCAGTTTGCTAAACGCCTAAAGGGATACTGGCGCGGCATCTTGAGCAGGGTGCGATGGCCGATGCATACGGGCCAGCTGGAAGGCATCAACAACCGGATCAAGGTGATCAAGCGGATGGCTTACGGCTACCGGGACAGCGAATTCTTTTTCATGAAGATCAAGAATGACTTTCCCGGCAATCCGTGAAGAACCTTTTTTTCGGCCCCAGCTTCTGAAGAAAAACGGCCGCCTGGTTGTTTTCGCGCCCACACTTAACGCGTCATGGCGGCCTCTTAGAAATCCGAAGCTTTACAGACCATCTTAGGCATTACAATACAAACCACCTAAATTACACAGAGCGGTTATTACATGGAAAGTGCTACGGAACTCAACGTAAACTCAGGCCACACAGCAGCAATAGATGACTTGAAAAGGAGAGCCAAGCGATCTAGGGCAGCAAGACTCTATATAGCTTTGGGCTTGTTGATTTTAATGAGCCTTGCAGTGGCGGCTGTGTTTAGTTCGAGCCAGACCAAGACATATTCACTCCGAGAACTTGGAGAGAAAATCTCCTTTAACAAAATGCGTGACCCTGGATTATTTTTACGCAAATCCAACGATCTTCTCGAGAAAATTTATCCTGACAGCATCATTAACATGGGAAGGCGGATGGATGGCGAAGACGTCAAGGAAGAAAGTTTCACAATGGATGAGCGCACCGCCTACATGCACGAGCTTGAGCAACTAGTGAATTTCTATGAGCGCACCCAGACAGCGTATTCGAAACAGCCATTCGTACAAGAAACACCGGAATGGACAAGCTCCGTATCGTCTATGGCTTTTACATTTGGAGCTATAGCTGTTTCAATTCTACTATTCCAAACAGCAGTTTCCTTTATAAGGTATTACTCACAGCTAGCGGAGCTTTATGACTCGCAAGCTAGCGCACTATTGGCCGCAAATAACGACCCAGAAAAGTTTGTGAAATACTCAGAGATGCTCTCCCCATCAGTCGTTAGTTTCGGAAAGCCTCCTGTGAGTGTTTATGAACGAGCATTTGAAGCAATAGCATCAATTAGAGGGAAAGAGACGAAGTAAAGACCTAGACAGAACTCAGAAGAACCCGCCTCTGGCGGGTTCCTTTTTGCTACCCATTTGTTTACGAGGTCTCTGAAGCGTCCATTCATCAATCATATCGGCCCAATCCTGCAACATAGCGCGACGCTGATCCCGGTACTTGGCCTTGTTGTAGACAGCTCGCACACCCTTCTGCTCGTGCGCAAGACACTTCTCGATCCAGTCGGAGTTTTAGCCCGCCTCATGCAGCAGCGTGCTGGCCGTGCGTCGCAGATCGTGGGGACCGAATTTGCCTAATGGCACCCCTTCCTTTTGCGCAAGGCGATAAGTGAGCGTCAGTACTTGGTTGATCGTGGCCGCACTCATTGGCAAATCAGAGTCGTAGCGTGACGGCAGAACGTAATCTGAACCTCCTGCCAAGGTTTTCAACGCGATGAAGAAATCCAATGCCTGCTGGGACAGAAACACCAAATGAGGGTTACGACGCTTCATCCGCTCTTTGGGGATCGTCCACAGCGCCTCGCTGAAATTGATCTCACTCCACGTCGCATTGGTCAGCTCGCTCTTGCGCACCATCGTCAGCAGGAGGAGTTTGGCCGCTGCGCGAACCGAGGTCGCTGTACCGATTCTATCCATGTACTGGTACATCAGCGCAATTTCATCGGGCGTCAACGCACGGTCGCGCGGCTCAAATTTCGCGATGCTGGCAGGCCGTACCAGATCGGCAGGGTTTTCAACCTTCTGGCCACGCTCAATGGCCCAACGGAAGACTTGCAGCACGATCTCCCGTGAGTGGACGGCGGTTGCAGGGGCACCCCGCTCCACTATGGCATCCGTCAGCGCACGCAGATCCTCATGGGTGATTTCGACCAGCTTCTGATTGCCAAATTTCGGCTTCAACTCACGCTCGTAGACTGATCGACGCATGTCTCGCGTCGAGTCCGCCATCTGGTAACCGCGCAGCCATTTTTCAGCCCAAGCGTCAAAAGTCTCAGCACCCTTCGTGCGCGCCTTCGCACGCGCTTTTTCCTTAGCTGGAGACTTGCCAGCGGCGACCATCTTCTTCGCCTCCCCTAGCCGCTCGCGAGCCTCTGCCAGAGTGATCCCCCCTAAGCCATAACGACCGAAGGTGATGGTCTCCTGCCGGCCGTTGATGGAGTAGTTGTAGCGAAAGGAGATTGAGCCGGCTGGGGTGACGGCCACGTATAAGCCGTCACGGTCAATCACCTTGTAGAGCTTGTCCTGGGGCTTGAGATTTCGAAGCTTGGTATCGGTGAGCATGGCTTCCACTATTTCCATGAAAAAATACCATGCCCTGAAAAGCGCGGAAAAATGGGGTCGATCCCCAGTAAAACCGGCCCTTTAGGCCAACTCGATACCATGCCAACACTGAAGCAAAGGACATGGTATTGAGCGTCATGCATGGCACTAGATGCAGTCAATACCCCGTACCATGCCACACAAACACCGTGCTTGGCGATGCAGAACGCTACCCGAATTTGCCAGACCCAAAAAGCCAAAAGCCCGCAATTACGCGGGCTTCAGGGCATTTCTTGCTAGGTGGTGCCGGACAATGCCGGACGCCCAATCATTCCCACTCGATAGTGGCCGGCGGCTTGCTCGACACGTCGTAGGTAACGCGCGAGATACCGTCGATTTCGTTGATGATACGACCGCTGACAGTTTCCAGCAGCTCGTACGGCAAGTGTGCCCAACGCGCGGTCATGAAGTCCACGGTCTCGACGGCACGCAGGGCCACGACCCAGGCGTAGCGACGGCCGTCGCCGACGACGCCGACCGACTTGACCGGCTGGAACACCACGAACGCCTGGCTGGTCTTGTGGTACCAGTCGGCCTTGCGCAGCTCTTCGATGAAGATGTGGTCGGCGCGACGCAGGATGTCGGCGTATTCCTTCTTCACTTCACCGAGGATACGCACGCCCAGGCCCGGGCCCGGGAACGGGTGGCGGTAGACCATGTCGTACGGCAGGCCCAGCTCCAGGCCAATCTTGCGCACTTCGTCCTTGAACAGTTCACGCAGCGGCTCGACCAGCTTGAGGTTCATCTCCTCCGGCAGGCCGCCGACGTTGTGGTGCGACTTGATCACGTGGGCCTTGCCGCTCTTGGCGCCAGCCGACTCGATCACGTCCGGGTAGATGGTGCCCTGGGCGAGGAACTGGATGTTCTCCAGCTTGCTGGCTTCGGCATCGAAAACGTCGATGAAGGTGCGGCCGATGATCTTGCGCTTCTTCTCCGGGTCGGCTTCGCCGGCCAGGTTGTCGAGGAACTGCTTTTCAGCGTCGGCGCGGATCACCTTGACGCCCATGTTCTCTTTGAACATGGCCATCACCTGGTCGCCTTCGTGCAGGCGCAGCAGGCCGTTGTCGACGAATACGCAGGTCAGCTGGTCGCCGATGGCACGGTGCAGCAGCGCAGCAACCACCGAGCTGTCGACGCCGCCGGACAGACCCAGCAGGACGTTGGCCGAACCGACTTGCGCACGTACTTGGGCAATGGCGTCTTCGACGATGTTGGACGCCGTCCACAGGGCTTCACAGCCGCAGATGTCCTGCACGAAGCGGGACAGGATGCGACCACCCTGCTTGGTGTGGGTCACTTCGGGGTGGAACTGCACGCCGTAGTAGCCGCGGGCGTCGTCGTACATGCCGGCGATCGGGCAGCTTGGGGTGCTGGCCAGAATGCTGAAGTTGGCAGGCATCTGGGTGACCTTGTCACCGTGGCTCATCCACACGTCCAGGCCCAGCACGCCATCGTCGTCAACGTGGTCTTCGATGCCGTCGAGCAGGCGGCTCTTGCCGACAACGTCCACGCGGGCATAACCGAACTCACGCAGGTCGGAACCTTCTACCTTGCCGCCCATCTGCTCGGCCATGGTCTGCATGCCGTAGCAGATACCCAGCACAGGCACATTCAGGTCAAACACAGCCTGCGGAGCGCGCGGGCTGTTGGCTTCGTGGACCGACTCGGGGCCGCCGGCAAGGATGATGCCGCGCGGGTTGAATTCGCGGATCGCTTCATCGTCCATGTCGAACGGGTGCAGTTCGCAGTACACGCCGATTTCGCGCACGCGGCGGGCGATCAGCTGGGTGTACTGGGAACCGAAATCGAGGATCAGGATGCGGTGAGCGTGAATGTCGAGGGCCATGACTCAATCTCGTCAGTGGAAATCGGAAACGACGCGGGGCTGTCATGACAGCCCCGCTTTATGTTGTAGCTGGAAGCCTCAGCCTACGCGGTAGTTAGGGGCTTCTTTGGTGATTTGCACGTCATGCACGTGGGACTCGGCCATGCCGGCACCGGTGATACGCACGAATTCCGGCTTGGTGCGCATTTCTTCGATGGTTGCGCTGCCGGTGTAGCCCATGGACGAACGCAGGCCGCCCATCAGCTGGTGGATGATCGCGGCCAGGGCACCTTTGTAAGGAACGCGGCCTTCGATGCCTTCCGGTACCAGCTTCTCGGCGCCGGCCGAGGAATCCTGGAAGTAACGGTCGGACGAGCCCTGCGCCTGCGCCATGGCACCCAGCGAGCCCATGCCGCGGTAGGCCTTGTAGGAACGGCCCTGGAACAGCTCGACTTCACCCGGGGCCTCTTCGGTACCGGCGAACATCGACCCCATCATCACGCAGGACGCACCGGCAACGATGGCCTTGGACAGGTCACCGGAGAAGCGGATACCGCCGTCAGCGATCAGTGGCACGCCAGTGCCTTCCAGTGCTGCGGCGACGTTGGCGATGGCGCTGATTTGCGGCACGCCGACACCGGCAACGATACGGGTGGTGCAGATAGAGCCAGGGCCGATACCGACCTTGACCGCATCGGCACCCGCTTCGGCCAGGGCCTTGGCGGCAGCGCCGGTGGCGATGTTGCCGCCGATGACCTGCACTTGCGGGTAGGTTTCTTTCACCCAGCGTACGCGGTCGATCACACCTTTGGAGTGGCCGTGGGCAGTGTCGACGACGACGACATCAACGCCAGCCGCCACCAGCGCAGCAACGCGCTCGCCGGTGTCCTTGCCGGTGCCGACGGCGGCGCCGACGCGCAGGCGACCCTGGTCGTCCTTGCTGGCCAGCGGGTAAGCCTTGGCCTTTTCGATGTCCTTGACGGTCATCATGCCCTTGAGGTTGAACTTGTCGTCAACGATCAGGACTTTTTCCAGACGATGCTTGTGCAGCAGCTCGCGAACTTCGTTTTTGTCGGCGCCTTCGCGGACGGTGACCAGACGCTCTTTCGGCGTCATCACGTCGCGGACCTTGGCGTCCAGGCGATTTTCGAAGCGTACGTCACGGGAGGTGACGATGCCGACCAGGTCGCCGTTCGCCAGTACCGGCACACCGGAGATATTGTTCAGGCGGGTCAGCTCGAACAGGTCGCGCACAGTGGCATCGGCGTCGATGGTGATCGGGTCCTTGACCACGCCAGCCTCGAACTTCTTGACCTTGCGCACTTCGCTGGCCTGTTGTTCGATGGTCATGTTCTTGTGGATGATGCCGATACCGCCTTCCTGAGCCATGGCAATGGCCAGACGCGCTTCGGTCACGGTATCCATGGCAGCGGAAACCAGCGGAATGTTCAGCTCGATGCCACGGGTCAAACGGGTCTTGAGACTGACTTCATTGGGCAGTACCTCGGAATAGCCAGGTACAAGGAGGATATCGTCGAAGGTCAGGGCTTCTTGGCTGATACGCAGCATCGCGGGGGCTCCCGGGCGGGAAAAATGGAAGCGCGCCATTATACTCATGCATGGCGCGCCGCTCAATGCAAAATAAGGGCCTTCGGTCAGGCTTGTGGCAGTTTTACCTGCACCACGGCCACCGGCTGGTCGAGCCAGTCGGCGAAGCTGTCGAGAAAGGCCTGGGTGAACCCGGCCTCGCCCCAGTTGTTGAAGATGAACCCCAGGTTGGAAAAGGCACATGGCTGCAGGTAAATGAAGCCATTGATGTCATCTTCGAAGCCGCACAGCGGGCAGGTAAAGTTGTCGCTCACCGCCGGCATCCACTCTTCCAGGCTTTCGAACAACGGCTCACCCACCTCGCGCCGGCACTCCGGGCAACCGGCTTCTTCGAGGAAGCCTTCGGTGGGGGTGTAGATGCAGCGCTTGAGCATCACTTCCAGGCCGTTGACCGGCTCGCCGAAGGGCAGTTTTTCCGGGTGCAGGGCCACTTTGCGCGCCCCTGCCGCCAGGGCATGGCCCATGCGGTTGCCGGTGCGACCGCAGGTGGTCAGTTGCTCCTCGACGACTTTTTCGCGCACCAGCCAGCGCAGGATGGCGCGGGAGCGGGCTTCATGCACCGGGACGGTAGACAGCTTTGGAACGATGATGCTCTGGGTGTTCATGAACGGGACAAGCCTGAAAAACGCCGGTGATGACGCAATTCTACCGCTCAGGCGCTCAGGTAGCGACCAATCAACGCCAGGCCACTGGCCAGCACCAGCCAGGTGACCAGCCGTACGAACGCTTCGCGGGACAACCGGTGGGTCAACCGACGCCCTACCCAAAGGCCAATGAACATGACAGGCAGTAGGCAGGCGGCGAGCAGCAGCAGACTTTGGTCGGCATAGACACCGGCGATAAGGAACAGCGACAGACGCACTATCGTACTGCAGCTGATCAGCGCGCTCTGGGTGGCGCGTACCTGTTCCTTCACCTCCAGCCGTGCACTCAGGTAAAGGGCATAAAGAAACCCGCCGCTGCCGAACAAAGCCCCGAACAACCCGCCTGCCGTGCCCATCGGCACCGCCCAGAAGCCGGACAGGCTGGCTGGCCTCACTTTCACTGCCAGCCCGTAAAGTGCATAGGCGGTCACGAATAGCCCCATCAACAGCAGCAACAGGTCGGACTTCAGCTGGAGCAGGAACACCACGCCCAGCGTACAACCCAAGGCCATGAAGGGCAGCAGCCGCAGCAATTCACTGCGTACCACATCCCGGCGTGACGGCAGCAGGTTGCCGAAGGCGGCCGCGAAATCCAGCAGTACCAGCAGCGGGATGATTCGTGTCAACGGCATGAAGTGAATCAGCACCGGCCCGGCCACGAGTGCAGTACCGAAGCCGGCGATACCGAAAACGATGTAGGCCGCAGCGATGGCGAACAGGATCGGCAGCCAGTCAAGGCCGGAAAACGACAGTTGGGCAAGCATGGCAGCAGTTCCTGGGAAGACAGGCAAAGGTTAGCCAGCCATGAGCCATGCCGACTAATATGCCTTTATCCCAAGAGCCATCTCAAAAAGGCATGACATGACGTCGATCCGACAGTTGCGTTACTTCGTGGAAATCGCCGAGTGTGGCAGTTTCAGCAGTGCAGCCGAGCGACTGTACGTTGCCCAGTCGGCCCTTAGCCGGCAGATCAAGGAGCTGGAGCAGCAACTGGGCACGCCGCTGTTCGAACGCACGGCGCGCCTGCCTCGCCTGACGCTGGCCGGTCAGGCCTTTCTTGAACGGGCGCGACGCTTGCTGGCTGACCTGGCACAGGCTGAGCGGGTTACCCGTGACATTGGCCAAGGGTTGCAAGGCAACTTGCGCCTGAATCATTCCAGCACCGTGCCGCTGACCGGGGGGCTTCTGGCTCGCCTGGGGAACTACCTGAAGCACAACCCAGGGGTTTCGCTGGAGATTGCGCAGCAGTCATCGGAGGCACAGCTGGAAGACATTGCTGCCGGACGGCTGGATATCGGCCTGTTGCGCTTGCCGGTGCTGCGCCAGCATGAAGGCGTGGTGCTGCATGAATTGTTCGACGAACCCTTGTTGCTGGCGGTCGCCGCTGGACACCCCTTGGCGGGTACTCAGCACGTGCAACTGGAGCAACTGAAGGAAGAACGCTTCATTTCCATCCCGCACCGGGATCGCGGTGGTTTGAGCTACCTGTCTGCCTCGTTGTGCATGGGGGCAGGATTCTTCCCGAAGGCGGCGCAGGTACTGTCGCGCAAGACCACGCAATTGCAGCTGATACAGGCGGGGTTTGGGGTGGCGTTGTTGCCAGCGTGCATGCGGCAGATCGCACCCGCTTCGATCAGTTTCGTGGCGTTGCAAGGGGATTGCCAGAGCACAGTGGCGCTGGCCTGTCGCCGCGATGCGGGGCAGATAGCCAGGCAGTTCGTAACGGCCCTGCAGGGCTGAACCTTGTTCTTCGCCGGTGCACCCGCTCCAACAGGGCCCGGGACAGACAACCGGGGCCGATGTCATTTATGATGCCTGCCATGATCAAAGACCCTTTCGAACGACTCGGGCTGGACCGCGAGGTCCTTACCGTCAGCCAACTCAACGGCCGCGCCCGCGTGCTGCTGGAAGACGTTTTCCGCAGCGTGTGGGTGGAAGGCGAAATCTCCAACCTCGCCCGCCCGGCGTCCGGCCACATGTACTTCACCCTCAAGGACAGCGGCGCCCAGGTGCGTTGCGCGTTGTTCCGGCAGAACGCCACGCGGGTACGCCAGGCGCTGCGCGACGGCCTGGCGGTGCGGGTGCGTGGCAAGGTTTCACTGTTCGAGGGGCGTGGCGACTACCAACTGATTCTCGACACCGTCGAGCCAGCCGGTGATGGCGCGCTGCGCCTGGCTTTCGAGGCCCTGAAGGAAAAGCTCGGTGCCGAGGGGCTGTTCAGCACCGAACGGAAGAAGCCGCTGCCGGCTCACCCGCAGCGCATCGGCATCATCACCTCGCCCACTGGCGCGGTGATCCGCGACATCATCAGCGTGTTCGGCCGCCGCGCGCCGCAGGTGGAGCTGAACCTGATCCCTACAGCGGTACAGGGCCGCGAAGCCATCGCGCAGATCGTACGCGCCATCCGCCTGGCCGACAGCCTCGGCTTCGATGCGCTGATCCTGGCGCGTGGTGGTGGTTCGCTGGAAGACCTGTGGTGTTTCAACGAGGAAGTCGTGGCGCGTGCCGTGGCCGCCTGCGTCACACCAATTGTCAGCGCCGTGGGCCATGAAACCGACGTGTCGATCAGCGACTTCGTGGCTGACGTGCGCGCGCCCACACCGTCTGCTGCCGCCGAGCTGCTGGCCCCTGACAACAGCGGCCTTCGGCAACGCCTGGATGGCCTGCAACGGCGCCTGCTGCTGCGCATGCAGAACCGCCTGACCCACGACCGCCTGCGCCTGGAGTCACTCACCCGCCGCCTGCGCCACCCAGGCGAGCGTTTGCGCCAGCAGGCCCAACGCCTGGACGACCTGGACATGCGCCTGCGCCGCGCGTTCATGCTCAACCTCAACCAGCGCCGCGAACGCCTGGCACGCCTGGACGCCCGCCTGGCCGCGCAGCATCCGGGGCGTAACCTGAAGCTGCTGAACCAGCGCCTGGACAGCCTGGCCGAGCGCCTGCCACGGGCCATGCGCGAGGTGCTCAAGGACCGTCGCCAGCGGTTCCAGGCCCAGCTACAGACACTGCAAGTGGTCAGTCCGCTGGCCACCCTGGCCCGCGGATACAGCATTTTGCTGGATGAACAAGGCCAGGCCATTCGCAGCGCCGAACAGACCCGCAACGGCCAACGCCTGACCGCCCGCTTGAACGAAGGCGAGCTGCTGGTGCGCGTCGAAGACAACCACCTGACCCCGGTCACCCTCTCACTACTGGACTGACACATGCCCCGCATGCTCGCGCCCCTGCTTGCCCTTTCCCTGCTGCTGCTGGCCGGCGGCGCCCAGGCCAGCTACATCACCCGCACGCTGAACAAACCGGTACCCGGCGGTGTGGCAGTCGTCGACCTGGGCCCCGCCGCCAACGCACCCAGCGCCCGTTTCGACGGCAAGCCGGTGCTGGTGGTGAAGGAGCAGGACAACTGGCTGGCCATCGTCGGCATCCCGCTGACCCAGAAGCCCGGCACCGCAGTGCTGAACCAGGGCGGGCGCACCTTGCCTTTCAGCGTAGGCAGCAAGAAGTACCCTGAGCAGCGCATCACCCTGAAGAACACTCGCCAGGTCAACCCGAACCCGGCCGACCTCAAGCGCATCGATCGCGAGCTGGCCGAGCAGATCAAGGCCTACCGCAGCTTCAGCCCGAACCTGCCGAGCAACCTGATTCTCGACAAGCCGGTCAACGGCCCGCTGTCGAGCAAGTTCGGCGTGCGCCGCTTCTTCAATGGCGAAGAACGCAACCCGCATGCCGGGCTGGACTTTGCGGTACCGGCGGGCACGCCGATCAAGACACCCGCCAATGGCAAAGTGATTCTGGTGGGGGATTATTTCTTCAACGGCCGCACGGTGTTCGTCGACCATGGGCAGGGCTTCATCAGCATGTTCTGCCACATGTCGAAGATCGATGTGCAGGTCGGCCAGCAACTGCGTCGTGGCGAGGTGGTCGGGCGCGTGGGCTCGACCGGGCGGGCGACCGGGCCGCATATGCACTGGAACGTCAGCCTGAACGATGCGCGGGTGGACCCGGCGATTTTCATTGGCGCGTTCCAGCCCTGAACGTTGCGCTGCCTGGGCCGGCCCATTCGCGGGTAAACCCGCTCCTACAAGGGGCCGCGTACCTGTAGGAGCGGGTTTACCCGCGAATGGGCCAGCACTGCTGGCATTAATTCGATTGTGTTGCGCCATCGAAAAATACCGCGCAAAAGCAACGAAGCACTCAGCCAAATAAAGCCATAAAATCTCGCTTAATGGCTTTTTTTAAGCATTCCTCTCAATTTTTCCCGAACGCTTGCCATCCCCCACCCCACTGGTTAAGTTTGAAGGCATGAAAACCTTCAGCACCCTCATCCTGCTCCGACAACATCGCAGCCTCTGCCTGGTCAGCGCCCGACTACCAGGCTGAATCGCGTCGCCTCGCCTCTTCATATCGTTATCGCTCGGCAGGCCCGATCTCGGCCGCACACAAAAGGATTGCTTCCATGACCATGCTCAAAGACCCTTCGAAGAAGTACCGCGCTTTCCCGACCATCGACCTGCCTGACCGTACCTGGCCGTCGAAGACCATCACCCAGGCACCTATCTGGTGCAGCTCCGACCTGCGTGATGGCAACCAGTCGCTGATCGAGCCGATGGACTCGGAGAAGAAACTGCGCTTCTGGAAGACCTTGGTGCAGGTTGGCGTGAAGGAGATCGAAGCCTCGTTCCCGTCTGCCTCGCAAACCGATTTCGACTTCGTGCGCACCCTGATCGAGGACGGCCACATCCCGGATGACACCACCATCCAGGTGCTCACCCAGGCACGTGAAGACCTGATTGCCCGCACCTTCGAGTCGCTGCGTGGTGCGAAGAAGGCCATCGTCCACCTGTACAACGCCACCAGCCCGTCGTTCCGCCGCATCGTCTTCAATCAGGACAAGCAAGGCGTGAAGGACATCGCGGTGAACGCGGCCAAGCTGTTCGTCAAGTACGCCGCCCAGCAGCCGGAAACCCAGTGGACCTTCCAGTACTCGCCAGAAACCTTCAGCGCCACTGAAATGGAGTTCGCCAAGGAAGTCTGTGACGCGGTCATCGAGGTGTGGAACCCTACCCCTGAACACAAGATCATCCTCAACCTGCCGGCCACCGTGGAAGTGTCCACGCCAAATATCTACGCCGACCAGATCGAGTGGTTCTGCCGCAACATCAGCCGCCGCGACAGCGTGATCATCAGCCTGCACTGCCACAACGACCGTGGCACCGGTATCGCTGCCACCGAACTGGGCCTCATGGCCGGCGCCGACCGTGCCGAAGGCTGCCTGTTCGGCAACGGCGAGCGTACCGGTAACGTCGACCTGGTGACTTTGGCTCTGAACCTCTACACCCAGGGCATCGACCCGTTGCTGGACTTCTCCGACATCGACGGCGTGCGCAAGGTGGTCGAAGAGTGCAACCAGTTGCCGGTACACCCACGTCACCCGTATGTGGGCGACCTGGTCCATACCGCGTTCTCCGGCTCGCACCAGGACGCCATCCGCAAGGGCTTCGCCAAGCAGCAGGATGGGGAACTGTGGGAGGTGCCTTACCTGCCAATCGACCCGGCCGACATCGGCCGCAGCTACGAAGCGGTAATCCGCGTCAACAGCCAGTCGGGCAAAGGCGGTATCACCTACCTGCTCGAGCAGGAATATGGCATCAGCCTGCCGCGTCGCATGCAGATCGAATTCAGCCAGGTGGTGCAGGGTGAGACCGACCGCCTGGGCCTGGAAATGACCGCCCAGCAGATCTACAGCCTGCTGCACAAGGAGTACCTCCAGGCCAACGCGCCATACGCACTGGTCAGCCATCGCCTGCAGGAAGAAAACGGCCACAGCGCCGTGGAAGTGGAAGTTGCCGGTGAAGGCGAAACCACCCTGCACTGGCGCGGCAAGGGCAACGGCGCCCTGGAAGCACTGGTGGCCGGCCTGCCGGTTGCCGTAGAGATCATGGACTACAACGAGCACGCCATTGGCGCTGGCACCAATGCCAAGGCCGCGGCCTACATTGAACTGCGTGTAGCCGGTGGCCGTCCGGTGCATGGCGTGGGTATTGATGAGAACATCACCACGGCCAGCTTCAAGGCCCTGTTCAGCGCGCTGAACCGCTCGCTGAGCCAGCAGGAAGCCAAGGCGGCCTGAAGCCTGGAATGAGGGATGAGAAAGCCCGCATCGTTTGATGCGGGCTTTTTTGTTGGCCTGGGCTGGCCCTTTCGCGGGTAAACCCGCTCCTACAACGGCCTGCGCCCAATCACCAATGTGTGTGTGTCCACCACCGATCAGGTGTAGGAGCGGGTTTACCCGCGAATACGGAGGCCACGGCAACGGTGAACGGCCAGGGATATTGGCCAGCAGGCCCGGCCCATTCGCGGGTAAGCCCGCTCCTACAACGGCCTGTGTCCACCCCACCGGTGCGTCTACCGCAGATCAGTGTGTAGGAGCGGGTTTACCCGCGAAACGGCCAGCACAACCAATGCAAATATCCCAGGCAAAAAAAAGGGCGCCGACCAAGCGCCCCATAAGCCGTAAAGCACACAACTGATTCAGTTGGCGTCCAGCAGTGACATCGCCTCAGCACTGCACGCTTCGATCCGCGCCCAGTCACCGTTCTTGATCCAGCTGCTGTCGAGCATCCAGGTCCCCCCCACGCACATCACGTTTGGCAGTGCCATGTAGTTGCGCACGTTGGCCGGGTTTACACCACCGGTAGGACAAAAACGAATATCGCCGAACGGGCCACCAAAGGCCTTGATCGCCGCTACGCCGCCGCTGATCTCCGCCGGGAACAACTTGAACCGGCGGTAGCCCAGGGCATAGCCCATCATGATTTCGGACGGCGTACTGATGCCCGGCAACAGCGGGATTTCACTGTCCACCCCCGCCTCGAGAATGTCCTGGGTAATGCCTGGGGTAACGACGAACTGCGCGCCCGCAGCCTCAACCGCTGCGAACATGCTGCGGTCGAGCACGGTACCAGCGCCGACACATAGCTCCGGGCGCTGCTCGCGCAGCACCTGAATGGCCTTGAGGCCATGCTGTGAGCGCAGGGTCACTTCCAGGGTACGGATGCCGCCGGCGGCCAGGGCGTCAGCCAGCGGCAGGATGTCTTCCTCACGAGCAATGGTGATTACCGGCAGGATGCGCGCATTTTTGCAAATGGCGTCGATCCGCGCGGCTTTATCAGCCATCGAGAGCTTGGGCTGTGGGCGTTCAAGGGTGGTCATGACTGTGGATCCTTGGCTCATGGGCACCAGTAGATGTCCAGGGGGTCGTGAAGAAAAGCGCGAATCGGCATTTCAGTAAGGTCGTTGCCCGCCAGCGCGGCGCGCAGGGTAGCGAGTTTGCTCTGGCCTTGCACAGACAGCGCGATGAAGGCAGCACTGGCCAGCAGCGAACGGGTCATCGACAGGCGCTGGTGCGGCACGCTCGGCGCCAGCAACGGCAGGCAGCGGCGTGGGCCGGCCGGGTCCAGGCCTGCTTCCAGGTTGGGACTGGCGGGGAACAGCGAGGCGGTATGGCCATCGTCGCCCATGCCCAGCACCAGCACGTCGATCGGCGGTAGCTCGGCCAAGGCCTGGTCAGCTTTGAGCGCAGCTGCATCGAGGTTCTCCGCCTGCTGATACAGGCCAACGAAACGGGCCTTGGCCGCTGCGCCCTTCAACAGGTGGCGGACCAGCAGGCCGGCATTGCTGTCGGCGTGCTCTACCGGCACCCAGCGCTCATCAGCCAGGCTGACGATGACCTTGGACCAGTCCAGGTGCTCGCTGGCCAGCTTCTCCAGGAAAGGCACCGGGCTGCGACCGCCAGACAACACCACACAGGCCTGCCCCTTGGCGGCAATCGCGCCACGCAGGCGCTCAGCCACATCATGAGCCAAGGACACGGACAGTGCCTTGGCATCCGCCAGTTCATGAGCCTTCACGGCCGCTGGCAGTTTCAATTCAGATATCCCCATACCACGCCCTCCCATCGCGTGTGATCAGTGCAATCGAGCTCATCGGCCCCCAGGAGCCCGCCGCGTATGGCTTGGGCGCGTCGCCCGCATTACGCCAGCCGGCGATCAACTGGTCGCACCACTTCCAGGCATACTCGATTTCGTCCTTGCGCACGAACAGGTTCTGGTTGCCGCGCATCACTTCGAGCAACAGCCGCTCGTAGGCATCCGGAATTCTTGCACTGCGCCAGGCATCGGAAAAATTCAGCTGCAATGGGCCACTGCGCAGTTGCATGCCCTTGTCCAGGCCCTGCTCCTTGGTCATCACCCGTAAAGAAATGCCTTCGTCCGGTTGCAGGCGGATGATCAGCTTGTTACCGATCTGCAAACGCTGTTCCGGGGCGAAGATGTAGTGCGGCGTTTCCTTGAAGTGAATGACGATCTGCGACAGTTTTTGCGGCATGCGCTTGCCGGTTCGCAGGTAGAACGGCACGCCCGACCAGCGCCAGTTACGGATGTCGGCGCGCAGGGCGACGAAGGTTTCAGTGTCGCTCTGGGCGTTGGCGTTGTCTTCTTCCAGGTAACCAGGCACCGGCTTGCCTTCGCTGTAGCCGGCAATGTACTGGCCGCGCACCACACTGGTGCTCAGGCCGTCGCCGGTGATCGGTGCGAGGGCCTTTAGCACTTTCACCTTCTCGTCACGAATAGCATCGGCGGACAGTTCGCTGGGCGGGTCCATGGCGATCAGGCACAGCAACTGCAGCAGGTGGTTCTGGATCATGTCGCGCAGCTGGCCGGCCTTGTCGAAATAGCCCCAACGGCCCTCGATACCGACCTTTTCCGCCACGGTAATCTCCACATGGGAGATGGAATTCTGGTTCCACTGGGTTTCGAACAGGCTGTTGGCGAAGCGCAGGGCAATCAGGTTCTGCACCGTCTCTTTGCCCAGGTAGTGGTCGATGCGATAGACCCGGCTTTCAGGGAAGAACCGCGCCACGGCATCGTTGACCCGGCGCGACGACTCCAGGTCGTGGCCAATAGGTTTCTCGAGCACTACCCGGGTGCGCGCAGCCAGCCCGACCTTGTCGAGGTTTTCGCAGATGGCCCCATACACCGCCGCCGCCGTGGCGAAGTAGGCGATCAGCGGCAGCTCACCCGGCAGTTGCTCGGCAAGGGCCTGATAGCCCTCGGGCTGAAGGAAGTCCAGATGCTGGTAACTCAGGCGGGCGAGGAAGCGACCCAGCGCGGCAGGCTCGATATCTGCCTCGGGCACGTGCCGGCGCAGGTGGGCTTCGATGCTGTCCAGGTGCTCCTGCGCACTGCCGGCCTCGCGGGCCAGGGCTAGCAGGCGGGTGTCCGGGTGCAACAGGTTGGCCCGGTCGAGCTGGTAGAGCGCAGGAAACAGCTTGCGCAATGCCAGGTCGCCGAGGGCGCCAAACAGGGCAAAGGTGCAAGGTTCGACACTGATTGCAGCCATGATGTTGGTTCTTTCCTAAAGTTGGTCTAGGAATACCGCTTTCACACACGGTTTTCAAGGGATAATGTAGTAAAAACCACAACATTACACACTAGTGTTACAGACAAGTGGTACGCCAACCGCACCGACAGTACGATAGACGACCGTGCAAAAAGCCTGCTGATCTCACAGCCGGCTGTCTTCCCGACCCAAGGACACACCCATGGACCGCGTGCGAAACCTCCTGGAACAGATCCAGGGCCGCCTCGACGAGCTGAACAAGGCCGAACGCAAAGTCGCCGAAGTCATCCTGCTCAACCCGCAACAAGCCACCCGTTTCAGCATCGCTGCGTTGGCCCAGGCGGCCAAGGTCAGCGAACCGACCGTCAACCGCTTCTGCCGCTCGTTCGGCGTCAGCGGCTACCCCGAACTCAAGCTGCAACTGGCGCAGAGCCTGGCCAGTGGTGCCGCCTATGTCAGCCGCGCGGTGGAGGCCGACGATGACCCGGCCGCCTACACCCAGAAAATCTTCGCCAGCGCCATCGCCTCGCTTGACAGCGCCTGCCAGCAACTGGACCCGCAGCAGGTCAGCCGCGCCGTGGACATGATGATCCAGGCCCGGCAGATTCACTTCTTCGGCCTCGGAGCCTCGGCCCCGGTGGCCCTGGATGCGCAGCACAAGTTCTTCCGCTTCAACCTGGCCGTGTCGGCCCACGCCGATGTACTGATGCAGCGCATGCTGGCCTCGGTCGCCCACACCGGCGATCTGTTCGTGATCATTTCCTACACCGGGCGCACCCGCGAACTGGTCGAAGTGGCGCGCGTGGCGCGTGAAAACGGCGCTTCGGTGCTGGGCCTGACCGCCGCAGGCTCGCCACTGGCCAATGCCTGCAGCCTGAGCCTGCACATCCCGCTGCCGGAAGATACCGACATCTACATGCCGATGACCTCGCGGATCATCCAGCTGACCGTGCTCGATGTGCTGGCCACCGGCATGACCCTGCGCCGCGGCGTGGACTTCCAGCCCCACCTGCGCAAGATCAAGGAAAGCCTCAACGCCAGCCGCTACCCGATCGAGGACGACGAACTCAATTGAGCCGGTGCGCCTGCAAACGCAGGTGCGCACGCTGCCCAGGCGCCAGGCTCAGGCCTTCGCCACTGCCGCTGGTCGCCTCGACGCAGACAAAACGCTGCGACTCGCGGCCAGTCACCCCCATCAGCGGGCGATTGCCAGGGTGCCAGACCACGGTGTCGTCGCTGTCACCGGTGTCGATGCACAGTTCGCGCTGCCAGGCCGGGTCCTGCAATTGCACCCGTGGCGTACCGGGGTAGACCTTCTGACAGCCGCCCTTGAGCTTCAGCGCGCCATCTTCACGGCAAGCCTGGCGGTTGAGGCGGTCGTAGCCTTCAATGTCTTCCAGCCCGGACAGCGCTATCTCGGACACATCACTGATGCGCCAGTACGCCAGCAGCGCATGGCTCAGCTGGCAGGGTTCGCTGTCCTGATGTTCGGTGCTCAGGCTCAGCTCCATACGGCTACCTAGCCGGGCGTGCAAGTCGACCTGCCAGTCGCACAGGTCCAGCCGCCATTTCAGGGTCACGCCCTCCTCGTCCTCACGGCTGTCCACCAGTTTCCAGTCCAGCAGCCGCGCCCAGCCATGGTCCGGCCACAGGTCTTCGCTGGGATGGCAGCCATACCAGGGCCAGCACACCGGTACACCACCACGGATCGCCCCCACCTGCGGCCACTGTTCGGCGCACCACAGCCACGGCCGTTCACCCGCCGGTTGAAAGTGCAGCAACTGCGCGCCCTGGCGGCTGAACACCGCCTGGCAACGGGGGTGATCGATGATCAGCACATCGCGCTGCTGGTAACGCTCCCATTCGAATGTCGGCCGTGGCCGCTGCGAGGAAAAGAAGCGATGGAGCGGATGTTCGGGCATGGTTCAGAGCTCTTGTTGTTCGAGATAGCGCTGTCTCGGCCTATCCCCGACACCCACTGCAGACCAGTGGGTGCCGAGAACCGAAAATGGATTGGCGTAAATTTACAACAAGTGCCCTCAGAATGACGACTGAATCTTCAAGCCAGCGACCAGCGCGTTATCCACCTCGTCCACCCCGCCAGGGCTCTTGATGTACTGCAGGTTAGGCCGCACGGTCAGCCAGTTGGTAACGTGGAAGCCGTAGTAGAGCTCTGCGTTGTACTCGGTGCGCTGCAGCAACACGAAACCAGGGTTGTCGTAATCGTTGATGCCGCTCTGGCCGTTGAGCAACTCGGCGCGCTTCTTCACGTCGTCATTCACATGAATACGCGCAACACCGAAGCCGATGTCATCTTTGGGCCGAGCGTCGAAAGCGCCTTTGTAGACCAACCCCACCTGCTGGTAGTTGTCGACCACGTTGGTGGCCTTGTCATGCACGGTAAAGTTGGCGAACAGGCTGAGGCCACGGTTGACGTCGCCGCCGTGGGCGGTGACCTGCTGCTGCGCCACCACCCACCATCCGTGCTTGCTGGAGTGCGACTTGAAGGCTTCACCTGTCAGCGCCTGCGGGTTGCCGTTGACGTCGTCGAACACATCGTCAGCCTTGGCCGTGCTGTAGTAGTAACCCAGGCGGTACTCGCCCGGCAGGCCATTGACCTTGGGCGACCACACCGCTTCCACCGGCAAGATCGCACCCTTGGTACCACTGCCGCTGAGCTTGAAGCCGTTTCCGGTTTCCAGGTTGGAAGGGTTCTGCTCGAAGGCCCCGACCTGTACGAAGAACTCCGGGGTGATGTTGTACTTCACCCGCAGCGCCCACTGGCTGACCGGCCAGTTGTACCAGATGCCGCCCACCCAGTTGCCCACCTGCGAGCCGCAGAAGGCCAGGTTCTGGAAGTCGCAAGGGAAGCTGTTGAAGTCCTCGCCCTCGCCAAAGCGGCCAAATTTCACGTCCAGTGCGCCGTCGAAGTACTTCTGCTTGATCCACATCTGGGTCAGGCGCCAGGTCTGGCCACGGCCCCACACCTCCTGCACCGAGCTGAACGGCCCGGCGCGCGGGTCGCTGATGCGGTCGTTGGACAGGTTGCGACCGCTTCGCTCGGTGATTGCCAGCTTGAACTCGGCATCATGCCAGCCCAGTATCTTCTGCAAGTCCAGATGCGCGCCGAGGGCGAACTGGTCGCTGTAGCGTGCGGTCTTGTCGTCGTTGTAGCCGCCATGCAGGTTGCCAGCCACCTCGCCCACATAATCGAGGGTGAAGTCATAGCCCTTGTCCAGCAGCTCGGTCCGGGTGCCGCCCCAGTCGCCGGTCATCCATTTTGATTCGCTGGAAAAAGCCTCGGCAGCCTGTGTACCGCTGCTGCCTACAAGTGCAAGCAAGGCCAACGATCCCAGTGTCTTGATGCGTTTGCGCTGTTCCATCCCTTTGCGTCCTCTTTTTTCTTATTGATGGTGTAGACGAGTCAACGGCCTTTGAAGTGAGCCACGTTGTCCTTTGCAGTTGCGCCAGTGCTGGCCAGGTGCAGGCGCTCGCCATTGTCGGCGTCGAACAGCAGCACCCGGGCCGGGTCGAATTGCAGGTTGAGGGTGTCACCCACCCGGCACACCACATCCGGTGCAAGGCGGCAGCACACTTTTGTCTGGTTGAGCGTGACGAACACCAGCAGGTCCGGCCCAGTGGGCTCTGTGACCTGCACCTCGGCGCGGATACCCGGCAAACCATTGCCGTCAGCAGCGCCCAGGGCGATCTGCTCAGGGCGGATGCCGAGGATGATCTCGCGCCCCTCCAGCTCGTCAGCAGCCAACCCCAAAGGCAGCTCGCAGCGTGCCTGGCCGCTGTCGAGCATCGCCAGCAAGCGGCCATCGTGCCTGGCCAGACGCACCGGAATGAAGTTCATCGGCGGCGAACCGATGAAGCTGGCCACGAACTGGTTGGCCGGGTCGTTGTAGATCTGCTGCGGGGTGCCGAACTGCTGGATGATGCCGTCCTTCATCACCGCCACCTTGTCGCCCAGGGTCATGGCCTCGATCTGGTCATGGGTGACGTACACCGTGGTGGTCTTCAGGCGCTGGTGCATCAACTTCATTTCGGTGCGCATTTCGACCCGCAGCTTGGCATCGAGGTTGGACAGGGGTTCATCGAACAGGTAGATCTTGGGTCGCCGCGCCAGTGCCCGGCCCATGGCCACGCGCTGCTGCTGGCCGCCGGACAGCTGCGCCGGCTTGCGCGCCAGCAAGTGTTCGATCTGCAGCAACTTGGCCACCCGCGCCACTTCCTCGTCGATGGCGGCCTGGGGCAGCTTGCGGATCTTCAGGCCGAACTCGATGTTCTCGCGCACACTCATGGTGGGGTACAGCGCATAGGACTGGAACACCATGGCGATATCGCGGTCCTTGGGGCTCATGCCGCTGACGTCCTGCTCGTCGATGAGGATGGCGCCGCCGGTGATCTGCTCCAGGCCGGCGATACAGTTCATCAGGGTCGACTTGCCGCAGCCCGACGGCCCCACCAGGATCAGGAACTCGCCATCCTTGATCGACAGCTGGATGTCCTTGAGGGTGTCCGGCAGGCCGCTGCCGTAGGTTTTGTTCACATTGCGAAGTTCGAGCGTTGCCATGGCTTACCCCTTGACCGCGCCGGCCGTCAGCCCGCGCACGAAATATTTGCCTGCCACCACATAGACCAGCAGGGTTGGCAGGCCAGCGATCATCGCTGCCGCCATGTCGACGTTGTATTCCTTGGCCCCGGTGCTGGTATTGACCAGATTGTTCAGGGCTACGGTGATCGGTTGCGAATCGCCGCTGGAGAACACCACGCCGAACAGGAAGTCGTTCCAGATCTGGGTGAACTGCCAGATCAGGCAGACCATGATGATCGGCGTGGACATCGGCAGGATGATGCGGCGGAAGATGGTGAAGAACCCGGCACCGTCCAACCGTGCGGCCTTGACCAGCGCGTCGGGGATGCTCACGTAGAAGTTGCGGAAGAACAGCGTGGTGAAGGCCAGGCCGTAGACCACATGCACCAGCACCAGGCCGCTGGTGGTGCTGGCCAGGCCAAGCTTGCCGAGGGTGAACGAGGCCGGCAGCAGCACGGTCTGGAACGGCAGGAAGCAGCCGAACAGCAGCAGGCCGAAGAACAGTTGCGAACCCCGAAAGCGCCACATCGACAGCACATAGCCGTTCAGTGCACCGATAGCGGTGGAGATCAACACCGCTGGCACGGTGATCATGATCGAGTTCCAGAAGTAACCGCTGACCGCTGCCCAGGCCTTGGCCCAGCCTATGCCGGTAATCACCGCAGGCCAGCTCAGCAGGTTGCCGGTGCTGATGTCTTCGGGGGTCTTGAAGCTGGTCAGCAGCATCACCACCAGCGGCACCAGATACAGCAGCACGGCGATCAGCAACACGGCATGGATGGCCATACGGCTGAGGCTGAGCACCGGCTTGTCGACAGGACTATGCATGGCGTTTGCTCCGCAGCTCCGAGTACAGGTAAGGCACGAGGATCGCCAGGATCGCCCCGAGCATGAGGATGGCGCTGGCCGAGCCTATGCCCATCTGGCCGCGGCTGAAGGTGAACGAATACATGAACATTGCTGGCAGGTCGGACGAGTAACCCGGGCCGCCGGCCGTCATTGCCGCCACCAGGTCGAAGCTCTTGATGGCAATGTGCGAGAGGATCATCAGCGCGCTGAAGAACACTGGGCGCAGGCTGGGCAGCACTACAGTCCAGTAGATGCGCGGCAAGCTGGCACCGTCGATCTGTGCGGCGCGGATGATCGATTGGTCAACGCCGCGCAGGCCGGCGAGGAACATCGCCATGATAAAGCCCGAGGCCTGCCACACGGCGGCGATCACCAGGCAGTACACGACCCGGTCAGGGTCGATCAGCCAGTCCAGGCGAAAGCCCTCCCAGCCCCAGTCACGCAACAGCTTGTCCAGGCCCATGCCGGGGTTGAGCAGCCATTTCCACGCAGTGCCGGTGACGATCATCGACAACGCCATGGGGTACAGGTAAATGGTGCGAATGAAGCCCTCACGGCGGATGCGCTGGTCCAGCAGCACCGCCAGCAACACACCGATGGCCAGGCTGATGGCAATGAACAGGCCGCCGAACAGAAGCAGGTTCTTGCTCGCCACCCACCAGCGGTCGTTGTCGAACAGACGGGCGTATTGCGCAAGGCCCGCCCACTTGTAGGTGGGCAGAAAGGTCGAGGTGGTGAAGGACAGCACGAAGGTCCAGAGGATGTAGCCGTAGAAGCCCACCAGGACGATGAACATGCTGGGTGCCAGCACCAGCTTGGGCAGCCAGCGCTGAAGCGCGTCCAGGGGTGAGGCCCGCAGTTGGGCTGTGGTTGTGCTCATGTATTGAATCCCGAGGTAGTGGCGGTGCTACGCACCGCTTCGCGGGCAAGCCCGCTCCCACAGGTCCGGCGTCATGACCAGGAACTGTGGTGAGCAGGGCCCATGTGGGAGCGGGCGTGCCCGCGAACAGCCGTTACTGGGCAGCCTTGATCGCCGCCGCCAGCTTCTTCGCCGCATCGGCCGGGTCGGCCTTGGGGTCGTTGATGTAGTTGGTCACCACATCGAAGAACGCGCCCTGCACGGCCAGCGTGGTGGCCATGTTGTGCGCCATGCTCGGTTGCAGGCCGCCAGTTTTGGCGTCGGCCAGGAAGTCCTTGGCAGAGGTTTGAGCACAGGCATCGAAACCATACTTGCCCATGTCGGCAAGCATGTCGTTGCGTACCGAGATCGAGCCCTTGTTGGTGCTGAAGACCTTCTGGAAGTCCTCACCCAGCACCTTGCGGGCGATGTCCTGCTGGCCAGCAGAGGTGCCAGCGTTGTTCTGCTTGAACACCACCAGCGAGTCGATGTTGTACAGGAAAGCCTTGTCGGTGCCGGGGAACGGCACGCACTGGTAATCCTTGCCGGCGGTTTTCTTCGCCAGGGTCCATTCGCTCTTGGCCCAGTCGCCCATGATCTGCATGCCGGCCTTGCCGTTGATGACCTTGGCGGCTTCCAGGTTCCAGTCCTGGCCCTTGCCGTCCGGGTCCATGTAGGTGGCGACCTTCTTCAGCTCGGTCAGCGCCTTGACCATGTCCGGGCCGGTCAGGGCCGTGTTGTCGAGGTCGACCAAGGCCTTCTTGTAGCCATCGACGCCCATCACCGACAGCACCACGCTTTCGAACACGGTGCTGTCCTGCCAGGGTTGGCCACCATGGGCGAGCGGGATGAAACCGGCAGCCTTGAGCTTGTCGGCGGCGGCGTAGAATTCGTCGAGGGTGGCGGGCGCCTTGTCGATGCCGGCCTTCTTGAACACTTCGGGGTTGATCCACAGCCAGTTGATGCGGTGGATGTTCACCGGTACGGCAACGTAGTCACCGTCGTACTTCACGGTGTCGGCCACTTTCTTGTCGAGCAGCGAGTCCCACTTTTCGTCCTTGGCCACATCCTTGAGCACATCGGTGTCGAGCAAGCCGGTGGCCGCCCAGTCCTGGATGTCGGGGCCTTTGATCTGCGCGACACCGGGCGGGTTGCCTGCGACGGCGCGGCTCTTCAGCACGGTCATGGCCGTGGCACCACCGCCACCGGCGACGGCGCCGTCCTTCCAGATGAAGCCGTCTTTTTCGACCTGGGCCTTGAGCACATCGACCGCCGCTTTTTCACCACCGGAGGTCCACCAGTGCACCACTTCGACGCTGCCTTTGGCGTCAGCAGCCTGGGCACCCAGGGGGATCAAGGAGGCAAAGGAAATTGCGGCAGCGAAACGGAGCGTGGAATTCATCGAGGCACCTTTCTTGTTGTTATGCCGTGCAAGTCGATCGCTTGCGTTGCATGAAGTCTAAACAGCGCGCTCGCCTCGTCAGGTAACGAAGCGATGCGTGAATGTCATCGTTTGGTTACATTGCCGCCCAGGTTACTGGCCAGACTGGGTGCCAGGGGCAAACCTGGCAACAGCAGCGCCTGGTAGGCGTGATAGAGGTCGGGCTTGCCCGGCCAGAGGGTACCGGCCGGCTGGTTGTGCGCATCGAGTTCGTGGTGCCAGCTGCCGCGAATGGGGTCAATGAAATGATTGGCGATAAAGCCCCAGCAGCAGCGGTACCACTGTTCGTAATGCGCCTCGCCGGTGCGTTGCAACAGGGCTGCCGCAGCGGCGCAGGCCTCGGCGTGCACCCAGTGCAGTCGTGCATGCACCACCGGGCGATCAGCCCAGTCCAGGGTGTAGACGAAACCCGGTTCGCCATCGACGTTCCAAGCCTGTTGGCAGGCTGTGTCGAACAATGCGCGGGCACTGTCCGGCAACCATTGCGGGGCGCACAAGCCGGCCCGTTCAAGGCTGGCTTCCAGGTGCAGCAGCAACCGCGCCCACTCCAGGGCATGCCCGGGTGTAGTGCCATAAGGCCGGAAGGGGTCGGTGGGGTGTTCGAGGTTGTAATCCGGCAGCGGTTGCCAATGGGCATCGAAATGTTCGATCACCCGATAACCGTTGGCGGCAGCATGGCCATGGATGATGCGTTCGGCAACTCGCAGGGCGCGTTGCAGCCACAGGCCGTTGCCGGTGGCATCTGCCAAGGCCAGAAAGGCCTCGGTCGCGTGCATGTTGCTGTTGGCGCCCCGGTACGGCTCGGGGAGCTGCCAGGCGTGGGAGAAGGCTTCCCGCAGGGCACCTTCTTCTTCGCTCCAGAAATGCGCTTCGATCACCTGGATTGCGTCTGCCAATAGCGTATTGGCGTCGACAACGCCGGCCACCACCGCCGAGCTGGCGGCCAGCGCGACGAAGGCATGCAGGTACGCCGCCTTGCCGCTATCGTCGTGGCCGCCAGGGTGGGCGAACCAACCGCCGTGGGTGGCATCCTGCATGGCACCGCGCAGTGCTGCCACACCGTGCTCGGCATAGGCCAGGCTGCCAGGGATGCCCTGCAGATGGGCCAAGGCGAAGCAATGGGTCATGCGGGCGGTGTTCATGGTTTCGGCACGGGCACCAGGGGCGAGTTGCCCGTTGGCATCCAGATTGCCGAAACCGTCGGGTAGTTTCGCGGCCTTGGCAAAGGCCAGCAGGCGCTGTGCTTCGGCCAAGCGCCAGGCGTTGTGGGCCGGGGCATTGAGCCAGCTGTCAGCGGACAGGTTGAGGGAGGTCATGGGCCAGCTTGATCCTTGCCAGTCATTTGCGAATTCTAGCCAGAGGGGTCATGGCGGATGTCACGAAGGACGGCGGGATTGTCACCGGGCAGTGACATTTCGCCTGCCTGTATTGGCCTCTTCGCGGGCGCGCCCGCTCCCACAAAGACCGCACAGCCTTCCAAGTTTACGCTGTACCTGTGGGAGCGGGCTTGCCCGCGAAGAGGCCCACACAGGCACCCCAAAAACTCAATCCATACCCCGCGGCAGATAGAGGGTCACCCGCAGCCCACCCTCGCGCAGATTCAGCAAGCTCACCTCGCCCCCATGGCTATGGGCGATGTTGCGCGCAATGCCCAACCCCAGGCCATAACCCTGCTGCTGCCCGGCCAGACGGAAATGCGGCTCGAACACCTGTTCCAGCTGCTGCTGCGGCACCCCGGGCCCCTGGTCATCCACCTGCAGCACAAAGCCCTCCGCCCCGTCGATGATGCGCAGCCGCGCCCGTTCGCCGTACTTGATGGCGTTGTCGATCAGGTTGCCGATGCAGCGACGCAATGCCAGCGGCTTGCCCGGGTAAGGCGCCAGCGCCTGACCCTCGACGGTGATGCGACCATCGCCCAGATAAGGCTCGGCCAGAATCTCCAGCACCTGGTTGAGGTCGACCGGCTCGATGTTTTCGTGGATGTCGGTGTCCTTTACGCACTGCAAGGCGCCTTTGACCAGCAACTCCAGCTCATCCAGATCCTGACTGAACTTGGCCTGAAGGCGCTCGTCCTCCAGCAGTTCGACACGCAGGCGCAAGCGGGTGATTGGCGTGCGCAGGTCGTGGGAAATGGCGCTGAACAACTGGCTGCGTTCGGTCAGGTAGCGGCTGATTCGCTCACGCATGCTGTTAAACGCCCGGCTAACCTCGACCACTTCACTGCCACCCGCTTCAGCCAACGGCGCCACATCGGCGCCCAGCGACATTTCCCGCGCGGCCCGCGCCAGCCGTTTGAGCGGCCAGCTTTGCCAGTGCACCAGCAGGCCGATGAACAGCAGCAGCAAGGTTGTGGTGAGCACGATGAAACCAATCTGCTGCCGAGGCAGGCGTTCGGCCTCCAGGCTGGTATAGGGTTCGGGCAGCAACGAGGCGATGTACAACCACTCCCCCTCACCCAGACGGATCTGCGTCACCAGCACCGGCGGGTTGAGTGGTTCCAGAGTCAGCGAGTAATGCGCCCAGGAGCGCGGCAACTCATCGAGCTTCAGACCACTGTTGAAGATACGCAGGTCGTCGGGGGCGACGAACGCCACGGAAACTTCCATCTGCGAACCCAGGCGCTCGTGCAGCACCTGCTGGAACACATCGATCACTGCCTGCTTGCGTGGGGTGTCAGGCAGTAACGGCATGTCCAGCGGCCTGGCATTGAGTGACACGAAAAAACGCGTGCCCCCCATGCTGCGCAGTTGGTCGAGCACCATTGGCCGATAGGCGACCGGCAGCGAGCGGAAGTAACTGACACTCGCGCTCATCGAATGGGCCAGGCTGCTGGCGCTGGCGCGCAGACCCTGCAACTGGCTGGCACGCAACTGGGCAACCCAGATGATGCTCGACAAGCCCTGGGCCAGCAGCACCACCAGCAGGGTCAGCAGCAACATGCGCCCCAGTAGCGAGCGCGGCAGCAGGCGCCAGCGCCGCTCAGGGTGCACTGCAGACATGCGCCGCCAACAAGTAGCCACTGCCACGCACGGTGCGGATCAGCCGGGGAGGTTTGTCGGTATCGCGCAGGCGCTGGCGCAGACGGCTGACCGCCATGTCGACGATACGATCCAGCGGCATCGGTTCGCGGCCACGGGTGGCGTTGCCGATGGTGTCGCGGTCGAGAATTTGCTGCGGATGGTCGAGGAACAACTTGAGCAGGGCGAAGTCGGCACCGGAAAGAATCACCTCTTCACCGTCGTGATGGAACAGGCGGTGGCTGACCGTGTCCAGGCGCCAATCGTCGAAGGCCAGCACCGCACTACCCGGCGCGGCGTGACCGAACTCAGCGCGGCGCAGCAGGGCCTTGATTCGCGCTTGCAGTTCGCGGGGGCTGAACGGCTTGCCCAGATAGTCGTCAGCGCCCAGCTCCAGGCCGATGACCCGGTCGGCCTCGTCGGAGCTGGCGGTGAGCATGATGATAGGTACGCGCGCCTGGCGTGGGTGCTGGCGTACCCAGCGGCACAAGCTGAAGCCGTCTTCGTCGGGCAACATGACGTCAAGAATGACCAGGTCGCAGGGCGTGGTTTCCAGTGCACGGCGAAAGCCCTTGCCGTCAGCCTCGGCATGTACCTGAAAGCCGGAGCGGCTCAGGTAGGTTTGCAGCAGTTCACGGATTTCCTGGTCGTCGTCGACCATCAGGATCGATTTGCCGGCAGTGCTCAAGGTGGTCTTTCCTCTTGTTGATTGCAGGTCTTTTTGCCTGCTGTCGGGTATTGCCATCGGGGCCGCCAAGTGGCCCCATCAGTGATCCAACGCCTGCTGCAACGCTACCCCGGCCCCCTCCAACCCGGAAAACTCCGCCGTCACCAGCCACACCGGCACCCCGGTAAAATAGCCACTCATACACCCCTTGTCGGCAAAACTCGCAGCAAACCCGCTACGCAGGAACAGCTCGGCAAAGCGCGGAATCACACCGCCAACAATATAGACCCCGCCTCGCGCGCCCAGCGTCAGCACATTGTTACCAGCCACTCGCCCAAGGAAACGACAGAACTGCTCGACCACCGCCAGCGCCCTTGGCTCACCGCCCAGTGCCGCATCGGTGATATGCGCCGGGGTCTTGTGCCTGGGCGTGTCACCGTCCAGCGCACAGATCGCCTGGTACAGCCGCACCAGGCCACCACCACTGAGCACGGCCTCGGCGCTGACATGACCGATCTGACTGTGGATCTGTTGGTGGATTGCCGCTTCGCGAGCATTGCCCACCGGCAGGTCAACATGCCCGCCTTCACCCGGCAGGGCCTTCCAGTGCTGTTCGCCCAGACGCAGCAACGAGCCCACCCCCAGGCCAGTACCTGGGCCGATCACCAGTGCCGGCCTCGAGGGGTCGGCCTGGCCGGGGCACACCTCGCGGAACTCCCCTTCGCGCAGACGGGTCATGCCCAGCGCCATCGCGGTGAAATCATTGATCAGCAACAGTCGCTCGACCTGCAAGGTCTTGCAAAATGCCGTGCGGCTCAGGCGCCAGTGGTTGTTGGTGAAGCGGAATTCATCGCCATCGACCGGGCCGGCCACCGCCAGGCACACCGCCGCCAGGCCACCACGGGCGATACCTTGGCTTTCCAGGTAGGCCTCGATGGCCTGCTCGGGGTTGGTGTAGTCCGCGGTGGCGAAAACATTTACTTCATGCAGCTGGTTGTCACGCCACAACGCAAAACGGGCATTGGTGCCGCCAATATCACCAACCAGCAGGTGCTTCATTTTAGGTGCTCCAGGGCCGAGGTAAAGGCACTGGCGCCCTGCTCTGCCGGGCTGAACGCCATGCGCATGAAGCCGAACAGCTCGCGCCCACACCCCAGGTCGTTGCCCTGGGGCGCAGGCGGCAGCTCACGGCTGGCCAGTTCTTCGGCCGACACCATGATCCGCAACGTGCCTTCGACACCGTCGACTCGCACAATATCACCATCGCGCACCCGCGCCAGCGGGCCGCCGTCGTAAGCCTCCGGGCAAACGTGAATGGCCGCGGGGATCTTGCCCGAGGCACCGGACATGCGCCCGTCGGTAACCAGCGCAACCTTGAAGCCACGGTCCTGCAGCACACCGAGGAACGGGGTGAGCTTGTGCAGTTCCGGCATGCCATTGCAACGCGGGCCCTGGAAGCGCACCACCGCGACAAAGTCGCGCTCCAGTTCGCCGGCCTTGAACGCGTCGGCCAGCGACTGCTGGTCCTGGAACACCCGCGCCGGAGCCTCGACCACCTGGTGCTCGGGGGCGACGGCAGACACTTTCATCACGCCACGGCCCAGGTTGCCTTCCATCACCCGCAGGCCGCCTTCGGCCGAGAATGGCCGCGACACCGGGCGCAGGATGCTTTCGTCCAGGCTCTGTTGCGGTCCTTCGCGCCACACCAGCTTGCCATCGTCGAGGAAGGGTTCCTGGGTGTAGCGGCGCAGGCCATGGCCGGCCACGGTGTTGACATCTTCGTGCAGCAGGCCAGCGTCGAGCAGCTCACGAATCAGGAAGGCCATGCCGCCGGCAGCCTGGAAGTGGTTGATGTCGGCCTTGCCGTTGGGGTACACGTGCGACAGGGTCGGCACCACTTCGGAAAGGTCGGCCATGTCCTGCCAGGTCAGCTGGATACCCGCAGCCTGGGCGATCGCCGGGATGTGCAGGGTGTGGTTGGTCGAGCCGCCGGTAGCGTGCAGCGCGACGATGGAGTTGACCAGCGCCTTCTCGTCGACGATTTCGCCCAGCGGCATGAAGCTGCCGCTGGCCTTGGTCATGCGCGTCACCTGCTGCGCAGCCTCGGCGGTGAGTGCGTCACGCAGCGGCGTGTACGGGTTGACGAACGAGGCGCCCGGCAGGTGCAGCCCCATCACTTCCATCACCAACTGGTTGGTGTTGGCGGTGCCGTAGAAGGTGCAGGTGCCGGGGCTGTGGTAAGAATTCATTTCGGACTCCAACAGCTCTTCGCGGCTGGCCTTGCCTTCGGCATAGCGCTGGCGCACATCGGCCTTCTGCTTGTTGGAGATGCCGGAAACCATCGGCCCGCCCGGGACGAAGATGGTCGGCAGATGGCCGAAGCGCAGCGCGCCCATCATCAGGCCGGGGACGATCTTGTCGCAGATGCCCAGCATCAGTGCTGCGTCGAACATGTTGTGCGACAGCGCTACCGCCGTGGACATCGCGATCACTTCACGGCTGGCGATAGCCAGCTCCATGCCCGGCTCGCCCTGGGTCACACCGTCGCACATGGCCGGCACGCCACCGGCAAACTGGCCGACCGAACCGACCTCGCGTAGGGCCTGCTTGATCTGCTCGGGAAAATGCAGGTACGGCTGGTGGGCAGACAACATGTCGTTGTAAGCCGAGACGATGGCCACGTTGGCCGCGTTCATCAGGCGCAGAGTCTGCTTGTCTTCGCTGCCGCAACCGGCCACGCCGTGGGCGAAGTTGGCGCACTGCAGGCTGGCACGCATGGGGCCTTCACTGGCCGCGCCACGAATCAGCTGCAGGTAACGTTCGCGGGTGGCTCGGCTGCGTTCGACCAGCCGCTGGGTGACCTCAAGGATGCGCGGATGCATGTACTGGACTCCAGGCTAATTGTAAGGGCGGTTTACCGGGCATTTCCCCTCCAAACGATTGCGGCCTAGGCTCATGATTAGGAGCCCGCTGCATCGGTGGAGGCACGACGCCCAACCACTCGTTGTATATTTAAACAAAATACTGCCACTAAAAAGGCTTGTTTTCTATCAGCCAGTGAATAATCTTGTAATTCCAACAACAAAACCGTTTCAGTGAAGCTCCTTTGTGCCACAGGTTTCACTCGAACTGCCAGAGGTACTGCCATGACCCTTCGCATCGCCATCAATGGATTCGGCCGAATCGGGCGCAATGTCCTGCGCGCACTGTATACCCAAGGCTACCGCCAGGACCTGCAGGTCGTCGCCATCAACGACCTGGGCGACAGCGCCATGAATGCCCACCTGCTCAAGTACGACAGTGTCCACGGCATCTTTGACGCGACCGTCGAGGCCGACCACGAAAGCCTGACGGTCAACGGTGACCGTATCGCGGTCAGTGCCATCCGCAATCCGACCGAACTGCCCTGGAAGGCCGAGGCGATCGACGTGGTGTTCGAATGCACCGGGCTGTTCACCGACCGCGCCAAAGCTGCTGCGCACCTGGCCGCCGGGGCGGGCAAGGTGATTGTCTCGGCACCGGCCAAGGGTGCCGATGCCACCGTGGTATACGGGGTCAACCACGATATCCTGCGCGCCTCGCACCAGGTCATTTCCAATGCCTCCTGCACCACCAACTGCCTGGCACCGATCGCCCAGGTGCTGCACCGGGAGTTCGGCATCGAGCAAGGCCTGATGACCACCATCCACGCCTACACCAACGACCAGGTGCTGACTGACGTGTACCACAGCGACCCGTACCGCGCGCGTTCAGCCACCCAGTCGATGATCCCGAGCAAGACCGGTGCCGCCGAGGCCGTGGGCCTGGTGCTGCCGGAGCTGGCCGGCAAGCTGACCGGCATGGCGGTGCGGGTGCCCGTCATCAACGTGTCGCTGGTGGACCTCACTGTCAACCTCAAGCGCGAAGCCACGGCCGAGCAGGTCAACCAGCTGTTCCTCGAGGCCAGCAAGCATTCCAAGGTATTGGGCTACAACGCCCTGCCATTGGTTTCCTGCGATTTCAACCACAACCCACTGTCGTCGATCTTCGATGCCAACCATACCCGCGCCAACGGGCGGATGCTCAAGGTGCTGGCCTGGTATGACAACGAATGGGGGTTCAGCAACCGGATGCTGGATAACTGTTTGGCGTTGTGCCGGGCTGGCTGAGCATGACAAGGCATTTTCGGCGCCTATGAAATCGAGCGCCGCCCGCGCGGCGCATCGCGAGCAAGCTCGCTCCTACATTTGTTTCGGGCCAGTCCATCCTGTGCCACTGGCGCGCGACCGCCTTGTTTGTACGACGCGATATCGAGCCATACGCCAGGGCGTTCGCGCGCAAATCCCACAGGCATAATTGGCCCGAAACAAATGTAGGAGCGAGCTTGCTCGCGATGCGCCGCGCGGGCGGCGCTCGATTTCAAATACACAGAAAATCCACCGCCAAGCGCCCGCAGACTCACAATCTTTACCTTTTCCTGATAATTCCACACTTGACCTGCCGCACGGATGATAAGCATTATCATTAACCTTTCGTCGGCCAGGTCCCCCCGTGAGTCAGTCCCGGTTCAACTCCGTCTTCCTCGTTCAGCGCTTAACCCTGCTGCGTACCCTGCAGCGCATGGTCGGTAACCCCAGCACGGCCGAAGACTTGCTGCAGGAAACCTACCTGCGGGTGTCCCGCGCGCTGGGCGAGCGGCCCATCGAGCACATCGAGCCGTTCGTGTTTCAGACCGCGCGCAACCTGGCGCTGGACCACCTGCGCGCACGCCGGGTGCAGGCACGCATGCTGGTCGACGACGTGCCCGACGAAGTGCTGCACAGTGTGGCCGCGCCCGCCACCAGCAGCGAGGATGCCGCCCACGCCGAGCAGTTGCTCAAGCACCTCAGCGTCAGCCTCAATCAACTGAGCGAACGCCAACAGCGCATTTTCATCCTTAGCCGCCTGCATGGCGCCACCTATCTGGAAATCGCCGAACAACTGAGTGTTTCGCCCAGCACGGTACAAAAGGAACTGAAACTGATCATGGCAATCTGCATGGGTGTTGCCGATCGACTCAAGTAAGCTGACCGCAGGCGAACAGCAAGGCAAAGCCCTTGCCACACCCCGTCTTAGCCTTGATCATTCGCAAAAAACCATTCAAGGATTCACCGTGACCGACAGCCCTGCCCCTCGCCCGTCACTTGCCCGGCCTAGCGCCCGTGCTCGTGCCATGGACGAGGCGCTGGACTGGCTGGTGCGCCTGCAATGCGCGGATGCCGCAGACACCCAGGCCTTTGAAGCCTGGCTGAGCGCCGCGCCAGAAAACGCCGAGGCCTATGTCGAGGCCGAGGCACTGTGGAACGGTACGCCATTGCATCAAGTGGCCACACAGATGCACCAGCAACAACGCCGTTCATGGCGCGGGCGCCTGCGCAGCCACTGGAAACCCCTGGCCACCGCAGCGCTGCTGCTGGTCGGGCTGTTCACCGTCGGTAACCTGCCCATGCGCCTGCAGGCGGACCACCTTACCGTGGTCGGCGAGCGCCAGCGCCTGCAACTGGAAGACGGCGCAAAAGTGCTGCTCAACACCAATTCGGCATTTACCAGCGAACGCCAGGACGGCCACCAGGTCGCCCGCCTGCTGCAGGGCGAGGCTTATTTCCAGGTTCCCGACGGCGCGCAGCTGCCGCTGGAAGTGAAAGCCGGGCCTTTGCGCGCACAGGTGCGCGACACCGACTTTGCCGTGCGCTACCTTGACGGCGAAGCCCAGGTGCGGGTGCAACGCGGCGATGTCGACCTGCAGGGGGAGCGCGACCAGCGCATCCGCCTGAGTGCCGGCGACAGCATCAGCGTCGGCCCCCAGGGCTTTGGCCCGCGCCAGCGCCCCGACATGCACAAGGACCTGGCCTGGATCGACGGCCGCCTGGTGTTCGAGAACTGTCCGTTGAACCAGGTACTGGCCGAAGTGCAGCGGTACTACCCGGGCTGGATCATCAACCGCAATGCGCAGCTGGAGCACGTTGCCGTCACCGGTAACTACCGCCTCGACCAGCCGCTGGAAACCCTGCGCGCACTGGCCCACATCACCTCGGCACAGCTGCATGAGTACCCGGCGCTGGTCATCCTGAACTAACCCTGAATTATTTTTACGCGATCGCACTCGGCCGCCCGTCTCGTTATAGCCAATGCAACTGATTCTTGTTTGAGAACGAGAACAGCCATCACCTATAACAGCCCGCGCGTCTGGGAGCGCTTCCGATGTCCACTGGTCCTACCCGCTCGTCCAACCTTCCCCGCCGTACAGGACAACTGTCCCTGTTGACCCTTGCCCTGCTCGCAAGCGGTGCCTGCAGCCTACCGGCGCTGGCCGCCGAGCCGGCCCAGGCCAGCAGCCCGCGTATGGGCGACTACCGCTTCAGCATCGGCCAGCAACCGCTGGTGTCGGCGATCAACGCCTTCAGCCAGGTCACCGGCTGGCAGGTCGGCTTCAGCGCCGAGCTGGCCGACGGCGTGGCTTCGCCAGGCGTACAGGGTTCGCTGCCGCCAGATGCTGCCCTCAAGCGCCTGTTGCGGGGTACCGGGCTGAGTTTTCGCAAGATCAGCAACGGCAATGTGGTACTGGAGCGCCAAACCGCAAGCAACGTGATCGCCCTGCAGCAGGTGACCGTCAGCGCCACCCGCAGCGCACAGGACGTCAGCCAGGTGCCGAGCACTGTCAGCGTGCAGACCCGTGAGCAACTGGACCGGCAGAACGTGAACAATATCCAGGATCTGGTGCGCTACGAACCGGGGGTGTCGGTATCCGGAACCGGCCAACGCAGCGGGCTGAACGGCTACAACATCCGGGGTATCGACGGCGAGCGGATCCTCACCCAAGTCGACGGCGTGTCGATCCCCGACAGCTTCTTCTACGGCCCCTACGCCCAGACCCAGCGCAACTATGTCGACCCGGAAATCGTCAAGCGTGTGGAAATCCTCCGCGGCCCGGCCTCGGTGTTGTATGGCAGCAACGCCATCGGCGGTGCGGTGAGCTACTTCACCCTCGACCCGGACGACATCATCAAGCCCGGCAAAGACGTGGGTGCACGCCTGAAAACCGGCTACAGCTCGGCCGACGAAAGCTGGCTGACCTCCGCCACCGTCGCCGGCCGCCAGGGTAATTTCGACGGCCTGCTGCATCTCAGCCAGCGCAACGGCCACGAGACCGAAACCCACGGCAGCCACAGTGGCGACGGCCTGTCACGCACCGAGGCCAACCCGATGGACGTGCGCACCACCAACGTGCTGGCCAAGCTGGGCTGGAACTACGCCGACGACGCGCGCCTGGCGTTCACCTACGAGCGCTACAAGGATGACCGCGACCAGAACATCCTCAGCGCAGTGGGTGGGCCGTTCATCCCCGGCTTCGGTGGCATGAACTCGTACCGCATGCGCCAAGGCAACGACACGATCACCCGTGAACGCTTCGGTCTCAATCATGAATTCGACCTCGATAGCGTGGTCGCAGATCACGTCAAATGGAGCCTCAACTACCAGATCGCGAAGACCGACCAACGCACCGATGAGCTGTATGTCGCCTCGGGACGCCAAGTGTTTCGGGACCGGCAGACGACCTACAAGGATCGCCAGTGGGTATTCGACGCCCAATTGGACAAGGCCTTCAGCATCGGCCAAACCGACCACCTGCTCACCTACGGCACCACACTCAAACAGGAGAAAGTCACGGGTTCACGTAGTGGCACCGGCACTTGCCTGAACATCGGTGGTACCTGTACCGCCATCGGACAAGACAGCGCGCGTGACGGACAGGCCTTGGTCAGCGACTTCCCGGACCCGACCGTGAATACCTACAGCCTGTTCGCGCAGGATGAAATCCGCTGGAACAACTGGACCTTCATGCCCGGCGCGCGCTACGACTACACCCGTATGGAACCCAAATTCACCGAGGAATTCTTGCGTGGTCTGGAGTCCAGCGGTACGGCGCCTACCGCCCAGGACGATTCGGACAAGAAGTGGCACCGCGTCTCGCCCAAGTTCGGCCTGACCTACGCCTTCAACGACAATTACACCTGGTACGGCCAGTATGCAGAGGGTTTCCGCACTCCGACCGCCAAAGCCATGTATGGCCGCTTCCAGAACCTGGACCAAGGCTACCGCGTGGAGGGCAACCCGGACCTCGAGCCTGAAAAGAGCAAAAGCTATGAAACCGGCCTGCGTGGCAACTTCGACGCCGGCAACTTCGACGTGGCAGTGTTCTACAACAAGTACCGTGATTTCATCGACGAAGATGCCGTGCAAAGCGCCAACCTGGAGCAGACCTTCCAGGCCAACAACATCAAGCACGCCACCATCAAGGGTGCCGAATTCAAGGGCCGCCTGAACCTCGACCACTTCGGCGCACCGCAGGGCCTCTATGCCCAAAGCTCGATTGCCTACACCTATGGTCGTAACGATGACACCGGTCAACCGTTGAACAGTGTCAACCCGCTCAAGGGCGTATTCGGCCTGGGCTACGAGCAGCAGAACTACGGCGGCTTGCTGAGCTGGACGCTGGTCAAGCGCAAGACCCGCGTCGACGACAGCACCTTCTATTCGCCTGACGGTTCTACCTCGAAGTTCCGCACCCCGGGCTACGGCGTGCTGGACCTGACCGGCTACTACAAGGTCACCGACGACATCACCATCAATGCCGGGCTGTACAACCTTACCGACAAGAAGTACTGGCAGTGGGATTCGGTGCGCAGCTACGACGGCCAGGGTGAGGCGGCTGTGACTCAGCCGGCCAACATCGACCGGCTTACCATGCCGGGGCGCAACTTCGGTATCAATGTGGTTTGGGATATCTGATCGCTTTAAATGTGCATTGGTTGTGAGATCGAGCGCCGCCCGCGCGGCGCATCGCGAGCGAAGCTCGCTCCTACATCTGTTTCGGGCCAGTTATTCCTGCGCCTTATGCGCGCGGCCCCTTGGTGTCCGACTCTGTATTGTGTCGAACCAACAAGGCGGTCGCGCGCGCGGTCACAGGTGTTATTGGCCCGAAACAGATGTAGGAGCGAGCTTCGCTCGCGATGCGCCGCGCGGGCGGCGCTCGATCTCTCAGGCGCTGCAATAACCAATCTGAAAAAAACCTTTTTTACTGTCCCGCCCCCGCTGTTTCGTCTTGTATCTAGACGCCCCCTCTCCAAGGACTGCCCCATGACCGAACGCCCAGCCCTGCGCTCCCAACGCCTGAACCAGATCACCCACGCCCCGCACGCCGAGCTGGATGCCCTGGTCAAATCCCACGCGCCTTTCGACAGCCGCGAAAGTTTCGCCCGCTTCGTCGTCGCGCAATACCTGTTCCAGTCCGAGCTGCAGGCCCTGTACAACGACCCTCAACTGATCGCCATCGTCCCTGACCTGGCTGAGCGTTGCCGTGCCGACCAGGCCCGCCTGGACCTCGCCGACCTCGACACCGAAGTACCGGCCGCCGTGCCGGGCGCCATGGGCAAGCCGAGCCTGGGCGAGGCAATGGGCTGGATCTTCGTCTCCGAAGGCTCCAAACTGGGCGCTGCGTTTCTGATCAAGCGTGCCGTGGCCCTGGAACTGTCCGACAGCTTCGGTGCCCGTCACCTGGGCGAGCCCGCCGGTGGCCGTGCCGAAGGCTGGAAGCAGTTCACCCGCATCCTCGATGGCCTGGCGCTCTCGCCTGAAGAGGAAGCGGCTGCCGAACGCGGTGCAGTGGCCGCTTTCGAGCGTTTCACCGAGCTGCTCAAGCACGCCTACGCTGCGGATGCCGCGCTGGTCTGATACGCCGTAGCCGGCCACCCCTCCGGTGGCCGAACCGTTTTATGCAGTGAGAACATGACCCAACCAGCCCGCTCGAAACTCGCCCGCCTGTTGTATGGAATCCTGGCCTACGTGAGCCTCGGGGTGGGCCTGGTCGCCATTGTGATCCCTGGCTTGCCGACCACCGAGTTCATCCTGCTGGCCGCCTGGGCCGCCACACGCAGCTCACCGCGCCTGTCGGCATGGCTGGAAAACCACCGTTTGTTCGGGCCAATTCTGCATAATTGGCGCAACGGCAAGGTAATCCAGCGCCGCGCCAAGGTCAGCGCAACCATCAGCATGCTGCTGTGTGCGGGCCTGATGCTGACCTTTCTGGAACACCACTGGCCGGTATTCCTGGCAATCGCCGGGATGACCTTGGGCAACCTGTGGATCTGGTCACGCCCGGAGCACGCCTGCCCTGCCCCGTCACAAGCTCAGCAGCCCTGAATACAGGGCATAGGCCGCCAGCGCGGCACCCACCAGCACGGCGGCGAAAATCAGCTTTTCCCAGGCCGTGAACAACGTCTGCCCCTGCTCATGCTTGGCCCTCGCGAACAAGATGACGCCGGGGGCGTACAGCAGCGCCGAAAGCAGCAGGTACTTGAGCCCGCCGGCATACAGCAGCCACACGGCATACAGCAGGGCAACCAGCGCCACCAGCAAGTCCTTGCGCCGCAACCTCGGCTGCCCGGCATAGGTTTCTGCGCGCATCGCCAGCAGCACAGCATACGCCGCAGACCACAGGTAGGGCACCAGGATCATCGACGAGGCCAGGTAGATCAGACTGGTGTACGTACCGGCGGAAAACAGCGTGATCAGCAGGAAGCCCTGAATCATGCAGTTGGTCAGCCACAGGGCGTTAGCCGGCACATGGTTGGCGTTTTCCTTGGCCAGAAAGCGCGGCATGGTCTTGTCCCGCGCCGTGGCGTAAAGGATCTCGGCACACAGCAGCGCCCAGGACAGCAAAGCGCCAAGCAACGAGACCGCCAGGCCGAGGCTGATCAGCAAGGCGCCCCAGGGGCCAACGATATGCTCCAGCACCGAGGCCAGTGAGGGGTTCTGCAGCCCGGCCAGTTCCGGTTGGGTCATGATGCCCAGCGACAACACGTTGACCAGCACCAGCAACGCCAGCACACCAAGAAAACCGATGACGGTAGCCTTGCCCACGTCTGACCGACGCTGGGCGCGCCCGGAATACACGCTGGCACCCTCTATGCCGATGAACACGAATACGGTCACCAGCATCATGTTGCGCACCTGCTCCAGCACGCTGCCGAATTGTGGGTTGCTCAAGCCCCAGATATCCCGGGTGAAGATGTCGGCGCGGAAGGCAAATGCAGCGATCACCACAAAAATCAGCAACGGCACCACCTTGGCCACGGTGGTGACCTGGTTGATGAAAGCCGCCTCCTTGATGCCGCGCAACACCAGAAAATGCACCGACCACAACAGCAGCGAGGCACAACCGATGGCGATGGGTGTGTTGCCTTCGCCGAACACCGGGAAGTAGAAGCCCAGGGTGCTGAACAGCAGCACGAAATAACCGACGTTGCCCAGCCAGGCGCTGATCCAGTAGCCCCAGGCCGAGGAAAAGCCCATGTACTCACCAAAGCCGGCCTTGGCGTAGGCATACACCCCCGAGTCCAGTTCCGGCTTGCGGTTGGCCAGGGTCTGGAACACGAAGGCCAGGGCCAGCATGCCGACCGCGGTGATCGCCCAGCCGATCAGCACGGCGCCCACATCGGCACGCGCGGCCATGTTCTGCGGCAGCGAGAAGATACCACCGCCAATCATCGACCCGACCACCAGCGCGATCAACGCGCCCAGGCGCAGCTTCTGTCCCGGTTCGCTCATGAGCCTCCCTTCTTCAAACCTTGTCATGCGTTTGAAACAGCCTTGCGGGCTATATAAATATCGTTACTTATACTGAAGCTGTGGGTTCAACCTATATCACTCATAACTGCTTTGTCTATGTACCTGCTCTCTCAAAACTAGCAGCAGTCCGGCAACTGGAAAAGAAACTGATAAAACTCGAATTTCTTGTGAAAAATTTGCTAAAGCGGCAAAAGCGGCTAATTTCAAGCATCGCAGGCTGAACAGAGCGTTTGCTCTAGAAGTACATGGAGGTGCCAGCATTCAAGGCCTGCAGCCCAAGCTGTCGGCACTCTCCAGGAGCACCCGTGAAGGAAATTTCCTACCTTTACGGCGCCTTAAACTGACGCAAGTCAGCTCAAGGCAGCGGCGTCGGATCTATTCTGTCGTCAACTTTCTCCTGGCAGGAGTTGTTAAATGTCTGATTCATCCGGAAAACTAAAGCTCGGCGCGTTAGTTGCACTTGTCGTCGGCTCGATGATTGGCGGCGGTATCTTCTCGCTGCCGCAAAACATGGCCGCCAGCGCAGGGGTTGGGGCCGTGCTGATCGGCTGGGCAATCACCGCAGTCGGCATGCTGACCCTGGCCTTCGTGTTCCAGACCCTGGCCAACCGCAAGCCTGACCTGGATGGCGGGGTGTATGCCTATGCCAAGGCCGGCTTCGGCGACTACATGGGCTTTTCCTCGGCCTGGGGCTACTGGATCAGTGCCTGGCTGGGCAACGTCGGCTACTTCGTGTTGCTGTTCAGCACCTTGGGCTACTTCTTCCCGATTTTCGGTGAAGGCAACACCCCGGCCGCCATCATTGGCGCATCGATCCTGTTGTGGGCGGTGCACTTCCTGGTACTGCGCGGCATCAAGGAAGCGGCGTTCATCAACCTGGTCACCACTGTGGCCAAAGTGGTGCCGCTGGTGCTGTTCGCCCTGATCTGCCTGTTCGCCTTCAGGCTCGACATCTTCACCGCCGATATCTGGGCCGTGGGCACGCCAGAGCTTGGCAGTGTCATGAACCAGGTGCGCAACATGATGCTGGTCACCGTGTGGGTGTTCATCGGCATCGAAGGCGCGAGCATCTTCTCGGCGCGGGCGGAAAAACGCACCGACGTGGGCAAGGCAACGGTGATCGGCTTCGTGACCGTGCTGCTGTTCCTGGTGTTGGTCAACGTGCTGTCGCTGGGCATCATGACTCAACCGGAACTGGCCAAGCTGCAGAACCCGTCGATGGCTGCCGTGCTGGAGCATGTGGTCGGCCACTGGGGGGCGGTGCTGATCAGCGTCGGCCTGGTCATCTCGCTGCTCGGGGCGCTGCTGTCGTGGGTGCTGCTGTGCGCCGAGATCATGTTCGCCGCAGCCAAGGACCACACCATGCCGGAGTTCCTGCGCCGCGAGAACGCCAAACAGGTACCGGCCAACGCCCTGTGGCTGACCAACGCCATGGTGCAGATCTTTCTGGTCATCACACTGTTCTCAAGCAGCACCTACCTGTCCCTGATCTACCTCGCCACCTCGATGATCCTGGTGCCCTACCTGTGGTCGGCAGCCTATGCGTTCTTGCTGGCACTGCGCAGCGAAACCTACGAACAGGCCCTGGCCGAACGCAAGAAGGACCTGATCATCGGTGGTATCGCCCTGTTGTACGCCGTCTGGCTGCTGTACGCCGGCGGCGTGAAATACCTGCTGCTCTCGGCCCTGCTCTACGCACCTGGCGCCATCCTGTTCGCCAAGGCCAAGCGTGAGGTGGGCAAACCGGTCTTCACCAACGTGGAAAAACTGATCTTCGCAGCCGTGGTCATTGGCGCCTTGGTGGCAGCCTATGGCCTGTATGACGGCTTCCTGACCCTTTGACCCACGTCTTCGCTCAATTGGAGGAATGAAACCATGTCCGCTGAAAAACAGAAGTACGGTGTCCACTCCGAAGCCGGCAAACTGCGCAAAGTGATGGTTTGCGCCCCGGGCCTGGCGCACAAGCGCCTGACACCGAGCAACTGTGACGAACTGCTGTTCGACGACGTGATCTGGGTCGACCAGGCCAAGCGTGACCATTTCGACTTCGTTACCAAGATGCGCGAGCGTGGCGTGGATGTGCTGGAGATGCACAACCTGCTGACCGATATCGTGCAAAACAAAGAGGCCCTGAAGTGGATCCTCGACCGCAAGATCACCCCTGACACCGTCGGCGTAGGCCTGACCAACGAAGTGCGTAGCTGGCTCGAAGGCCTTGAGCCACGCCACCTGGCCGAATTCCTGATCGGCGGTGTGGCAGGTCAGGACCTGCCGCAGAGCGAAGGCGCCGAAGTCGTGAAGATGTACAACGACTACCTGGGCCACTCCAGCTTCATCCTGCCACCACTGCCCAACACCCAGTTCACGCGCGACACTACTTGCTGGATCTACGGCGGCGTGACGCTGAACCCGATGTACTGGCCGGCGCGTCGCCAGGAAACCCTGTTGACCACCGCCATCTACAAGTTCCACAAGGAGTTCACCGAGGCCGACTTCCAGGTGTGGTATGGCGACCCGGACAAGGACCATGGCAATGCCACGCTCGAAGGCGGTGATGTGATGCCGATCGGCAATGGCATCGTGCTGATCGGCATGGGCGAGCGCACCTCGCGCCAGGCCATCGGCCAGCTGGCGCAAAACCTGTTCGCCAAGGGCGCCGTCAAGGAAGTGATCGTCGCCGGCCTGCCAAAATCCCGCGCCGCCATGCACCTGGACACTGTCTTCAGCTTCTGCGACCGCGATCTGGTCACGGTCTTCCCGGAAGTGGTGAAAGAGATTGTGCCATTCATCATCCGCCCGGACGAAAGCAAGCCTTACGGCATGGATGTACGCCGCATCAACAAGTCGTTCATCGAAGTGGTGGGCGAGCAACTGGGCGTCCAGTTGCGCGTGGTCGAGACCGGCGGCAACAGCTTCGCCGCCGAGCGCGAACAGTGGGATGACGGTAACAACGTGGTGGCCATCGAGCCGGGCGTAGTCATTGGCTATGACCGCAACACCTACACCAACACCCTGCTGCGCAAGGCCGGCATCGAGGTCATCACCATCAGCGCCGGCGAACTGGGCCGAGGCCGTGGCGGCGGCCACTGCATGACCTGCCCGATCGTGCGCGACCCGATCGACTACTAACGACCATCACGCCCGGCCGCCCCCATGAAGTGGCGGCCGGGACATCACCGAACTCAAGGAGAAACTGTCATGGCGTTCAACATTCACAACCGCAACTTGCTCAGCCTGGAACACCACACCACCCGTGAGTTGCGCTACCTGCTGGACCTTTCCCGCGACCTCAAGCGCGCCAAGTACACCGGCACCGAGCAGCAGCACCTGAAGGGCAACAACATTGCCCTGATCTTCGAAAAAACCTCCACCCGTACCCGTTGCGCCTTCGAAGTGGCAGCCTATGACCAAGGCGCCAACGTCACCTACATCGACCCCAACTCCTCGCAGATCGGCCACAAGGAGAGCATGAAGGACACCGCCCGTGTGCTCGGGCGCATGTATGACGCCATCGAGTACCGTGGCTTCAAGCAGGAAATCGTCGAAGAGCTGGCCAAGTTCGCCGGCGTACCGGTGTTCAACGGCCTGACCGACGAATATCACCCAACCCAGATGATCGCCGACGTGCTGACCATGCGTGAGCACAGCGACAAGCCGCTGCACGACATCAGCTACGCCTACCTGGGCGATGCCCGCAACAACATGGGCAACTCGTTGCTGCTGATCGGCGCCAAGCTTGGCATGGATGTACGCATCGCCGCGCCCAAGGCACTGTGGCCGCATGACGACCTGGTCGAGCGCTGCAAGCAGTACGCTGAAGAAAGCGGCGCACGCATTACCCTCACCGAAGACCCGAAAGCTGCGGTCAAGGGTGTCGACTTTGTCCATACCGACGTGTGGGTCTCGATGGGCGAGCCGATCGAAGCCTGGGGTGAGCGCATCAAGCAGCTCAAGCCTTATCAGGTGAATGCCGAACTGATGAAGTCCACCGGCAACCCACGGACCAAGTTCATGCACTGCCTGCCGGCATTCCACAACTCAGACACCAAGGTAGGCAAGCAGATCGCCGAACAATACCCGGACCTGGCAAACGGCATCGAAGTGACCGATGACGTGTTCGAGTCGCCAGCGTGCATCGCCTTCGAGCAGGCGGAAAACCGCATGCACACGATCAAGGCAATCTTGGTATCGACCCTGGCTGATCTATAAGTAGCCCGCAGTCCCTGTGGGAGCGGGCGTGCCCGCGAAGGCGTCAGCCGCATCATCGATGATGTCAGGTCTGGCCTCTTCGCGGGCATGCCCGCTCCCACAGCGAACTCCGCAGCCTCCGTGCAGCGACAGTCGATTCATTCTTTCGCTAAAGGACATTCCACATGCGTATCGTTGTTGCATTGGGCGGCAACGCCCTGCTACGTCGCGGCGAGCCCATGACCGCTGACAACCAGCGCGCCAATATCCGCACCGCCACCGAACAGATCGCCAAGATTCACCCTGGCAACGAACTGGTCATCGCCCACGGCAATGGCCCGCAAGTGGGTCTGCTGTCGCTTCAGGCCCTGTCGTACAAGCCAGACGAGGCGTACCCGCTAGACGTGCTGGGCGCCGAAACCGAGGGCATGATCGGTTACATGATCGAACAGGAACTGGGCAACCTGCTGGCCTTCGAGGTGCCCTTCGCCACCTTGCTCACCCAAGTGGAAGTGGACGCCAACGACCCGGCCTTCAAGGATCCGACCAAGTTCATCGGCCCGGTCTATAGCAAGGAAGAGGCCGAGCGCCTGGCCAAGGAAAAGGGCTGGGTGGTCAAGGCCGACGGCGACAAGTACCGCCGCGTGGTAGCAAGCCCGAAACCCAAGCGCATCTTCGAAATTCGCCCGATCAAGTGGCTGCTGGAAAAAAGCAGCATCGTGATTTGCGCAGGCGGTGGCGGCATCCCCACCATGTACGATGAAAACCACAAGCTCAAAGGCATCGAGGCGGTGATCGACAAAGACCTGTGCTCGGCGCTGCTGGCCGAGCAATTGGAAGCCGACCTTCTGATTATCGCCACCGACGTCGATGCAGCCTACATTGACTGGGGCAAACCGACGCAGAAGGCCATCGCCCAGGCCCACCCGGACGCGTTGGAAACGCTGGGGTTTGCCGCCGGCTCCATGGGGCCGAAGGTGCAGGCCGCCTGCGACTTTGCCCGCAACACCGGCAAGGTGGCGGTGATCAGTTCGCTGGAGAACATCGAAGGCATCGTCAAAGGCAAAGCCGGCACTCGGGTTTCCACCGAGAAGCCGGGCATCAGCTACCGTTGAATGCAGCAGGCGGGCTTACGCGGCCCGCCATTTTCAACCTTCCAAAGGAGATAGCCATGGCCCAGTATCACTCCGGTCATGTACACATCGAGCGCACTGCGCTGAACCACGCCGACCACAGCTATGACCTGAACATCGAGTACGAGGCCGTGTCGGACCCCAAGGAAGGCAGAGGCATTCAATTCCACATGCATGGCAGCATCGAAGGCAAGACGGTGGAAGAAAAGTTCTTCCTCGCCAAGGACCAGGTCTTGCCCAGCTTCCTCATGCTACTGACCCGCAAGGCGCAGTCGTATCTGGCGCCGCCGAAGAAATTCGAGACCCTGAGTTCGCCGCACAAGCTCTATGACCATATGTTTGCGGACATTCGCGAAAAGCTCGATGTGAAATCGGGCGACCCGATCAAGCCTGAACATCTGGAGTGACCCTTTTCGCGAGCAAGCCCGCCCCACACATGGACAGCAGCAACCCTGTGGGAGCGGGCGCCCTTGATGCGCCAACCGACCTTGGGCCTGAACCCCGTCTCAGGGCATACTGACGACCTCCGTCGCCAACTGTTCGAACCCCATGCGCATCCACGTCAGCTTCATCGACCGCGTCGGCATCACCCAGGAAGTCCTCGCCCTGCTCGGTGCCCGCAACCTCAACCTGGACGCCGTGGAGATGGTCCCGCCGAACGTCTACATCGACGCCCCTACCCTCAGCCCCGCCGTACTCGAAGAACTGCACGACGCGCTGTTCGAAGTACACGGCGTGCAATCGGTGGACGTGGTCGACATCCTCCCAGGCCAGCGCCGCCACCTGCAACTCGATGCCCTGCTGGCCGCCATGAGCGACCCGGTGCTGGCGGTGGACAGCGCAGGCCTGGTGCTGTTGGCCAACCCGGCGCTGATCGAACTGTGCGGTCGCGAATCTGCCGGGCGCTCGGTGGGTGAACTGTTTGGCGACCCCGCACTGCTGCAAGCGCTGCTGGACAACAACTTCCACCTGCCCATGCGCGAAATGCAGCTGAACGGCCATAGCCTGCTGCTGGACGCCATGCCGATCACCAACGCCGGCGGCCTGCTGACGCTGTACCCACCCTCGCGCATGGGCGAACGCCTGTCGGCCCTGCACCACGATCACGCCGAAGGCTTCGATGCCTTGCTGGGCGAGTCGCCGGCCATCCGCACCCTCAAAGCCCGCGCCTTACGCGTGGCGGCGCTCGATGCGCCGCTGCTGGTGCATGGCGAGACCGGCACCGGCAAAGAACTGGTAGCCCGCGCCTGCCATGCTGTCAGCAGCCGCCACGCGGCCCCGTTCCTGGCCCTGAACTGCGCCGCGCTGCCCGAGAGCCTGGCCGAAAGCGAACTGTTCGGCTACGCACCCGGGGCCTTTACCGGCGCGCAACGAGGTGGCAAGCCTGGGCTGATGGAACTGGCCAACCAAGGCACCGTATTCCTTGATGAAATTGGTGAGATGTCGCCATACCTGCAGGCCAAACTGCTGCGGTTTCTCAGCGACGGCAGCTTCCGCCGGGTGGGTGGCGACCGCGAAGTGAAGGTGGATGTGCGCATCATCAGCGCCACCCACCGCGATCTGGAGCGCATGGTCGCCGAAGGCAGCTTCCGCGAAGACCTGTTCTACCGTCTGAACGTGCTTAACCTGGAGGTACCGCCGCTTCGCGACCGTGGCCAGGACATCCTGATGCTGGCGCACTTCTTCATGCAGCAGGCGTGCACGCAGATCCAGCGCCCAGCCTGTCGACTAACCCCCTCCACCCATTCGGCACTGCTGGCCAACCCTTGGCCGGGCAACGTGCGCCAGTTGCAGAACGTGATCTTCCGCGCCGCGGCTATCTGCGAGGGCAATCTGGTGGATATCGGCGACCTGGACATCGCCGGCACCTCGGTGGCACGCGGGCAAGATGGCGAAGTGGCCAGCCTGGAACAGGCCGTGGGTAATTTCGAGCGCGAGCTGTTACAGCGCCTGTATGCCAGCTATCCGTCAACACGGCTACTGGCCGGGCGCTTGCAAACTTCGCACACGGCTATCGCCCAGCGGCTGCGTAAATATGGAATACCCGGGAAACCATGACGCTCGTGGTAAAAACCCCTAGTTGAATCAGACTATTCCTAGCCGCCCAGCCGCATTTGACTGGAGTGCTCCCCGTAGAATGGGGACATTGTAATTTTGCATGTCACCTTGAACTAAGAGCACCCTGATGTTTGAACTCGATTTTTACGGGACACTTGTAGCCGCCTCTTTGGTACTGCTATTGGGACGCGGCCTGGTCGCACGTATTGGTTTCCTGCGCGCATACAATATCCCTGAGCCTGTTGCTGGCGGCCTGGTCGTTGCCTTGTCACTTCTGGCATTGCGCAGTTTCGATGTACACGTCCAATTTGATACCTCGTTGCAAACACCGTTGATGCTGGCATTCTTCGCTACCATCGGCTTGAGTGCAGACTTCGCCAGCCTGAAAAAAGGTGGACGCGTGGTCGCCGTATTCCTCCTGGTGGTGACGGGTTTGCTGATGGTTCAGAACGCCATGGGTATCGGTCTGGCAACAGCATTGGGGCTCGACCCGCTGATGGGCCTGCTGGCCGGTTCGATCAGCTTGTCGGGTGGCCACGGTACAGGCGTTGCCTGGGGCGCGACCTTCACTGAGAGGTTTGGCCTGGCTTCGGCGTCGGAACTGGCAATGGCCTCTGCCACTTTCGGCCTGGTGTTGGGCGGTTTGATTGGTGGCCCAGTCGCCCGGTTGCTGATCAAACGGGTCGAGACACCAGGGGTGCAAGAAGAAACGCCGCAGTTACCCAAGGGCTTTGAACAACCGGACAGAGAGCGCCTGATCACATCGTTTTCATTTATAGAAACCTTGGCACTTATTGCTGTCAGCTTATTAACTGGCACATTACTTAACAGCTTGCTGAAAGGTACAGCATTCGAACTACCGACATTCGTTTGCGTACTCTTCGTCGGCGTATTGTTGCGCAATGGGCTTCGGGCTTTCGGCTTTTACAAAGTATTCGAACGGGAAGTGTCGGTACTGGGCAATGTAAGTTTGTCCCTGTTCCTGGCCATTGCATTGATGTCGCTCAAGTTGTGGGACCTGGCAGCCCTGGCTTTACCCTTCTTTACCTTGTTGGCCGCACAGACACTGGTCATGGCGCTGTTCGCAATCTTCGTGACGTTCAAGGTAATGGGGCGCAACTACGATGCAGCAGTCCTGGCTGCCGGCCACTGTGGCTTCGGCCTGGGTGCTACACCGACAGCCATCGCCAACATGCAAGCGGTGACACAACGCTATGGTGCCTCGCACCTTGCCTTCCTGGTGGTGCCGATGGTGGGGGCGTTCTTCATCGACATCATCAATGTCATCGTGATCAAGCTGTACCTGGCATTGCCCTTGTTCATTACTGGTTAAGCGCTTTCAGGCCCCCTTAAAGCACAGGACCGGCAACCAGAAGGCCGCTCTGAGTTGCCTACCAACGCAGCATGCGGGGCCCCCACCAGGCACCGATCACCGTCGGAACAAGCATGCCAAGGACATACCACACACCCCAGAACGGTACGCCCATTTCCGGACAATGCAGGCAGTAGGCCACCGTTGCGGTCGAGCCCGCCAGCAGGCCACCGGCAGCGCCCGCTTGCCGTAACCGGGTGGGCGCCAGGCCTTTCAGCGCCCAGAACACGGTGACAAAAGCCGGCACCGACAGCAACGTGATATTCAGTGCGCAGGTACGCCATGTGCGCCCGAACAACAGGTCGGCGCGAGCATCCACAGGCGCCCCGGCGATACTCACGGCCGCCCCGCACCAGACCAGCAGCAGTGGCAAGCCAAGCATCTTCCAGCCTGCAGCGCCCTTCCCCCCTGGCCTGGCCAAGCGGCTTGTCAACCACAGCCCGATCAACGCCAAGCTGGTTGGAAAGGCGACTTTGCCCCAGAACAACGGGGTTTGTGCAACCTCTGTGATATCACTACGTACACCGTAAAGGGCAACTGTCAGCAGCAGTGCTGCGGTCAGCCCACCCAGCACAGCAACCGCCATCCGCCTGCAAACGGCGTGGCGCGGCACTGGCCCTTCGCCTGCGGCAAGCAAGGCAATCAAGTCGTCAGTCTTCATGGTTATTGGCTCCTCCAATCAGCCTGGCTAGCGCTTTCAGACCTCGATGTATCCCAACCTTTACCGCTGAACTGGAAAGCCCGGTAAGTTGTGCCGTCTCTTCGACAGACAACCCCTCCAGCTTGACATGAACAATCGGCAGTCGTTGCCGCTCTGGCAGTTGCTTGAGCAGCTTGGTCAGGTCTCGGCTGGCTTCGGCTGATTCAACCTCCGAGATGGCAAACAGTTGCGCATCATCGTCCAGAACATCATGCCGGGCTTCGCGACGTGAAACACTTCGCAGATGATCCGCCAGTTTGTAACGGGCGATCGCATGCACCCAAGCCGTCAAAGGCTGCTGTGCCTGGTAAGTGTGACGCGCGTTATGCACCGCCAGCAGCACATCCTGCACCATGTCCTCTATCTCGGCCGGCCGCCTGCTCAGACGGCTGCGCAGAAACGCACGCACATGCAGCGCAAGCGTGCCAAGAAAATCCTGATAGGCCAGCTGGTCGCCTGTCAGCCCTCGAAGCAACAGTGCTTTCAACCGGGCCTCGCGAGCCTCGAGCTCATCCTGTGAGTTAGTTCGCTGCATGGGCCGCCTGGGTTACACCCTGAATACAATTGACTTGATTCATCCGCTCCCGGCGTGTGGCACGCAGGTGCTGCAAATATGCCATGCCCTTGGCCTCGACATCAGCTTGTGAAGACAAGCCCTGAAAAAAATTCTCCCAAGGCTGTAACCCTTTTTACGCGAGGCACGAATTACTCCATGAGCCGCCGGTAAAGACCACGGCCACACTCTCAGGAGATTGACCCATGAAAACCCTCGCCCTCACCACTGCAGCACTTGCTCTCGCCTCGCTTGCAGGCGTTGCCATGGCGGCCGACAGCACGCAACCCGCAGGCAGTGGCGCTGCCATGGAAAAATGCTACGGCGTCGCCATGGCAGGAAAGAACGATTGCAAGGCCGGCGCCGGTACCAGCTGCGCAGGCAGTGCGAAGAAAGACTACGACGGCATGCACTGGAAAAACGTCCCCGCCGGCACCTGCACTTCGATCAAGACACCTGCCGGCATGGGTTCGCTGACACCTCACAAGTCTTGATCAGGGGAAACCGACCATGAACGCAGAAGCACGAATGGGCGCCGGAGTCAGCCTGAAGGCCGAGCACTACGACCAGGCGCTGGCGTGCAATCTCGAAGGGCTCTGGTTTGAAGTTCACCCGGAGAACTACATGGTCGGTGGCCCTCGCCTTGCCTGGCTGAACCGCATCGCAGAGCGGCACCCGGTCTCATTGCATGGTGTGGCACTTTCGCTGGCGGCTGACGCAGCCCCCGATCAGGACCACTTGCAGCGTCTGCGCGCACTGTGCGATCAGATCGAACCGGTACTTGTATCAGAGCACCTGGCCTGGTCCACCTGGCAGGGGCACTACCATCCAGACCTTCTGCCATTCCCGCGCAGCAACGAAGCCCTGCAGCGCATCGCTGAAAACATCCAGCGATGCCAGGAGGTATTGGGCCGGCGGATATCCATCGAAAACCCCAGTCATTACCTGCAGCTGCAGGGCCATGACTGGGACGAGATCGACTTTCTTGACGAACTGACACGTCGCACGGGTTGTGGCCTGCTGCTGGACATCAACAACGTGTATGTGAGTGCTCACAATCTGGGGTTCTCGGCAACTGCCTACCTGGACCGCTTTCCAGCGCAAGCCATCACAGAAATTCACCTGGCCGGGCACAGCGATGATGACCAAGCCAACCTGTTGATCGACTCTCATGATGCGCAGGTGGCCGAGCCTGTGTGGGCGCTGTACCGCCAACTGGTTTCCCGTGTCGGCCCGCGCCCGACACTCATTGAACGTGACGACAAGCTACCCCCGTTCACCGAACTGCTTGCTGAACGGTCCATCGCACAGTCGATCATGACTTGCCCGGGTGTATTGCCATGAACCTTTCCCTTGGTCAGTTCCAGCAAGCGTTCATCGAGGCACTCTATTCCCGCCCTGCTCCCCAGCTTTCGGGAGTGGCCGAACAAGCGGCGTTCGCGGTTTATCGCAACACGGTGCTGGCCGGCTGCGTGGATGCGCTGCGCGCAAACTTTCCGAGCGTGTGCACACTCGTCGGGCGCGCCTGGATGGATGAGACCGCGGCAGTCTATGCGCGGCAATTTCCCCCCAGCGATCCCCGGCTGATCTGCTACGGCGCAACCTTTCCGGATTTTCTCGAAGACATTCAGTCACAGCATGCTGTGCCGTATCTGGCGGATGTCGCGCGCCTGGACCTGCGTTGGACAGAAGCCTTCAGCGCGCCGAACGAAACGTGTCTGAACCTTGTCGAGCTGGCAGGCATGACCCCCAGCGATCTGGATCACGGTTGCCTGGCCCCCCGTGCCAGTGCCCGCTGGTACTGGTGCGAAGCGCATCCTGTGTACACCCTGTGGCGCTGCGCCCGCGAGCAGCTTGCCTGGCCCCATGAGCAGCCATGGGTGGGCGAAGGGGTACTGTTTGTCGGAACCGCTGATGGCGTATGCCACCAGCCGCTGGGGAAAGGTGGCCATGAGTTTCTCCAGGCCTGTGCTGCCGGACACTCGCTGATGCAGGCCTCAGACCTGGCGCGACACGCAGAAACCGACCTGGACTTCACCGAGATGCTCGGGCGCCTGATGACAGCCCAGGCTTTTCGCCCACTCGCCTTCACAGGAGAACACCACCATGGCTAGTGCCGATTTCACGCCCCCGGCCAGCAGCCTGCGGCGCGCCTGGAACCGTGTTGCGCAGAGCATCGAACGCCGGTTGAGCGATGACCTATTGTGCCTGGTCGCCCGGCTCGGGATCGCCTCGATATTCTTTCTTTCCGGGCGCACCAAAGTGGAAGGTTTCCTCACCCTCACACCCGGCACCTACGAGCTGTTCCGCACCGAGTACGCGCTGCCGCTCCTTTCACCCTGGCTTGCAGCACACCTGGCAGCCTACGCTGAGCACTTGTTCCCGCTATTGCTGGTACTCGGCCTGATGACCAGGCTATCTGCGCTGGCACTGCTGGGCATGACCCTGGTGATAGAAGTGTTCGTCTACCCCGATGCGTGGCCCACCCACCTGACTTGGGCAGGGCTCTTGCTGCTCCTGGTCGCACGTGGCGCCGGCGCGTTTTCGCTGGATCATCTGCTGAAAGTAAAATGACCGAAGGCCAATTGGCACCTGCCCTGTTCACGCAGCAATCGTATCGTTTTCGCTACACCGTAGCGAAAACGATACAAACTCCCCTCGACGTGAGTGCACAAGGGTTTGATGCTCAAACCCTTTTCCTCCCATGAGCACCTGTAACGATATCATTCCATACAAAAAATATGGTTTTCTACCATGATTACGTAAACCATTGATAAACAAGAAGTTTCTTATATTGGCCGCATTATTGCTAAAGGAATCCTACCCTAAGAGCGCGGCGCCACCGCGCCCCACGCCCTGCTTCCCGAGGATTTCCCATGAGCGAGTTGCGTTTCACTGAAGATCACGAATGGCTGCGCGTCGAAGCCGATGGCAGCGTCACCGTGGGCATCACCGCCTACGCCCAGAATGCCCTGGGCGACGTGGTTTTCGTGCAACTGCCAGAGTTGCAGCAGTATGAGAAAGGCAGCGAAGCGTCCACCGTCGAATCGGTCAAGGCCGCCAGCGGCGTGTACATGCCACTGACGGGTGAAGTGGTCGAAGTCAACGGCCAGCTCGAAGACAGCCCAGAACTGGTCAACGAAGACCCGATGGGCGAAGGCTGGTTCTTCCGCTTCATCCCTGCCGATGCAGAAGCCGTGACCGCTCTGCTCGATCAGGACGCCTACGACCGCCTGCTCAAAGCCAACGACGACGCCTGAGGACACCCGCCATGACCATCAACCTCGGCACCGCCAACGAGTTCATCGCCCGCCACATAGGCCCACGCGCCGCTGACGAACAGGCCATGCTCACTGCACTGGGCTTCGACTCGCTGGACGCCATGACCGCTGCGGTCATCCCCGACAGCATCAAGGGCACCAGCGTGCTTGGCTCGCATGACGGCCAAAGTGAAGCTGATGCGCTGGCCGCACTCAAGGCCATCGCCGGCAAGAACCAGCTGTTCAAAAGCTACATCGGCCAGGGCTACTACAACACCCACACTCCGGCGCCGATTCTGCGCAACCTGCTGGAAAACCCGGCCTGGTACACCGCCTACACCCCGTATCAGCCAGAAATTTCCCAGGGCCGCCTGGAAGCGCTGCTGAACTTCCAGACCCTGATCAGCGACCTCACCGGCCTGCCGATCGCCAACGCCTCCTTGCTCGACGAAGCCACTGCTGCGGCCGAGGCCATGACCTTCTGCAAGCGCCTGTCGAAGAACAAGGCCAGCCATACCTTCTTCGCTTCCGTGCACTGTCACCCGCAAACCCTCGACGTGCTGCGCACCCGTGCCGAACCGCTGGGTATCGAGGTTGTGGTTGGCGACGAGCGCGAGCTGGGTGATGTCAGCGCCTTCTTCGGCGCCCTGCTGCAATACCCGGCCAGCAACGGTGAAGTGTTCGATTACCGCGAGGTCGTGCAGCGTTTCCACGCAGCCAACGCCCTGGTCGCCGTAGCAGCAGACCTGCTGGCCCTGACCCTGCTGACCCCACCGGGCGAATTCGAGGCTGACGTGGCAATCGGCAGCGCCCAACGCTTCGGCGTGCCACTGGGCTTCGGTGGCCCGCACGCGGCTTACTTCGCCACCCGCGACGCGTTCAAGCGCGACATGCCTGGCCGCCTGGTCGGCGTGTCGATTGACCGCTTCGGCAAAACCGCCCTGCGTCTGGCCATGCAGACCCGCGAGCAGCACATCCGCCGCGAAAAGGCCACCAGCAACATCTGCACCGCCCAGGTGCTGCTGGCCAACATCGCCAGCATGTTCGCCGTGTACCACGGCCCTGCCGGCCTCAAGCGCATTGCCGAGCGCACCCACGCCCTGACCGCGATCCTCGCCGCCGGTCTGAAGGCGTTGGGCGTACAAGTGGTGGGCGCCAGCGCCTTCGATACCCTGACCCTGGCCACCGGCACTGCCACCGCCAGCCTGCATGACAAGGCACGCGCCCAGGGCATCAACCTGCGCCAGATTGATGCCGCCCATGTGGGCCTGTCTCTGGACGAAACCAGCACTCAGGCTGACGTTGAGTCGCTGTGGCAGCTGTTGGGTGGCGAGCAGGCACAGCCTGATTTCACCGCACTGGCCGCCAGTACCGGTTCCCTGCTGCCTGCCGCCCTGCTGCGCCAGTCGGCCATCCTCGAACACCCGGTGTTCAACCGCTACCACAGCGAAACCGAGCTGATGCGCTACCTGCGCCGCCTGGCCGACAAGGACCTGGCGCTGGACCGCAGCATGATCCCGCTAGGCTCGTGCACCATGAAGCTGAACGCCGCCAGCGAAATGATCCCGGTCACCTGGGCCGAGTTCGGCAACCTGCACCCGTTCGCCCCCGCCGAGCAGAGCCAGGGCTACCTGCAGATGACCACCGAACTGGAGGCCATGCTGTGCGCGGCCACCGGCTATGATGCCGTGTCGCTGCAGCCCAACGCCGGCTCGCAGGGCGAATATGCCGGGCTGTTGGCGATCCGCGCCTACCACCGCAGCCGTGGTGAAGGCCACCGCGATATCTGCCTGATCCCGTCGTCGGCCCATGGCACCAACCCGGCCACCGCACATATGGCTGGCATGCGTGTCGTGGTTACCGCCTGTGACGCCCGTGGCAACGTCGATGTCGAGGACCTGCGCGCCAAAGCCATCGAGCACCGCGAGCGCCTGGCTGCAATCATGATCACCTACCCGTCGACCCACGGCGTGTTCGAGGAAGCGATCGGCGAAATCTGCGCGATCATCCACGACAACGGTGGCCAGGTGTACATCGACGGCGCCAACATGAATGCCATGGTCGGACTGTGCGCGCCAGGCAAGTTCGGCGGCGACGTTTCCCACCTGAACCTGCACAAGACCTTCTGCATCCCGCACGGTGGTGGCGGCCCGGGCGTTGGCCCGATTGGCGTCAAATCGCACCTGGCGCCGTTCCTGCCAGGCCATGCACAGCTGGAAAACACCCAGGGCGCGGTATGCGCTGCGCCGTTCGGTAGTGCCAGCATCCTGCCAATCACATGGATGTATATCCGCATGATGGGCGGTGCCGGCCTCAAACGTGCCTCGCAAATGGCAATCCTCAACGCCAACTACATCGCCCGCCGCCTGGAAGAGCACTATCCTGTTCTGTATACCGGCGGTAACGGCCTGGTGGCTCACGAGTGCATTCTCGACCTGCGCCCACTGAAGGACACCAGCGGCATCAGTGTCGACGACGTGGCCAAGCGGTTGATCGACTTCGGCTTCCACGCCCCGACCATGTCCTTCCCGGTGGCTGGCACGCTGATGATCGAACCGACCGAAAGCGAGTCCAAAGAAGAACTGGACCGCTTCTGCAACGCCATGATCCAGATCCGCGAAGAAATCCGCGCGGTAGAGGACGGTAGCCTGGACAAGGACGACAACCCGCTGAAAAACGCACCGCACACTGCGGCGGAGCTGGTTGGCGAATGGACCCATGGTTACAGCCGCGAGCAGGCGGTCTACCCGCTGGCGAGCCTGGTGGAAGGCAAGTACTGGCCGCCTGTCGGCCGGGTCGACAACGTGTTCGGCGACCGTAATCTGGTGTGCGCCTGCCCGTCGATCGAGAGCTATCAGGACGTCTGATAGCCCATCCCCGCCACCTGGCTTGGGTGGCGGGCTCTGTGTAGGAGCGGGTTTACCCGCGAATGCGATGGTGGCTATACCGCCGCATTTGCGGGTAAAACCGCTCCTACAGGGCTCAACGTCCGCCCAACAACCTGGTAGGAGGTCCACATGTCACTGAGCGTCTTCGACCTGTTCAAGATCGGCATCGGCCCCTCCAGCTCCCACACGGTCGGCCCGATGCGTGCCGCTGCGCGGTTTGCCGAAGGGCTGCGCCGTGATGGCTTGCTTACCTGCACAGCCAGCGTCAGGGCCGAGCTGTATGGCTCATTGGGCGCCACAGGCAAAGGCCACGGCAGTGACAAAGCCGTGCTGCTGGGCCTTGAAGGCGAACACCCGGACATTATCGACACCGACAGCATTCCAGCCCGCCTGCAGGTCATCCGCGACAGCGGACGCATCAACCTGCTGGGCGAGCACAGCATTGCGTTCATCGAAAAGCAGCACCTGACGATGATCCGCAAGCCGTTGGACTATCACCCCAACGGCATGATCTTCCGCGCGTTCGACGACGCAGGCCTGCAAATCCGAAGCCGCGAGTATTACTCGGTTGGCGGTGGTTTCGTGGTCGACGAGGACGCTGCCGGCCACGATCGCATCGTCGAGGACACCACGGTGCTGGCCTATCCGTTCAAGACCGCCAAGGAGCTGCTTGGCCACTGCACCGCGCATGACCTTTCGGTGAGCCAGGTGATGCAGGCCAACGAGGCCGCCTGGCGACCAGAAGCAGAAACCCGTACCGGGCTGCTGCACATCTGGCAGGTGATGCAAGATTGCGTCAAAGCGGGTTGCCAGCATGAGGGCATATTACCGGGAGGGCTCAAGGTCAAACGCCGTGCGCCGGCCCTGTACCGCCAACTGAGCGGCCACCCGGAGGCCAGCCTGCGTGACGCCCTGTCGGTGCTCGACTGGGTCAACCTCTACGCCTTGGCGGTGAACGAGGAAAACGCCTACGGCGGTCGTGTGGTTACCGCCCCTACCAACGGCGCAGCGGGCATCGTCCCGGCAGTCCTTCACTACTACATGCGCTTCGTGCCGGGTGCCAGCGAGGACGGAGTGGTGCGCTTTCTGCTCACCGCCGCAGCCATCGGCATCCTGTACAAGGAAAACGCCTCCATCTCTGGCGCCGAAGTGGGCTGCCAGGGCGAGGTGGGCGTGGCCTGCTCGATGGCCGCCGGGGCGCTGTGCGAAGTGATGGGCGGCAGCGTGCAACAGGTGGAGAACGCCGCCGAGATAGGCATGGAACATAACCTGGGCCTGACCTGCGACCCGATCGGCGGCCTCGTACAGGTGCCCTGTATCGAGCGCAATGCCATGGGCTCGGTGAAAGCCATCAACGCGGTACGCATGGCCCTGCGCGGCGACGGGCAGCACTACGTGTCGCTGGACAAGGTCATCCGCACCATGCGCCAGACCGGCGCCGACATGAAAAGCAAATATAAAGAGACCGCCCGTGGCGGCCTGGCCGTCAACATCATCGAATGTTGACCCGACAATGACAGCAAGGAGTCATCGATGTCCGAAACACTGCTCAAGACCCCACTGCACGCTCTACACCTGGAACTGGGTGCGCGCATGGTGCCGTTCGCCGGCTACGACATGCCGGTGCAGTACCCGCTGGGCGTGCTCAAGGAACACCTGCACACCCGCGAGCAGGCCGGCCTGTTCGACGTCTCGCACATGGGCCAGATCATTCTGCGTGGCGCTGACGCCGCCAAGGCGCTGGAAAGCCTGGTACCAGTGGATATCATCGACCTGCCGGTGGGCATGCAGCGCTATGCCATGTTCACCAATGAGCAAGGCGGCATTCTTGACGACCTGATGGTTGCCAACCTGGGCGACGACACCCTATTCCTGGTAGTCAACGCGGCCTGCAAGGAGCAGGACCTGGCTCACCTGCAAGCGCACATCGGCAGCCGCTGCGAGGTGCAGCCGCTGTTCGAGGAGCGTGCCCTGCTCGCCCTGCAAGGCCCGGCTGCGGTCAAAGTGCTGGAGCGCCTGGCTCCAGAAGTGGCCGGCATGACCTTCATGCAGTTCCGCCGGGTAAAGCTGCTGGGTGTGGACTGCTTCGTCAGCCGCTCGGGCTACACCGGCGAAGACGGCTACGAAATCTCGGTACCGGTCAACGCTGCCGACGCCCTTGCCCGCCGCCTGCTGGCCGAACCGGAAGTTCAGCCGATCGGCTTGGGCGCACGCGACTCGCTGCGCCTGGAAGCCGGCCTATGCCTGTATGGCCACGACATGAACGGCGAGACTACGCCGATCGAAGCCAGCCTGCTGTGGGCGATTTCCAAGGTGCGCCGTGCCGAGGGTGCACGTGCTGCCGGCTTCCCTGGGGCCGAGGCGATCTTCGCCCACCAGCGCGATGGAGTGGCGCGTAAACGTGTCGGCCTGTTGCCGCAAGAGCGTACGCCAGTACGTGAAGGCGCGGACATTGTCGACGCAAACGATAAACCGGTAGGTAAAGTATGCAGCGGGGGCTTTGGCCCGACACTCGCTGCACCTGTCGCAATGGGTTATATCGATAGTGAACATGCGGCACTCGACACTGCACTGTTTGCCGTGGTGCGTGGAAAGAAGGTGGCCTTGAAAGTCAGCAAAATGCCTTTCGTGACACCACGTTACTACCGTGGCTGAAACGGCTTTGTGAAGGTTTTGGGCAGCGTCGACATATTCGTTTTCGAACCTGCCCAATAACTTTTGAACATGGCGCCAGGCCAGGCGCCATGCCGTTTCCGACAAATCGGTCGGTTATCGGCAAGCGGCCAGTTTTCCATACGACCAAGGGCTTGTTTTTCGCTCGGGAGTTGGCGTAGAGTCACTGCACTGTGTTTGCATGGGTCGCAACAGTTCGTGACCTGGGCCAGTAGCCGAGATTTGCTACAACCCGTTTGACGTCTCTTACTTCCTGCAACCCAGCCCAGTAATCTTTCGCTTACAAAAAAGTGCGAAAGAAACTGTCATCAAAATTTAAGTTTCATAGGAAATAAGACAATGGCTGAGCGTCAGAACGGTACCGTCAAGTGGTTCAATGACGAAAAAGGTTACGGCTTCATCACTCCAGAAAGCGGTCCGGATCTGTTCGTGCACTTCCGCGCTATCGAAGGTAGCGGCTTCAAAAGCCTGAAAGAAGGCCAGAAGGTTACCTTTGAAGCAGTTCAGGGCCAGAAAGGCATGCAGGCTGACAAGGTTCAACCTGTCTGATCCCGCGCCAGACTTTGAAAAGCCCCTGCCAAGTGCAGGGGTTTTTTTTTGCCCGTAGAATAGCGGGATCGTCTTTTGGAGCGTCCTGCATGTCCAAGCCTTTACTCACACCCCAGGGTGATTTTCCGCCGGTCGGCCTGGGCCGGCGCCTGGCTGCGATGTTCTACGACTTTTTGCTGTGCACCGCACTGCTGATCGTGACCGCCGGCGCCTACAAGATGATTCAGATGTCGATCATCGGCGAAGCACGTATGCGCGAGCTGACCGAGGCCGGCGCACTGGATGGCGACCCACTGCTATCTACGGTATTGCTGTTTGCCCTGTTCGGCTTCTTTGCCAAGTTCTGGACCCACGGTGGGCAGACGCTGGGTATGCAGGTATGGGGCGTTCGGGTGCAGAATGCCGATGGCTCGGCCATCAGCCTGTGGCAGGCGCTGTTGCGGTTTGTCGTGTCTATCGCCTCGTGGCTGTGCCTCGGGCTGGGTTTTGTCTGGGTGCTGATCGACAAGCGCAAGCGTGGTTGGCATGACATCTACTCGGAAAGCCAGTTGGTGCGGGTACCTAAACAGAAGAAATAAGCCAGAGGATTGGCGTTGCCGGTCCGGACCCTTTCTTGATGCCTGCGCGGTACCTGTAGGAGCGGGTTTACCCGCGAAGAGGCCGGGACAGATCAACACCCATGAAAAAGCCGACCCTGAGGTCGGCTTTCTTGTGCAACTCAGGCTATTACCCTGCCCGGCGCAACAACCAGAGACCGGCCAAGGCACAGATGCCCCCCGGTATCACTACCGCCAGCAGCGGCGGGAAGCCGAATACCTGGCTCGAAGGCCCGAGCAGGTCCTGGCCAATGCGAAACACGAAGCCCACCAGTACACCCGTGAACACACGCTGACCAAGGGTCACCGAACGCAGCGGGCCAAAGATGAACGAGATCGCCATCAGCACCAGGGCCGCCGTTACCATCGGCTGCAGCACCTTGGTCCAGAACGCCAGCCAGTAGCGGGAGTTGTTCAGGCCCTGGTCAGACAGGTAGTGGATGTAGTCCCACAACCCGGTAATCGAAAGCGACTCCGGCGCGAGGATCACGGTATTGAGCAGTTCTGGCGTGAGCGAAACATCCCAGCGCTCCTCCGGCGCGTTGACCACCTCGGTGTGGTCGCCACGGAAGTAGGTGGTACGCACATCGGCGAGCAGCCAGTGGTCGTTCTGGTACTGCGCGCGGCGGGCAAAGCTCGAGGTGACGATCTTGCGCTCGCTGTCGAAGCGGTAGCGGGTCACGCCCAGCAGCAGGCCATTGGGCTGTACGGCGTTGATGTGCACGTACTCCTCGCCCTGGCGGTGCCACATGCCACGCTTGGAACTTTGTGCTTCACCACCACCTTGGGCCAGGGAACGGTCGGCCTGGGCCTTGTTCTCGGTCACCGGTGCCACATATTCACCAATCAGCAGACCAACCAGCATCAGCACCAGCATCGGCTTCATCACCGCCCAGACGATACGACCGATGGACACGCCAGCCGCACGCATGATGGTCAGCTCGCTGCTGCTGGCCAGACTGCCCAAGCCGATCAGGCAACCGATCAAGGCGGCCATTGGCAGCATTTCATACAGCCGCCGAGGTGCGGTAAGCAGGACATAGTTGCCCGCTTCCATCACCGTGTAGGTGTCACTCAGGTCGCTCATCTCATCGATGAAGGCGAAAAGCGAAGCCAGGCCGAGGATGATCCCCAGCACAGCCAGAATGGCCAGCAGAACGCTCTGGCCGATGTAGCGATCGAGCTTAGCCATGGGCCACCTCCGCACGGCGGGCGGCGCGTTTGAGGCGCAGCGGCTCCCAGTACATCAGGCCAAGGCCGATCAGCAGGAACAGGCCGTGGACCCACCACATGCCCAGGGCGATCGGCAGTTTGCCCTTCTCGAGGGCGCCGCGTACGGAAATCAGCATTGTCAGGTAGGCCATGTACAGAAGAATTGCCGGCAGCAGCTTGAGGAAGCGGCCCTGGCGCGGGTTGACCCGCGACAGCGGCACCGCCAGCAGGGTGACGACGAACACCAGGATCGGCAGCGACAGCCGCCATTGCAGCTCGGCACGCTCACGCAGGCCCTCCTTGCCGATCAGTTCGGAAGTGGGAAGCGCTTCGCGCTCGGTCACTTCCTCGGCGACTTCCGGCTTGGGCAGCAGCACGCCGTAAGTGTCATATTTGATGGCGCGGTAGTCGGCCTGGCCCGGGTTGCCGTCGTAGCGGTAACCGTTTTCCAGGACCAGGTAGCGGTTGCCGTCGGCCTGGATTTCCTGGTGGCCCTTCTCGGCGACCAGCACCGACGGGGCGCGGTCCTTGGTCTTGTCCTGGTTGAAGCGCTTCTCGGAGATGAACACCCCGCCCAGGTTGATGCGGTCATCCGACAATTGCTCGGTATAGGTTACCCGCGAGCCATCACGCAAAGTCTGGAAGCGGCCCGGCACCAAGGTGTCGAACTCGGTCAGGGCATCCTGCTGGCTGATGATCTGCTGCACCTGGGCCACGCCCAGCGGGGCCAGGCTCAGGCTCAGCCAGGCCACCAGCAGGGCAACCAGGGCAGCCGGTGCCATGGTCATGCCCAGCAGGCGCTGCTGGCTCATGCCCGTGGCCGACAGTACGGTCATCTCGCTTTCCAGGTACAGGCGCCCGTAAGCCAGGAGGATGCCGAGGAACAGCCCCAGAGGCAGGATCAGTTGCAGGAAGCCTGGCAAGCGGAAGCCCATGATCAGGAACAACACGCCCGGGTCGAGCACGCCCTGGGCAGCCTGGGCCAGGTACTTGATGAAGCGCCCGCTCATGATGATCACCAACAGCACAGCGCTGACGGCGCTCAAGGTGACCAGGACCTCGCGGGACAGATAACGAAAGACGATCAAACCAGACACTCCTGGGTTGTCAGGGCGGACAGCCATGCAATGGCGCCAAACAATGACTTAGTACATCCAAGACCAATGCCGGTTCGCCAAAGGCGAACCTCCATGTAAAGTGCGCGCATTATCCTGTGATTGACCGCCCCTGTCACTTGGCCGCGTACGAAGGCGCACATCGGGGTTGTCAGCACGCTTGCCACAGGCTCAAACTGGCAGCTTTTCCGCTGGTGCGCGACGACGCGGCCAGGCCCGTCCAGAGCGCTGGAACATACAGCGCCATTCGTATTGATCATTCGGGGATCCTGACATGGAACTGGTTGTAAAAAGCGTAGCTGCTGCATCCGTAAAAACCGCCACACTGGTCCTTCCGGTAGGGGAAAACCGCAAGCTCGGCGCTGTTGCCAAGGCTGCCGACCTGGCCAGCGAAGGTGCCATCAGCGCCGTGCTCAAGCGCGGCGACCTGGCCGGCAAGCCGGGCCAGACCCTGCTGCTACAGAACCTCCCGGGCCTGAAGGCCGAGCGCGTGCTGCTGGTAGGTAGCGGCAAGGAAGAAGCCATGGGCGACCGCGCCTGGCGCAAACTGGTGACCAGTGTCGCTGGCGTGCTCAAGGGTCTGAACGGCACTGACGCAGTGCTGGCCCTGGACGATATCGCGGTCAGCAACCGCGACGCCCATTACGGCAAGTACCGCCTGCTGGCCGAAACCCTGCTGGACGGCGAGTATGTGTTCGACCGCTTCAAAAGCCAGAAAGCCGAGCCGCGCGCGCTGAAAAAGGTCACCCTGCTGGCCGACAAAGCCGGCCAGGCCGAAGTCGAGCGCGCGGTCAAGCATGCCAGCGCCATCGCCAGCGGCATGGCCTTCACCCGCGACCTCGGCAACCTGCCGCCTAACCTTTGCCACCCAAGCTTCCTGGCCGAACAGGCCAAAGACCTGGGCAAGGCACACAAGGCCCTCAAGGTTGAAGTGCTGGACGAGAAAAAGATCAAGGACCTGGGCATGGGCGCGTTCTACGCCGTGGGTCAGGGCAGCGACCAGCCACCACGCCTGATCGTGCTCAATTACCAGGGCGGCAAAAAGGCCGACAAGCCTTTCGTGCTGGTGGGTAAAGGCATTACCTTCGACACCGGCGGCATCAGCCTCAAGCCAGGCGCCGGCATGGACGAAATGAAGTACGACATGTGCGGCGCCGCCAGTGTGTTCGGCACCCTGCATGCAGTGCTCGAACTGCAACTGCCGATCAACCTGGTGTGCCTGCTGGCCTGCGCCGAGAACATGCCAAGTGGCGGTGCCACCCGCCCAGGTGACATCGTTACCACCATGAGTGGCCAGACCGTGGAAATCCTCAACACCGACGCTGAAGGCCGCCTGGTGCTGTGCGACACCCTGACCTACGCCGAGCGCTTCAAACCGCAGGCGGTCATCGACATCGCCACCCTGACCGGCGCCTGCATCGTCGCCCTGGGCAGCCACACCTCCGGCCTGATGGGCAATAACGACGACCTGGTCGGGCAGTTGCTCGATGCCGGCAAGCGCGCCGACGACCGTGCCTGGCAGTTGCCGCTGTTCGATGAATACCAGGAACAACTGGACAGCCCGTTCGCCGACATGGGCAACATTGGTGGGCCGAAGGCCGGTACGATCACCGCTGGCTGCTTCCTGTCGCGCTTCGCCAAAGCCTACAACTGGGCGCACATGGACATCGCCGGTACCGCCTGGGTCAGTGGCGGCAAGGACAAAGGCGCCACTGGCCGCCCGGTTCCTCTGCTGACCCAGTACCTGCTGGACCGCGCTGGCGCCTGATGCCGTGAATCCGGTGGTGCCTTGCGCGCCACCGGCCGGCGATTCCCACCATGAGCAAAGTCGACTTCTACATTCTGCCCACCGACTCGCTGTCGGCGCGGCTCGATTTCGCCTGCAAGCTGTGCGAGAAGGCCTGGCGCCTCGGCCACCGGGTCTATCTGCACTGCCAGGATGCAGAACAGCGCAGTGAACTGGACCAACGCCTGTGGCGCTTCAAGGGCGAGGCCTTCGTGCCCCACGACCTCGCCGAGGTGCATGCCGATGCTGACGTGGTTCTGGGCCTGGCTGACAACGCCGGCGAGCACCACGATCTGCTGATCAACCTCGGCGCCAGCGTGCCGGGCTTTGTCGGGCAGTTCGAGCGGGTGGCCGAAATCGTTGTTGAAGAGCCGGCTATCCGCCAATCAGCCCGTGAGCGATTCCGTTTCTACCGTGAACAGGGCTATGCTCTGCAAGACCACCGCTTACAGCGACTTTGACGACGATGGACAAGCCCTCCCCTTTGCCCGATTCCGCCCACCTGCTCGATGACCTCGAGTCGATCCGTCAGCTGCTTGGCGACGCCGACCTGCAACCGCCGCTGCTCACCGAGACGGTAGAGCAGATCCCGTTGCTGCTGGACGAAACCGCCAGCGCCCCCGCGGCGCCCGCCGAGCCGGTTGCTGCCGAACCCGAGGACGACCCGCAGGCCCGCCGCCAGGACACCCTGCTGCACCTGGAAAGCGAACTGCGCGCCGCAGCGCAGATGATCATGCAGGACGTGATCAACGACTTTACCCCGCATATCGAGAACGAAATCAAGCGCCGGCTGGATGCGCGGATCGAGCGGCTGATCAAGCGTTCCGAGTAGAACCGGCAACGGTGTCGCCTGCTTCGCGGGCGCGCCCGCTCCCACAGGTTCGAAGCCTGCGCTTTGCCCGCGAAGCAGGCGACACTGTTCCGACAGTTGTCAGCAGCTTGTCGCCTGCGGCCCCCAGCTTGGTTATACTTCCCGGCTTTCCCGAATAAATGCACAGGGTCCCGCCGCGCATGGATAAGACCTACCAGCCGCACGCAATCGAAACTTCCTGGTACAACACCTGGGAGTCCGAGAACTATTTCGCTCCACAAGGTGCAGGCGAGTCCTACACCATCATGATCCCGCCGCCGAACGTAACCGGCAGCCTGCACATGGGCCACGGGTTCAACAACGCGATCATGGACGCCCTGATCCGTTTCCGCCGCATGCAAGGCCGCGACACCCTGTGGCAGCCAGGCACCGATCACGCGGGTATCGCCACGCAGATGCTGGTCGAGCGCCAACTTGAAGCCAAAGGCCAGAACCGTCATGACCTGGGCCGCGAAAAGTTCCTGGAAAAAGTCTGGGAATGGAAGGATCAGTCCGGTGGCAACATCAGCCGCCAGATTCGCCGCCTGGGCTCGTCGGTTGACTGGAGCCGCGAGCGCTTCACCATGGACGACGGCCTCTCCGAAGCGGTAAAAGAAGCGTTCGTGCGCCTGCATGAAGACGGCCTTATCTACCGCGGCAAGCGCCTGGTCAACTGGGACACCAAGCTGCACACAGCCATCTCCGACCTCGAAGTGGAAAACCACGACGAGAAAGGCCACCTGTGGAACCTGCGCTACCCGCTGGCCGACGGCGCCAAGACCGCCGAAGGCCAGGACTACCTGGTAGTTGCCACCACACGTCCGGAAACCCTGCTGGGTGACGCTGCCGTGGCCGTCAACCCGAACGACGAACGCTACCAGGCACTGATCGGCAAATTCGTCGAACTGCCATTGGTCGGCCGCCGCATTCCGATCATCGCCGATGACTATTGCGACCCCGAGTTCGGTACCGGTTGCGTGAAAATCACCCCGGCCCACGACTTCAACGACTACGAAGTCGGCAAGCGTCACAACCTGCCGCTGCTGAACATCTTCGACAAGAACGCCTTCGTGCTGGCCAGCGCCCAGGCCTTCAACCTCGACGGCAGCGTCAACGAGCAGGTCGACACCCAACTGCCGGCCCAGTACGCCAACCTTGACCGCTTTGTCGCGCGCAAGCAGATCGTCGCCGACCTGGACGCCCAGGGCCTGCTGGTCAGCATCGACGACCACGCCCTGAAAGTGCCGAAAGGCGACCGCTCCGGCACGGTCATCGAGCCGTGGCTGACCGACCAGTGGTACGTTTCCACCAAGCCGCTGGCAGAACCTGCCATCGCCGCCGTGGAAGATGGCCGCATCCAGTTCGTGCCCAAGCAATACGAGAACATGTACTTCTCCTGGATGCGCGATATCCAGGACTGGTGCATCAGCCGCCAACTGTGGTGGGGCCACCGCATTCCTGCGTGGTACGACGAGGCCGGCCAGGTCTACGTTGGCCGCAACGAGGAAGAAGTGCGCGCCAAGCACAAGCTGGGCGCCGACGTGGTCCTGCGTCAGGATGACGACGTACTCGACACCTGGTTCAGCTCGGGCCTGTGGACATTCTCCACCCTGGGCTGGCCGGAACAGACCGAATTCCTCAAGAAGTTCCATTCCACCGACGTGCTGGTGACTGGCTTCGACATCATCTTCTTCTGGGTTGCGCGCATGATCATGCTGACCATGCACCTGATCAAGAATGAAGATGGCACCCCGCAGGTGCCGTTCAAGACCGTGTACGTGCACGGCCTGGTACGTGACGGCCAGGGCCAGAAGATGTCCAAGTCCAAGGGTAACGTGCTGGACCCGCTGGACATCGTCGACGGTATCACCCTCGACGCCCTGCTGGAAAAACGCACCAGCGGCATGATGCAGCCCAAGCTTGCCGAGAAGATCGCCAAGCAGACCAAAGCCGAGTTCCCCGAAGGTATTGCCAGCTATGGCACCGACGCCCTGCGCTTCACCTTCTGCTCGCTGGCCTCGACTGGGCGCGACATCAAGTTCGACATGGGCCGCGTCGAAGGCTACCGCAACTTCTGCAACAAGATCTGGAACGCTGCCCGCTACGTGCTGGACAAGGGTGAAGACTGCGGCCAGAACGGCGAAGCCTACGAGCTGTCGCTGGCCGACCGCTGGATCATCTCGCAGCTTCAGCGTACCGAAGCCGAAGTAACCCGCCAGCTGGAGCAGTTCCGCTTCGACCTGGCCAGCCAGGCGCTGTACGAGTTCATCTGGAACCAGTACTGCGACTGGTACCTGGAGCTATCCAAACCGGTACTGTGGGACGAAAACGCCCCGGTGGAGCGCGCCCGCGGCACCCGCCGCACCTTGGTGCGCGTGTTGGAAGTGGCACTGCGTCTTGCGCATCCGTTCATGCCGTTCATCACCGAAGAAATCTGGCAGCGCATCGCGCCGCTGGCCGGCATCGACGGCAAGACCATCATGCTGCAGCCTTGGCCAGTGGCCAACGAAGCGCGCATTGACGCCGCCGCCGAAGGCGACATCGAGTGGCTGAAAGAACTGATGGTCGGCCTGCGTAATATCCGTGCCGAAATGAACATCGGCCCAGGTAAGCCGCTGCCGCTGTTCCTGAAGAACGCCAACGCCGACGACCAGCGCCGCCTGCAGGAAAACGAAGCGCTGCTGAAGAAGCTGGCCAAGGTCGAGTCGTTCACCGTACTGGGTGATGCCGACGAAGCGCCGCTGTCCGCTACCGCTCTGGTCGGTGACCTGCAAGTGCTGGTGCCAATGGCCGGGCTGATCGACAAGGATGCCGAGCTGGCGCGCCTGAACAAGGAAATCCAGCGTCTGCAAGGTGAAGTGCAACGTGTTGGCGGCAAGCTGTCCAACGCAGCCTTCGTCGACAAGGCCCCACCAGCGGTGATCGAGAAAGAACGCGCCAAGCTGGCCGAGTCTGAACAGGCCTTGGCCAACTTCACCGAGCAGCATGCGCGGATTGCAGCGCTGTAATCACTAGAGAGACCGTTGGGGCCGCTGCGCGGCCCTTTCGCGACACAAGGCCGCTCCCACAGGACGGCGCCAACCTTCAAGGCGCCCCCCCGTGGGAGCGGCCTTGTGTCGCGAAAGGGCTGCGTAGCAGCCCCAGGTTCTTCAAGCCACCGCTCGTATAGGGCTGGACACTGCCATGACCCCGAACAAACCCACCTTGCACCCGCGCAACCGCCACCAGGGTCGCTACGACTTCCCCAGCCTGATCAAGGCCCACCCTGATCTGGCCCGTTTCACCATCACCAACCCCCACGGCAAGCCCAGCATCGACTTTGCAAACCCCGAAGCCGTACGCGTGTTCAACCGTGCACTGCTCAAGGCCCAGTACGGCATCCAGCATTGGGACATCCCGGCCGATTACCTGTGCCCGCCCATTCCTGGCCGTGCCGACTACATCCACGTAGCCGCCGACCTGTTGGCCGATGACAATTCCGGCGACGTTCCAAGGGGTACCCAAGTGCGCGCGCTGGACGTCGGCGTGGGGGCCAACTGCATCTATCCACTGCTGGGCCACAGCGACTACCGCTGGCGCTTCCTCGGCTCAGACATCGACCCCGTGGCCTTGGCCTCGGCCAAGGCCATCATCCAGGCCAACGGTTTGGGCAAGGCCATTACCCTGCGTCAACAGGCCAACCGAGCACACATCCTCAGCGGCCTGCTGCAGGAGGGCGAACGCTTCGACCTGACTTTGTGCAACCCGCCCTTCCATGCCTCACGCGACGAAGCCACCCGCGGCAGCCAGCGCAAATGGAAGAACCTCGGCAAGCAGGACCCCAAACGCAAGCTGCCGGTGCTGAACTTCGGTGGCCAGAACAATGAACTGTGGTGCGAAGGCGGAGAAATCCGCTTTGTCACCCAGCTGGTTGGCGAAAGCGTGCAGTACGCCGAACAAGTGCTGTGGTTCACCAGCCTGGTGTCCAAGGCCAGCAACCTGCCAGGAATCGAAGCCGCGTTGAAGAAATCCGGCGCCAAGGCCGTGCGCATCATTGAGATGGGCCAGGGGCAGAAACAGAGCCGCATGGTTGCCTGGAGCTTCCATGACGACATCGCACGCCAGGCCTGGCACGCCCAGCGTAAATCACAGGCATGAAAAAACCGCGCCCGGGCAAGCCGGGCGCGGTTTCGTCAAAGCAACAATTACTTGTTGATAGCGTCGGTCAGCACTTTGGCTGGAACGAACTTGACGACTTTCTTGGCAGCGATTTCGATGGCAGCGCCAGTCGAAGGGTTGCGGCCGGTACGGGCAGGACGCTCGGAGACTTTCAGCTTGCCGATGCCTGGCAGAGTGATTTCAGCGCCGTTTTCCAGTTGGTCGGCAACGATCTGGCCCAGTTGCTCCAGAGCGTTCTTGGCGGTGGCTTTTGGCGCGGCGATCGATTCGGCGATGTCGGCAATCAGTTGGTCTTTGGTCAATGCCATGGTGGTGTTCCTTCCCTATCAAATTCGATGGTTATGCAGCGGACTACGACGTTATCGGGCCAGCCCCTTGAAATGGAGGGCCGCGCCAATTGCGTATGTAGATACGTAAATCGGCGTTTGGTTCGACACGACGAAAGCAAGCTGCCAGCACTGCGCCACACGAGGGGCGCAAGACCGCGCAAAACTACCACAGGAATGGATAAATATCCGCTTCGCACTTTGATTAAATGCAGGTTTTTCGGGGGTTTCAGCTAAAAACACACAAAACTGAACAAAAAACGAACAACCGACATATCCGCCAACATACGGCCACTGCATCACCTTGTGTCTAGGGTAAACTTGGCAACTTTTGCAGCTCGCCGAGAATTCCATGCCAATCCGTCATTGCATCGTTCACCTGATCGACAAAAAGCCCGATGGCAGCCCCGCCGTGCTGCATGCTCGTGACTCCGAACTGGCTGCCTCCGACGCCATCGAGAACCTCTTGGCCGACCTCAATGACAGCTACAACGCCAAGCAAGGCAAGGCTTGGGGCTTTTTCCACGGCGAATCGGGTGCCTACCCGCTGAGCGGCTGGCTGAAGCAGTACCTGGATGAAGAAAAGGACTTCACCGCCTTCAGCCGCGTGGCTGTCGAGCACCTGCAGAAGCTGATGGAAGAGTCCAACCTGTCCACCGGCGGCCACATCCTGTTTGCCCACTATCAGCAAGGCATGACCGAGTACCTGGCAATCGCCCTGCTGCACCATAGCGAAGGCGTGGCGGTGAATGCCGAGCTCGACGTGACCCCTTCCCGTCACCTCGACCTGGGCCAACTGCACCTGGCAGCACGCATCAACCTGTCGGAGTGGAAGAACAACCAGAACTCCAGGCAGTATATTTCGTTCATCAAGGGCAAGAACGGCAAGAAGGTCTCAGACTACTTCCGTGACTTCATCGGCTGCCAGGAAGGTGTCGACGGCCCGGGCGAAACCCGCACCCTGCTCAAGGCCTTCAGCGATTTCGTCGAAAGCGAAGACCTGCCGGAAGAATCCGCCCGCGAAAAAACCCAGACCCTGGTGGAATACGCCACCACCCAGACCAAGCTGGGCGAGCCGGTGACGCTCGAAGAGCTGTCCAGCCTGATCGACGAGGACCGCCCCAAAGCGTTCTACGACCACATCCGCAACAAGGACTACGGCCTGTCGCCGGAAATTCCGGCGGACAAACGCACCCTCAACCAGTTCCGCCGTTTCACCGGGCGTGCCGAGGGGCTGTCGATCAGCTTCGAGGCGCATCTGCTGGGGGACAAGGTGGAGTATGACGAAGCGGCGGGGACCTTGATCATCAAGGGGCTGCCGACAACGTTGGTGGATCAGCTGAAGCGCCGCAAGGACTGATTTCCTCCAAGCCGCCAAAGGAGGCCACCAGTGCCTCCTTCGCCGACTTGCGCAGCCGTTTCACCAACCGCTCCTGGCGCAGCGCCGCCCCCTTGTCCGGCCACTGCTCCACATACACCAGCGCCTGGGCCGGGCTGGTCTTGAAATAGCGGGCGCCCTGCCCTTTCTGATGTGCGGCGAACCGACGCTGCGGGTCATCGCTGATGCCGCAATACAACGAGCCATTGGCTGCCCTTACCAGATAGACAAACCAGGGCTTACCAACGACAGGTTCGACGACTTCACTCACCCTGGGCCTGCTGGAATGCGCGCAACCCCTTGAATGCCTGCAGGCGGACCTTGTTCTGCATCAGGGGCGACCACCCCAGTAGCATGCCAGGAACACCCAACGCTTGCCGCGACCAGCGCCACAGGTCAAAGGTGTCGTCATGCTGGCAAATCAGCCCATCACGAATGACAAAGCGTGCCTGGATATCGTTGACCACAACACGGCCGGTCTGGCTGAACAGGTAGGTAGCCACCCAGTGCGCGCTGCCACTGTGCTCATCTGCACGTATGCTGTCGAATGTCAGGGTGAAGTTCTTGGCGCGAGTGGTGAGCATTCGCCACATATCGCCGGCGTCCTTGCCGCGCAGGGTGCCGAACACCGGGTCGCTGAAAACGATATCGTTGCTGTAGCAGGCCAGCATGGCGTCGGCATCCAGGCGCTGGAAGGCCTGGTAGAAACGGGTGATCAGGGCGCGGTTGGCATCGCTCATGGGGGGCTGGTCCGTCCTAGGTTCGAAAGCTGCACGATAATCTGCCCCGATGGCTTATGCCAGTACCGCCCTCTTGGCGGGTAAGAGGACGGTACTGCAAAACAGGCCTCAGACTTTCTCGCTGGTCACCTGCACATGCAGCGCCCGCCCGGCCCCCAGACCGAACACGATGGCGCCGACGCCCAGCACCGCAAAAATCCAGCCCAGGGCCGCCCAGCCGCCAGTCAGGTCATGCACCAGGCCCACCGCAAATGGCCCCATTGAGGCGAGGGTATAACCCACCCCCTGGGCCATGCTCGACAAGTTCGCCGCCACATGGGCATCCTTCGAGCGCAGCACGATCAAGGTCAGCGCCAGGGCAAAGGTACCGCCCTGCCCCAGGCCCAGCACAATGGCCCACCCCCACAACCCGGAAAGTGGCGCATACAGGCAACCGAACAGCCCCGCCAGCGTCCCCGACATGACTACCACGATCGCCAGCCGCTGGTCCTTGCCGCGGGTGGCCAGCCAAGGTGCGCTGAGCGAGCTGATCAACTGCACGATTACCGACCCTGACAGCACCAGCCCTGCCTCGGTAGGGCTAAGGCCGCGGCCGATCAGGATCGATGGCAACCAACCGAACACGATGTAAGCCAGTGATGACTGCAGGCCCATGTACAGGGTCACCTGCCAGGCCAGTGGGTCACGCCACAGGCCTCGCACGCGATAGGCCACCTTGTGCAGGCCATGCCCCTGACGAGCCTGTGGCAGCCACACCAGCATGGCCAGCAAGGCCGGCAGCACCCAGAAGCCCAACCCTAGTGCCCAGTTGCCGTCGAAATGCTGGGCCAAAGGTACGGTGGCACCCGCGGCCATGGCAGCGCCCAGGCATAATGCCATGGTGTACACGCCAGTCAGCGTGCCAGCATGCTGCGGAAAGTCGCGCTTGACGATACCCGGCAACAACACACCGATAATGCCGATGCTGGCCCCCGCCATCAGGCTGCCGAGGAACACCCCGATAGCCCCAAAGGTGCTTCGTACCACGAGGCCAAGTGCCAAGGTGACGAGGATGCCAAGAATCACCCGCTCGCTGCCAAAGCGCCGCGCCAGCACCGGCGCCAAGGGAGCAAACAGACCCAGGCAGAGCACCGGCAAGGTGGTCAGCAAGCCAGCCTGCGAAGCATTCAGCCCCAGGCCTTCAGATACTTGGCCAAGCACCGGAGCCATGCTCGACAATGCCGGGCGCAGGTTCAAGGCCACCAGCACCAGGCCCAGCAGCAACAGCCAGGGCCGCCGCAACACCACAGCCTGCTGCTGGACCTGCTCGTCGTCAGCTTCAGCGTCGATCAGCAGCTCATCGAGATCCCGCTCGTTCGAGGGGGTATTACGGGTGATGGATTCAGCCATGGCCTTCTCGGTGTCAGGATTCAATGAGGGTACGGCTCAGGCACTTGGCCCGTTCAGCGTCACGTTGCTTGATGGCCTCGAGGATCTGCCCATGCAAGTCGAACGTGGCCTGGCAGCGCGGAACGGTCGACAAACTGTGTTGCAGTGCGGCAGCCACGACCCCGGAAAAGTAACGGTACAACTCGCTTAATGCCGGGTTGTGGGCGGCATCGACCAGCCGCTGGTGGAACACCAGATCGCAGGCAACATAGGCATCGACATCGCCGTGAAAGTGCCTGGCACTGCCTTCAAGGGCATCCCGTAGCGCTTTCAGGTCAGCATCGGTACGGCGCAAAGCCGCCAGGCCGACGGCCTCCACCTCGAGGATATGGCGGGTTTCACGGGCCTGATCGGGCGTACACCGGGACATCGCATGCACCGCCTGCAGCGGGTCCTGGGCAGTGCGCAGGTAGCTGCCGTCACCCTGGCGAATTTCCACCAGACCACTGAACGCCAGCACACGCATGGCCTCACGCACGGTGTTGCGGCTGATGCCCAGCTGCAAGGCAAGCTCTGGCTCGGTAGGCAGGCGCTGGCCGACCTGCCAATCGCCCAGCACGATGCATTCGCGCATGCGCTCTACGGCCAACTCCACCAGGGAGCGCTTGGTCAGCTCTGTATTCATGCCACTCAACCAATCATCCGATGAATTGACGCAGCTTACTGGATCGCAGGCAAAAACGTAAACCACCTGGTATTTCTGCCAGTTGTGGGCAGGCCACTTTGTTGCAACGCTCGTTGCGTGCTTTCAAGGATGCGCCAACATGCGACTGGCGAGTTTGCTGTTACTGCTGTTCCTGACCCTGCAGCCAGGCTGTGACACGGCCCGGCACCCGAGCCGCCCTAAAACCTTGCTCATCGGCCTTGATGGCGTACAGTTGCAGCAATACCTGCAACTGGGCGATGCGACCAACCTGAAGCAGCGGCTGTATTACGGCAAGGCTTACGCCGGGGGTATCAATGGTAAAGCCAGCGAGCAGCTCACTTTGAGCGGCCCTGGCTGGATCACTTTGCTGACTGGCGTGTGGAGCAACAAGCATGGCGTTGAATCGGACGACGACTCGCAACGGGTAAACCCGGCGTTTCCTAGCCTGTTCAAGCGGCTACGCCTGGCCTACCCCAATGCCTACCTCTCCAGCATCGTAAACTGGTCACCCATCAACACGGCATTTCTGCTGGAGGACGCCCATGACGCCGATGTACGCGAAAGTGGATTGCCGGATGAACAGGTGATTGAGCGTACGTTGCAGATCCTCGGCGACACACCTGCTGATTTCACGTTCATTCAACTGAATGAACCTGACCAGATCGGCCATCACACAGGTTATGGTGAGCGCTATGCACAGGCGTTGCGCAAAGCCGACAGCGAGATCGGGCGGCTATTGGACAAGGTCGACCAGCGGCGTCGCATGTTCCCGCAGGAAGATTGGCTGGTACTCGTCAGTACCAACCATGGCCGCGACTATTGGGGGAAAGGCCATGGCGGCGCTTCGGAGCAGGAAAAGCGTATTTTCATCGCCAGCAACAAGCCGTTAAATCAGGAACTGACCGAGCTGAGCATTCCGGTGGAGATGCCTGGGCCCGGCAACCTGTACGGGCTACCCGCGCAGACCTCGGTAGCGCCCACGGTGCTGCGCCACATGGGCCTCAAGCTGCAGCCGGAATGGCTATTGGATGGCACGCCTTTACTGGGTGATACTGGCGTACGCAAGGCGCGGGCCGACGAGAACAAAGGACGGCTTCGCTGGAACAGCAACGCCAATGGCTATCTGACCATTATCAAGAACGGGCATGTGGTTGCCCAGGTTGCGGCCAGAGACGAGCAATGGACCGATCCGGAGGGCATGGACAAGCAGAACGATTATGTACTGGTGCTTGATGGTACACCGGCGGCGGTGCGCAACAGGCCGGCAGCCAAGTCGTTTGTGATCGAAGGCCACCGCTATTAAGCCCTTGAAGCAACTGTTCTGTCGCTTCTCAAGGGCTGGCGCGATCCCCGTAGGAGCGGGTTCACCAGCGAAGAGGCCGGCCCTGCTGGCCAATATCCCCGGTCATTCAACGTCGCAGCCGCCACCGTATTCGCGGGTGAACCCGCTCCTATGTATGGACTCGCCCACACTGTCTAGCTGCTTTTTTGAACATAGGAACCCGGTTGCATCTATGTATCAGGCCTGTTCGAGGAAGCTTTTTGCTTCTGGCCAACATCGTGGTGAGC